>DJWK01000045.1:0-12426 GCA_002441555.1 Thermodesulfobacteriaceae bacterium UBA6232
GGATCAGGTGGATCCTCCGGTTCGGCGAATTTAAACTCCTTTTCAAACCGGTCTACTACAAAATTTAAAAAGCCTAAAAGTAAATCCTCATCAAGATAATAAACCCCTTTAGCAAGGGTCTTAAAGTTTTCAAAAAGCCTTTCTTTAAGCTCCTCCTTGAGATAGGTTTTTTCTCCTTGCTTTTCAACAAGCTTTGGAAAAACCCCTTTCCAAGCTTTGTAGGGTATGGCTTTAAAGGTAAATTCTCCTGAATAAACATATTGAGTTAAGGCTGTTAAAATAATTGAGCTCCAGGTAAGAAAATTCAAATCAAAGTTTCTTTCTGGCTGAATCATTTCTTTTATCCAGGAAGAAATTGGCCCTAAACCTCTCTCCAAAAGGGGAGCCATGTATCCGATTTCTTCAAGATATCTTCTTACCATTCTCAACTCACTAACTCGTGAAAATTCAATATATTCTTTATCGGTCCCCATGTGGACAGGATTAAAAAGTTTTACCTCATTTAGGCGCCTTACTGTTATTCCCTTCAAATATCCTGCATAGGGCTGATCAAGATATTTAAGTAAAGCCACATTGAATTCTTTATTATTGAGAAGGGAAAGGGCAAACTTTCTTAACTCCCTTAAGGCTGTTCTTGAAACCCTGAAAATTTCCTCAAGATAATGGTTTTTAAGAAGTTCCTTGGCAGCCTCGGGATTTCCCTCGGCAAGATACTCAAGCCCGAGATTTAGCCCGCACCACATCTTGTGAATTCCCTTTCTTACCTCTTCAACCTCATCTATAACAGGATGATCAACAAGAATTACCTTGGTAGCAAGCCAGGCAAGTTCCCTTTGAATCCTTGAAAGCACCTGAGGATCCTTAATCAAGGAAAGGGCTTTTTGCACCAAAAGATCTTCAGGGCCTTCATAGGGAATTAAATAAAGAGCAGTTTCTCTTTCCTCTTCTTCAGGTTCTCCCTCCGGAAGACTCTTATAATCAACCTTTGAAAGTTTTTTGGGATGAATGTAAGTATACACCTCAAGGGCTGTGTAGTAATCGGGTATTCCTTCATCAGCAAGCCTTCCATTTCTGAAACGAAAGGCCCTTTCCTCCACATCAGAGGGTATCTCCCAAATAAGGGATTCCATAAGGGCAAAATAGGTTTCAGGCCAAGTCTCCCGAATAAGCTCAATGATCCTTCTAAAATAAAACTCAAGCCTTTCATCTTTAAATTCCACAAAATAGACATCATCAAGGGTATAGGGTGGAAGATAATCATAGGCCTCAAGGAGATCCACATCATCTGGCCTTTTATGAATGCGAATAAACTTTTGCATAAGAGCAATGAGAAAATCCCAATCAGCAATGGTGAGCCATTCAAGAACCTTGTCCTCTCCAGCCTCAAAAAGAAGAATAATCCAGCTGGCAACCCTTTCTGCCTTAAGGCGATCTTTATACCAGCAATCAAAATCAAAGAGAAACTGAATCTGGGTTCCCTTGGCATAAGATAAAAGTTCTACTGCAAGATCAAGGGAAGACCCTTTTAAGGTGAAAAAAAGCTCAATGGGAGGTAGATTTCTAACAATACCCTGAGGATAAGGAGAATAAAGAATAAGTTTTGCCCTTTTCTCCCAGGGTGAGGTTAAAACGAGTTCAAAAACCTCTTCAAATTTTAAAGGTAAAAGGGCTTTTTCAAGTTCCTTTTCCGAAAGATTTAATAACTCTTCAACCTTTGCCTTAAGTGAGGTTTCACTCTGCAAAGAAGGCTCCTTCATAGTGCCTTATCTCTCCTTTTTCGAGACTAACCACTACCACATCAAAGCGTATTTCCTTTATTTTACTTAATTTTTGGAAATTTTTAAGCATAAAAATTTCAGCAGTTTTTTTTATCTTCTCCTGCTTTCTAACATCCACCTTTTCTTCGGGAAAAAAGCCCTTTGAGGATAATTCGCTTTTTATTTCAACGAAAACAAGGGTTTCTCCCTTTTTAACAATTAAGTCAATCTCACCAGTTTTGGCTCTATAATTTCTGGCAAGTATTTCAAAATTTTCTTTCCTGAAATAGTTTTCAACAAGGGTTTCTGCTTCTTTTCCTATGCTTTTTCTTGAGAGTCCCATAATTTTTCAAAACACTTAAAGGCTATTCTGTGCTGAGGTGAGGGGCCATATTTCTTTAAGGATAAAAGATGTTCCTTTGTGGCATAGCCTTTATGCTTATCAAAGCCATATTGGGGATATTTTTTAGCAAGCTCTTTCATATACCTATCCCTTGAGACTTTAGCAAGGATGGAAGCAGCCCCAATGGAAAGACTGATTTTATCTCCTTTCACAAGAGCCTTTTGAAGTCCTTTATATTGGGGGATAGCCAAAGGGCCATCCATTAAAAGAAGATCAGGAGGCTCAATCTGGGAAAGCACCCTTTCCACAGCAAGAAAAAGGGCCTTAACAATTCCCATTTGATTAATCTCTTCAACACTTGCAGAGGAAACTGCCCAAAAAAGGGCATCCCTCACAATAACCTCAAAGAGCTCTTCCCTTTTTTCAGGTGTTAAAAGCTTGGAATCTTTAATAGAAGGATTTTGATAACCCGGCGGAAAAATTACCAATCCAACAAAAAGAGGCCCTGCAAGGGCACCTCTTCCTGCCTCATCAATTCCTGCTATTCTTTGAAAACCCTTAGACCAATAATTATTTTCAACAGGTTGAAGAATTAAGAAGTCTTTATCAAATAGCAAGGAAGGGCTTTATTCCATCACCTTATTGTCAAATCTCTCTTTAAGCCTTGCAGCTTTTCCTGTTCTTTCTCTCAAATAGTAAAGCCTTGCCCTTCTAACCTTGGCACGCTTTACAATCTCAATTTTTTCAATTCTTGGGGAATGAAGGGGAAAAGTTCTTTCAACTCCCACTCCAAAGGAAACCTTTCTAACCGTAAAGGTTGCTGAAAGCCCAGAACCCCTTCTCCTAATTACAACTCCTTCAAAAACCTGAACTCTCTCCTTCTCCTCACCCTCTTTTAAACGATAATAAACCCTTACTGTATCTCCAGGAGAAATTTTGGGCAAATCCGTTCTCATATATTTTTTTTCAATTTCTCTTATCTGGGGAAACATAGAAATAACCTCCCTCTATTGATATTGCCCCTTGAATATAACACACTTTAAAAAGTTGTCAAATTTTCACCAGCTTACTTTGTGGAGAGTTACCTTTCTTTTTAGAAAAAGGGCTGCTAATTTTTCAAAATTGGGAGTTAAATCTGAAACCCAGATCTCCGGTTCTCCATCCCGTTCAAGTTCTTTTTTTAACTCTGCGTTTTCCTCAAGATAATGGCATACCTCTTCAGCCACCTCCTCTGATGGATCAACAAGTTTGATTCTCTTTCCAGCCTTATCAGCAATAACCTTTTTAATTAAGGGATAATGGGTGCAACCAAGAATAAGGGTATCAATCCCTTTCATTTTAAGGGGGATAAGATATTTTTTAACGATTTTTCTGGTCTCTGGTTTATTTAACCAGCCCTCTTCAATTAGGGGAACAAGTAAGGGAGCGGGATTGGCTATCAACTTAATCTCAGGGTCTGCCTCAGCAAAAAGCCTCTGATAGATTCCACTTTCAACGGTTGTTCTTGTTCCGATAAGACCAATAATTTTCTTTTTGGTAAGCCTTAATGCCTTTTTAAAAGAGGGAGTAACCACCTCAAAAAAGGGTATACCCTTAAAGCGCTCCTTTAAAACCGGAATGGCGGTGCTTGAAACGGTATGACAGGCAACCACTATAATTTTGGCCCCTCTTTCTAATAAAAATTCTGTATTTTCTATAGCATATTTGGTTACCGTTTCTGCACTTTTAGTTCCATAGGGAGTTCTTGCAGTATCCCCAAAATAAAGAATTTTAAATTGAGAAAGTTTTTGAATAAGCTCTCTTACAACAGTAAGTCCACCAAGACCTGAATCAAAGACCCCTATCATTTTGAACCTTATTTCATCCGAAAATAATGTTCAAAACTTGCAGAAAGGGCTGTAAGAAAGGCTATAAGAAGAACCCACTTGATAAATTGTTCCCTTGTAAGATGCTTTTTTCTAAATTTAAATAGCAAACCATTTATAATAATGGTTAATCCAAGCCCATAAAGCCCTGATCCAAGAAAGATCTTCAAGCTTTCAAGCAAAGTTTTAGAAATATTGGAGGGATAAATTCTTAAACTGAAAAGGAACCAAAAAATTCCCATTAAAATATAGGAGATATAAGATTTTAAAGGCATTACTTTTTTTTAATCCTTAAATTAATCTTTTCAAGGACGCCCTTTTTAAAGAAACTTTTCGTTCCCTTACCTTCACAAACCATTTTAAAAAGAAGCTCACTGTCTTTTACCAAACTTCCTGAAAGCCAAGTAATAGGGGTATATTTGAAAACTTCGGGGGCAAGAGGAGTTGAGGGCCCCATAAGAATAACCTCGGGGATTCTCTCAAGATAGGGAAAATAAACATGAAGACTTTTATTGCTCAAGGTTGCTGAAGTAACTATAGCGAGGGCTATTTTATCAAAATCTTCAATTTTGGATAAATCCTGAAAGGGATTGGGTTTTTCAATAATCCATACTCTTTTAACTCTTCCCTGAAGCCTTTTCATTAAAGGCTCAAAATATCCAATCATCAAAACCTCATCTTCAAAGGAAAGCTCAATGTGATTCAGAGGATCATCCTTAATAGCCTCTTTAGCAAGCTCCCTTCTGTTGTTAAGTAGGGAATTTATTACAGAAAGGGCAATGGGGGTTTCAAGGCTTACAGGATTGAGATATTTTTTAACCATAAGATCAGCAGGTCTTTTCCAATAGGTTTCTTCGGTTGCCTCACAGCAAGCCTCTAAAAGCTCCTTATCCACATAGGCTAAAGCACTTCCTCCTCTTTCAAGCTCTGCAAAGGCATAAAAGGGACTTAATACCACCCTTTTTACTCTTTTAGCCCTACCAACACTTACAGCTTTCTCAACAAGCTCCTGATAAATTGACATATCCTCAAACCTCAGTGAAACCTGAATATTCTTTTTAAAATGCCTTTGGCAAGCCCCTGAAGAAGACCTTTCTTTTCCTCATCTGAAAGGAGTTCAGGCAGGGTTTCCTTTTCTGATAAATCCTCAAGAAAGGGAAGCTCAAAAAGGAGTGGCGCTTTTATTTCTTCAAGAAATTTTGTAAAGGCCTCTTCCTTTCCAAAAAGGTTGGACATATTTTTTACCACCCCAAGAAGGGGAACTTTCTTTTCTTTGAGAATGGAAACTGTTCTAAGGCTATCTGCCAGGGAGAGTTTATGGGGTGTTGTAACAAGAATAAAGCCATCTGGAGAAAAAAGATCAAGCATGGAAAGAAATATATCTCCTGTTCCAGGAGGCAGGTCAAGAATTAGAAAATCAAGAGGACCCCAGAGAACCCGCTGGGTAAGTTCTTGAAGAAGTTTGGCTGCCATAAGCCCCCGCATAAAGACTGGCTCCCTTTCTGAAAGCATAAAAGAAAGACTCATAACCTTTATGCCCTCAAGAAGAGGAGGTCTATAGCCATCTGGCTCCCTTGCAGGGAATTCCTTTTTAGTGGAAAGAAGAAGAGAACTATTTGGACCATAAAAATCAAGGTCATATAAGCCAACAGAAAAGCCTTCCTCTTTCAGAGCAAGTGAAAGAAGAACAGAAACTGTGGTTTTACCCACTCCGCCTTTTCCACTTCCCACAGCAATTATGTAGCGAACCTCTTTTAAGGGAGAATGGGTTCTAAAGGTTTTTAAAAAACTATCTTCAAGGGGCTTGCAGGAAGGATCTTTTTCCATTGGTTAAAGCTCCTTCAAGCCAAGAACATCAAGCATGGTATAAACCCCCGGGGCCTTTCCTACCACCCAGAGAGCTGCCCTTATGGCACCTCTTGCAAAGGTCTCACGAGAGCTTGCCCTATGAGTTAGCTCAAGGCGTTCTCCAATTCCTGCAAACATAACGGTGTGCTCCCCCACAATATCTCCACCCCTTATAGTCTGGATACCAATCTCTGCAGGAGGTCTTTCCCCTATTATTCCCTCCCTGCAGAATCTGAAATTTTCTTCGCTTCTCCCAAGAACTCTTGCTATGGCATTTGCCAGTTTAAGGGCGGTCCCACTGGGAGCATCCTTTTTCATCCTGTGATGAGCCTCAATTATTTCCACATCGTATCCTTCAGATAAAACCCTTGCAGTTATTTCCACAAGCTTGGTAAGAAGATTTACTCCCATACTCATGTTGTAATCCTGAACAAGGGGAAAGTGCTTTTTTGCAAGCTCGTGAATCTCTGAAAGCTCCTCCTTGGAAAAACCTGTTGTTCCAAGAACCATGGCCTTCCCATATTTGGCATTTATTCTTGCATGATTGAGACTTGCCTTATGAAAGGTAAAGTCAATAATCACATCTCCCTTATCAATCACCTTCTCAAGGGAATCCTCAATGATAATACCTGTCTTGGGAAGCCCTGCAATTTCTCCAAGGTCTTTTCCTACATTGGGATTATCCGGTGCCTCAAAGGCTGCAACCACATCTATATCTGGATGCTGAAAAATAAGTTGGGTTATGGTTCTCCCCATTCTTCCTGCTGCCCCTGCAATAATAGCTTTTACAGGCATAACCTTCCCTCCTCTCTTTCAAGTTTATAAAATTCTTCAAGATATTTTACAAAAATTTCCTCAAGCTTTGGATCAAGGGCCTTTCCCTCAACAAACTCATAAAACTCCCTGAAAAGTTCTTTTTCTTCAAAACTCATATCTTCAATGTCAAGAACTTCAAGATTTATCTCTCTGTAAATCTCCTTTCGATTTTCATATTCCAAAGAAAGAAGCCTCGGAAACTTTTCTTTTAGACGTTCATAGGCATTAAAAATCGGCATTTCATCCCGAAGAATAACCTTTACATAGGTATCAGTTCTCGGTGATTTCAAAATCTCTTCAAAAAACCCCTTTATAAGTTTAAGCTCATAGCTTGGAGAAAGGGGAATAAATTGAGAAGATAAAATTTTGTGCTCCTTTATTTCAAAGAGATAAACTCCCCTTTTTTCACTAAAATTTTCAAAGGAATAGGGAAGAGGGGCACCAGGATAAAAGATTTTATCTTTTGCCTTTTGGGGACGATGAAGGTGACCAAGAAAAACATAGTCAAATTTTTTAAAAAGACTTTGAGAAATCAAATAATCAAAGGATAAACCCTTTATTTGAATTTCTTCCCCAGAATAACTCCCCTCGGAAGTGGCAAAATGAGAAACAAGAATAGAGGGGCTCTTTACAGAAAGAATCTCAAAAAGCTTCCCAAGTAGATTGCCAAGGTTTGCCTCGGGAAGTTCAATAAAAACTCCATCGTTTTTAATTTTTTCTAATAATTCATAAAAGGGAAGATAGGGCAAAAGATGAAGGAAAATTTTTTCTCCACTCTCATTTTGAAAGACAAAGGGATTAAAAAAATAGCGAAGATCATCTAAAATAAGAATTCCTGCAAGTTCAAGAAAAAACTTATGAAGGGCCGTTCTTCTTGAATCGTGATTCCCGAGGATGAAAATAGAGGGTATCCTAAGGGTGGCAAGTTTTCTAAGAAGCTCTTCAAAGAGAAAAAGGGTTTCCTGATCAGGAAGGGGCTTATCAAGAATATCTCCAGCAACTATAAGAAGATCTGGTTTTATTTCTTTTAAAAGAGGAAAAAAGGAGTCTTCAAAAAAGGTGGCCTGTTCATTTATAAGTTTTGCCGAGTAAAGGGATTTGCCAAGATGCCAGTCTGAAGAAAGAATAATTTTCATTTTTTGTTAAGACCGATTATAAAGAGTTCTTTGCTTCCCTTTCTTGTTGCCTTTGGCCTAAAAATTTTAACACTTAGGAAGATTTTTTCAAATTCTTTGCGCACCTTGGGAAGCTCTGGCCCATCAAAGATTTTGACAATGGCAGAACCTCCCTCTTTTAAAAGCTCTTTACAAAGCTCTAAAGCCTTCATTGCAAGTTCTACGCTTCTTAGGTGATCGGTAGTCTCAATTCCTGTGGTTTTTGGGGCCATATCACTCAAAATTACATCAAATTGAGTTATTCCGAGTTCTTCAAAGTCCTTTTTTGTAAGGGTAAAAACATCCTTTTGCATAAAAAGAAATAATTTTGAGTGAAATTTAACTGGTTCTATGTCAACCCCTACCACTTTTCCTTGAGGCCCAACGATTTCGCAAACAAACTGGGACCATGAACCAGGACTTGCCCCAAGATCAAGCACCTTGAAGCCCGGTTTTATGACTTTAAATTTTTCTTGGATTTCCTTTAATTTAAATACCGAACGAGCAGGGTAACCCTTTTCTTTAGCAAGGGCTGCCCACTTGTCAAACCAGGGATTTTTCTTAAGTTTTTTCATTCTTTTCTTTTTATCCGAGGTTTTCTTTTTTGACAAGATACCTTCTTATTACAAGACTCCTCTTATGGAAGGAGTTCTTCACCTGGATAATAAATCTCAAAATCTCTTTAAGATCCTTTAGGGCTCCCTTCAAGGAGTCAATATCTTACAAAAATACAATCTCCACATCGTTTATCCTTTCAAAATCCTTATCCATTGTAACTACTTTCAAGCCATAATATTTAGCAATACTATACTGATAAGCGTCATCAAAATCTAAATTCATGTTTTTTCTTATCTTCACAACCTCCCCATACTGTTCTATCGGTAGTGAGAGCAGTCTGATATTGGGCATGATATCTTCAATGAATTTCTGAAAAATCTCCTCTTTTCCATATCTGAACAGAATCACACCGATGGAGTGCAAGGAAAAATCTGTAATGTTTAGATGGGCTATATTTTTATTCAAAAAGCTCTTACAATTTTCTTTCTTATTCTGCCCCAAAAGGATTTCTAAAAATACGTTTGTATCTATTAAAAACATTATCTCCACTCCAAAGCTTTATGTTGTAACTCAACGGATGTGAATTTCTCCCGCAGTTCTGATAAACCTCCTTCCCAGTCAAACTTAAGCCCTTTCGCCTTAATCTCTTTGCCTTTATACTTCTTGAGGAGGAACTCTATATAATCTAAAACCTCCCTCCTTAAATCTTCTGGAAGCTCTCGTATTTTCATTTCGATCTCCCTTTCGTACATAATTTTTACCCCCTTTTAGATATCTTTAAGCTCCTCAAAGTTCATTGTTTTTCCAAAACCTCCCATTACAAGTTTAACTCCTTTTAGTTCTTTTTATCCGAGGTTTTCTTTTTTGACAAGATACCTTCTTATTACAAGACTCCTCTTATGGAAGGAGTTCTCCACCTGGATAGTAAATCTCAAAATCTCTTTAAGATCCTTTGTTGCTTCCCTCAAGGCCGTCTTTGGATTTCTACCTTTATTATGCTGTAGCTACCTGAAAAAAATTGTAATGAGCAAGGACGCCCTTTTCTACAAAATCTTGACAAACTCTTTTTTTAAAGTTTTATTAGTTATTTAACAAAACTAATTTTAGGAGGAAAAAATGAAAATTGAAATTGAAGGAGCGGTGGTGAAACTCATTCCAGAAAATAAAAGGGAAACCCAGGAATTAAATAAACTCTGGGAACTTGTTGCCAGATGTGAGGAGGAAAATAGAAAACTTCTTCCCCTTGGGATGTATGTGCCGGGAAGTTCCCCCTATGCTCAATTTTATGTAGAGGGCCTTTCTGCCAAGGCAGATCCTCAAAAAAGTGTGCGGAAAGTTCGCTACGTCTGTATGATTTGTAATCGCATGGAGGAATACTCTGAGGATAGGCCAACTCCTATTTGTTGCGGCCAGCCCATGTACAACATGGATACATAATAAAGTTATTTGCTTTTAAAGGAAGTTAATACCTTTTCTTTAAGTTTTTCATTGAGTCTGTATGCCCAGGCAAGAACTGCAGCAACTGCCTGATAGAGTTCTTGCGGAATAGGTTTGTTTAGTTCCAGTTTGTAAAGTTCTTTAACAAGTTTTGAATCTTCTTTAATGGGAATACCCTTTTCTTTAGCGATATTAATAATAAGCTCTGCAAGATATCCCTTTCCCTTGGCAACAACTTCTGGTGCCCCCTTTTCTGGTTCATATTTTAGGGCAACAGCAAGCTTTTCCTCATCCATTTTGGTTTACTTTTAATACAGTTTATGCTATAATGAATTATAAAACCTATTATAATAATCGGAAAGGAATTCAAAATCCCTTAAAAGGAGGGGTCTATGAAGATTACTTTATCGGTTATTAAGGCAGATATTGGAGGTTTCGTTGGGCATTCAGCAGTCCATCCGGAGGTGTTAAATAGAGTTAAAGAGGTTGCCCTTGAAGCCAAAGATAATGGAATAATAAAGGATGTTTCAGTTCTTGTTTGCGGAGATGACATAGCTTTGGTTATGACCCATACTAAAGGGCTTGATTCTTCAGAGATTCATGAGGTGGCCTGGAATGCCTTTAAAGAAGGAACTGAGGTGGCTAAAAAGTTAAAGATGTATGGAGCTGGGCAGGACTTACTTTCTGATGCCTTTTCTGGAAATATAAAAGGGATGGGGCCCGGAATCGCTGAGATGGAATTTGAAGAGAGAAAAAGCGAACCAGTTATTGTCTTTTTTGCGGATAAAACCTCCCCCAGTGCCTGGAATCTTCCTCTCTATGAGATGTTTGCCGATCCTATGAACACGGCAGGGCTTGTTATTGATCCCTCCATGCATGATGGTTTCATTTTTGAAGTTATGGATGTTTATACAGGAATGAGTATCAAACTAAATACCCCTGAGGAACTTTATGATCTATTGGTTTTTATTGGTGCAACCAGCAGATATTGTGTTAAAGCAGTTTATAGGAAAAAAGATGGTGAAATTGCAGCGGTTGCCTCAACGCAAAAACTTTCTCTTATGGCGGGAAGATATGTAGGTAAAGATGATCCTGTTTTGATTGTAAGGTGTCAGAGTGGATTTCCAGCGGTTGGGGAAGCCCTTGAGCCCTTTGCAAGACCATGGTTTGTTGAAGGTTGGATGAGGGGTTCCCATACAGGGCCTCTTATGCCTGTTTCTTTTGCTCAGGCCAAACCCACGCGCTTTGACGGGCCTCCAAGGGTTATTGCCGCAGGCTTCCAGATTTGCGAAGGAGAACTTATTGGGCCTTCGGATCTCTTTGATGATCCTGCTTTTGATCAGGCAAGGATGGATGCAAGCCTTATGGCCAATTATCTCCGCAGACAGGGAATCTTTGAACCACACAGGCTTCCACCAGAAGAAATGGAATACACAACCCTTCCCAAAGTCCTTGAGAAACTCAAAGATAGATTTAAGCTTGTTGATACAGGAAAACCCAAAATTTCTTTAGAGGGAGAAGTGGCTGAATAATGCATATTCCTCATTATAATTTTGTCTTTGACCCAAAGGACTTAACCCTTGAAGACGAATTTTCTTTTAACTGCTATAAAGGAATTGTTTGCTTTAATAAGTGTTGTTATGATGTAAAACTTGTTCTCTCTCCCTATGACCTTTTAAGGCTTAAAAAAAATCTTAAACTTACAACAAGCGAATTTGTAGAAAAATATGGAGAGTTTTATATCGGGGAAGTAACCCAGCTTCCAGTGATATCCATAAATATGAACCCCCATGATTATAGTTGTCCCTTTTTGGCAGAGCCAGAGGGCTGCAGGGTTTATCCTGATAGGCCCTCTGCGTGCCGTATTTATCCCCTTGCCAGATACTTTGCTGAAAATGAAAAGGGCGAAAAGCTTGAGCTTTATAAAATCATAAGGGAAACCCACTGTAAAGGCCATTATGAAAATAGACCCATTAAGGTAAAAGATTATCTTGAAGAACAAGGACTTTATGTATATCACCATTTCAATGACCTATGGGGAGAGGTGGTTCTCAAAAGGCAAAAGTTTTCCCATATACCTCTCACAGGAGATATCCTTGATCTCATCTATCTTTTGGCCTATGATCTTGAAGAATTAAGGGATGAAATAAAAAGCGATTCTCTTCCTTATTTTTTACATGAAGATTTAAACCTGAGTGACGAAGAGCTTCTTGAAAAAAGCTTAAAAATAATAAAGGACGAAATTCTTACCGAAGAAAATCTTAACTGGTAAAAATGAAGCCTGGTAAGGGTCTTCAGGACGAAATCAATATAATTCCTTTGGTTGATATTATTCTGGTTATATTAATCATTTTTATGATAACAGCCCCTCTTATGACCTCAGGGCTTGAAGTGGATTTACCCAAAACCAAAGATACTGCTATAACAAGAAAGGAAAGGGAACCTTTAAAAATTACCATAACCGCACGGGGAGAAATAAAAATTTCTGGGCAAAGAATTTCTCTTGAGAGGCTCTCAAGATGGCTTGCTGAGGCCAAAAAACATCAATTAGTTGAAGAAGTTCAGATTGAGGCTGACAGGAGGGCCTATTTTGAAATAGTTGCTAAGGTTTTATCAGAAGTAAAAAGAGCAGGCTTTACCCAGGTAGG
>DJWK01000045.1:12534-13215 GCA_002441555.1 Thermodesulfobacteriaceae bacterium UBA6232
CCCAAAGAAGAAAAAAGACAAGCAAGTACCTCCTTCCCTAATAGAAACCCCCTTTCCACTATTAGCAAACCTCAGGAAAAGGTCTTACCAAAGGAAGAACCTCTCAATGAGGAATTACTCAAAGAAAGGCTTTCACAACTTGAAGAGAAGGTAATTTCAAAAAAAGAAGAAAGTCTTTTGAAAAGGAAGCTTTCCCAAATTGAAAAAAAGGCTCTTTCAAGGGAAGAAAATCTGGAAGATGAATTTATAAAAAATAAAATTGCAAGTCTTGACAAATACAAAAAAGAGGTTATCTCTCAATCTGAGCCCTCTGAATCATTTAAAAATGCTGCCCTTTCCGAGGATTATCTTCTATTAATTAAAAGAAAACTTCAAACCCATTTTGAAATCCCCATTTATCTCAAAGACAAAAAAGACCTTTCTGTGATTGTTGAGATTGAGGTTTCCTCTGATGGAAGTATTAAAAGGGTAATCTATTTAAAAAAATCAAAGGACCCTGTTTTTAACAAAGCTGTTGAAAGGTGTCTTTTAGCCTCAAATCCGTTACCTGTAGCTGGTCCTTTTAAATTAAAGGTAGAATTCAAAGGCGAGGGTGCCTTAAAGTTTAATTAATTTAACAGCCAATTTCTTTTCTTTTCTTTTTCTCCTTCTCCTTTTTAGGGGTTTCCTGTTTTGTGGCAT
>DJWK01000008.1 GCA_002441555.1 Thermodesulfobacteriaceae bacterium UBA6232
AAGCGGGATATAAAGCCCTTTTCAACGGGCTTGAAAAAAGCCTCTTAAAGGGGATTGCCTTAAGTTCTTCCACTACCCCAAGGGAAAGCTTTTCACCTTCTTGAGAAAGAGGAACATCCATCTGGCCGTAAAAAACTTTACGATATTCTTCAGCAATAGGACCGTGCCTTATAATAATAAAATTCTTCATAAAGCTTTCTTTTCTTTTGTTAGACCCTTCTCCATCTTAAGAAGGGTTTTAAAATCAACTTTTAAAAGATTTCTGAACTTATCATTGATCTCTTTCCAGATAATATTTACAGGACAAATTCCTTCTCTTACGCAAAAATTGGGATTATCCACACATTTATTTATGGCTATTTTTCCAATAAAACTCTCAAGCACCTCAAGAAGGGTAATTTTTTCGGGAGGTTTTCTGAGCTTATATCCCCCTCTTTTTCCTCTATGAATTTCAACAATTCCTGAAGCCTCAAGGGTCTGACCAATTCTTGCCAGTACCGTTAAAGGAACCTGCATGGCCTGGCTTATTTCCTGACGAGTTGCAATTTTTTCAGGATTTCTTGAAAGATAAAGCACCATCCTCACTGCATAGTCTTCCATAATTCCAAATTCCATTTTTACATCCCTTTAAAAGTTTTAATGTTAACTTATTTTAATAAGTTTTCAGATTTTTTAAAGAGGTTTTTCTCAAAGATATCTCAAAATCCTTTGAAAGGCTTGAGCAAGCTCCTCGTCAGGAAGGGATTTACAAGTTTCTCGCAGAACTTTAAGTTCTTCCTTTGAAAAGGCCTTTTTAAAAGCCCCTTTCGTAGGAGAAGCCTTTATCGTTTTATGGTAAACAAATTTCAAACCTTCGATTTTATTCTTTTCTTCTTGATTTAATATTTCTTTAATTTTTTCTAAAATTTCAAGATAGCGGCAATTCAGCTCCTGCAAAAGATAATTATTTGAAACCCCGATAAAAAGGACCCCTTTTTCTATGAAAAGGGGATAGGTTTTATCGGTTAATCCTTCCAAAATTTTATTCCAGTGGTTTCTGATTCTTATATAGAGTTTTAAATTCTCTTTCAGCTTAGGAGGTAATTTTAAATTATGGAAAAGCTCCTTAAGAGACTCCATATTTTTTAAGGACATCCTCAAGGGCGGAATAAACTTTATCTTTTAAAACCTCTAAAAATTCTATATCTTCTGCCTCAAAGCGTAAAACAAGCACCGGTTGAGTATTTGAGGCTCTAACAAGGGCCCAGCCTCTATCAAATTCAATCCTTGCTCCATCAATGTCTATCACTTTAAGTCCTTCTTTTTTAAATCTTTCTACAAGCTCTGAAACCACATTGAATTTTATTTCATCAGGACAATCCGTTCTTATCTCTGGGGTAGAATACATTTTGGGTAAACCTTCAAGGAAGCTTGAAAGGGGCTTTGAAGACCTTGAAAGGATTTCTGCAAGCCTAAGACTGGCATAAACCCCATCATCAAAGCCAAACCATCTGTCTGCAAAAAAGATATGTCCGCTCATTTCCCCTGCAAGAAGGGCTCCCTCTTCTTTCATCTTGTTTTTAATCAATGAATGCCCAGTTTTCCACATTATGGGTTTTCCACCGAGTTTTTCAATGGTCTCATAGAGAACCCTTGAACACTTAACCTCACCAATTATTTTGGCCCCAGGATGCCTCTCAAGAAGGTCTATTGCAAAGATAATTAAAAGTTGGTCTCCCCAGATAATATTTCCCTTTTCATCAATAACCCCTATTCTATCTCCATCTCCATCATATCCAAATCCCGCTTCAAGCCCTTTCTGGATTACCCTTTCTTTTAAAAATTTTAAATTTTCGGGAACAACAGGATCAGGATGATGATTGGGAAAGGTTCCATCAACTTCACAAAAAAGACACTCAACTTCACATCCAAGCCTTTTAAAAATCTCAGGGGCTGTTAAAGCACAAACCCCATTTCCCGGATCAAGGGCAATTCTTAAGGGTCTTTCAAACCTTATGTGATTTTGAAGATATTCAATATAGGTATCAAGCACATTCACCTCAAAGTAATTTCCCCTTCCCTCTTCAAAGGCCTCTTTTTCGATGATCTCACGAATTTTCTGAATATCTTTTCCAAAGAGGGTATCCCTCCCAAGGCAGATTTTAAGGCCGTTAAATTCAGGAGGATTATGAGAACCAGTAAGCTGAATTCCTCCGTCAATCCCGTCAAGAATAAATAGGGAAAAATACATAACAGGAGTTGGGGTAATCCCAATATTTACCACATCAATTCCGCTTGAAAGAATTCCCTCTATTAAAGCATGATGAAGAACCGGGCCAGAGAGCCTTCCGTCTCTTCCGGTGACAATCCTTTTCCCTCCTGCACTTTTAACCAAAGTGCCGTAAGCCTTGCCAATAAGCCTTACCACCTCTTCGGTAAAGTCAACACCAACTTTTCCTCTTATGTCGTACTCTCTGAAAATAAAAGGACTCACCTTCATATCTTGCTCCCTTTAACTTTCTGATTTGACAAGTTTTTTCAGCTCAAGATAGCATTCTCTAACCTTTTGCACATATTCAACATAAAGGGGAAGCTCTGAAAGGGGAAGGCTTTGAGGCCCGTCACAAAGGGCCTTTTCTGGCTGGGGATGAAACTCAACAAGCACCATATTGGCCCCACTTATTACTCCCTGAGCAGTCACATGATAGATATCCTTTATTCCGTCTGGGTCTGCCACCTTGGAACCAATGGGATGAGAGGGATCAATACACACGGGAAGTCTCGTTAATCTTTTAACCACAGGCACATGGGCAAAGTCAACGAGATTCCTGTGGGGGTCTCCCAGATGGGTTCTAACCCCTCTTAAACAGAAAATTATTTTGGTATTCCCTTCTGAGGCAATATATTCGGCGGCATTAAGGCTTTCCTCTAAAGCCAATCCATATCCCCTTTTGTAAAGCACAGGAAATTCAAGTTGCCTTCCCACAGCCTTAAGGAGTTCAAAGTTTTGAGCATTTCTCGTTCCTATCTGTAGAATAACCCCGCAAGGGTTTCCAGCCTCCTCTAAAGCCTCTTTAATTTCCTCAATATGATGGGGAGCAAGCACCTCCATGGCAATAACCTTTATTCCGTATTTCCCTGCAAGCTCAAAAAGCCAGGGAAGACAGGCCTTACCATGCCCCTGGAAATCGTAGGGAGAGGTTCTCGGTTTATACGCTCCCATTCTAGCACAGCAAAGCCCCACCTCTTTTAAGGCTTTAAAAATGGCCTCGGCATTTTCATAGGTATCAACGGCACAAAGACCTGCAAAGATATGAAAACTATCCTGGCTGAACCTAATACCCTGATATTCAAAACCAAAGTCTGAAAGAGCCCCGTGCCTTCCAATAAGTCTATATTTGGCAGTAACCCTTATGGCCTTCTCCACCCCTGGTAGGTTTTCAATTTCTTCCTGGGAAATCATATAGTCCTCCCCTATAAGATGCACCTCAATGAGTGAACGGGTAACCCCCTGATGCTCCATCACCTTTACCTGCAAATGGGGAAATCGCTTTAAATATTCCATAAGATCTTTAAATTCTTTGCTTTCTTTGGTTATGTGAGGCTCAAGAATAATAATCATGATAAAATCCCTCCCTTCAAAAAGTTTTTAAATTATTTTAATTAAACCCTATTCTATGAAATTGCAAGTTTAGAAAAGGGTCTTAACTTTAAGCAATATTTATATAAAATATATTTCAACTAAATAAAACTGAGAAGTTAAAAAGGAGAATTAAATATGGAAAGGAACTGGCAGAAAAATCTCCAAAAACTTCTTTATTTTTTATTAAATCGAAGCCTCTTTTGGAAGGTAGGCTTTATCATAGGGGTTTGCGTAACTATTTGCTTTACCTTGGTTTTTTACTTTTATTTTTCTACCAAAAGCCTGCTCATCCAGGCTGGTATAAAAAATCAAGCTCCCTTTCTCTTTGAGAGAATAATTTATTTTCTAATTATTCTGGTATTGATTTTTCTCATCTGGGGAGCAGTTGCCTTTTTCTTTATGGTAAAAAGACCCCTCGATAAAATCAAAAACATTCTTGAAAATCTCATATATAATCCGGAATGTCTTCAGGCAGATACCCAATTAAAATTTCCCATTCGGGATGAGATTGGAGAGATAGCAGAAAAGCTAAATCTCCTTGTGCGCAACTTTAGAGAACTTGAAACCTTCAGACACATTATTGAAAATGACGAAAATGTTGAAGAAATTTACCAAAGACTGGGAGAATACCTGCAAAATCACTCCTTTTCAAGCTTTGTTATATATGAGGTTTCCAATTCTCAGAATACCATGAGACCTGTCTATAAAACCGATGAAGAGCTCGATATCAATCCAGAAAAGCTCTTTAATGCGGATAAATGCAGGGCCAAAAGAACAGGAAAGGTGGTTACCTCCTTTGAATCCCCTCACATTTGCAGACTTTACGAGTATCAAGACATTACACATCATTACTGTATTCCCATAGTTGCAGGAAACAAGGTTCTCGGGGTGGTAGAAATTCATCTTCCCTTTACTGAGACAACCCTTACCTCCAAAAAACTAAAGGAAAAACTTACCCTTGTTCACAAGTTCATTGACGAAACTGCTCCAGTAATTGAATCCAAAAGATATGCCGAGNNTGTGCCCAGATTCTAAGAAGAGGGACTGTGCTTGGCATTTTAATGTGCGATCTTGATTATTTTAAGTCCATAAATGACAAATACGGGCATGATGTGGGAGACCTTGTTTTAAAGGAAACCGCCCGTCTTCTTTCCGAGAATGTGCGAAAGGCAGATCTTGTGGTAAGATTTGGAGGTGAGGAATTTTTGATACTTCTTGTGGATGTAAGAGAGGGTGAGGCTGAGAAAGTGGCCGAAAAATTAAGAAAAATTGTTGAAACCTATGAATTTAAAACTCCCAAAGGAACCCTTAAGCGCACCATTTCTATCGGGGTTTCAGAGTTTCCTGTGGATACTTCTGCCATCTGGGAGGCTATCAAATTTGCGGATGTCGCCCTTTATAAAGCCAAAGAGGCTGGAAGAAATAAAGTTATTAGATTTCGCCAGGAATTCTGGACAGAAGAAGAATACTGAAGGAGGTGATTGGCTATGACCATGGATAGAGCCTTAAGGCTTACTGCAGGAATAGCCATGCTTATTCTCTTTATTTTTGGAATCTGGGGCTCAAATGTGCACTGGTTCTGGAAGGCCTTCTTGCTTTTTATGAGCCTAAATCATATTCAATCAGCCTTTACCAATTGGTGTCCTGTTATGGTGCTTTATAGAAAACTGGGAATAAAGGAGTGCTGTAAAGATGAAAAAGCTTCTTCTTGATTTTAAAAAAATTATTACCGAGTCTCCCTTTCCTGCCTTCTTACTTAGTAAAGATCATCGCATTCTTTATGTTAATGAGGCCTTCTGCAAACTTCTTGGAAAGGATAGAGCTGAAGTTGAAGGAAAATACTGTTATGAAGTAATGCACGGGCTAAAGGAGCTTCCTGAATTTTGTCCCTTAAAAGAGGGGGAGGTCTGTATCCTTACAGGATGTGGTAAGGATGAAAAGAGGTGCCCTCTTTGCCCTCTTGAAGAATGCGAGGAAAAGGCTTACCCTTCTAAACCAAAGAGTTTTTATTTTAAGGAGTTTTATGAGCCAAGTCTTAAAAAAATTTTAAGTGTAAATCTTTTAACTCTCTTTGATGAAAAGGGAAAAATCTTTGGTTATCTCCATTTCATTGAAGCTTTAACGGAAAATATCGAATTTTCTTACCTTTTTGAAAAGGTGGTTGAGACCTATCCGGGCTATTTTTTTATTAATGATGAGGAATTCAATATTCTTTTTATGAATGAAAATTTAAGAAAGCTCTGTGAAAATGAGGATTCTAAGTGTTATGTAATACTTTATGGAAGGAAGGAGCCCTGCCCGACCTGCCCCATTTTTACGGAAAAGGCAGAAGAAGAGGTTTATTCACCCAAATTAAAACGCTATTTCATTAGATACTTCAGAATCTTTAAATCACAAAGAGGAAAGATTTTCAAAATTACCTTTTATGCAGATATAACCGAACAAATAAGGCTTTTTGAGGAGACAGGAATTCCCTTAGTGGTTGCAACCCTTGAGGGAGAGATTTTAAGGGTGAACAAAAGGGCAAGGGAGCTCTTTGGTATTCCCGAAGACTTTGATTTAAGAAACTTAAAAGCTCAAGACTTCTGGCAAAACCCTGAAGATAGAAAGTTCTTCCTTGAGAGACTTTTTAAAGAGGGAAAGGTAGTTGACCTTGAAATTAAGCTTAAAAAACTTGATGGAACTCCCTTTTTTGCACTTATATCTGCAAGACTTTTTGAGGAAAACGGAAAAAATTTGATCTATTCTGCTATAGAAGATATTACAGAATATCTTAAAGCCAAAGAAGAGGCTTTCAAATTTATTGAAAGGGTGCTTGAATTTATCCCGGTTGGTGTGGCAGTAATTGATGAAAGGGATAGAGTTCTTTATGTAAATACCAAACTTTCAGAAATCACGGGTTATTCTAAGGAAGATTTAAAAGAGGCCAATCTTTATCAGTTGCTTATTGCCGATGAAAAGTTAAAAGAAAGAGCTGAAAAAATCTTTGAAGAGATAGCAAAGGGAGCCCGCTCACAGCTTGCAAAAAAAAGAGTTGAATTCCCTGCAAGAAAAAAGGATGGAACTTTTTTTTTGGCAGAAATCTATTTTGATGAATTTTATCTTGAAGGAAAGAGGCTTTTTATAGGGCTTATTCAGGATATCACTGAAAGAAAAAAGCTTGAGGAACGCCTTTTAAAAGAAGAAAAGGAATTTGCCATTGAAAAGATAGCAGGAGGATTAGCTCATGATCTTAATAACATCCTTATGATTGTTAAAGGCTATCTTGAACTTCTTAAAGAAAAAAGAAAAGAAATGGGCAAAAAGGAAATCTCCTATCTTGAAAAAATAGAAGAGGCCTTTGAGAGAATGAGGCATCTTGTAGGAGAGCTCTTTGTCTTATCAAAGGGGGAGATGAAAAAGAAGGAATGGGTTAATATAACGGAATTTTTAAAAACTTGGGTTCCCTTTTATCTGAGGGGAAGCCAGATAAACATAACCTTAGACCTTGAGGAAGGCCTTTATCTTCCCATTCAGGAATCTCATCTTCTCTCCCTGGTTCAAAATCTTATTCTCAATGCAAGGGATGCCATGGAAAATGTGGGAAAGTTAAGAGTTAGGGCTTATACCTCCAATGGTTATCTCTTTATGGAATTTGAAGATAGTGGATGCGGAATACCCGAGGAATATTTAGAGAAGATTTTTGAGCCTGGCTTTTCAACGAAACCTCAGGGATCAGGGCTTGGGCTTTATGTAGTAAAAAGAATTGTTGAGCTATACGAAGGTAAAATTGAGGTAAACTCCATCCCAAGAGAGGGTACAAACTTTATTTTGAAGTTTCCCTTAAAAGAAAGACAGGCAATCCTTGAAGAAGTAAAGGAGATACCCCAAAGGAAAGAAATTTCTGAGAAAAAAATCCTTGTTCTTGATGATGAGGCTGAAATAAGGGAGGTTTTAAAGGAATTTCTACAAGAAAGAGGCTTTGAGGTTGAAACTGCAGAAAATGGAGATGAAGCTTTTGAGCTGATTTTAAAAGCGGAAAGGGAAGATAAACCCTTTGAGATACTTATCCTTGATTTAACTGTTCCCGAGGGTAAGGGAGGGCTCTATCTTTTGAGAAGGCTTCTTTCTGAAGGAAGGGATCTTTCCCGTTATAAAACTATTTTAATAACCGGTTTTACTGAAAAGGAGGTAATAAAAGAGGCAGGAGATCTAAAAATAAATCACATTCTTTATAAACCTTTCAATCTTGAAAAGCTCCTTGAGGTTCTCTCTTAAAAGAAATGAAGTTTTATCTTGAACTTTTCGTTAAAAAATTCACTGATTATACCCTTGAGATATTGCCCTTTTTTATTTTAGCTTTACTTATAACCAGCTTTTTAAAGGTCTATGTGGACCTTAAAATCTTTCAAAGAATTCTAAAGGATCCTCGCAAAGCTCCTCTTCTTACGGGGATTTTGGCCTCAGCTCTTCCTGTTTGTTCCTGTTCAGTAATTCCTCTTTCTTATTTTATTTATCAACTCTCAGGAAGATATGCCCCTGTGCTTTCTTTTTTAATGATTGCTCCTGTTATTTCTCCTGTTACTATTATTTTAACTTATGGAATGCTTGGATTTCACTTTGCCCTTTTTCGCTTGCTTTTTAATCTTCTTTTTTCCCTTTTTATTGCCTATTTAAGCCTTTATCTTTTTACTCATAAAAAAAACCCCTTGGAAATAGAAGAGGGGTTTCAAGGAGGAGAAAAGTCCTTTAAAAACTTTTGGAAAGAATTCTATCGTGAGGGGATCTCTATTGGAAAGTATGTTCTTTTTGGAATAATCATTGCTTCCCTTCTTGTAACCTTTCTTTCTCCTGAAAATCTGAAGTTTCTAACTGGAAGTCCTCTTTCTTATCCATTAATTGCCCTTATTTCCATTCCTATTTATGTTTGTTCAGGGGAGGAGGTTCCCATTGCCAAGGCTCTCCTTGAGCTTTCCTTTACCCCAGGGCAGGCCATGGTCTTCATCCTTGCTGGGAGTGGAATCTGCCTTCCCACGGTTTTTGCAGTTTTAAGATTTCTTCCCTTAAAAGTAATGGTGTATTATCTTATCTCCTGGTTGATTTTCTCAACCCTTTCTGGACCCTTCTTTGATTTGCTTTTAAAATTTTTATCTTGATTTTTAAAAAATTTTAATTAATATTTAAAAACTGATCCAAAAATCAGACCAAATTTCACCATGTCAATGAAACCTCTCTCCTATCCCAAGTTCAAATCCAATAAAGAGCGGCTTAAATATTTTTTAAAACTTTTTGATAAAAATGACAGGGTTCTTGTGCTTTTTTGGGCAGATCCTGATGCCATAGCCAGTGCCTTTGCGGTAAAAAAGCTTCTTCAAAATAGAGTGGCCAAAATCACCCTTTCACATGTAAATGAAATAAGAAGGCTTAACAATCAGGTGATGGTGGAACTCTTAAAGATACCCGTTGTGCCTTATAAGAGGGAATTTCTTATGGATTACAACAAGTTTGTTCTTGTTGATTCTCAACCCACCCATCGTGAAGAATTCAAAGATATTAACTTTACAGCAGTAATTGATCACCATCCTGTCACTAACGGCTGGAGCGCTGATTTTATTGATATAAGACCAGATTATGGAGCAACCTCAACCATTCTCTTTGAATATCTTAAAACCCTCAAGCTTAATCCCAATGTTTATCTTGCTACAGCCCTCACCTACGGACTTAAGACTGATACCGATAATTTCCAAAAAAGTGCCCAACTTCAGGATGTGCTTGCCTTTCAAAGGCTTTTTAAAAAAATGAACAAACACCTTCTTGCCAAAATTGAATCCTCCGATTTGAGAAGATCAGAGCTTAAATATTTTAAAACTGCTTTGGAAAATCTAAAATATCTTGGCAATAAAGCTTTTACTTATCTTGGAAAGGTTAGTAATTCTGATGTGCTGGTTTTGGTAGCTGATTTTCTCAATAAGGTGTATGAAACCTCCTGGGTTTTTGTAGGAGGAGAATACAAAAAGAATCTTGTTATCATCGTTAGATGCGATGGATACAGAAAAGATGCAGGAAAACTGGTTACAAGGGTTTTTAAAAATATGGGGAAGGCTGGAGGCCACAAAGAAAAGGCAAGGGCAGAAATTCCCTTTGAGAGCATAGAAAAATCTCCCGAAGAATTCACCACAGCAAGCCTAATAAGACTTTTTAGAAAATATTTTTCTCAAAGG
>DJWK01000034.1 GCA_002441555.1 Thermodesulfobacteriaceae bacterium UBA6232
CCTGAATCAAAAGGGATTGCGACTGATATAATTCCCAATCTTTTTCATCTTCTTCATCTTGTTCCAGTTGAAACCTGCCCTGAATCAAAAGGGATTGCATGAAAAAAAGTTGAAACCTGCCTTACCTCAAAAGGAATTGCATGGAGATTTAGGATTGCTTGGGGGAGGGGTTGCATAGGTTAGAATTGATTTCCATAGGAGAGCCTAAGGATTAAATGAATCTTTGTTGACTTTAAATCCAATTTAGATAAAATTAATCCAAAGAAAGTGATGAAAAAATTTTGAATTAAATGAGAAAACTAAAAAGGACTTCCTGGTTTATACGACTTTGCCCGCAAAATAAAAAATATCTCGGAATAGTCAATGCCAAGGAACTTCAAGAAATTCAAAAAGAAACAGGAATTTACCTGGGTATATCTCACCTCCAAAAGAAAAGACCCTGCCTTTTCTGGAAAGTTCAAGAAAATTCAGAAGAATATTTCATGTTTCTCTTTCTTACTTCTTCCCGACGAACTCCTTTTATAATTAACCTTAAGGCTTGTTCAGAAAAGCATAAGCTTTGTTCAAATTTCCCTTTTCAGGACTTCGTTTATGGATTTATTGATTCTTCAGGAAGACTTGTCTGCTTGCCTATAAAAAGATTAGAATTACTGGAAGAACTTTTCTACTGTGGCCCCTGCGAAGATTATGTTTTCCCAACTATATACCTAATTGGACAGGAATGAAACCAGAAGAACTCATTATTAAACTTCTTTCTGGGAATCTATCCCATGAAGAATTTAAATCTCTTTATAATTTTATTAAAAATATACTAACAGATACTCTTGAAAACTTTTCTGCTAAATCTCATTATCAACTCAAAAATCATTTAATAAAAATATACGGAAATGACTATATCTCTGTGCTTATTCAAGAATATTTTCTTATGCTGCTTAACAATAAAAGGCGCTTTCTTGAGCTTGAATATATTAGCAATAAATATCTTAAGATTTGTGCAAAAAATCTAATTAATTATTTACTGTCAAAAAAGAAAACAGCTATATCTCAACAAATAAATTTTGACGAATTCATGAAACACAAAAATATTTGTATAGATTCACAAGATGAAGTTAGAATCGAAGAAGTGGTTGCCTCAGAGGGAGAAATGTATTATCTTGATAAACTTAGTTTGAAAAGTCTTGTTGATATATTGAAGAAAAATCTTACTGATAAGGAAATAGAAACCTTTTGCGCCTACCTTGAGAAAATTTTTTACGGTAAAAGGGGGATTGAAAAAAATAAAAGAGATACTTATTATAAACGCTGGGAAAGGCTCAAACCAAAATTACAAAAAATTTTTAAAGATTTCCTTCCAGAACTAACTGCCCTTAAAAAGGAAGGATTTTCTCTTATTATGTCAGAACTCTGCAAAAAAAAGTCTTAGTTATTAATAGAAAATATTCTATGAATAAGGCCTCAGTGTATTTAGAAAGATTACTTAGAGACTATAAAAGTTTATTGCGCAAGGAAGGCCTAAAAATGGTATCGGAAAAAAAACCTGTGAATCTTCAAGAATTAAGAGAGCTCAACCTTTTTCCCCCCATATATATTGCCACTGTTGAGGAAGTTTCCCTTTACCATGAAAAGCTTTTCAAGTGTCTTGTATTAACTGAAGAAATTGAGCTTGGATACTTTCTTAGCAACCCTCTTCTTAGACTTGAAGGCTTAAGAAGACTTCTCATTGTTTTGCCCTTCTGGATTTATTTAACCGAGGATTTCATTTATAACTATTCTTATTATATTTGTTCAGGGAATTTTCAAAAATATCTGGAATACGCAGAAAGGGCAATTTTTCCTCCTGAGGGAACGCCTCAATGTGAATATTTGAATTTAATAATGAAAAGGCTTGCTCCTTATAATACCAAGGCTTTACTTGATGTTTTTGAGTCTCTTGAAAGGGGTGAAGAGTTAAAATTGTCATTCTCAGAAGAATTAAG
Organism: Thermodesulfobacteriaceae bacterium UBA6232; assembly: GCA_002441555.1. Lineage (GTDB taxonomy): Bacteria > Desulfobacterota > Thermodesulfobacteria > Thermodesulfobacteriales > Thermodesulfobacteriaceae > Caldimicrobium. The sequence continues at coordinate 1,977 of DJWK01000034.1, forward strand.
GGATAGGCTTTATGAAGAGTATGCCTTTTTGCTTGCTGCCAAAAGTAAAAATGTTATCAAGGGACCAAATTTTCTCGGCTATGTAGAGGAAAAAGAAAATCAAGCGGTTTTAACTCTCTATCTACCTACAGAATTTCTTGGCAAAGAGGCAAAGGTATTACTTAAAGAAACTCCTCTCTTTGAGGGAATTCTTGAAAGCACCAAGATAGTAATTGAGGGGTTGCCTGTGCTTGCAGATTATTCCTTTCTTGAGGAGGAGCTTCGTGTTTCCCTTTGAAGATTTTGAACCACAACATCTTATTGAATTTCTAAAACAAGGTCTTTTAGATGAATACATAGATGAGGTTTTTCGCAGATTTCATTATTATCCGCCAGAGGTCCAATTTAATCTTATTTGTTATATAAGGGAACATTTAAAGGATGTCTTTTCCATAAAGTTATTACAAGAGGTTTTGGGGATTAAGAGGGGTGATGCAGAAACTTTGTTAAAGGGAGAGGGGGAACTTTGTAAGCTTGTTCTTTCAACAGAAAGCAAGGCAGTTCTCTCGCAGGCATTAGTTATTTCTCCCACATCCCTTATTATCACAAACCTTGATCATTTGAAGCCTAAGTTAAGAATTATAAAAAATCTAACGGGAAAGGCTTTCGCAGTATTTTTTGAACATTATTTTAAGGGCGAATCTTTTATGTTACCTTTAGCAGTAACTTTATCAGTTAAAAACAAACCGAAACATCTCCTCTTTACAGGGAAATTAAATTCTAAAGGATATATTCTTGAAGTAGAACACCTGGATAAAAAGAAAAAATTAGCTAAAAAAGAGGGCTATATCCTTATAACTCCCTCCCAAGTTTCTCATCTTGACACCATTAAAGCTTTTTTAGAAAGGGAAAAATGGGATATCCCATTTTATGTGACCTCAGCTGGAATTGAAGAAGTGGATTTTTTCTTAAATTCCATTAAGATTGAAAGAATTTTTGCTTATTTGGATATTTTTCAGGGGCTTGAAATTTTTTATCAATTGAAAAAAGAAAGTTTTTATCTTATAACAGGACAACTTACAAGCCCTGAAGAGTGGTTAGAACATTCTAAAGCCTTTTATGAAAAATTATACATTATCAAAAACCGTCTTCCTGGGATTAAAACCTTTCACCTTGCTATAAGAGGACCTGTAGCTCTCGCCTTTGCCCTTGGAATTCTCTATTCTCACTTTGATCCCTTTGTTTTTTATCATTATCAAACCATTGAAGGAGTGGTTAACTATCACCCTATTCCTATCCATTCCCCAAGAAGCCTAAAAGAACTTAAAGATACCTTTGAATACATAAAGGTCTCCTTTGAAGAGGGTGATGAAGAGGAATTGGCAGTTATTTTGAATTTTTCACATCACGAACTTATTGGAGATGTCAAAAATTTTATAAAAAAAATAGGAAAAAATCCCTCCTTTTTGATAATAGAAAGTCCCTATAAAGGAAATTTGCCTCTTGAAATCTTTCCAATTGTTGCAAGGGAAGCAGCCAGTGCTATTCAAAAATTTCGTAAAGATTATTCCTTTAAAAACTATCACTTTTTCTTTTCCTGTCCTGTGCCTGTGGGTTTCATGGTTGGACTTAGCTTCGGACACTACGCGGATGGATGGATATATAATTATCAAAAAGGCAAAGACCTTTATGAACCCGTACTATCTTTAAAGGAGCTTCGATTAATAAGAGAAAGCAAAAAAGCTTAATAATAGTCAGAAGTCTCTAAAGATCAATAAATAGAAAAACCTATACAACTTAAAGAGATACCTATTATATAATTTCTCCTTTAATCAAAAAATTTAAAAGGATATTGCTTAACCGATGAATGGTTTTTAAAAGATCTTCATTACAAATCCTTTTAAAGTTTTCTACCCATTCTTTGAGGTTTGCACCATAAGCAACAATAATTCCTAAAAGCATAGCCTGTGAAAAAGTTATTTGGCGAAGATTTTCTAACTTTTCTTTTAATTCAAATTGAATAAAAGCTTCTGCTAATAAAATCTCATCATTTATCATTTTCTCATAATAATTATCAAAAATTTGCCCAAGTTTTCCCAGTGTTAATGCATAAAGTATTGCAAATAAAATATATGTTTTAGCTAAGCTAATTTCTAACTTCTCTTCAGGTTTTAAAAAAAGATTTACAAAAGTCTTCGAGTCTAAATTACTCAAGGAGTTCAAAAGCTCTTCTATATATGCCTCGTTGTAAGTAAATTTTAAAATCTCTTTTGGATAATCTTTTTCAAAGGTTTTTATATAATCTTTAATTAACCTTACGATATCTTTCATATGTCTTAAGTATAATACAGGTTTTGCTAATATATAGGTATTTAGTGCACGCCCTTAAAATATACTCAACAAAGTTTTTGGCTTTAAGTTTCCTTGCTTAAAAATCCCTTTTGTGTTATTTTTAAACTATGCCTTATCTTATAATAATTTTAATGAGTGTTTTTATTGGGTTTGTTTTGGGCGGGCTAACACTAATTTTTCTTTTTATCTTGGTTCCCTTTATAATTGTAAGTTATTTTCTTTTTCATCTGGTTTCTTATTTTACAAAAAAGTATCTAAAAAGACAAATAAAAAAAAGAAAACTTAAAAAGGAGAATATCACCCTTGCAAAATGGTGGTAGTATTTAGAGAAAAATCATTATAACCGGCTGAGAGTTTTTTATTTCTAAATTCGTAAAAAAGTGAAAGCTGTTTCTTTTCAAGGCTTTTTCCTCTTTGTGAGTTATTAAAGATTTTCCGTTGATACAAATAAAATACTTTGCCCTTTTAAGAGGCACACCCAAGTTTTTTAAAACCTCCTCTGAGAGAGGCCCATATTTTCTTGCCTCTATGATCCTTTTGGCTGAAGTTGGGCCAATTCCTGGAACCCTTAATAGCTCCCAATAATCAGCTTTGGTTATCTCAACGGGAAAGAAATGAAGGTTTCTTAAGGCCCAAGCAAGTTTAGGATCAAAGCGCAAATCAAGATTTTCCGAGACCTCAAAAATCTCATCTAAATCAAAGCCGTAAAAACGAAGTAACCAGTCTGCTTGATAAAGACGATGCTCCCTCAAAAAAGGTGGTTCCTCAATGGCAGGAAGCGCTGGATCCCGATTTACAGGAATATAAGCAGAATAATAAACTCTTCTTACCATTTTTTTATTGTAGAGGGTTTTTGCAAGGCTTAAAATGGTTTTATCGGTATCAGGGCTTGCCCCAATAATAATTTGGGTTGAAGCAGGTGCCTTTACCATTTTATTTTCATAAAGCTCTCTTACTTCCCTTAAGGGTTCAAGAAGAAGAGGAAAACTCTTTTCTGGAGCTAAAACCTTTAATGAGGTTTCTGTGGGTAATTCCAGATTTATGCTTACTCTGTCAGCAAGACTTAAAGCCTCCTTAATTAGCTCTTTACTTAGCCCGGGAATAAGTTTTAAGTGTATATATCCACTAAAGTGATACCTTTTTCTTAGAATCTTAACAGCTTTAAGCATGAGTTCCATGGTGTCATCAGGGGTGCGATAAATCCCAGAGCTTAAAAAGAGGCCCTCAATATAATTTTTCCTATAAAACTCACTGGTTAATTTTGCAATTTCCTCAGGAGTAAAACTCACCCTTGGTAAATCATTATCGCGCCTATTTATACAATATTTACAGCTGTTTCGACAAATATTGGTTAAAAGGATTTTCAGAAGTGGTACACAACGGCCGTCAGCGGTCCAGGTATGGTATATTACGCTTAAAGGCCCTTTTTCAATTCCATAAGCTGGTGTTTCCCTTCGACTCCCGGAACTACTGCAAGAATTATCGTAGCTTGCTGAAATGGCAAGTATCTTAAGCTTTTCAAAAAGCTCTTTGCTTGATTTAAGAATCTGAAACCCCTTTGTCATAGACTTCAATTTTATTTTTACATAATTTAGAAACAATACAAGGAATTCCAACTTAGCTTTTTATCAAACTTTAAATTAACAAGTTTTGAGCAGATTTATTCCAAAGGGCCAATATTCAAACTCTTTTGCCTTCTAAAAGTGGCTTGAATTTTTGGAAATCAGGGTTATTTTAAAGGAAAATCTTTAAAAAGGAGAGGGTTTGCTATGAAAAAGGATATTCATCCCCCTTATTATGAAGATGCTGTAATAAGGTGTGCCTGCGGAAATGAAATTAGAGTTGGTGCAACCAGAAAAGAAATAAGGGTTGAAGTTTGTTCAAATTGTCATCCCTTCTATACTGGAGAAAGCCGCTTTGTTGATACCGAAGGAAAAATTGAAAAATTTATGAAAAAATACGCTGAATTTTATAAGCAAAAAGAGCAAGAAGAAAAATCACAGTAAAATATGAGTCTTTCCAATTTTTATATTACTAAGCTTAAGGCGCTTGAAGAGCGCTATGAAGAGCTTTCTAAAAGGCTTTCTGACCCTCAAATTATGTCTGATCCTGAAAATTATGCAAAACTCGCAAAAGAACTTTCCTCCCTTGAAGAGGTAGTAAAGACCTTTCAAGAATATAAAAGGGCTATAAAGGAAATTGAGGAAAATAAAAAGCTTCTTGAGGAAGAAAAGGATGAGGAAATTCGAGCCCTTGCCAAGGAGGAGATAAAAATCCTTGAGGACAAGGTTGAGAATCTTGAGAAAGTACTTCCTTTAATGCTTTTACCCAAGGACCCCAATGACGAAAAAAGTGTCATTTTAGAAATAAGGGCGGGTGCAGGAGGGGAGGAGGCAGCCCTTTTTGCTGCAGAGCTTTTGAGAATGTATCAGCGCTATGCGGAAAGAAAGGGCTGGAAATTTGAAATCCTTGATGCCAATGAGACCGGGCTCGGTGGGTTTAAAGAGGTTATTGCAAGAATTGATGGAAAAGGTGCCTACAGCAGGCTTAAATTTGAAAGCGGGGTCCACAGGGTTCAAAGGGTTCCCATAACTGAGTCAGGAGGGCGCATCCATACTTCCACTGTCACTGTGGCTGTGCTTCCCGAAGTGGATGATGTGGAAGTAGAGATACGGCCTGAGGATTTAAAAATTGAAACCATGAGAGCAAGCGGGCACGGTGGCCAACATGTAAATAAAACAGAAAGCGCTGTCCGTATAACCCACATTCCTACCGGAATTGTGGTTACCTGTCAAAACGAAAGAAGCCAACACCAAAATAAAGCCACTGCCCTTAAAATTCTCAGAGCAAAACTTTACGAGCTTGCGCAGAGAGAACAAATGGAGAAAATTCAGAAAGAAAGAAAAGCCCAGGTTGGAACAGGTGAAAGAAGTGAAAAGATAAGAACATATAATTATCCTCAAAACAGGGTAACAGATCATAGAATCGGCTTAACGGTCTATAATCTTCCTGAAGTGCTTGATGGGGATCTTGACGAATTTATAGATGCCTTAATCACCCACTTTAGAACCGAGGCCTTAAAACGCGAAGAGGCTTTAAGTCTTGCCGCATAAAATATGATAACCCATTATTCTTTTGGAACCCTCACATACAAAGGAAAAACTTACAATAGAGATTTAATAATCCTTGTTTCCCCTAAAGAGGAAAAAATATTTGCTAACTGGTGGAGGAAAGAGGGACATTACCTTCAGGTTGAAGATCTTGAGGAAGTCTTTTCCTTTAAACCCCAGTATTTGATTGTTGGAACAGGGGCAAGTGGGGTAATGCGAATCGACCCAAAAGTAAAAGAACGGGCAGAATCTCTTGGAATTATCCTTGAAGCTTTTCCCACAGAAAGGGCTGTAAAAAGATTCAACGAGCTTTTATCTCAAGGTGTTTCTTTAGCTGGGGCCTTTCATCTGACCTGTTAAAATCTCTAACTTACTCCCAGCGCCAAGGATTATTAACTGTAGGTGTTGTAGTTGATGAGGGTATGGAAGGTAGTTGTTGAGGCTGAGGAGCTACAGTTTGAGGGGAAGAAGTTTGAGGTGAAACGGGTTGAGGAGTAGGGATTTGTGCTTGCGGAACCTGTTCTCCTTGGACTTGGGAAGGGACGATAGTCTGAGTTGGGGCTTGAGGTGTTACGGGAACAGGTTGAGGATAAATGGCCTGAGGATAAACAGGACGAGGCTCCTCTCCTCCAAAGGGCCAAAGCCATTTTTTCATTTTGGATAAAAGGCCCTCTTCCTGTGGCTGGTTTTGATAGTAATAATAGGGAGGTGGAGAATAATTATAGTAGGGTTGAGGCGGGTAATAATAGTAATAGGGAGGCGGGGCCTGCGTTTGATTTCCCTTGGCTTTTTCCTCTTCGGATTTGGCAAAACCAATTCTTGGTTTGTTTCCCGAAAGGTCTATAACAAGATTTCCCGTTAATCCTCCCTCATAAGCAGGGTCTCCTATTCCACCAAAGCGGGGCTTGGCCTTTTCAATAGGAGGCTCTTCAGGAACAGGCCTTACTGGATAAGGGGCATATCCAAAAGAGCCTCTTTCAGGATGGGCTCTTCCGGGAGCATAATAAGGCCCTCCAGCCATGGCAAGAGATAAGTCCTCTTTGTAAAAATCCTCTTCCTTTCCTTCAATGTAATTTTTGGATTTTCTTGCAAAGCGGGTGAGCTGAGGAATTAGATCAGAAAGACCCTTTATTTCCTGAAAAAATTGAGCAGGCTTTTTTTCACCGCTTAAATCCATAATTTGAGCATCAAGGCTTACCACATCTCCTGCCACCGTAACACTGCCAAAGATTACATAATCCGCAGTGAGTTTTTTCCCGAGTTCAGCAGCCACATCTTTATTTATCTTTTGATAATTTTTTAATTCTTCCTCAACCATTTCTGGATCAACTACCTGGATTTTATCTGGGGAAAAGAGTCTGCTTGTAAGCATTTCTGGAATGGCTTTTTTGAGATAACTTAAATCCTGCTGAGAATAAACTTCAAAGGGAAGAACCAGAACTTTTTTTGGAGTTTCTGCCGACAATTTGGATGTTAATATAAAAAGGAAGAATAATATCAAAAAAATCTTTTTCACCATTTTCCTCTTTTTTGGTCTTTTTTAAGAAAGATAATCCTCTTTTTAAAAAAAACAACAATTATTTAAATGCCAAAGGACCGCAAAAAAGATTATAATATTGATTTGCATGTAATTTTTGTTTTAAGACCTTAAACAGGGATAGGTTTTCACAAGACAGCTTGAGGGTTTCAAACTGATTATAGTATCCATTAATGCAAGAATGACTAATCTTGAAATTGAGGTAAACGATATTAAACGGGCTTTAGATGAAACGAATAGGTACTTTCACGAAATCATAAAAGTATGGATGATGTAATCTTAGAAGTATCAAAAATTTTAAAAAACTTAATAAAGCTCTCTCAAAAAGAGTTTATAGATACTATCTTAATAAGAATTCAAAGGCTTGAAACAAAAGTTTTAGAAGCTGCTTAATGGAACACATTTGGTTAAATAATCCTGTTTACTGGTTTGCGAAGGCCAATAAGACTTTCTCACTCAACAAATTAAAAGAATTATGTAAGCTAAAAACATTAAGCCTGCGATAAAGAAAATATAAAGCTTTCAAAGAGGGGTATTTCCTTCACCCCTGAGAAAAAAGGATAATTTAACTCAGCCAAAGCTTTTTAGATATAAAGCAACAAAGCTGGGCTTAGAGAACATTGCTTATTGCTTAAAATGATTTATAATTTTATATACAGAGTGGAGGGGTGCCCGAGTGGACGAAGGGGGCGGCCTTGAAAGCCGTTGAGGGAGCTCGCTCTCCCTCCGGGGGTTCGAATCCCTCCCCCTCCGTAATTCTCCTTTAAAGAGTTTTCGGTGTTTAAAAATTTCTTCTCAAAAAAATCTCAAGAAAATCTTCAAAAAGAAGAAACTTCTTTAGAAGAGATAAAAGATCCAGATAAAAAGAAAAAAGGTCTTTTTGAACGCTTTAAAGAAGGTCTTTCCAAGACCAAGGAAAAATTTTCTTCCGCTTTAAGTGAGGTCTTTGAAGTTGATAGACTGGTTGATCTCAATCTTCTTGAAGAACTTGAGGAAAAACTTATTCTTGCAGACCTCGGGGTTGAAACTACCCTCTATCTTCTTGATCCTTTTAAGAACAAAGTAATCAAAGGAGAGCCTCTTACCACCAAAGAATTAAAAAAACAATTAAAAGATAAAATGCTTGAACTTTTAATAGAGTATGAAAAGCCCTTTCCGCCTGAGGGAAAGCCTTCTGTCCTTTTTTTTCTCGGTGTAAATGGAGTTGGAAAAACTACAACTATTGCCAAGCTTGCTAAGCGTTTTAAAGAGGAAGGAAAAGAAATTCTCCTTGTGGCAGGAGATACTTTTAGAGCCGCAGCCATTGATCAATTAAAAATGTGGGGAGAAAGACTTGGTATAGAGGTTTATCATCAAAAAGAGGGAACAGACCCTGCCGCAGTCATTTATCAAGGGCTTGAAAAAGCCATACGAGAGAATAAAGATATTGTCCTTGTGGATACCGCTGGAAGACTTCACACCAAATATAATCTTATGGAAGAGCTTAAAAAAATGAATAGAGTTATGGATAAGCTTTTACCCAAGGAAAGGCGAGTAAATATTTTAATTCTTGATGCCACAACCGGGCAGAATGCCCTTTCCCAGGCTGAACACTTTACTAAGGCTATACCCATTGATTCCTTAATAATAACCAAAATGGATGGGACAGCCAAAGGAGGAATTGCCTTAGCAGTTTCTCATAAATTCAAGCTTCCTATTCTTTTTATTGGCCTCGGAGAAAAAGCAGAAGATCTTCTTACCTTTGATAAAGAGGCCTTTATCAATGCTATCCTCCCCGATTAAATCCCTTTTACTTTTTGGCCCAACTGGATCTGGTAAATCCCCCCTTGGATGGGAATTAGAAAAAAAAGGATTTTTAGGAAGAAGGGTTCACCATTTTGACTTCGGCGAGCATTTAAGAAGGGTCGTCAAAAATGAAATACCCTTTCCAGAAAAAGATAGAGAATTGGTAAAACACATTCTCAATGAGGGGAGGCTCTTAAAACCTGAGGAATTCTATCTTGCAGAAAAGGTTTTAAAAGCTTTTTTAATTGATCGCCAATTCAAAGAGGAAGATCTCCTTCTTTTAAACGGCCTTCCGAGAAATTTATATCAGGCAGAAAGACTATCCCCTATGATTAAAATGCAAGGAGTTATCTATCTTAAGATAGATGAAAAAACCCTTTTTATTCGCCTAAAAAATGACCCTGGAAAAGACAGAAAAGATAGAGAAGATGATCTTGAAGACCTTGTGGTAAAAAAGCTTAGATGGTTCAAAGAGGAAAATCTTCCCCTTCTTGAATATTATGCCTCAAAGGGAGTAAAAATTGTGGAAATAGAGGTCTCTGAAGAGGACACTGGTGAAAGTTTATATGAAAAACTCTGTAAAAATTGGAGTGAAGAATGATTTATTTTGTGATTGCCCTTGGTGGTGCCGCTGGGGCTCTTACAAGATTTATCCTTTCCAATTTTTTTGCTAAACATTTCTGTGTCTTTTTCCCTTGCGGAACACTTTTTGTAAATATTTTAGGTTCCTTCTTGATTACCCTTGTTATGAGTTATTTTCTTGCCTCAGGAACTGACCCTATTTATCGCTATTTTATAGTCGTTGGTTTCCTTGGATCCTTTACCACCTTATCTTCCATAACCTATGACACACTACTTCTCTTTAGAGAGGGTTATCCTTGGCTTGCCCTCGTAAATGTCTTTTTAAATTTTATTCTCTCCCTTTTGTCAGGAGTGGGAGGTCTTGCATTGGGAAAATTTTTGTTTTATAGATAAATCTTAGGAGCTCAGATGGAAGTTTATAATCAAGAAGGTCTCATCTTACGCATCTATTTAAGAGAGGAAGATAGATTTGAAAGAATTCCCCTTTATAAAAAAATTTTAGAGCTTGCCAAAGAGGAAGGGCTTGCTGGTGCAACCATCTTCAGAGCTATCATGGGATATGGCCCCTCAAGAAAGATAAGAAGCCTCTCTTTTGCTGATCTTTCCTCCAATCTTCCTATTATGATTGAAATTGTTGACACAGAGGAAAAAGTCCAGAAATTTTTGGATAAAATCAACGGACTTGTAAAACACGGTTTAATTACCCTTCAGCCTATCATAATTGTCAAAAACTAACCCTAATAGGTTGTAATAATTTAAGGACGCTCTATGAACATCGCTGAAAAAATAGGAAATTTCCTTTTTAGATGGCACTGATGGAGGTTTTGCAAGAAAACCTGGCTGGATATCCTATCTTTATACTACTGCTATGGCCCTTGAAAGTTTAGCCCCATTGTAAAAATCAAGGTAAATATTCCCTTTAATTAGCCTTGGAAAACTGTGTTCAAAACTTTAAAGTTTTAAACAGGTTTTTCTACATCTTTTTTTTGGGTTTTTAAAAGGTGTTATCGTGTCTCTCTTTCCTTAAAAATTCTTTCTTTCCTTGAAAATGTTTATTTGAAAAAGAATCTTTTCTATATATGCATAAGCTTTTTAAAGGTCTTTTAATTCTAAAAAGATTAAATAAAATTAAAGCATGTCAAAACTCAAACTTTTATTCAAAAGGCAATACCAAACTCCTGAAGAGCTTCTTTTTGAGAAATTTCAAATTGCAAATGACCTATTTGAGCCTTGGAAGGATTATTTTGAAAAACAAATTGATTTTAAATCGCTATTAAAGGAATATGAAAAAGCGGTAATAAATTCCAATAAAGTAATGGAAGAAATTAAAAGCTTTGAAGAGTGTTATATTTGTTCAGTAATTGATAAAAAGGGGTGTTGCAAAGCAGGGTTGGAAAATGAGGTTACTGTTAATATTATTCTAATTAACTGGTTTCTTGGAAAAGAAATGCCAATGGAAAGGGAGGTTGCTGGAAGGTGTTTTTTTGTTGGTCCACGAGGGTGTAAAATTTTTGCAAGGCCCTATCTTTGTAGAGAATTTTTTTGCAAAAGATTACAAAATAAATTTAGCCAGGATGAATATGTGCGGGTTACTCAGGCCATTGCTCATGAATTAACTTTACTTTATCAACTTTGTGAGTATATTAAAAGGGAATATCAATTTCTCTTAGGCGATTTTTTGATGGAAATGGATTTGACAGGATATAGTTAAAGGGAGGTAGGCATGAAGAGGATTTTGTTTATTTTAGGCTTATTTTTTATTACTTCTTGTGCTAAAAAGGAAGTTCCACCTATTATAGAGGCTCCTCAAAGTTCTCCTCAAGTGGAAACCAAAAAAGAGGAGATATCTCCTTCAAAGGCCCCTGAAGAAAAGGAACTTGCAAAGGTTTTAGGCGAAGAAGAAAAAGGTATTAAAGAGGAATTGTCAGGAAAAGGAGATAGAGAACACTGGAAGTTATATGGAAGATCAACCCCTCCGCTTTTTGCTATTTTCTTTGATTATGATGATTTTTCAATTAGAGATGATATGTGGGATAGAATAAAAGCCAATGCCAAATATTTGCTTGAAAATCCAGGTGTAAAAGTTGAACTTCAGGGTAATTGTGATGAGAGGGGAACCAACGAATACAATCTTGCCCTTGGAATGAAAAGAGCTCTTGAGGTAAAAAAAGTGCTTGTAAAATTGGGAGTAGATGAAAATAGAATTAATGTAATAAGTTTTGGGGAAGAGAAGCCTTTATGCACCGAAAGTGATGAATCATGTTGGGCAATAAATAGAAGAGTTGATTTTGTTATTAAAAATTTCTGAGGAGGAAAGGAGATGATGAGAAAATCTGGTCTTCTTTTAGTGGTAAGCCTTTTCCTATTGTTTCAAATTTCCATGGCCGTTGCACAAACTAATACACAGGGAGTTAAAATCGGTGTGATTGATATAAAAAGGGTTATAAATGTCTCAAAGTATGGACAGGAGGTTATGGAAAAACTTCAGAAAAAATATGAGGAGCTTCAAGCAAAACTTGAAGCAAAAACAAAAGAGCTTGAGGCTTTAAAAGATGAAATTGAAAAGAAAGGACAACTCTGGTCTCAAGAGGTAAGAGAAAAAAAACAGAGTGAATATCAAAAAAAATTGAGAGAACTTAAAACCCTCCAGGAGGATGCTCAATTTGAAATGCAGGAATACGAAAGAAAACTTCTTGATCCTGTATTCAAAGAGCTTGAAGTAGTTATTAAAGACTATGTTGAAAAAGAAAAATTTGACTTAATTCTTGAAAAAACGCAACCTGGAATTTATTATGCCTCCCCAAGAATTGATCTTTCTCCAGTTATTGTGGATCTTTTTAATAAACACTATGAAGAAAAAAAGGGAGTAAAAACAGAAAGCCAACCCAAAAAAGAGGAACCCAAGAAAAAATAAGTCTTGACAAAAAATAATATTATTATTGGAGATATAGGGGGCACAAAATCTCGCTTTGTCTGTCTTCCCAATATAAAATCTGAATTTAAAGAAATAAAAGTTTACATAAATTCAAATTACTCTTCCTTTGAGAAGGTTTTTTCTGAGTATCTTAAGAGTGCTGCTATCAAAGAGAAAAATATTTTATTACTTGCTGTTGCAGGCCCAGTAATTAAGGGTGAGGCCTTTCTTACCAATCTTTCTTGGAAAATTTCCATAAAGGATATAAAGAAGGAGTTTCAATTTAAAAAGATTTTCTTGGTGAATGATCTTTATGCTCTTTCTGGATGTGTTTTTCATCTTAGGAAAAGTGATTTAAAGCCAATTAAAAAAGCTCCTTCTAATAAAACTTATCCTAAGGCTTTTCTTGCCCCTGGAACAGGTTTGGGGCTTTCTTTTTTAATTTCAAAAAATCCGCTAAAAATATTACCTTCAGAAGGTGGGCATATACCCTTTTCACCTCAAAATGAAGAAGAATACGAATTTCTCAAATTTTTAAAAACTAAAAATAAACCCCAAACTTATGAAGAAGCCCTTTCTGGAAGAGGCCTTTCCAACTGGTATGCCTTTTATACGGGAAAAGAGCTTTCACCCGAAGATATAACAGAGAGGGCAAAAAATGGAGAAAAGGAGGCCATAAAGGTTATAAAAAAATTTTTTGAACTTCTTGGAAGAAGGTGCTATGAAATTTCCGTTTCCCTTCAGCCCTTTGGAGGTATTTATCTTGCAGGTGGTGTTCTTGAAGCCCTAAGAGAATTTTTTGAGCAAAAAGATATTATTCAGGGTTTTTATGAAAATTTTTATTTTTTTGAACACATGAAAAAACTGCTTGAAAATATCCCTATCTATTTAATTCTTCATCCCTTTCCAGTTCTTTTAGGAGCTCTGACCATTCTCCATAGCCGATTAAAATAATTTTCCTTTTCTGGGGGTCATCAAGGTAATCCAGTTTTATTTCTAAATAATCTGATTTTGGAATTTCAGGAAGTTTTTCTGCCCATTCAATTAGAACGATTGAGGTTGAAAGATTTTCCCAGATGCCAAGTTCATAAAGGTCTTCTTCGTTAATTCTGTATAGGTCTACATGAAAAACGGGATATTTTCCTTCATAAAGATTCACTATGGCAAAGGTTGGGCTGGTTACATAAATCTCGGGATCAACCTCTAAACCTTCACAAATCCCCTGAATAAAGGTTGTTTTCCCTGAACCAAGGTCACCGTAAAAAAGAATTAAATCACCAGGTTTTAAATATTTGGCAAGGGCTCTTCCAAATTGTTTGGTTTCTTCAGGGGAATTACTTATTATTTCCAGAAGCCTCCTCCCTTCCGAGAATCAGCAAAAAGGCCTTATCTTCATCAAGATACCTTTCTATAACTTCCTTTACTTCCTTTGATGAGATTTTCTTTAATTCCTCTTCGTATTTTTGAGAATAATCCCATCCAAGGCCGAGAACCTCATTTACAGCCATATCTTCAGCTTTGGCAATATTGCTCTGAAGGGAAATTCTGTGTCTTCCAAGAAGTCTGTTCTTGGCCCTTTCAAGCTCTTCTTCTGTTAATCCCTTTTCTTTGATTTCTTTGAGAATTTCAAAAAATCCAGAGATGGCCTCCTTTTCTTTTTCAGGGGAGCAGGCAATATAGAAAATGAGAACAGATTTTTTGGGATAAAGAAGCATAAAAGAGGTTACCGCATAGGCAAGGGACCTTTCATCTCTTAAGATTCTAAAAAGCCTTCCGTCTTGGCCAGAAAGGGCTCCATTTAATACCTCAAGGGGGATTCTATCTTTTGAAAGTAATCCAGGAATTTGAAAACCGAGCAAAATCTGGGTTTGAAAGCTCTCTTTTTTAACTCTTTTTATTTTTTCTTTGGGTTTGGGAGGTTCCTTTTCTTCAATTAATTTTTTCTCGCTTTTTTTCCAATGGGAAGAAAGGGTTTTTAATTTGTCTTTCATTTCTTCAGGATCAAAATCTCCTGTGATTACAAGGACAGCCCTTTCAGGGGCCACAAATTCAGAATAAAGTTTTTTTAAGGTTTCAGAGGTAAAAGTAAGGTAAAATTCCTTTGAGCCCGCTTGATTTAAGCCATAAGGATGATCGGGAAAAATACCTTCAAGAAATTCTTTGATGGAAAGGGCAAAGGGTTGATCCTCCTGTTGATAAAGGAGAGATAAAAGTTCAGGCCTTGCCTTTTCAATTTCCTCTTGAGAAAAGGCAGGTTCTAAAAGAATTTCTTTGAAAAGTTCAAAGACCGTATCAAATTTATTGGAAAGTGAAAGGGCCTTTAAACCGAAGGTATTTCTTCCTGAAAATCCTTTAATTGAAGCAGAAAGGCTCTCTAAAATTGCAGATATTTCTTCAGCAGAATGTTTTTTTGTTCCCCTTGTCCAGAGAAGAGAGAGAGCCTGAAAGGCCCCATTATTTTCTTTATTTTCAAAGCGAAGGCCTCCTGGGAAAACAATGGCCATTCCTATGGTGGGAATATCCCTTCTCGGAAATAAAATAACTTTTAGACCATTTTCCAAGGAAAGGACCTCGGGCTTTTCTTTTTCAGAAAGGGCTTTTTTGATAATACCTAAATAGGTTTTTTTATCAAAAGAGGCCTTTTCGGAAAGAAAAAGGGAAACCATTTTTTGGGGATTTAACCATTTTTCTGCAGCAAGGCGTAAATCTTCAGGTGTTGCCTTTTCAATAACCTCTTTATACCAGAGAAGGTCTTTATAAGTTCCCCGTGAGAGGTGAAAACTTGCAAGCTGTCTTGAAAGCCCTTCAGCTGTTTCTTGGGCATAAATGAAGGTGGACAATACTTGGGTTTTTGCCCTTTCAAGCTCCTCTTTAGTGGGACCTTCTTTTTTGAATCTTTCAAGCTCTTTTAGGGTTTCCTCAAGGATTGTTGGAAAATTTTCAGGATCTGCAGTTCCGATTATTTCAAAAAGACCTGGTCCATCCGGAGTAAAGGCCGAGGCTGAAACAGTTTTAACCAAATTAAGCTTTCTTTTCAGTTTCAAATACAATCTTGAGGATTCTCCCCCACCAAGAATTTCGGAAACAAGATCCATAAGGGGAGCAGAATCATCATGAATAGACGGTGCAGGAAAGGTAAAGGCAAAATAGGATTCTTTCACCTTTCTTTCCACCCAGCGAAGTTCAGGCTCGCTCACATAGGGTTCCTCAGGAAAGGAAACCCTTTTAAGGGTTCTTTCAGGAAGCTTAGAAAAATATTTGTCAAGTTGTTTGTTTAGCTCATCCTCTGAAACAGCTCCTGTGACAATTAAAACCATGTTTTCCGGGGTATAAAAGTGATCAACAAAATAAAAGAGATCCTCCCTTTTAACTGAGCGAACAGATTTTTCATAGCCTATGATGGGTCTTTTATAGGGATATTTGGTGTAGGAGGCCTTCATAAGTTCTTCATAAAGGACAATCAGGGGATTATCAAGGCGCATTTTCATTTCTTCAACAACCACTTCCTTTTCCTTTTCAAGCTCTGACGGGTCAAAGTAAGGCTTAAAAACAGCCTGAGAAAGCACATCAAGAGCTGTTTCCAAAACCTCAACAGGGCCAACCACATAATAACAGGTTTGATCATAAGAGGTAAAAGCATTTATATAGCCGCCCTTTTCTTCAACCCTTCCTGCCACCTCTCCAGGTTTTTGCCCCTCTCCTCCTTTAAAAATCATGTGCTCAATAAGATGGGTAATCCCTGCAACTTCATCCCATTCATATTTACTTCCCACCTTTACACAAAGATAAACGGCAACTACTTTTTCCCTTTCAAAGGGCACATAAAGCACAGTAAGGCCAGAGGGCATTTTCTTTTCAACAACCCTTTCTACAAGAGCCTTTTCAGCATAAAGCCCTTCAGGCATAAAAAATCCCCCTA
>DJWK01000019.1:0-17270 GCA_002441555.1 Thermodesulfobacteriaceae bacterium UBA6232
AAGGCTGTTAAATACCTTTCTCAAAGAGTTGAAGTAATACCTCATTTTACAGTTAATTTTACTGATAGGGATAGAGCAACCTCTATACTTCAATTTTTAGAAAATAAAAATTTTACTGCCGTTCTTACTGGAAAAAGAGGGCTTGGAAGGCTGGCATCTCTTTGGACAGGATCTCTTACTCAAAAATTAATTCTTTACTCAGATAAGCCCCTTTGGATTATAAGAGGAGGGGATTTTAACCAAAAACTTCTTTGCGCCATTGATTGTGGAGAGAGCGGATTAAGAGTAATAAGGTATGTAATTGAAATTTTGTCTTTTTTGAAGGATTATGAAGTGACCTTTTTACATGTTCTTTCCTTTTTTGGAAAATCTCTTTTATGGGAAGGTTCTTTAAAAGACCTTTGTAATGCTCCACTTCCAGAAGAAAAACTTCAGTTTTTCAAAAAAGTTGAACCCCTTTTTCAAGGAAAAGAGCTTAATTTAGAAAAAATTGGCTTTAAGATTACTACCTCCTTTCTTGGTCCTGTCTATAAAATACTAAAGGAAGTAAAAAAGGGAGAATACAAAACTATTATTTTTGGTAAAAGAGGAGAAGGCGGATTTAAGGGACTTCTTCTTGGATCTGTTGCCACAAAACTTGTTAATACCCTTGAAGATAGGGCACTATGGCTTATACCCTAAAATTCATAAAATGCCCCATTTGTAAGAAAAAGACCCTTTGGAAAGGGAATCCCTATCGTCCCTTTTGTTCAAGAGAATGCAAACTGGCAGACCTTTATCACTGGCTTTATGAAGAATATAGAATAAAATTGAAAGAAGAGGAATTGGAAGAAGAAGTTCACCCTGAAAAGGAGGAAGAAGATGAAGGAGTATGATATTATCATTATTGGGGCCGGGCCTGCAGGGCTTCAGGCAGGAATTCATGCAGCAAGAAGAAAACACAGCGTTCTCATCCTTGGAAAGCCAGAAGGAAGTGCCCTTTACCAGGCTCATATTGAAAACTACTTCGGTTTCAAGGAAAAAATAGATGGAAAGGAATTACTTTTGGCAGGGATATTTCAATGCGAAAAATTTGGAGCTGAAATCTTTAAAGAGGATGCCGTTAAGCTTGAAATACTTGAAGATAAAAACTTTCTTGTGGAAACAGAAAAAGGAAAAAAATTCAAAGGCAAGGCCCTTATTCTTGCTATAGGAGTTAAAAGAAAAAAGAAAATATTTAAAAGAGAAGACCAATTCGTAGGGAAAGGGCTTTCCTATTGTGTGGATTGCGATGCCTGGTTTTACAGGGGGAAACGGGTAGCAGTAATTGGAGACGGCTCTGCGGCTCTTCACGGTGCCAAAACTTTAACGCAATTTGCTGAAAAGGTTTATCTTATTCCTCTTAAAGAAATAGAAGGAATGGAGGAAGAATTTTTTGGACTTCCAGTTGAGGTGATTAAACAAAAACCTGTAGATATTCTCGGAGAAGAAGAGGTAAAGGGGGTTATTTTGGAGGATGAAAAAATTCTTGAGGTTGATGGAATTTTCATTGAAATTGGTGCCAAGGGTGCCCTTGAACTTATAGCTCCTCTCGGGGTTGAGCTTGATCCTGAGACTTTCAGTTATGTAAAGGTTGATAAAAAAATGCAAACCAGTGTGGAAGGTATTTTTGCCTGCGGTGATTTAACGGGGCCTCCCCTTCAACTTGCCAAAGCGGTGGGTGAAGGCTGTATAGCCGGACTTTCAGCCTCAGATTATATAAAAAGCAAAAAAACCCAATCTTGAAAAAGAGGTTTCCGCCATTTTTTGGCCAAAAATTCTTGAAATAAATCTCTATCACCTAAGGGAAAATTTAAGAGCCCTTAAAGCGCTTCTTCCTGAGGGGGTTGAGATTCTTCCTGTGATTAAAAATGACGCTTACGGGCACGGTCTTATTGAAGTTGCAAAAGCCTTATCCATGGAAGGAGTTTTTGGTTTCGGAATTTCAGAAATCTTTGAAGCCCAGCTTCTTCGTAGGGCCGGTTTTATCCATCCCCTAATTCTTCTTTCGGGCTTTGAAAGAGACTGGCTTCCAGAAATAAAAAACTTAAGGGTTATTCCCACAGTTACCAATCTCCTTCAACTTGAATGGCTAATAGACTTTACTCTTAAAAAGGGAATTAACCTTGAATTTCACCTAAAGGTTGAGACAGGCATGCACCGTTTCGGCCTTCCCCTTGAGGAACTTGAGACCCTTTTTATAAAATTAAAAGAAAATCCTCAACTTCAATTAACCGGAGTTATGACCCATCTTGCCTCTGCGGAAAATCCAGAGTCCGAACTTTATCAGGAACAGATAGAAAACTTCAAAAGAGCTTTGGAAATCCTATTAAAAGCGGGTTTTTCGCCAAAATATATTCACTTTTGCAATTCTGCCGGTTTAATTTTTAATAAAGGTTATCTTGGAAATCTTGTAAGGCCTGGCATTGCCTTATATGGAGCTTATCCCTCAAACAAAGCAAGGGCGTATATTAAATTAAAGCCCGTTATGACCTTAAAATCAAGGATTATTGAAATTAAAACCGTAAAAAAAGGAAAATCTGCAGGTTATGGGCCAACTTTTATAGCCAAAAGGGATACCTTACTTGGGATTGTGCCTGTGGGATATGGAGATGGTTATCCGCGAATACTCAGCAACAAAGGTTTTGCTGTAATCAGAAAAAAAAGGGTTCCCGTCGTGGGAACTATCTCTATGAAGGCTCTTTTTCTTGATCTTACTGAATTAGAAAGCCCTAAACTGGGTGAGGAGGTAATCCTCCTTGGTGGTGAAAGGGAAGAGGTTCCTGCTGATGAACTTGCCCAGCTTGCAAATACCATTTCTTATGAATTATTTTGTAATCTTGGTAGAGCCATCCCAAGGAGGTATATTGAATAGTGTTTAACATAGGTTTCAGTGAGGCTCTGATTATCTTTCTTGTGGCTCTTATTGTGCTTGGGCCTGAAAAACTACCAGAAGTTGGAAGATTTCTTGCAAGGCTTTCCCTTGAAGTTAAAAAAGCTATAGATGAATTAAAAAGAGAGCTTGAGCTTGAAGAAATAGAAAAGGATATTAAAGAAACTAAACTGGACATTGAAGAGATAAAAAAGGATCTTGAAGATCCTTTAAAACTTCTTGATAAAATAGATCCCAAAGAAAATGAGCAAGGTAAATCTTCCTAATATTCTCGAATTCGGAATTCTCTCTAAACTGAGAAAGGAACTTATTATTTACCTACTTTTTCTTTTTATCTCTTGGCTTTGCGTTTTCTTTTTATTCCCCAAGATTTTTCCCTATCTTCTTTTTCCCTATTTTCATCTTCTCAGAGAAAAAAGCCTTGTTTTTATAAGCCTTGAAGAAGCCCTTTTTGTAGTTCTCAGGGCTTCCTTTTATATAGCACTTGCCCTTACCCTTCCCTTTTTAATTATAAGAATTTTTCGGGTCCTATCAGAGGAACTCTATGAATATGAAAGACGCCTTTTTAAAAAATTACTTTTTCTCTCGGTCTCCCTTGCTGGTTTAGGAATAATCTTCGGTTATTTTCTCTTAACTCCCTTTTTTTTAAAAATTTTTCTTTATTTTGGAAAAAATTTTGAAAATAATCTTCGCCTCTCGGCTTTTCTTTTCTTTCTCCTTAAGGTTGTTCTTTTTTCTTCATTGATTTTTCAAATGCCCTTGCTTTTTGCTTTACTTATCAGGGAAGAAATTATAACAGAGGATCTATATCGCCGAAAAAAAATTTATTTTTGGGCTGGTTTTTATATGCTCTCTTTTCTTTTTTCTCCTGCAGATTTTTTTGGGCAGATCTTGTTAACTCTATTTTTCTACTTATTTTTTAAATTGTCCTTTCTTTTAGCCCGATTTCTTAAGTAAGTATTAATAGGGGGGAGGCATGGCTGAAGCTCAAAAAAAATCAACCAAAAAAAGAAAATCTACCAAAACACCAAAAAAAGAAGAAAAATGGGTTTCTGGCCCCAGAAAATATATCCTTCTTATTGGAGACGGAATGGGGGATTTTCCTTTAAAAGAACTTGAGGGGAAAACTCCTCTTGAAGTTGCTATAACTCCTGGGATGGATTTTCTTGCAAGTTATGGTGAAATCGGAAGCTGTCAGACCGTTCCTCCGAGCATGCATCCTGGCTCTGATGTAGCTATTATGGGACTTCTTGGGTATCCACCTGAGGAAAAATATACAGGACGGGGGCCAATTGAGGCTGCTGCAAGAGGAATAATACTTCGTCCTGAGGATGTGGCTTATAGATGTAATCTTGTCACTTTAAGATTTGAGGGAAAGGAACTTATTATGGAAGACTATTCTGCAGGACACATTTCCACAGAAGAGGCCATAGAGTTAATAAACAGCATAAATCATAAGGCAGCCACTGATAAAATTGAAATTATACCTGGGGTGAGTTATAGACATATACTCATCTGGAGAGGAGGATCAGGAGGCCTTCATACCTATCCTCCCCACGATTTAATCGGAAAAAATGTCTGGTTTGCCTTTCAGAGCTATGATGAGGAGCCCTACCTTAAGGAATTTATTCTCAAGGCCATTGAGATTCTTGAGAAACACCCCATAAATCAAAGAAGAAAGCTTGAGAATAAAAGACCAGCCAATGCCATCTGGCCCTGGGGACAAGGAAGAACCCCTGATCTTGAGCCTTTTGAAGAAAAATATGGCTTAAAGGGTGCTGCTATTTCAGCGGTTGATTTAATAAAGGGGCTTGCAAAGCTTGCAGGATTAGAAGTGATAGAGGTTCCTGGAGCAACTGGCTATCTTGATACCAATTACGAGGGAAAGGTAGATTACGGAATTGAAGCCCTTAAAGAGTGTGATTTTCTTCTCATCCATGTGGAAGCCCCTGATGAAGCAAGCCACGAAGGAAATCTTGAATTAAAAATCAAAGCCATTGATGACTTTGATAGAAGAATTGTAAGATATCTCCTTGAAAGGCTTCCAGAGGTTACAGATAACTTTAGAATCCTTGTTTGTTGCGATCATCTAACTCCCATTCCTATAAGAACTCATTCCATAAAACCCGTTCCCTGGGTTATCTTTGATTCAGCCCTCCATACTGAAAAAAAGGGAGACATAAAATTCTGTGAAAAAACCGCCTATGCTTCACCCAATTTCTTCAAAAGTGGTCCAGCCCTTTTTGAATACTTTATTGAAAGAAAATATGAACCAAAAAAGGAGGAGGAGTAACTTTCTTTTATGGAAATTATTAAAACGGATTTTCTCATTATCGGTTCAGGGATTGCAGGGTTATCTCTTGCCTTAAAACTTAAGGATCTTGGAGAGGTAACCATTCTTACCAAAAAAAGGGCCTTTGATACGGCAACTGCCCTTGCCCAAGGAGGCATTGCCTGTGTGCAAAGCGAAGATAACCACTTTGATCTCCACATTCAGGACACCCTTATTGCAGGAGACGGCCTATGTAAACCTG
The DNA here is from genome assembly GCA_002441555.1 of Thermodesulfobacteriaceae bacterium UBA6232. Lineage (GTDB taxonomy): Bacteria > Desulfobacterota > Thermodesulfobacteria > Thermodesulfobacteriales > Thermodesulfobacteriaceae > Caldimicrobium. The sequence continues at coordinate 5,446 of DJWK01000019.1, forward strand.
AAGTGGTGGAACTTGTAGTCAAAAGTGCCCCTGAAAGAATAAAAGAACTCATTGAATGGGGAGTGGAATTTGATAAAGACCCTAAGGACCCTAAAAGATTTCATCTAACCCTTGAAGGAGGCCATTCAAGAAAAAGAATTCTCCATGTGGGGGACTATACGGGAAGGGCTATTGAAAGGGCACTAATAGAAAGGGTCCTTCAATCCTCTAACATTCTCATTCTTGAAAACCACTTTGTAGTGGATCTTATCCTTGATAGGGATTGTTCTCCAGAGGCCTGCAGGGTTGTTGGGGCCCTGGTTCTTGATTTAATCCACTCCAAAGTGAAGATTTTTATATCCCCGGTGGTAGCTCTTTGCACAGGTGGAGCTGGAAAGGTATATCTTTATACCAGTAATCCTGATACAGCCACAGGAGATGGAATTGCCCTTGCTTATCTTGCAGGAGTTACTATTGCCAATATGGAATTTTTTCAGTTTCATCCCACCTGCCTTTATCATCCCAAAGCCAAAAACTTTCTTATAAGTGAGGCCCTTAGAGGTGAGGGAGGAATTCTTTTAAACCCAGAAGGAAAACCCTTTATGCACAAATATGACCCAATAAGAAAAGAACTTGCCCCAAGAGATATTGTGACCCGTGCCATTGACATGGAATTAAAACGCACCGGTGGAGAATGTGTCTATCTTGATATTACCCATTTACCCTCAGATTATATAAAAAACAGATTCCCCCATATCTATGAAACCTGCCTTAAATTCGGAATTGATATAACTACTCAGCCCATTCCTGTTGTTCCTGCTGCTCATTATCTTTGCGGTGGGATACTAACCAATATCTGGGGACAAACGGACATTCCCAATCTTTTTGCCATAGGGGAGTGTGCCTGCACAGGGCTTCACGGAGCAAACAGACTTGCCTCAAACTCACTTCTTGAAGCTCTGGTTTTTTCTCATCAAGCTTATCTCAAAATCAAAGAACTTTATAAGGAATTTAAAAATGCCCATGCTCGGCTTCCCAAACTTAAAGAACCTGAAGTGAAAGAAATCAAAGAGGAAAAAGTCTTCATCTCTCATAACTGGGATCTTGTTAGAAAAATTATGTGGGATTTTGCTGGAATTGTAAGATCCGTAAAAATGCTTGAGTTTGCCTTAAAAAGAATAAACTTCATAAAAGAAGAAATTGAAAGCACCTGGAAAGGCCTTTACCTTGACTTGGACCTTATGGAACTTAAGAATATAACCACCGTTGCCGAGTTAATTCTAAAATCAGCTCTTTCAAGAAAAGAATCCCGAGGAACCCATTTTCTCCTTGATTTTCCAGAAAAATCAAAGGATTTTGAAAGGGATACCCTTATTAAAGGCAAAATTTTTTAAAAATTTTTAAAAATCCTCTTTACATTTAGATAATCTTTGATAAAATTTTTCATAAAATTTATCAAATTATTAATCCTTTAGGAGGATTTATGAAAGTTTTATTTGACCCAGATATACCCGAAGATTTGAAAGAGGATCTTTTAAAAACTATAGAGGAAGAAAAAATCGGAGAAATTTGTAAACAATGCGGAGCAGATACTCTTTATGTGGCCCTTATTAATCACATTCTTGATGTCAAATGTTATGAATGTGGGTATTCCTATTTGGAAATTGAACTTTCAGAAGAATAATCTTTAAAGGGATAGGTAATACAGGCATAGGCATTATGACCGTGAATGGATTCCATATTTTCAGCTTCCACAGTAAACCAATAAATTTCCTTTCTTTTTAACAACTTAGAGGCAACACCTCTCACTACATCTTCCACAAATTTGGGATTTTCATAAGCCCTTTCGGTAACATATTTTTCATCAGGTCTCTTTAACAAGGGATATACCGGTGAAGAGGCACTCTCTTCGGCAATTTCAATTAGCTCTTCAAGCCAGATGAATTTTTTGGATCTTATCGCAACTGTCACAATTCCTCTTTGATTATGAGCTCCGTATTCACTTATACTTTTTGAACAGGGACAAAGGGTCATAACAGGAACTTTAACCCCGAGAATGAGGTCAGTTTTTCTCTTTGATAAACTTGCAATCATAAAGGCTTGATATTCCATTAGGGAAGGAATTCCAGTTATTGGAGCTTTTTTCTCAATAAAATAGGGAAAATAAACCTCAAGATGGGCTGATTTCGCATTAAGTCTTTTTTTTAATTTTTTTAAGATTTCATTTATATTTTTCACATGGATTTCCTCTTTAAACTCATTCAAAACCTCTATAAATCTACTCATATGAGTCCCTTTAAAATGGGAAGGAAGATCCACATAAAGATTGAATTCTCCTACGGTTGCCTGAAATCCCCTTACTCTATCAAGGACTTTTATAGGATAACGAAGATTCTTAATGCCAACTTTTTCTATGGGGAGCTGGTAAGAAGGTTCAAGACTTTGCACATCTGGAAGCTTCACTGCTAAGCTCCTCGATCTTTCTCTTGAGTTCTTTTATCTTTTGATAAACAGGTCCATTATAATCCAAAAGCCCCTCTCCCTCAAACTCTCTCCTTTCAAAATCTTCATCTCCGGGAAGGGAAATTAGATATCTTTCTCCAAATTCTCTTTTTAAAAAAACTTCTTGATGCTCATCTTTTACACGGTTGCCAACCACATAGACCTTCTCAAGATTCAATTCTTTAGCAAGCTTTAAAATCTGATGGGTGGTTTCAACACTTCCCCTTTGAGGAAGGGTTATAATAAGAAGCATATCAATGGGCGCAACAGTTGCTCTGCCAAAGTGTTCAACTCCCGCCTCCATATCCACAATCACCACATCTCTTGAGGTAAGAAGTAAATAAGTAAGAAGCCTTCTTAAAACAGTCTGTTCAGGACAGGCGCATCCTCCTCCAGCAGTTCTTATGGCACCAAGCACCATCAAATTAAGCCCGTTCCTTTTATACATAAACTTTTCGGGCAAGTCATCAATTTTGGGATTAAGGGTGTAATAGGGACCTGATTTTTCAGCTCTTTCAGCTAAAAGATCAGTCATTTCTGCTATGGGAGTAATTTTTTCTTTTATCTCAAGAAGCCTTGCAAGATGCGGACTTGGATCGGCATCAATAGCAAGAACTCTGTACCCACCCTCAAGAAAACTCTTTATCAAAAGGGCAGCCACTGTGCTTTTCCCTACCCCACCCTTTCCGCAAACTGCTATCTTCATTTTTAAACCTCTCCTTTTTTCTCTCCTACAATTCTCATAATCTCTTCAAAGGCAATGGCTCCTTCCCTAATTAATCTTATATCTTTTTCTAAGATCTCTATCACAGTTGAAGGTTTATCACCTTTTGTTTCTCCAGCATCTACTACGAAATCTATTTCAGGGATCTCCCTTAAAACCTCTTCTGCGGTTTTACAAGGTGGCCTTCCACTTATGTTGGCACTTGTTCCGGTAATGGGTCCGCCAAAGGCTCTTGCAATCTTTCGGGTTAATTCACAGGAAGAAAGCCTAACTCCAATGGTATTAGTTCCAGCTGTCAAAAGAGAAGACAACCCCCTTTTGGCAGGCAAAACCAAGGTTAAAGGCCCAGGCCAAAAGGCTTTGATAAGCTTTAAAGCAATACCTGGAATTCTTGCACAAACCCTTGTTAAATCATCAAGGGATGAAAGCAACAGTAAAATGGGCTTATCTGGTTCCCTTTTTTTAAGATAAAAAAGGCGCTTTAAAGCCTCCTCAGAAAAAGGATTGGCAGAAAGCCCATAAAAAGTCTCTGTTGGAATAGCTCCTACTTTTCCCTTTTTAAGTAAAAGGGCTACCTCTTTTAAGACATTGTCAAGGTTTTGAGAATTTTCCTTGATTTTGAAAATCATTGAAATCTTATGAATTTTCGGGGAGAAATTCCTCTTCTTTATGATAAATCCTCTTATAGTAAATTATTCTTTTACAGTGAGGGCATTCGTAGAAACGATTATCCTTTTGAAGCTCATTATAAAGTTGAGGAGGAACAGACATAAAACACCCCTCACACACGCCATTCTCCACTGCTGCAATCCCAATACCGCCCTTTTTCTGTCTGATAACTTCATATTTTTTAAGTATTCCCCCCGAAATTTTTCCTGCTATCTCGCTTCTTTTCTTAAGAAGTTTTTCCTTTTCAGCATTTATCTCTTCACAGAATTTTTCAAATTTTTTTGTTTCCTCATCAAGCACTTCCTGAACCTTTTCAAGCTGGGCTTTAAGATTATCCCTTTCCTTTTCTAACTTTTCAATTTCCTCCATAAGCTTGAGAATCTCATCTTCCTTTAAACGAATGGTCTTTTTCATCTCTTCAATTTCTCTCAGAAGAATTTGATAATCCCTAGAACCGCGAATCTGTGTAAGCCTTGCCTGGGTTTGTTTAAGTCTTTTTTGCTCCTCTTTAAGCTCCTCTTCAAAGAGATTTTTTTGTTTATCCTTTTCTTCTATGGTCTTTTCAAGAATATTTATTTTTTCTTTGAGGATTTCACTTTCTTTTTTGGCTTTTTTAAGCTCTTGAGGAATCTCTGCAATTGACCTTTCTAATTTTAAAATTTCAAGGTCAATTTTTTGAAGTTCTATTAATCGTGCTATATCTTCTTGCATTGTCCCCTCCCCTCTCAGACAATTTTATAAGGACTCTCTTCTTTATAAACATAAATTTTTAAATCTTCCTTTCTTTCCCTTATAAAATTTTCAATTTTTTCCTTTAGGACTTCAAGAACAAAGGATTCAGCAATCCCGTGATCAATAAGAATAAAATTAAAACCCTCTTCAAGGGCTGAAAGGGCCTGATGATACTTTACATCTGAAGTTATTAAAGTATTTATTCCCTTTTTCTTAAGATAATCCTTTAAAAATCCTCCTGAGCCACCACAAAGGGCTACCTTTTCTATCTCCTTCTCAGGATCACCTACAAGCATTACCCAGCTTTTTAGTATTTTTTTCACCTTCTTTGCCAGGGCTTCAAGCTTAACACATTTTTTTAAATTTACCACCTTTCCATAACCATATCCTTCTTCCTCAATAATAAAATCTGAAGTTTCAAGATTTAAAGCTTTTGCAAGGGCCTCACTCACTCCAAAAGGCACCTTATCAAGAGGGGTATGCCAAGAAAGTAAATTTAGCTTATTTTCAATGGCAAAATAGATAAGTTTCCCTGGTGACTCTTCTTGATTAATAGAGTAAAGGGGCTGATAGAAAAGGGGATGATGAGTAATAATCAAATTGCATCCCTTTTTTACGGCCTCTTTGAAAACCTGAAGAATAGGGTTAATAGCAAGAATTATTCCTGATACCTCGGCCTCAAAAGATCCGAGCTGTAAACCGTTTATGTCTTTCTTTTCGGCTATTCTTAAAGGAGCAAGGCTTTCAAGAAATTGATAAAAGTCTTTAACTTTAAGAGACATAAATTTTATTTATGGGCCCGCCAGGACTCGAACCTGGGACCTTCCGGTTATGAGCCGGTGGCTCTAACCAGCTGAGCTACGGGCCCACATTAATTCATTATAAAAATAACTACCTATAAAAACTTTGTCAAGAGCCCTTTAAAAAGCTACAATTCTTTAAGAACCTTGTAAATTACTGAAAAATCTTGTGAACCAAGACCTTTCTTTTTTACCAGGCCATATAACTCCTTTATAGTTGAAGCTGTAAAAGAAATCTCCCCTTTTTCTTTAAGAAGTTTCATCAAATAATAAAGATCTTTATACATAAGATCTGCACTGAAATGGGTGGAAAAATCCTCCTCAAGAAGCTTTTGTTTTTTTACCTCAAGAATCATGGATTTCGCTGCACCATTTCCAAGCACTTCAAGAAGTAAATCCTTTGAAAATCCCAGCTTTTCTCCAAGAGATAGAGCCTCTGAAATAGCCTCCATGAAAGTTCCAAGAATAAAATTATTAATCAGTTTGAGCTCACTTGCCTTTCCCGCCTCTCCTACATAATAAATATTTTTAGCAAAGGTCTGATAAATCTCCTTGTATGCCTCTGTCTTTTCTTTAACACCGCCAAGTAAAAGGGTTAGTTCTCCTTTTCTTGCGGGGATTACACTACCGAGAACCGGAGCATCAATGTAATATGCACCGATTTCTTTCAGTCTTTTTTCAGCTTCCCTGACATAAGCGGGATCATTGGTGGTCATATCAATAATGGTTTTTCCGGAAAGCTCACCTTTAATAAGGCCTTTTTCGCCGAAAATAACCTCCTTTGAAGCAGAGCTGTCAAAAACAATTACAAAAATAGGATCGCAAGCGTTGGCAAGATCCTCCAGATTTTTGGCAATTTCAACACCCAAGTCCTTTCCTTTATCAGGAGTTCTATTCCAGACCTGTAAAGAAAAACCACCCTGAATTATTCTTTTTGCAATTTCTTTTCCAAGATTCCCAAGACCAATAAAACCTATCTTCATAAAGCCTCCTTTTAATCTTCTTTACATTCAGGACAAAGCCCTGAAAAAACCACCTGAAAATCAAGTATTTTACATTCACTAAGTTCTTGAGGAATGATTATATCGAAATCTTTTTCCACATCAAGAATATGTCCGCATTTCCTACAAATAAAATGATGATGAGGGTGAACCACAGGATCAAACCTTTTTTTACTGCTATCAATACCAATTTCTTTTATCAGCCCTTTTTCCATAAGGACTTCGAGAGTGTTATAAACTGTAGCAAAAGACATACTTGGAAAACGTTCCTTTAGGGCATTATAAATATCCTCTGCAGAGGGGTGCTCACGATTATTCTCTAAATATTCAAGAATAGCAAGCCTCTGAGGTGTAATCTTTAATCCGAGTTTTTTATAATAATCAATTTTTTGAAGCTTTTCCATTTTTTCCCCTCCTATAAATTAATTTTCGTATTTAACTCTATCATTGTTAATTCAATTTTAGAACTATTTCAAAATTTTTCAAGCTTTAAATTGATAACATCATTAAAAGTAAAATCCTTTAATCCTATGCAAGATTCTTTTATAATTAAAAAATTTTCTTCATCCCTGAAAAGCGCAGGAACTAAAGGCCATTCTTTGCATTTTTCGGGTTTTACGGGATGGATTTTACAGACCCCCTCCCTTTTATCATAAAAAATGCAATATCCCTCAACTATCTTCATTTCAATACGTTTTTCTTCCTTTTTAATGGTGTAGTTTTCCAAAAACTCTTCCCTTGAAATTCCAAGATACTCTGCAATTTTAAGAATTTCCTTTTCAGAGAGAGAAACTGTACTTTCTCCTTTGCAACAAAAACCGCATTTTTTACAAACAAATTTTTTCATTTATCTTGATAGGAAAGGGGATCTTTAATACCTGCTTCTTTAAAGGCTTGAAGTCTTAATCTGCATGAAGCACATCTTCCGCAGGCAACCTCGGTATTTTTGTAACAGGACCAGGTAAGTTCAAAGGGTGTTCCAAGTTTCACACCAAGACGAACTATTTCTTTTTTGCTTAAATAAAGAAGAGGGGCTTCTATCTCAATCTGGGTCTCTGGTTTGGTTCCCTCCTTTATGGCCTGATTAAAGGCTTTTATAAAGGAGTCCCTGCAATCGGGGTATCCTGAAAAATCCACCTGATTTACCCCTATAAAAATCTTTTTAGCCCCTATAGCTTCTGCCCAGGAGGCTGCAATACTTAAAAATATTCCGTTCCTAAAGGGAACATAAGTTGAGGGGATTCCCACTTCCTCCTCTTCCGGGATGGGAAGCTCTTCAGAGACAAGACTTGATCCACCGATTTTTTTCAAAAAGGGAGCCTCTGCAATTAAGACTTTTTCAGGATTAAAAAACTCACAAAGTTTCTGAAAGCATTCCAATTCTTTTTCTGCACTTTTTTGGCCATATTGCACATGGAGAAAGGCAAGGCGGTAATTTTTTTTCGCAATGCTTGCACAAACGGCACTATCCATTCCACTGCTTAGCAAAACCACCGCAAGATCCCTTTCCATTTCAGCTATAAAATTACTGCAAAAATTAGATATTTCAAATTAGGTTTGACAAATCCCTTTCTTTTTATATTATTTATTTTTTTAAAAAATTTGCAGGAAGGAGGGCCTTATGAAAAAACTTGCAGTTATAGGTTTTTCTCTTTTTTTAGCCTTAGGAAGTTTTTATGGATGTAAAAAGCAAGAAAAAGCTCCATCTGAGGGTAAAACCCAAAGTGAAATGGTTAATCAAACTATAAAAGAAGAACCACAGACCAAAGAAGCCTCACAGGAAAGTCAAAAACCAACAAAAACTCCTCTCAAGACTGAAAAGGTGATTCAAGAAAGCAAAAAGATAGAGGATTCTACCCAAAGGGTTGCTCAAAAAACTGAGGAGGCTTCTGGTAAGCTTTCTTGTCTTAAATGCCACGGCGATCTTACAAAGCTTTCAGAAAAAATTCTTCCCCTTGGTTTTTCTTCAGGAGCTGAGCTTGCCAATTATCTCAAAAATAGATCTCCCAAAAGGGCTTACCACAAAAATCTCTCTGATAGTGATATCACAAAAGCTTTTGAAAGTATTCCCCGTACTTCTAAGCCTTTAAAAAAGATTGAGGGTTGCTAAGTTTTAACTTAAAAAATTCAAAATTTAATCTTTATTAGCATTTCTTATGTTTAAAGGTTTGCTTTATACCTTATTAATTATAATTATTTTAATTCTCAATAATGTTAAGGCTCTTTCTGCGGAAAACCTCTATCTGGTTTTTGATAAAGCTTTTTACAGGTTAGAAATAAAGGAAAAGGGGGAAATCCTTCAATCCTTTGAGGCTGGATATGGATTAAAAAGTTCCCTTTTCAAAACTAAAAAAGGGGATTTCCTTACCCCTGAAGGAATTTATAAAATTAAAAGCATAAGACCTTCTCAAAGTTATTTTTATTTTGTTGAGCTATCCTATCCCAATGAGAATGATCTCTCATGGGCTTATTTTAGAAAGGAATTAAAGCCTGAAAACACCTCAAAACTTGACCATCTTGGTAATAACATAGGGATCCACGGAGGAGGCCCTGCCAAAATAGAAAAGGGAAAAAGAGATCTTAACTGGACTCAGGGATGTATTGCCTTAAGTAATAAAGATCTAAAAACCCTTCTTTCTTACTTAAAACCAGGTCAAAAAGTCTTTCTCATAAACTCATCCAAACCTTTATTTGAAATTCTTAAAAAGCTTGCCTACCCTGTTAGAGTTAAACCTTTGGATTTCTGGGAAGGTGAATTATATTTAAAAATAAATAATGAAACTTATTGGTATTTTCATGTTTTGGAAAAGGCTTCGGGTTTAAAAATTTTAACCTTTAAAGAATGGATTAAAGGAAGATTAAATAAAAACTTAATTTCTCATCCTGATGGCACCCTTGAAAATGAAAAAAACCTTAAAGAAATTTTTCTTAAAAACCTTCATCTTGTGATTGAACCGAAATATTTGAAAAGAGAGTATCTATGGAAGTAATTAAAAGTATTTCTGATATGAAAGAAAAAAGTGCCTTCTTCAAAAAAAAGGGGGAGACCATTGGCTTTGTACCTACAATGGGTTATCTCCATGAGGGCCATTTAAGTCTTGTAAGGCTTGCGAAAAAGAGGGCTGACCGTGTGGTTGTAAGCATCTTCGTAAATCCCCTTCAATTTGGCCCCAGCGAGGATTACCATGTTTATCCAAGGGATCTTGAAAGGGATTTTTCTCTTCTTGAAAAAGAGGGGGTGGATGTGGTTTTTGTGCCTGATGACAAGGAGATGTATCCTCCAGATTATCAGACCTATGTTGAGGTAACCCGCTTAACTCAAGGACTTTGCGGAGCTTTCAGACCTGGGCACTTCAAAGGGGTTACCACGGTGGTTCTAAAACTTTTCAATATTGTAAAACCCGATATTGCTGTTTTTGGAGAAAAGGATTATCAACAATTGAAGGTAATTCAACAGATGGTAAAGGATTTAAATTTGGATGTAGAAATAATTCCCCATCCCATCGTTAGAGAAGAAGCAGGGCTTGCCATGAGTTCGCGAAATGCTTACTTAAGCGAAGAAGAAAGGCATTCGGCTGTGGCCCTTTATCAATCCCTAAAAATGGCTGAAAGAATAATTCATGACGGGGAAAGGGATGCTGAAAGGGTGAAAACCCTTATAAGGGATTACCTTGAAAAGTTTCCCCATAATAAAGTGCAGTATGTTGAAATAGTTGATCCTGAAACCCTGGAAAGCGTTGCAGAGATTAAGGGGCCTGTTCTTATTGCCCTTGCTGTCTTTGTTGGAAAAACCCGTTTAATTGATAACAGATTGGTTAAACCTTAAAGGAGGTTTCAGTTATGTATCGCAAATTTTTAAAGGTAAAAATCCACAATGCGGTAATTACTGGAAAAAACCTTCAATATGAAGGAAGCCTTACCCTTGATGCTGAAATTATGGAAAAGGCAGGGCTTCTTCCTTATGAGGCTGTCTGGATATATAATCTCAATAACGGTGCCCGTTTTGAGACCTATCTTATCCCTGGAGAAAAGGGAGAGGTCATTCTTAACGGGGCTGCAGCAAGGCTCGGAGAAGTGGGAGACACTATAATCATTGTTTCCTATGCCTGGATTGATGATAAGGACCTTTCTATTTTTAAAACAAAACTCATTTATCTCAAAGAGGGAAATGAAATAGCCCAAATCAAAAATGTCTAAAAAGGTTTATCCCGTTAGCCTTGGGTGTCCAAAAAATAAGTGTGACTTTGAAAAGCTTCTTTATCTTCTAAGCCAGAAAGGTTATAGCTACACCCTTGATCCAAAAGAGGCTGATCTTCTCTGGGTAAATACCTGTGCCTTCATAAGACCAGCAGTTGAAGAGGCCCTTGATCATATTCTTGAGCTGGGAAGTCTCAAAAAACCCTTTCAAAGGCTTGTGGTTTCAGGATGTTTGCCCGCCCGTTATAAAATTGACGAATTAAAAAAACTTCTTCCTGAAGTGGATGAATTTTACGGAATTGAACCCTTTTTACATTTTTCCAAGGTAGAGCCTGAAGATAGAGTTTTGACAGAAAGCCCCTTTTATGCCTATTTAAAAATCTCTGAAGGATGTAATCACGCTTGCAGTTATTGCACCATCCCCAAAATTAGAGGTAGATTCCGAAGCAAACCCTTGGATTTGCTTTTAAGAGAGGCAAATACCCTTCTCCAAAGGGGCATAAAGGAACTAATTATTGTAGGGCAGGATATTACCTTTTACGGAAAAGATCTGGGTTTAAAAGATGGGCTAATTTATTTTCTTGAAAAGCTTTCAGCCCTCCCTTATGATTTCAGAATAAGACTCCTCTATTTACATCCACTTCACCTTAATTCTCAAATTCTTGAAAAGCTTTTGAGCATATCCAAGGTTCTTCCCTACTTTGATATACCCATTCAGCATGCCCATCCAGAAATCTTAAAAAAAATGAAAAGGGGATATGGCCCGGAAAAGGTCTTAAATATAATTAAAAAAATCAGAACCTTAAATCCAAATTCTTCCATTCGCACAAGCATAATTGTTGGCTTTCCAGGGGAGAGCGAAGAGGCTTTTAATTTTCTTCTTGAGTTTCTAAAAGAGGCTTCTTTTGATTATTTAGGAGTATTTCCCTTTTATGCTGAGGAGGGAACAGAAGCTTCTCAAATGGAAGGAAAAATTCCCTATAAAGAAAAGATAAGACGGAAAAAATTGGTTTTGAAGTTACAACGGGAAATTACCAAACTGAGGCTTAAAGCAAGGGTTGGAAAGGAAGAGGAAGTTTTAATCCTCGGTGAGGATTTAAGGGGAAGGCCTTATGGGATTTCAAGGATTCAGGCACCAGAGATTGACGGAGTTACCTATGTGATTAACGGAAGGGCTGAAGTTCTTCCCGGAACTCTTTTAAAAATAAAAATAACCAAAAG
>DJWK01000019.1:17286-54377 GCA_002441555.1 Thermodesulfobacteriaceae bacterium UBA6232
AAAGATAAAGACCTGGAAAACTTAAAATTCCTTTTTTTTCAATGAAATAGGTAGCAATCATCGGAGCGGTTCCACCAAAAAGAGCAAGAGAAATATTGTAAAGCACAGAAAAAGAGGTGCTTCTAATTTTGACAGGAAAAAGCTCTGCAAGGGTTACAGGAAGGATACTCATAAAGAAGCCTGAAACTGTTGCAAGAACAAGATGAGAAAAAAGCATATAGGAGTATCCTTTAGGGACAAGAAAATAAATTAAAGGGAAGGAAAGAACGGAATAAAGAAAGAGGGAAAAAATAAAGAAGGGTTTTCTTCCGAAGAGATCTGAAAGATAGGCACAGGGTAATATAAGGAGGTTTAAAAGAGCCATAGCCAAAGTATTTGAGAAAAGGGCTTTATCCGAGGAAATTCCAAAATATCTGGAAAAATAGGTGGCAAGATATACAAAGAGAATGTAAAAGGCTACTCCCTGAACCATTGACAAAACGAGGGTCAAAAAAAAGGCTCTGGGATATTCTTTTAAGGCTTGAACAAGGGGGAAGCCCTTCATAGGTGAAAGCCTTTCTTTTATAAAAGCTGGTGTTTCGTAGGTGTGTTTTCTTATTACATACCCAACGTAAGCCAAAAGGAGGGTTGGAAGATAGGCTATTCTCCAGCCATAGCTTTGAAGGGCCTCCTTTGATAAAAAATGATGAAGAAGGGTTGCAGAAAAGGAACCAAGTAATATTCCAAAAATAGCACCGAAAAGATTAACACTGCTCCAGAGGGCACGCCGGTCTTTTGGGCTGTGTTCTAAAAGAAAGGCAACTGAGGTTGTGTATTCTCCCCCTGCGGAAAATCCCTGAAAAATTCGCAGCAAAGTTAATATTAAGGGAGCAAGAATACCAATGGAATAATAGGTTGGAAGAAACATCATAAAAATAGAAGGGATTGCCATAAGAATTATGGAGACAAGGAGGGCAGGTTTTCTTCCTTTTTTATCTCCGATATAACCAATAAAAAGGGCACCAAGGGGTCTTGCAAAAAATCCCACTGCAAAGGCTGAAAAACTTAAGATTAAGGAAACAGCAGGATCAGAAACTGGAAAGAAAAATTTGGCAAAAATGCTTGCGAAATAACCGTAAATAATGAAGTCATACCATTCAAGAATATTTCCAACAATTCCTGCAAAAAATAGGGCTCTTTTTGAGGACATTCTTTACAAGACAAATTTCATGAGTTCTTCCTTTTCAAGAATATCTGAGAGTTTTTCCCTTACATATTCAGGGGTAATAACAATTTTCGTTGGAGCAATATCAGGGGCTTCAAAGGAAATATCTTCAAGCACTTTCTCTACCACGGTGTAAAGCCTTCTTGCACCTATGTTTTCCATCTTTTGATTGATTTGATAGGCAATCTCGGCCATCTCCTCAATAGCCTCTTTGGTAAATTCAAGTTCTACTCCCTCTGTGGCAATAAGGGCCTGATATTGTTTGAGAATAGCATTTTCTGGTTCTGTTAGGATTCTAATAAAATCTTCTTTGGTTAATGGATCAAGTTCCACCCTTATGGGAAAACGCCCCTGAAGTTCAGGAATTAAATCAGAAGGCTTGGCAATATGAAAGGCTCCGCTTCCTATAAAAAGAATATAGTCAGTTCTCACCATTCCATAACGGGTATTAACTGTGGTTCCCTCAACAATGGGCAAAAGATCCCTTTGAACTCCCTCTCTTGAAACATCAGGGCCGTAAGCCTCTCCTCTGCTTGCAATTTTATCAATCTCATCAATAAAAATTATCCCGTGATTTTCCGTTCTATAAATGGCTTCTTTGATAACCTTATCCATATCAATCAATTTAGAGGCCTCTTCTTTGGTAAGAATTTCAAGGGCCTCCTTTACCTTAACCCTTCTTTTTCTTCCCTTAAAGGGCATAAAGGTTGAAAGCATTTCCCTTAACTGCATCTCTATTTCTTCAAGACCTGAAGCTGCAAGAATTTCAATAGTGGGTTGTTTTTCTTTAAACTGAACCTCTATTTCTATTTCCCTTTCATTTAGGGCACCATCCCTTAACATTTTGAGAAATTTCTCACGGGTTAGCGGATCATAACTTATATGGGTTGAGCTCTGAGGCAGAAGATAATCAATTATTCTTTCTTCAGCAAGCTCCCTTGCCTTTTCCAAAACTTTTTTTTCCTCCTCCTCTCTTACCATCTGGACTGCCACATAGGTAAGGTCTCTGATCATGGATTCCACATCTCTACCCACATATCCCACTTCGGTAAATTTGGTAGCTTCCACTTTGAGAAAAGGTGCATTGGCAAGTTTTGCAAGCCTTCTTGCTATTTCTGTTTTTCCAACTCCTGTAGGACCAATCATGAGAATATTTTTGGGATAAACTTCGTCTTTTATGGGGCCTTTGAGTTGCCTTCTTCTCCAGCGATTTCTTAGAGCAATAGCTACAGCTTTTTTGGCCCTAATCTGCCCCACAATGTATCTATCAAGTTCTGCAACTATTTCCCTTGGAGTAAGCTCTCTTTCCATATTACTAAAGCTCCTCAACAATTATTTCTGAATTGGTGTAAATACAGATTTCACTTGCGATTCTTAAGGAAATTTCGGCAATTTCCTTAGCAGAAAGGTTGGTATGTCTTAAAAGGGCCTTTGCAGAAGCAAGAGCCATGGGACCTCCAGACCCTATGGCAATGACCTCCTCATCGGGCTCAACCACATCGCCAGCCCCTGAAATGAGAAGAAGATGCTCCTTATCTGCGGCAATTAAAAAGGCCTCAAGACGCCTCAAAATTTTATCGGTTCTCCAGTCTTTAGCAAGCTCAACAGCTGCCCTTAAAAGTTGCCCGCTATAGGATTCAAGTTTTTTTTCTAAGCGTTCAAAAAGGGTTAGAGCATCAGCTGTTGCTCCAGCAAAACCAACCAAAACTTGTCCCTTATAAAGCCTTCTTATTTTTTTGGCCCGATGTTTTAGCACTGTATTTCCAAAGGTGACCTGGCCATCTCCAGCCATGGCCACCTTCCCATCCCTTTTTACCGCAACAATGGTTGTTCCCTTAAACATACCAACTATTTATATCACATAAAATCTAAATAACAAGTTAACCATGATAGATCATTAGAAAACATTTTTCCGTTGTTTAAAGGAAGCGGTGGATTGAACTCTTGAGTTGAAAAGAAATGAAAAGGGCTAAATCCCGCGATTATTAACCTGTTGATTTCTTCGTAAGCCCCTGCAGATCTTTGGCTCATTAGTCATTGAATTTTTGCCTGAACTAAAGATATGCAATTATTTTGCACAGCTTTTCCTTTTGGTTGTAAAAAACAAAAATTAAGGTATCGTTAAGTTAAAAATTTAAGAAAGGAGAGGAGGATATGCGGCTTGAGGTGGAAGAAAAAAGCCCCGTTGAGAAACTTTTGAAAATTGAAATTCCACCAGAGGAGGTTAACAAGGTTCTCGAAGAGGTATCCTCTGAAATACGAAAGAGGGCTAAATTAAAGGGATTTCGTGAGGGAAAGGCTCCTCTTTATTTGATTAAAAAGCTCTTCAAAGAGGAGATTGAAGAAAGGGGTATTGAAAGGCTTATTGAAAAAACCCTTCCCAAAGCCCTTGAAGAAAAGGGGCTTGAACCTTTACTCAGACCGAGGGTTGAGAATGTGGAAAGGCTTGCTGAAGGGGAACCCTTTAATTACACCGTCTTAGTTGAAATTCGCCCGGAATTTGAACTTAAAAAAGAGGACTACCTTGGACTTGAGGTTGAAAGAGAAAAAGACGAAGTGAGTGACGAAGAAGTGGAAAGAATGCTTCAGGAAATAAGATATTCCTTTTCAGAACTCAAAAAAACCGAAGACCCTATTGAAGAAAGATATGCCGTGGTAATTGCCTTTTCTGCCTATGACGGAGAAAATCTCATTCCCGGCCATCAGGCAGAGGCCCTCTTTATTGATGTAGGAACAGGAGAATTCAATGAAACCGTTGAAAAGGCTTTAATAGGAAAAAAGCCAGGAGATAGACTAACCGTTGAAGTGGAATATCCCGAAGATGCCCTAAATCCACTTCTTGCAGGAAAAAAGGTAAGATACGAAATTGAGGTAAAAGAGGTTTATAAGAGGGAGCTTCAGGAACTTACCGACGACTTTGTAAAGAATTTAAATCTTGGGGTTGAATCTGTAGAAAAATTAAGGGAACTTATAAAAGATAGGCTTCTTAAAGATAAAGAAAGAAAAAATGAAAATCAATACCGTGAAAAGCTTCTCGAAAAAATTCTTGAAAAAGTTGATTTTCCCGTTCCAGAAAGATATGTGGAACTTAAATTCTATCAGCTTGTTGAGCAATTGAGAGAATCCCTTGAAAGGGAGGGATTGAGCTTTGAAAAAATGCAGCTTTCCTTTGTGAAGTTAAGGGAAAGGCTTTATCCCGTTGCAGAAAAGCTTGCCAAAGAGGAAATCCTTCTTGAAAAAATAGCAGAAAATGAGGGTATCGAGATATCCGAAGAGGAAATTCGCAAACAGATTGAGACCATTCATAAGGGGCTTCTGGTTTCCCTTGAAGAAGCAAGCCGGATTGTTTATTATAATATTTTACCAAAGATGCTTGCAGAAAGGGTTATGAAATTTTTGGTGGAAAATTCTAAACCTATTTATAAGGAGAATTAAGATATGAGTTTTTATGTGCCCATTGTAATTGAACAGACCGGAAGAACAGAAAGGGCTTATGATATCTATTCAAGACTTTTAAAGGAGAGAATTATCTTTCTTGGAACCGCCATTGATGAACATGTAGCTAACCTTGTCATTGCTCAACTTCTTTTTCTTGAAGCAGAAGATCCTGACAAGGATATTATGCTTTATATCAATTCACCAGGAGGGCTTGTAACAGCAGGGCTAGCCATATATGATACCATGCAATACATTAAACCTGATGTTTGCACCATCTGTGTTGGTCAGGCAGCGAGCATGGCTGCAGTTCTCTTAGCAGCCGGGGCCAAAGGAAAAAGATATGCCCTAAAGCATTCAAGAATTATGCTTCATCAACCCATTGGGGCTTTCCAAGGGCAGGCAACGGAGGTTGAAATCCAGGCAAAAGAAATCTTAAGACTCAGAGAAATTCTAAACGAAATTCTTTCCAAACATACCGGCCAGGACAAAGAAAAAATTCGTCAGGACACAGAAAGGGATTTTTACATGTCAGCAGAGGAGGCCCTTTCTTACGGGCTTATTGATAAAATTTTAGAAAAAAGAGAGGTAAAGTAAGATGAGAAAGGATGAACCAAGGTGTTCCTTTTGTGGTAAAAGTCAAAGAGAGGTTTTAAAACTCATTGCAGGGTCTTCAGCTTATATTTGCAATGAATGTGTAGAATTATGTAATGAAATTCTTGAAGAGGAGTATGAAAGATTAAATCAGACAGAAGAAGAGACAAGTCTTCCCAAACCTGCAGAAATTAAAGCCTATTTAGACCAATATGTGGTGGGTCAGGAGCGGGCCAAAAAAATTCTTTCAGTTGCAGTTTATAATCATTATAAAAGAATTGAAAGAGAAAAGAAATTTAACAAAAAGAAAGAAGATGTAGAGATTCAAAAAACTAATATTCTTCTTATTGGCCCAACAGGCTCAGGAAAAACCCTTCTTGCCCAAACTTTAGCAAGGTTTTTAAAGGTTCCCTTTACCATTGCTGATGCAACCCCCCTTACAGAAGCAGGCTATGTGGGAGAAGATGTGGAAAATATTCTTCTCTATTTACTTCAGGCAGCAAACTTTGATATCGAACTTGCTCAAAAGGGAATAGTTTATATTGATGAGATTGATAAAATTGCCAGAAAAAGTGACTCCCCTTCCATTACCAGGGATGTTTCAGGTGAGGGGGTTCAACAGGCCCTTTTAAAGATTCTTGAGGGTACCATTGCTAACATCCCCCCCAAAGGCGGAAGGAAACACCCTCAGCAGGAATACATTCGCATGGACACTTCAAATATCCTTTTTATTTGCGGAGGTGCCTTTGTCGGCCTTGAAGAAATTATAAAGAAAAGGCTTGGCAAAGGCTCCATCGGCTTCGGAGCGGAAATAAAGAAAACCAAAGATTTAACCCTTGGAGAAATTCTCTCTCAGGTTCAACCTGAAGACCTCATAAAATTTGGTTTTATTCCTGAATTTGTAGGAAGATTACCAGTGGTTGCAACCCTTGATGAGTTGAGTGTAGATGATCTTGTAAAGATTTTGGTTGAGCCGAAAAACTCTGTTGTCAAGCAATATCAGAAATTGATGGAGATGGATGGAGTTGAGCTTAAATTTACAGAAGAGGCCTTAAGGGCTATTGCAGAGGAGGCCTATAAAAGGAAAACAGGAGCAAGAGGTCTAAGAGCAATCATTGAAGAGATTATGGTAGATGTAATGTATGAGATCCCCTCCCTTAGGGATGTCAAAGAATGTGTGATTACTAAGGAGGTTGTCTTGAAAAAAGAAAGACCCATCTTAATTTTTAATAGTAAAAAGAAAGTAAAGGAGGGGTAGATTTAGCATGGAATTACTTGAAAAAAAAGAAACTTTGCAGGTTTATCCGCTTTTACCTTTAAGAGAGATTGTAATCTTTCCCAACACCGCAGTCCCTCTCTTTATTGGAAGGGTAAAAAGCATTCTTGCCATTGAAGCTGCCTATCGCGGAAATAAATTGATTTTCCTTTCTTCTCAGAAGGATCCCAAACAGGACAATCCCGAAGAGAAAGATATCTATAAAGTGGGAACACTTTGTAAAATTGTGCAGCTTCTTAAACTTCCTGATGGCTCTCTCAAGATTCTTGTTGAAGGCTTAAATAGAGGAAGGATTGTCAGATTCCTCCCCAGCCCAGATTACTATCAAGTTGAGGTGGAGATCAAAACAGAAATCCTTGAATCTGATGTGGAAACCATTGCGCTTACCAATCTTTGCAAAGAAGCCTTTGAGGAATATTCCCACTATAATAAGAAAATAAATCCTGAGACAGTTTCTAATCTCCTACAGGTTGAGGACCCTGCAGAACTAACTGACAGAATGGCAGCCCTTCTCCCCTTAAGTCTTGAACAAAAGCAAAAATTACTTGAAACTGTCAGTGTAAAAAAGAGGTTGGAAATTCTACTTCAGTATCTTCGCGGAGAGCTTGAAATTATTAAGACAGAAGCACGGATTCGTGAAAGGGTTAAAAAGCAGATGGAAAAGCATCAGAGAGATTATTATCTTCAGGAGCAACTTAAGGCCATTCAGAAGGAACTTGGTGAAAGAGAGGAAGGAAGAGGGGAGCTTTCTGAGCTTGAAAAGAGAATAAAAAAGAAAAAGCTTCCCAAACATGTAGCCAATATTGTCTGGAAAGAGTTTAAAAAACTCAGTCTTATGTCTCCCATGTCTGCTGAAGCAACGGTTGTAAGAAACTATATTGACTGGTTAATTAGCCTTCCCTGGTATGAGAAAACCAAAGATGTTATTGATCTTGTGAAAACCGAAGAACTTTTAAATAAGGAACATTATGGTCTTGAAAAGCCCAAACAAAGAATTCTTGAGCATCTGGCTGTGCAAAAACTGGTGGATAAAATAAAGGGGCCTATTTTGTGTTTTGTTGGGCCCCCAGGTGTTGGCAAAACCTCTCTTGCAAGATCCATTGCCAAAGCCCTAGGAAGACGCTTTGTAAGAATAAGCCTTGGTGGGGTTAGGGATGAAGCCGAAATTAGAGGGCATAGAAGAACCTATGTGGGAGCTCTCCCTGGGAAAATTATCCAGGGCATGAAAAAGGCTGGCACTATAAATCCTGTTTTTTGCCTTGATGAAATTGACAAAATCGGAATGGATTTCAGAGGAGATCCAGCTGCAGCCCTTTTGGAAGTTCTTGATCCCGAACAGAATCATTCCTTCCAGGATCATTATCTTGAAGTGGAATACGATCTTTCTCAGGTTCTCTTTATTACCACAGCTAATACCCTTTACACTATCCCTGCACCACTTCTTGATAGAATGGAGGTGATTGAGCTTCCTGGATATACTGAAGAAGAGAAACTTGAAATAGCCAAACATTATCTCATTCCAAGACAGCTTGAAGCCCACGGCCTAAAGCCGGAATGGTTCCCTATTAGTGATAAAGTTCTTCTTGAAATAATTAGAAGATACACCAGAGAAGCAGGAGTAAGAAATCTTGAAAGAGAAATTGCTACCCTCTGCAGAAAGGTGGCAAAGGAGGTTGCTAAAGATCCTAAAGCCTTTAAACCTTTTAGAATTAATATGTCTGTCCTTGAGAAGTTTCTTGGAGTTCCTAAATATAGATATGGAGTTGCTGAGGAAAAACCGCAGGTGGGAATTGCCACAGGTCTTGCCTGGACAGAAACTGGAGGAGCCCTTCTTCAAATTGAAGCGGTTATTATGCCTGGAACAGGGAATCTCAAAATTACTGGAAAACTTGGTGAGGTAATGCAGGAATCTGTGCAGGCTGCTGTAAGCTATGTTAGATCAAGGGCCTTACAGCTTGGTCTTCCCCTTGATTTTTACAAAAAAGTTGATATCCATGTGCATGTGCCTGAAGGTGCTATTCCCAAGGATGGACCAAGTGCAGGAATTACCATTGCAACAGCTATAGTTTCTGCTTTGATGAAAATACCTGTTAAAAATACCGTTGCTATGACAGGGGAAATAACTTTAAGAGGAAGGGTTTTACCCATTGGAGGTTTGAAAGAAAAATTACTTGCAGCGGTAAGGGGTGGCATAAAAACAGTGATTATCCCTAAGGAAAATGAAAAGGATTTGAAAGAAATTAATCCAAAAATACTTAAAGGCCTTGAAATAATTATGGTTGAAAATATGGATGAAGTCTTAAAAACAGCCCTTGATCTTGAAAAACCTGAAGAATTGTTCAAAGAAACACCCTATCTTGATGTCTGGGAACTTGTAAGTCTTCAGGAAAAACTGGAAAAGAAAGAACATCAATTGGAACACTAATTACTTCTAAATCACCTTCTCCGGGAGCCCTTTAGGGCTCCCTTTTCCAATTTATTAACTTTATCTATTAATTTTATAGAAAAATTCTATTTGACTTTCCCAAAAAATTCTACATAATTTCTTAAAAAAGTTAATAACTTTTTAAGGAGGTGGAATTATGAGGGTTTTACGATGTTTCTTGTTATTAATTTTCCTTGTAATTCCTCTAAGTGTCCAGGCAGGTACTAAAGAGGTACCTAAAAAAGCTAAAACAGTGGATGAATTAATTGCCATGTATGACTCTTCTGAGTGTTTAACCTGCCATGCAGACATTGCTGAGCAGTGGCAAAAGAGTCTGCATGCCCGTTCCATTTTTGGGACAGGAAGAACTATAGCCACTATTTTGACCACTTATAAAGTAGGGCTTAAAAATTTTCCTTATTCAGGGGTAAAAGACATTAAAGATGTAAAGGTAGAACATTTAATGCTTTGTGCCAAATGCCATTTGCCTCAACTTAAAGATGCTGAAGACAGTGTTGCTCAGGAAATACTTAAGCTTGCTATAGATTACATGGAGGGAGACGAAAGAACCTCAAGTAAGGCCAAGGAAAAACTTGAAAAGTTAAACATTAACTGTTTGATCTGCCATCAGAGAAATGCTGTGATTCACAAGTGGGTTGACGGATATCCCCAAAAAGATACCGTTTATGGTTCTAAAAATGGAGAGCATCCCTATGCTAAAATGCCCAAAATTAAAGCTATAGCTACCATGAAGGAATCTATTTTTTGCGGACAGTGTCATGGGCTTGGACCAAATTTTGAACTGGATGAACCCTCACAATGTGCCACTCTTTACGGATATTATCTCTGGAGTTATGCAGCCAAAGGTGGTCCCAAAACATGTCAGGACTGCCATATGAGGGAAAGTGGTCTTGGCCATAATATTCAGGCTTACAGAGATAAAAAAATGCAGGAAATGGCTGTAGAATTTGAAACCTATTTTAGACCTGTTTACTGGAGAGATGGAGCCATAATAAAACCCATGCTTTATGGACAGGTTGAGATCAAAAACAAGGCTGGGCATGCCATTCCTGATGGCTGACCCACACCCAACAGGCTGGTCCTGGAAGTGACCGCCAAAACCCCTGATGGTAAAGTGGTTTATAAAGACAGCAAGATCTATATGCCAGTTCCTCATCAACTTGGGAGACTTGATCGTATGGGAAGAGGCCCCTATGATAAATCAGGAATTCTTGTTGATTGGGCTCTTCATCCCTTGGAAGAGAAAAAAGAGGAATTCAGAATTCTTGTTCCTGCAAAGGATGGAAAGCCAGAAAATTATGAATATATTGTAGAAGTTGAACTTTGGTATTTCCCCTTTGGAAAGAAAGATGAATATGCCCAGTTATGGAGAAAGGCAACCCATAAGGTTACTTTCAGTAAAAAGGAACCTTATTAAACAAAATTAAACTGCCTTTAAAGGGGAGGCTTTTCCATCTTAAAAGGGCCTCCCCTATTTTTTTTAATAAAATTTTTATAACTTCATAGATCTTGCAAAACCTTATCATCTTGTGGAAACCAAAAGAAATCTAAGCTGCACTCTTTAGCCCTTGTCCTTTGCTTGCAACCTAAAGGTTGCAACTCTTATTTTTCCCATTAAGGAATTCTATGTGAAGGAAGCTTAAAAGTTGAAGGAATAATAAACCTTACTGATTCATTATACTTAGGAATTCTTCGTTGGATTTGGTATCCTTCATCTTCTCAAGTAAAAATTCCATGCATTCAACAGCACTAAGGGGAGCAAGCACTTTCCTTAATAACCAGACTTTATGAAGAATATCCTCTGGTAAGAGAAGCTCCTCTTTTCTGGTTCCTGAAAGATGAATATCTATGGCTGGCCAGATACGACGGTCTGCCAGACGTCTGTCTAAAACAATTTCCATATTACCTGTTCCTTTAAATTCTTCAAAGATCACTTCATCCATACGAGAACCTGTATCAATTAGACAGGTGGCAATAATGGTGAGACTTCCTCCCTCTTCTATATTTCTTGCAGCGCCGAAAAATCTTTTGGGCTTATGAAGGGCATTAGCATCTATCCCACCGGAGAGAAGTTTTCCACTGGATGGAACTACAAGATTATAAGCCCTTGTTAGTCTTGTAAGACTATCAAGAAGAATAACCACATCGTATTTACATTCTACAAGTCTTTTAGCCTTTTCTATAACAATTTCAGCAACCTGCGTATGTTTTTGAGGAGGTTCATCAAAGGTGGAACTGATTATCTCTGCTTTGGGAACAATTCTTTGCATTTCTGTGACTTCTTCAGGTCTTTCATCAATAAGAAGAATAATAAGATAGATATCAGGATAGTTATGAACTATACCATTGGCAATATTTTGAAGAAGAACCGTTTTTCCCGTTCTTGGAGGGGCAACAATTAATCCTCTCTGCCCTTTTCCTATGGGTACAAAAAGATCAATTATTCTTGTGGAAAAATTATCAGGAGTTGTCTCTAAACGCAGCCATTTATTGGGATGGATGGGAGTTAAATGATCAAAGGGAGTTCTTGTTCTAACAACTTCTGGGGGGAGATAATTTACCTTTTCAATCTTTGCCAAGGCAAAATATTTTTCACCTTCTTTGGGTTGACGAATTGTTCCATAAATAATATCTCCGGTTTTAAGCCCAAATTTTCTAATTTGAGGGGGCGACACATATATGTCTTCAGAGCTGGGAAGATAATTGTAATCTCTAAATCTTAAGAAACCAAATCCTTCTGGAAGAACCTCCAATAAGCCTTCAACAATTATTTCAACATTTCTTTGAAGAAGGGCATGAATAATTTGATAGATAACATCGGTCTTTTTGTAATAGGTATAAATATTTTCGATTCCGAGGGCCTCTGCTATTTGATATAATTCTGTAAGACTTTTGCTTCTTAGCTCTGAAAGATAGACAGGCTCACCTTTTTCCAAAAAAGAAAGCTGTTCTTCAGTTGCTAATTCTTCCATTTTAAGCACCCCAGCTAATTTTTTTGATTATGCGATAGGAAATTGATTTCATTAAGGACGATTTACATTAAAGGGAGATGATCCAAGCTTTTATAAAAAGCTCCCCGGGCAGGACTCGAACCTGCAACCTATGGGTTAACAGCCCACCGCTCTGCCGATTGAGCTACCGGGGAATTTGTTTTAAAATTTAATCGCTTTTTTCCCTTTGTCAAGAGCCCATATGAGGTCTTGTGGATTCAAATTTAAAATGTCACATTTTTTTACTAATTTAAAATGTCACATTTTTGGTATACTCCCCCTTTATTCTCCTAAAAGTACGTTTTCAAAGGGGGAGATATATGACAAAAAATTCCTAATAACGGAGAATATCGTGGATAGATTTTGCATCCTTCAAGAGGTATTACAAAAACGCATCACCCTTAAAGATGCTGCACTTATCCTGGGCTTAAATTAAAGATAAGCTATTATACTTAAAAGATGTTTCATTCAAAATGGTCTTGAAAAACTCTTCCTTCAACGTAACTTATTAAATTCACCTCTCTTCCCTGAGATAGGCTGAATAAGCTTTAAATAAAATTTATAAATAAAGGTGAAAGAGGAGATATTTTGAAATTCTTTAGGAAACCTTAAAATCGATCTTGACAAGTTTAAAATATTTTATTAATAAATTTAAGGATTAATTCCTGAGGGTAAAAAAAATGGATATTTTGGAGTGGAACGAAAATTTTTTAACAGGTCTCTCTGACATTGATAATCAGCATAAAAAAATCTTTAAATATTTAAAAAGCATATATGAATACAACAAAATTAATCCAGAAAGTCAAGAAATCCTACAAAAAATTCATTCCTTTTTAGCATTTATGGAACAGCATTTCGAATTTGAAGAAGCTCTAATTGATAAATACCATTTAAAAAATGGTGATGAACATAAAAAAGAGCATGCCTTTTTCAAAGAAAGAATAAAAGAAATCTTTGGAGTTTATGGAACTTCACCCTATGCCTTAATTTTTGAATTATGTAAATTTGTAAAAGATTTTTATTCTTCTCATATTATTTTTTATGATAAAACCTTAGTCAAAGAAATAAAAAAGAACTCTTTATAGGAGGAATAATATGAGTTCAAGAAAAAAATTATTTTTATTATTATTTCTTCTTTTAATTTTTTTTCCCGCCTGTAATCTTTTACAAGGAGATAAAAAACTCTTTCAAGAAAAACATAAATTTTTATCTAATCTTCAAGAAAATAAAGAATATATAAAAAACATATCTAAGGCTTTGGCGTTTGATCCTGAGATTTCAAATGTTTATAAAAGTCTTAAAGAAAAGGTTAATGATCTTAACAAAGTAGAAGCGAACAAAGAAGTATTTATTGAATATGGTAGAAATTTAAAAAATGTTTTTAATGAAATAATAAGAAAATATGAAAGAGATATAGGATTACCAGTGAGATATAATTTTTATTTGCCTTTAACTATTTTATGGGTAATACCTGACAAACCTTATGGTGAAGATATAGTTTTACAAAATAAATCAAGTGAAAATTTAAATATAATGGAAATTTTTAATAAAATTAAAATTGTAGAAGGTATCGTTTTGAAAAACGATGCGTTAATATATAGTGTGGCTACTCCAATTCAAAGCGAAACTGGTGAGATTCTTGGAGCAGTAGAAGTGTGGACAGACTTTTTAAGCCTATTAGATTATTATTTATATCAAAATCCGAAGGCCAAAATAATTGTTGTTCTTAAAAAAGAAATAGCAAATTATTTTCCTTCGATACCTAAAGAACAAACAACTGATCAAGGATTTATTCTTTATTCAAATCTTGAAAATATAAATTACCAATCAATCATTAATAAAGCCATTTCGCTTAAAAATGAGAGTGTAATAGAAATAAATAATAAAAAATTTATAATAATTGATCTCTTTGATTTTGCTAATAAAAAAATCGGACAAATTTTATTCAGTCCATTTTAAGGAGGTAAAAATGAAAGGGATATTTAAAAACTTAAAATTTCATTGGAAAATAGGCCTGGCAATTAATATTCCAGTAATTATTTTTTTTATAATAGCTCCCATAATTAACGGATATATTTTTGAAAAAGGTGTTATTAAGGAAGCTATAGAAGTAAGATTAAGAAAAAATTATGATTTTGCTTATACTTCTTTAATTAAAGGTCATGAAAATATGCCTGTTCATGTATATAAAATTTATAAACAAGAATTTTTAAATAAATTTCCTGGTATAAAAATTTATCCAAATGAATATATAACAACATTATTTAATTTAGAACAACCTGAAATTAAAGACAATAATATCAAAAAAGTCCTAAATAATGGACAAAAAGTTGTTTTTTATGATGCAAATAAAAAAATTTTACAAGGATATTTTCCAATAAAAGCTGAAACGGGTTGTTTGGTTTGTCATTCAAATGTTAGCCCTGATAGTATATTGGGAGCTATATCTATTTCAATTCCTTTAGCGGCAACTTTAAATAGTATTGCCTTCACAAAAATTTTGTTATTTGGAATGGGAATTTTAGGAATTGTTCTTATCTCTGCAATTTTATATTTCGTTTATATGAAAGTTGGACATGAACCAATTGATAGAATTTCTAAATATTTAAACTTATTGGCTGAAGGAGATTTAAGTTTTAAAATTGACCAAAACTTATTGAACCAACCTGACATAATAGGCGATCTTGCCAGAAATTTACAAAATCTAAAGGATTATTTAAATACTTTTAATTCTCGAATACTTGATTTTTCTTTAAAATTAACCAACCAGGTAGACAAAGTCTTCAAAACTGTTGATTCTGCAAATAAAGATATAAAAGCTTCATATTTAAATATAAATGAAATTGAATTACATGTAGAGAATATTTATAGATTAGTCAATGAAATTTCTAGAAAAACCATTCAAATTAATACATTGCTAAGAGTTTTGATGAATCTTAGCTCTCAAAAAGAAAAAATTGATTGGGAGAAATTAAATGAAACAATTAATAATCTAAATAATGAAACTATTGAGTTAATTGAAAAAATTGAAAATCTTCTTAAAGAAGAGACCAAAGTGTCAAATTTATTTGAAGAAATTAGCAATCTATTTAACAAATTAAATAAAACTCTTGAACAAATTAATAGTCATGTTTATGAAAACCTAATTATTTCTACCTATATGAAAAATCTGGCTTCAACAGTAAGATTGGAAAATATGGAAAAAATAATTTTTGATATTTTTGAAACTGATCTTGACAGATATCTCCTTAGAATTGAATCTCATATAAAGGGTATTGAAAGCCTTGATCCCGTAAGGTGGTGCGATCCCAAGGCACTATCACTTGGAAAATGGATGGATTCAGAGGAGTATAATAATTTTAAAAACCAAGTGAAAGATTTTGATTTTAATGAATTCGAATTACTCTATGACAAAATATTTGAATTGGCAAAAGAAATCATTACCGCCTATAACAGGGAAGATTACCTTACGGTAGACAAAAAAATGGAAGAATTTAGAAAAACCTTTTTTGAACTTAAGGGTTATTTTCAGGAATTAAAAGGTATATATTTGGAGATGGTTGAAGCTTGAAAATTCTTGGGGGGTGAAATTTAATGCAACCATCACAACTTTCTTTCGAAAATTATAAACATTACAAAGGTCAGGTTTTAAGTCTTTATAAAGATATTTCTACCTTGATAAAACCTGAAGTTAATTCTACCCTTTATGAGTACATAAATAAACTTATTGAAAATCTTAAAAAAGATGAATTTATAATTGCCGTTGCAGGAGAGGTAAAGGCTGGAAAATCTACCTTTATAAATAGCCTTTTAAAAGAAGAAATATTGCCCTCTGATGTTCTTCAGGCAACAAGTGCACTTATAGAAATATTTTATTCTTCTAAACCTCTTCTTAAAATTACCTACGCTTCCGGAAGAAAGGAAATATATGAAGAAGAATCAAAAACCCTCTTTAAAGAAATTTTGAAAAAAGTTGCTTCTATACCAGATGAATATCGTGATATCCCAACAAGTCTTATCGACCAATATCTCCTTGATTTTAAAGAAAAACCTGAAATAAATGAAGAGTTCATCAAATACTTAGAAGAAAGATCAGGAATGGATAACCTTGCAGAAAAGAAAGACAAGTTAATCCAATATACCAATTATATTTCACTGGATAAAATTCCTTTAAGGATAGAATTGGGATATCCCTTTCAGTGGAAATTTGAAGAACTAAGAATTGTAGATATGCCAGGTGTTAATGCCATAGGTGGGGTTCAAGATATTAGTTTTTCCTTTATTGAAAGAGCAAATGCGGTACTTTTTATCCATCCTATCAAACCTGTTGAATCAGAGTCCTTTAAAAGATTTGTTCAGTCCATAATTACCAATAAAAGTAAAGAAAATCTTTTTCTAATTTTAACCCATGCTGCGGTTTTTTATGAAGAAAAAGATAGATTACTTGAAGAAGCCAAAAGAATTTATAGTTCACTAATTCCAGAAGATAGAATTTATGCTGTGGACAGTATACTTAAGTTGATTTACGAAGATCTGGAAAAAGGTAAATCACCTCAAGAAATCAAGGCAGAGCCTCATAAAAGAAAGTGGTATATTGTTTTTAAAGAATTAGCAGAGGAAGTAAATCTTGATATTAAGGAAGCTTTTTTAAAGTTTTCTGGTTTTAAAGAACTTTCTTCAAACCTTGAAAACTTCGTTATTCGGTCACCCTTTAAAAATCTTTATGAAATTTTGGAAAAAATTAAAGAACTTTGTCAAGAGGAAATCAAATTTTTGGAAGAACATATTCAAATTCTAAACAGTCAAAAAAGGGATCCTCAAGAATTTTTGAAAGAATTAGAAATAAGACAAAAAGGATTAGAAAAACTTGAAACGGATTGTTATTTGATTCTCGAAGAGGCTTCTATTAAATTTTTAGGAACTCATTCACCCATTGAAGAGGCCATTAATAATTTAAAAGCAAAGTATTATAACCTTTTTACAACCACCAATTCTATAGAGGAACTCAGAAAGTATTATAGAGAAGCAGAAAATGAACTAACAGAAATAGTTGGTAATAATCAAAAAGAAATCAATCAGTTTTTTAAAACCAAACTTGAAGAAATTGGAGAATCCCTAGCAGAGGAATACAAAATAAATATTCCTAAAATAGACTTGCAAGCTATAGAGGCAACTTCTCGCTCAAAAGCAGTAAAAAAAGAAGAAATAATTAAAGAAGAGGTTGAAAGTCTATTGGAAAACTGGAACTTTTTAAAACCCTGGAAATGGCTTAAATCTTCAAGAACACATAAAGTGGTTGTGGGCAATAAAGTAATCTTTGACGAAGTAGCCTTTTTTAATAATCTAAAAAGTTCCCTTGTTAATGACTTTGTGACAACAGTTGAAAATCTCAGAGAAGAATTTTATAAGGCCTTTAATTATTACAAGAATAAAATAAAGGAAATCCTAAATGAAAAAAGAAATTGGCTTGAAAGTTTAAAACAAGAAATAAAATCTGCCGAAAAAATAGAACATGAGATTTTAATTTTACAAAAAAGAATTAACTTAATAGAAAGAGAACTGAGAAAAATTGAAATACTCCAGGAAGATTTAAAATGTTAACCCATGAAAGGATAATAGAAATTGAAAAAAATATAACTAAAGACATTGAGCAAGAAATCAAGCTTATTCAAAAAGAATTAAATTTTTTTCTTAGTTATAATTTTGACCTTTATTTTTTAAAAGAGTTCATAAAGCATTATCCACCTAAAGCTATTCGAGACAGAGCAGAGGTTTTATTGGAAACCTTGTTAAATTATTATATGAAAGATCTCCTTGAAGATATAAAAAAGCTTGACCCTGAGAAACAATATCAATTTTTTAAGGAAGGCCTGAGAGAGAAAATAAAAGATAAAGCTCTAAAAGAATTAAACAGATTAATTCCAGTTTCAGTTAAAATACCCGAAGAAAAGGGATTTGAAGAAAAGTTTCCTGTAATCGGCTCTGTTGCTTTGGCTTCAGGAGGAGTTGCAACTGCCGTAATTCTTCCAGAAAGTCTTTTGATTAAAAGTATCCCTGCTGCCTCAAGTATCCTAGCTTCTGCATATTTGCTTAAATCATATAAAGACCCCGCTAAAAGACTAAAGAGAAAATGGAAAAAAGTTGTTGATAAATTTCTCTCTCAAAGCAAAGAAATTATAACAACCTGGTTAAAGGATATACAAAAAGAACTCATTTTTGAAGTAAATAGAATTTACACCAACCTTTTTAGCGATAAAAATATAGAACAACCTTTTAAAAACTTAGTAAATTATTCAAAGTAAAACCTAATCAAAAAGATCCTTCTTGATTTTTTCCTTATCCGGCAATTTATAACCAATTTTAACTTTATGCCCAAAATATAATAGAGGAATGAGGAAAGTGGAAAGAAGGGTGGAACCTATGGTCCCAAATATAAGAGAAATTGCAAGTCCATTGAAAATAGGGTCAAAAAGAATTACAAAGGCACCTACAATAACTCCTGAAGCGGTAAGAAGAATAGGACGGGTTCGGATAGCTGCAGCCTCAACTACTGCAAGATGAAGGGGAACGCCTCTTTTAACCCTCTGTTCAGCAAAATCAACCACCAGGATGGAATTTCTTACTATAATTCCTGCAAGGGCAATAAACCCAATCATTGAAGTGGCAGTAAAGAAGGAATTCAGAAAAAAATGCCCAGGGATGATACCAAAAAGGGTAAGAGGTATAGGGGCCATAATAACCCCTGGTATACGATAATCTTTAAACCAAGTAAGAATTAAAACATACATAATAAATATAGCCACAGCAAAGGCTAGCCCGAGATCGCGAAAGACCTCCAAAGTGATGTGCATCTCTCCATCCCACTTGATAGAAACTGCCTCCTCAAAAACAGGATGACTTAACCAGTATTCTTTCACCTTCCCATAAGGATTGGGAATATTTTTAATTTTTTCCCTTATATCAAATATTCCATAAATAGGGGCTTCAAAGCGGCCTGCGGTATCACCAATAACATAAGTTACCCTTCTCAAATTTTTGTGATATATGCTTGTTGGAATTATATCTTCTTTTATTTCAACGAGCTCACTTAAAGGAACTAATTCTCTGGTAGGGGTAACTACTTTAAAACTTCTTAACCATTCAAGGTTTCTAAACTTTTCATCCAGCTGAAGGATAATTGGCACATGCTCAGAATCTGTGCTTTGAAATACACCAACTTGCAATCCACTACAAAGGGCCTTTAAGGTCTGAACAAGCTCCTCTTTACTTAATGCGGCAATTTTTAAGTACTCCTCTTTAGCAATAAGTCTTATTCTTTTAGCTGGGTCCTCAAGATAAATACCTTCATCGGTTATAAGAGGGGAATCTTTAAAAATTTGAAGAACCTTTCTTGCAAATTCTTCCTGAGTTTTCAAATCTGGTGCGTAAACCTCTGCTACAATGGGAGATAAAACCGGAGGCCCTGGTGGAACCTCAACCACAGCTATATACTTGGCTCCATAAGCCTTGGCAATTTCGTACACTTTTGGCCTTATTCTCTTGGCAAAATCATGAGAAGCCTCTTTGCGATGATGCTTACCTACCAGATTTACCTGAATGTCTGCCTGATTGGGCTCCTGCCTAAGATAATAATGTCTTACAAGACCGTTAAAATTAAAAGGCGAGCTTGTTCCCACATAAATCTCAAGATCAGTAACTATTCTCTCATTTTGAAGGTATCTACCAATGGCCTTAGCTGCTTCAAGGGTCTTTTCAAGGGGAGTTCCCTCAGGCATATCAAGAACTATTTGAACTTCACTTTTATTATCATAGGGTAGCATTTTTACTAAAACCAATTTGAAATAAAATAAACTCAAACTTGCAAAAAGTAAAAAAATTATCCCTATGTAAAAAAGATACCTTTTCTTTTTAGAAATAAGTAAAGGATACATAAGTTTGGCAAAAAATTGATAAAGTTTACTTTTTTTGGAATGTTCAAGCTCTTCTTTTAATTCTTTCATTTTTAATTCTTCGAGATCATGGAGAAGCTCATCACTCTCCACGGGTTCACTTTTATAGTGATGGGTTAAAAAACGATAAGCAGCCCAGGGAGTAATTATCAAAGCAACTATTAAGGAAAAAAGCATAGCCACAGAGGCATTAATAGGTATGGGCCGCATATAAGGCCCCATAAGCCCAGATACAAAGGCCATGGGCATAAGGGCAGCAATAACAGTAAAGGTTGCAAGAATAATGGGAGCTCTTACTTCGTCTACAGCACCAATGATAGCAAGCCTGGGATTAGGGTTAAGGCGAGCTTTAAACCACCTATGGATATTCTCAACATCCACTATGGGATCATCCACAAGGATTCCTATACAAAATATAAGGGCAAAAAGGGTAACCCTGTTCAAAGTGAATCCGTAAAGCATACTGAGAAAAAGGGCCATAGCAAGAGTTACAGGAACGGCGATACCGACTACAAAGGCCTCCCTTATCCCAAGAGATACGGCAATTAGAAGGGTAACTGCAAAGGTTGCTATAAAAAGATGCTCAAGAAGCTCATTAGCTTTTTCTTTAGAGGTTTCTCCATAATTTCTGGTAACAGTAATGTGAACATCTGAGGGTAGAAGTTTTCCTCTCACTTTGGAGACAAGCTCAAGAACTTCTTCAGCAACCTCTACAGCATTGGTTCCCTTTCTTTTGGCAATGGCAATGGTTACCGCAGGAAAAAACTCTTGCGAATTAATACTAATTCCCTTATATTCCCTTGAAGGGCCAAGACCAAGAAAAACATAATCTTTAACTTCAGAAGGTCCATCGGAGACCTTAGCAACATCCTTAAGCTAAATCGGTTTTCCATCATAAAAACCAACTACTACCCTTTCCACATCCTCTTTTGAACGGAAAAATTCGCCAGTTTGTAATAAATATTCCCTGTTTGCACCTTTAAGTTTTCCAGAGACACATTGAGCATTGGCATTTTTTAAGATGTTAGCAAGGGTTAAAGGAGAAATTCTATAAGCCTCAAGTTTTGCAGGATCAAGAATGATTCTGATTTGTCTTGGATAGCCACCAATTAAGGTTACCTCTGAAACCCTCTCCAGCTTTTTAATTTCATTTTCTAAAAGAGAGGCCATTCTTCTCAGGCTGTAACCATCATAACTTGGGCCCCAGAGAGTTAGGGATAAAATGGGAACATCATCAATGGATTTGGGTTTAATTAAAGGAGGAAGGATTACACCAGGAGGAGCCAAATCAAGGGCAGACATCCATTTTGAATTAAGCTCAACAAGTGCTTTAACTGGATCTGTTCCAACATAAAATCGGGCGGTTACAACCGCCATCCCAGGACGAGAAACTGAATAAATATATTCAATATCCTTTAACTCCCAGAGCTTTTTTTCAAGGGGTGTTACCACCCTTTTTTCAACCTCCTCTGGCTCAGCCCCTGGATACTGAATAAAAATATCAATCATAGGAACCACAATCTGAGGTTCCTCTTCCTTAGGAGTTTTTAAAATGGCAAAAAGCCCTAAGAAAAGGGTTACAAGGATAAGAATAGGAGTAAGCTTTGAGTCAATAAAATAATTAACTATGCGGGCTGTAAGGCTTGACTTTTCCAAAAAACCCCTCCCCTACTCCACCTGACAGCCGTCACAGGCTCTTTCAATGCCCTCTACAACCACCCTATCTCCTTCATTAAGACCTGATAAAACCTCAACCTTACCCTCAATTGCCTTTCCAAGTTTAACCCATCTCATCTCAAGAGTCTTATCAGGTTTTAATACAAAAACCCCTGTAAAATCATATCTCCTAAGAACTGCTTTTTCAGGAATAAAAAGGGAGGGGGCTTTGCTTGGAATAAGCACATAGGCAAGACTTCCGCTTTTGATGCCTTCCACCTTTTCTAAAGATAGCTTGATTCTGAAGGTTCTCGTGACAGGATCTATGGAAGGGCTCTTTTCAACAACCTTACCGTAGATGACCTTCGGAGATTCAGATAAATTAACCTTTAATGTATCATCAAGTTTTATTTCGGAAAAGAATCTTTCAGGAAGTTCCACCTTTAAAAGATATGGTCTTTTTTCAAGGATAAGAAGAGGTTTCCCTGGAAAAGCAAGATCTCCTATATCAACTTTTTTTCTATAACACAAGCCTCAAAGGGCGAAGTTAAATTGACATATTGAATACGGGAGGTAATAGCCCTTTTTTGGGCCCTCGCTCTTTCAATAGCAGCTTTTGCCCTTTGAAGGGCTTCTTTTGAGGCCTCAAACTGACCTTTAATTTCATCGTATTCCTGAGGAGTAACTGCTTCCTCTTTTAAAAGTCTGGAATACCTTTCAAAGGTTTTTTTGGCAACCTCATACTGAGCCAAGGCCCTGCGATACTCGGCTTCAGCTTCCCTTATTTGGAACTCCAATGCTTTAATGGTTGATTCAAGTTCTTCTCCTTCTATTTTCAAAAGAAGAACGCCCTTTTTTACACAATCACCTTCTTTTACCTTTATATCAATTACCTTTCCACTAAAAGGAGTTGCAATCTCAGCCCTTTCTTGAGGCTCAATGATGCCCACATAGGACTCTTCAGTTATTTCCCTTATTTCAACCTTTTCAAATTTCAAACCAGAAACTTTCTTAACTGCTGGCTTGACCTCTCCACTTTCTATTTTGTGTTTAAAAAAACCTGAAATCCAAAGAAGAACGATTAACATTAGACCGGCAAAGGCTATATATTTCCAGTAGGCTTTCATAGGGCCTCCTTTATCAAACCAGAAGCAAAAAGAAGTTCTGCATAACTTTCATAAACATCCTTTAAGGCTTCAATCCTTTCAAACCTTGCTTTGTCAAGCTCAGTTTGAGCATCAAGCAGATCAAGAATTTTTACCAAGCCATTTTGATAGCGAATCTTCATTATCCTTAATACCTCTTCTGAGGCAGAAATTCGGGCCTCAGCACTTTTAAGTTTTTGAAGAGCATTGAGGTATTCAGCATGGGCCTTTTCAAGCTGAAAGGTAATATTATCCCTTAAAAAGAGATATTTATCTTTAAGAGAGGAGACCCTCTTTAGCTCTGCTTCAGCTTTTTTTAAGGTAGTAAAACCAAGGTCAAATTTCCAAGTAAGCCCAAGGCCTAAAAGATAGCCTCGACCGTCTGCCCCAAAAGGATTATCTCTATCATTAAGAGTGTATGAGGCAAAGGCTGAAACCTGAGGAAGGTTTTCAGAGAGGACAGAACGGTATGAATATTTTTTGGCCTCAATCTCCTTTTCAAGGGCCTTTAAATCCTTTCTATTATCAAAGGCAAGAGATTTAATCCTCTCAAAGTCAACCTTAGGAACATCTTTCAAATCAGCAACCTCAAATTCTCCAAGGGAGGTATTAGTAAGGACTTCCAGTCTTTTTTTGGCAACCTGATAATAATTTTTGGCTCTGACTAAGGATTCTTCGGCTTTAGAAAGATAAACCTATGCCCTTTTTACATCAGAAAGAAGAGCAGTTCCTGCCTCATAGCGGGCTTTAGCTAATCTTAAAGCCTCTTTAGCTTCAGAAATGGAACTTTCTGAAACCTTTATACTTTCCTTGGAAAGAAGGGCAAAGAGATAGGCTTTAAAAACCTCAAGCAAAACCTCTTCTTCCTTTCTCTCATAAAGATTTTCAACAGCTCCAAAGTGAGCCTCTGCTGCCTTAATTTCTGCCCTGATTTTTCCTCCCATCCAAATGGGAAGTTCAATGGTTAAACGGGTTTCAAAATTGCTCCTTGCAGAAGGGTCATTGAGTTTTTTTATTTCAAAATCCTTGACAGTAAACTCCTCCTGATTTAATTTGAAAGTAAACACCTGAGCAGGAATATCGGATCTATAAAAATACTCTTCTAGTTTCAACCGGGGATACAAAGCGCCCCTTGCTGCATCCCTTTCAAGTTTGGTTGCCAAAACTTCTTTTTTGTAAGCTGTAAGTTCCAAGTTATTCTTTAAGGCAAGTTCAAAAAAGTCTTTTAGGCTCATCTCCTTTCCAAAAAGAAGGGGAGGCTGAAGGAAAGTTAAAAAGCCAAAAAAAGTGATAAAAAGAAGTCTAAATCTCATAGGTATCTTTAAGGTATACCCGTATATTACATTTTGTCAAGCTACTTTTCCCTTGACTTTTCAAAGGGAAAGGCTTAACATATTAATAAAATCCTTTTTAAAAGGGGTGAGACGGAATGAAAGTGAAGGTGGTTTTGCATGGCCTTGCGGTTGATCCAGTCTCAAACAGTCCTGTTATGCTTTTAAAGGAGGTTCAGGGAGAAAGAATTCTACCTATCTGGATTGGAGTTTTGGAAGCCACTTCTATTGCTTCAAAACTTGAAAATATTCAATTCCCAAGGCCATTAACTCACGACTTAATGAAGAATATTCTTGATTTCCTTGGAATTAAAATTCCCAAAATTGAGATTGTGGATTTAAGGGAAAACACCTATTATGCTATTATAACCCTTGACATCCAGGGAGAACTTGTGGATATTGATGCAAGACCAAGTGATGCTGTTGCCATGGCCCTAAGAATGGGGTCTGAAATTTATGTGAATGAAGAGGTATTAAAGAAAAGTCAGACCTTTACGGAAAGTCCTGTTAAAGAAACCCAGGAAGAAATGGTTGGTGCAACAGAGGAAGAAAAGGAAAAACTTAAAGAAATTCTTGAAAATCTGGATCCCAAGCATTTTAAATATAAGATGTAGGAGATTTTTTTGTTTGACTTTCATTGCCATTCGGTCTTCAGCGACGGGGAGCTCATTCCTGCAGAAATCTGGAGAAGGGTTAAAGTTCTTAATTACACAGCCATTGCTATAACCGATCATGCAGATCACTCCAATTTTGAGTTTATTCTTGAAAATCTTTTAAAAATTAAAAGGGCCTTTCAGGGGCTAACTCCAAGGTTACTTGCTGGAATTGAAATTACCCATGTTCCTCCTGAATTAATTCCTGAGCTTATCAAGATGGCCCGAGAAAAAGGAGCTGACCTTGTGGTTGTTCACGGGGAAAC
This sequence comes from Thermodesulfobacteriaceae bacterium UBA6232, assembly GCA_002441555.1. Taxonomy (GTDB): domain Bacteria; phylum Desulfobacterota; class Thermodesulfobacteria; order Thermodesulfobacteriales; family Thermodesulfobacteriaceae; genus Caldimicrobium. The sequence continues at coordinate 42,232 of DJWK01000019.1, forward strand.
CATTGTTGAACCCGTTGCAGAAGGAACAAATCGGGCAGCTATTCTTGGTGGGGCTGACATTCTTGCCCATCCAGGTCTTATAACTGAAGAAGAGGTAAAGCTTGCTGCAGAAAAGGGAGTTTTCCTTGAAATTTCGGGAAGGAAAGGGCATTCCTTTACAAATGGCCATGTGGTAGGGCTTGCCAAAAAATTTGGGGCTCCTTTGGTAATTAATTCTGATGCGCATTCTCCTTCTGATCTTCTCTCAAAGGACCTTGCCCTAAAAATAGCCCTTGGTGCAGGCCTAACCAAAGAAGAAGTTGAAAATCTATGGAAAAAGGCTCAGCAGAGATTTCTCAAGAGTTAATTCTTGAGCATCTTAAAGCTTTATTTCTTAGCAAAGGATATCCAGAAAAGCTTCTTCAATGGAAAAAAACCCTCTTCTTTAACTATAATAACCTTGAATTTGCTATTCAACTAACGCTCATTATAGAAGAAAAGAGACCCCTTTTAATTCTTTATTATCACCCCAGCACACGGGGACTCTCCTCCTTTGAGAGGCCTCTTCTTTCTATAGCAAGACTTTTATTTAATCCCCCTCCCTATTTCGCAGTTCTCACCAACCTTAAAGATTTTATTTTCATAGAGGTTTATCCCCAAAAAATTAAAAAAGGCGGTGAAGAACTTTTGCCTGACTATGAAACTTTAAAAGAATATCAGCCTTCTTTTGAGAAACCCTATAATAAAAATATTGAAGAAAGGATTCTTGCCTTTTATTTAAGCGGTGGCTGAAAAAACGGACCCTGCAGGTAAGTTTTACCTGCTCTTAGCAAGAATTCTTTGCCTTAAAACCTCATAAAGGACAATCCCTGTTGCTTGGGAAACATTCAGGCTTTCTGCTTTTCCAATCATGGGAATTTTGGCAAGGAAATCGCATCTTTCAAGAATAGTAGGTCTTATCCCCCTTTCTTCATTTCCAGCAATTATTAGGAGAGGGATGGTAAGATCTATTTCAAAGATGTTTTTCTCTGTTTTATGGGTGAGCCCAAGAATCCAGAGCCCCTTTTTTTGAAAGAACTCAAGGGCCTCCTTTAAGTTTTTAACCCTCGCAATGGGAATATTGAAAGCAGAACCTGCCGAAACCTTTATAACCGTTCCTGTTATTTCGCAGGCCCTATGTTTGGGAATAACAATTCCATGGACTCCGAAGGCATCAGAAACCCTCAGAATACTTCCCACATTTTGAGGGTCCTGAACCTCATCAAGGGCAATTACAAGAGGTGTTTCCCCTCGGGAAAGCCAGAGTTCTTCAATATCTTCAAGCTCTGCATAATTAAACTCCCTTAAATAGGCAACTACGCCCTGGGTGTTTGCCTTTGGCGGAACCTTCGGAGGAGAAAAGGGTTCTCTTTCCCAGAACTTAACAGGAATTCCGAGGGCCTTTGCTTTTTCAAGAATTCTATATTTTCTTCCTGATAAAGTCTTCTTCTCAAGGATGATTTCTTCTATTTGATCAGGCTGAGTATCTAAGGCTGAAAGAAGGGGGTTTATTCCCCAAATTACCTTAGACATTCTATGGAAGGCTAACCCTAAAGGGACGCAAAAGTTCTGCCCTTACAACCGAAAGGAAATCCTCTTTGGCTTTATCTAATTCATCATTCACAATTACATAATCAAAGAAGGGAGCATAGGTTAATTCAAGTTTTACTCTTTCAAGCCTTTCCTTAATTTTTTCTTCATTTTCGGTTCCCCTGCTTCTTAAACGGGCCTCAAGAATCTCAAGACTTGGTGGTGCAATAAAAATGGTTACAGCATTTGGACCAAAATATTTTTTTAAATTGCTGACCCCGATTACCTCCACATCAAGCACAAGGTGTTTTCCTTGGGAAAAGGCCTTTTCTATTTCGCTTTTGGCTGTGCCATAAAAATTGGAATGAACCTCAATCCATTCAAGAAATTCGCCCCTTTCAAGCATTTCAAGAAAGGTTTTGCGATCAATAAAATAATAGTCTTTTCCATCAATTTCTCCAGGTCTTGGATTTCTCGTGGTATGGGAGACAGAAAAATAAAAATCCCTTTCAGGAAGCATTCTAAGAAGGGTACTTTTTCCAGCCCCGGAGGGGCCAGAAACAATTAGCACCAGTTTTTTCAATTTTATTCTTCCTCTTCTTCCCTGATCTTAATGCCTTCAGAAACATATCTTTGAGCAATGGTTTCTGCCTGTATAGCAGAAAGAATGACATGATTGCTATCAGTAATAATAATGGAGCGGGTTTTTCTCCCTTGGGTAGCATCAATAAGGCGCTTCATTTCTTTGGCCTCTTCTTTAAGCCTTTTCATAGGAGCAGAATTGGGATTAACAATGGCTATCACCCTATCAGCTACAACAAAATTCCCAAAACCAATATTTAAAAGTTTTCCCCCTGAGGACATAGTTTCACTACCTCCTTTTAATCCTTAAAATTTTAAATAATTATAGCACAGTCCTAAAGAGTGTCAATTTTTAGTTTTTTTTGTAGTATTATTAATAAATTTCTTAAAAATTCTTTCTATTTTTTTCCAAAAAAGGATAAAGGGGCCCATTAAAATATAACAGGTGGTTATAACCAAAAGGACAAGAGGAGGATTTGAGGCTGTTATCACAAACAACAAAATAAAGCCCACGAGGAAATAAAAGGCAGGTATGGTTCTTATTTTGATACCTTTAAAACTGGGATATTTAATAGGTGAGATAAATAAATAGGAAAGAAGATATACCATGGCAAGAAGAACCCAGTTTTTGTATAAAGGCTCAACTCCCATTTTATGGAGAAGAAGAACTGTTGCTGCAATAATAGCTCCCCCAGCTGGGGAAGGAAGACCTTCAAAATAAAATCCTGAGGTTTCTTTTACATTAAATCTTGCAAGCCTTAAAGCCACACAGGCTGCATATAAAAAACAGGCAAGCCAGCCCATTTTGGAATAGCTTTTCAAAGAAAAATTGTAAATTAAAAAAGCTGGAGCCAATCCAAAGGAAACCATATCTGCAAGAGAGTCATATTCTTTGCCAAATTTACTTGTCTGACCTGTAATTCGTGCAATTCTTCCGTCAAAGATGTCAAAGAGAATGGCAAGCAAAATGGCTAAAGAAGCCACAAAGAATTTCCCTTCAAAGGAAGAAAGAAGGGCATAAAAACCAGAAAAGAGATTAAGGGTTGTAAAAATCCCTGGAAGAAAATAGATCATGATGGTTTAGGTCTTTAAGGGAACCTTAGCGAGAACAGTCTCTCCGGCAAAAACCCTCTGTCCTTCCTTGACAAAGAGCTCACCTCCATCGTAGGGAAAGAAAAGTTCAACTCTTGAGCTGAATTTTATGATGCCTATGGGATCTCCTGCAACCAAATCATCTCCGGGAAGAACAAAATTTTTGGCTCTTCTTGCAAAAAGCCCTGCAATCTGAACCACCCAAAAGGGGGTCCCGTCTTCCCTTTCAAAAAGATAGTAAATCTTTTCATTTTTCTCAAAGGCTTCATTATGAAAAACAGGCAAATGACCTCCTCTCTCATGAACAACCTTTAATACCTTTCCTGAAACAGGGCTTCTATTTATGTGAACATCCCAAAGCCTCATAAAAATACCAATACGATAAAGGGGGCCCTCAAAAAGCTCCTTTTTTTCTTCAACTTGGCAAATAACCACCTTTCCGTCAGCAGGTGAAATAACAAGCTCTGGATCAAGAAGTGGCTCCCTTCTTGGATTTCTAAAAAAATAAGCAAGAGCAAGGGCACCTGAAAGGAAAAATAGGGAGGTTTTCGGTTTTTTAAAAAGGGCAGCTAACCCTGAGGCTAAAAGTGGTATGGTGATATAGGGTTTGCCTTCAGGATGAATCATAAATTTTAAATACCCCCTTTCACAGAGGGAAATAAACCTTCATCTGTATGAGGTAAAAAAAGGGCAGCCATATAATAATCCATGTATTGAGGATGATTGGAAAGTTCAACATGGGTCATCATCTGGGCAATTCTTTCGAGCTCCAAAAACTTTTCAGCGTATAATAACACCTTTTTAGCACCCTGTAAACTGGTATTACCCAAAAAGAAAAATCTATCTCTTGGAAGATCAGGAAGAAGGCCGATAGTTACGGCATCTTCAAGGTCTATAAAACTTCCAAAGGTTCCAGCAAGAAATATTCTTTCAAGATCCTGAAGAGTAAGCCCCACAGATTCCAAAAGTATCTGATAACCTGCAAACATAGCTCCCTTTGCCCTTATAAGATTCTCAATGTCATTCTCAGTAAAAACAATATCATGCCCTGTTGCGGAATTCTCCTTAAAAACAAGGACATATTCAAAGCCGTCCTCACCTTCTCTTATACGGGGATGTTTTAAATCCCTTCTGAATTTGCCTGCCTTATCAATGAGACCCGTTCTGAAAAGGCTTGCAAGAAGGGATATTATTCCTGATCCGCATATACCCTTTGGCCTTTTTCTTCCGATGGTTAAAATCATGGGCTCAAAGGTTTGAGGATCAATACTTACTGCCTCTATAGCACCGCTTGTGGCTCTCATTCCACACTTAATACCCCCTCCCTCAAAGGCAGGTCCTGCTGAACAGGCAGCACACATTAAGAAATCCTTATTCCCCACCACAATCTCTCCATTGGTTCCGAGATCTATAAAAAGGGTCAAAGCCTCCTCTTCCGCCATTAGAGAAGCCAAAACCCCAGCAGTTATATCCCCTCCCACATAGCTTGCAACAGAAGGGGAAAGAAATACAGGAACGCCCTCTTTTAAAGGAAGGCCCAATTCCTTTGCCTTATAAATAGGATAACCCTTGGCCACTGGCACATAGGGATATTCCCTTAAAAATCTCGGTTCAAGTTCAAGAAATAAATGGGTCATAACGGTATTTCCTGCAAGGGAGAAGGCCTCTATATCTTTAAATTCTTTCCCTGATTCCTTTAATAATTCCTCAATAAGAAAGGCAATTTTTTCTCTCACCCGCTCTGAAAGAAGTTTTAATCCATCCTTTTTTCTTGTAAATTCGATGCGGCTAATCACATCCTCTCCGTAACTTATCTGGGGATTATAATCAGAGGTATAAGCCAGGGTTTCACCGCTTACCAAATCCACAAGCTCAAGCTGAAGAGTGGTTGTTCCAAGATCCATGGCTATCCCAAGAGGGGATTCCTCTTTTTTTCCTCCTTCAATATCTACTATGTAAATTCTTTGATTTCGGGGATCCTCAAAGTAAGTAAGGGTAACCTTAAAATCCTTCTCCCTCAAAACATAGGGAAGCTTTTTCAAAAGGTGATAGGGAATATAAGGATCTTTAATTCCTTTTTGTTTTAATGCAAAAAGAAGCCTTTCAAGATCAGGGGTGTTATCCTCAATATTAGGAGGGGGAAGTTCAAGATAAAGCCTTTTTATGGGAGAATCAATCTTCAATTTCTCCTTTCGTTCAAGAGCCTGAGCCCTAATCTTTCTCAAAAGGGCAGATCTTTCTACCTGACTTTCAACAGGTATTCTTATTACCACATCGGTTTTAGGAAAAAGGGTGCAGGCCTTGTAATAAAGTTCATCTATTTTTTCTCCCAAAACCTCCCCTGATTCAACAAGAACTTTACACTTATTACAGGCCCCTACCCCTCCACAACTTGCATTTATGTGAATACCAAGCCTCATAGCAAGTTCAATGACTGTTTCATCCTTTCCAATCTCAGCAGAAACCTCATGAGGCAAAAACAAAACCTTTGCCATATCTTTCTCCTTTTCTTCTTGCAAGACTTGATTTTTATAATTTAAATTTTTATTTTAAAATACCATGCTATTTACTTTTTTTCACAAATGAACCAAAGGAAACCCCTTGTCTCTGTGATTATTCCCACTTACAATCGTGATTTTATCCTTGAAATGGCTATAAAAAGCGTTTTAAATCAAACTTATAGGCCCGTAGAGCTTATTGTGGTTGATGACGGTTCAAAGGATAAAACTCCCTTACTTGTGAAAAAATATCCCCTCAAATATGTTCGGCTTCCCAAAAATTTCGGGGTATCCTTTGCAAGAAATAGAGGAATTTTACATAGTAAGGGAGAGCTTATAGCCTTTCTTGATAGTGATGACGAATTTCTTCCTAAAAAAATTGAAAAACAGGTAAATTTTTTTCTCACCCACCCTGAGTGCAGAATTCTTCAAACAGAAGAAATCTGGTATAAGAGAGAAAAAAGGCTTAATCCCAAAAAGTATCATGCCAAGGCAGAGGGATTTTTTCTTGATAGAGCAGTTAAGCTCTGTGTGGTTTCTATGTCAACGGTGATGATAAAAAGGGAGGTCTTTAGGGAACTTGGGCTTTTTGATGAGGAATTTCCGGTTTGTGAAGATTATGAATACTGGTTAAGGGTTGCTATTCACATGCCTGTTTATTTATTGAAAGAACCTTTAGTGGTAAAACACGGAGGCCGGGCAGATCAACTCTCCCAAAGAAAGGGACTTGACTTTTATAGAATAAAAGCTCTTCTTAAAAACTATAAAAACTATTATCACCGACTTTCAGAGGAGGAGAAACTTTTAATTTTGGCTGAAGCTAAAAGAAAAACTCTTATCTTCTCCCAAGGGGCTCAAAAACACGGAAACCTAAAAGCCCTCTTTGAACTTTCCAAGATGTGGAGTAATTTTTATCCTAAAGGATTGTTAAATTTTTAAAAATAAAATTTTTAAAAATAAAAGAAGATGTCCTTACGCTCAATTGAGATAATTCTTCCAGCCTCTAAAAGAAAAATTCTGTTAGAAACCCTTACCAGTAAAGAAATTATTGATTACTGGAAGGTTGAGACCTTTGAGGATAGAGAGATTTATAAAATTCTTGTCAAATCTGAATCAACTGAAGGCCTTCTCAAAAAACTTTTAGATAAATTTTCAGGGGAAGAAAAATTTAGAGTTCTCGTAAGTGAAATTATTGCCACCATTCCTGAGGTTGAAGAAGATTCCAAAAAAAAGATCAAAAAGTTAAAAAGAATCAGGGTAAGCAGGGAAGAATTGTATGCCTCTATTTCTGACTTTACCAAATTAAATTATATTTACCTTTCTCTGATTTTACTTTCTACTCTTATTGCTGCCTTTGGTTTTATAAATAACAATTCTTCCGTTATTATAGGAGCAATGGTAATTGCTCCCCTTCTCGGTCCAAATTTAGCCATCTCTTTTTCTACAGTTCTTGGAGATTTTGAACTTGAAAAAAAGGCCTATTTAGCCTTATTTACTGGGGTAATGCTTTCGTTTTTATTATCTTTGGTAATGGGATTAATTTTTGAAATTAATCCGGAACTCTCGGAATTCCAGAAAAGAATCTTTATAAATCTTGGAGACATTGTTATTGCCATAGCTTCAGGAATAGCGGGCGTTTTATCTTTTACCACAGGAGCAGCCCTTAATCTTGTAGGAGTTATGGTCTCCATTTCCTTACTTCCACCCCTTGTTGCCTCAGGTCTTTTAATAGGTGGAGGATTTTATCTTTATGGTTTGAGCAGTTTTCTTCTCTTTCTTGCCAATTTTGCAAGCCTAAACCTTGCCGGTGTTATAACCTTTCTCTTCCAAGGAGTTAAACCCGCCCACTGGTGGGAAGAAAAACGAATAAAACCTCAAAGAATTAAAGCACTCATACTTTGGTCCATTTTGCTTCTAATTCTTGCCTTAGCAATTTATTTAGAAAGAAAGTACCTAAGCTAAAATTATGTCTGAAAGAAAAATCCCTTTAGAAAATATTTACAATATTCTTGATTCAGTTACCAAAAAAGATTTTGCACTCCTTCCCAAAATAAAGGGGCTTGAAAAAACCCTAAGTAACCTGCTTAAAGAGGCTAAAAATATCTTGGCTGAAGAAACTCTGAAACAGCTTGAAATTCTTATAAAGGGCCTTGATGCAGCCAATATTGAAGAAAAGAAGATGAGAATTCTAAAAATGAAAGAAATTCTTCTTAATGAAGAAATGGAGAATCCTTCAAGAATTCTTAAAGGGGAAAGAAAGGACTTTTCGGTTTCTTTTCCTTTTGAAATTGAGGATGTGCCGGATCTTGAAACTTACAGAAAACACAGAGCTATCCTTGGTCAAAAAATCGATGTAATAAAAGGCATTGGCCCTAAGCTTGCCAAAAAGTTCCACAAAAAGGGAATGGAAACCATTGAGGATTTACTTTATTTTCTTCCGAGGACCTACGAAGATAGAAGAAAAATCACTCCCATTGGAGATCTCGTTGAGGAAAAAACAGCGGTTGTCTTTGGTGAGATCGTAAAAAGCGGAGTAAATTATTATTCCCGAAGAAAAACCTATGAAGTTCTTATAACCGATGGCACGGGATTTCTCACCTTAAAATGGTTCAACTTTCAGGAAAGGGTAATGAGAGGATTATATCCTCCTGGAAAAAAGATTTATGCTATTGGAGAGGTTCACAGATTTTTAAAGACCTTAGAGATGATTCATCCTGAAACCATAGGAGAAGAGGAAGAAGAAAAAATTGAAAGGGAACTTGGAAAAATTATTCCTGTATATTCCTCAGTGGAAAATCTTCCAGATAAAACCTTAAGAAAGATAATGAAAAATGTAGTAGAGGAATATGTAGAGTTTGTTGACAATTTAATTCCCCCTCATATCTTGAAAAAGGCAAAACTTTTTCCTATCAAAGTTGCTTTAAAAAGGCTTCATCTTCCAGAATCCTCAGAAGATTTTTCAACCCTTCTTGATGAGAGAAATCCTTACTTGAGAAGTCTTTCCTTTGAAGAACTCTTTTTCCTTGAACTTGGCCTTGCTCTAAAAAAAAGCCAGATTGTTAAAGAAAAGGGTATTGCCTTTAAGGTAGATTCTCCCCTTCTTCAAGAATTTTTGAAAAGGCTTCCCTTTGAGCTCACCCAGGCCCAAAAAAGGGTAATTGAAGAAATAAAAAGGGATATGGCAAATCCGGTTCCCATGAACAGACTTATTCAGGGAGATGTGGGCTGTGGAAAAACGGTGGTTGCCTTTTCTGCTGCCCTTATTGCCATTGATAACGGTTATCAGGTGGCCCTTATGGCTCCAACAGAAATCCTTGCAGAACAACATTACCGAAATTTTAGAACCTATGCCCAACTTATGGGAATACCCGTTGCCCTTCTTACCGGAGGAGTTACTCCTGCCAAAAAGAGGGAAATATATCACGGACTTGCCACGGGTTATTATAAATTTGTAATAGGAACTCATGCCCTCTTTCAGGAAAAGGTAGAATTCAAAAAACTAGGCCTTGTTATTATTGATGAACAGCACCGTTTTGGAGTTCTCCAAAGGGCTGCCTTAAGGGAAAAAGCCAAGGGAGTTACTCCAGATACTCTGGTTATGACAGCAACTCCCATCCCAAGAACTCTTGCCCTAACCGTTTATGGAGATCTCGATGTCTCCATCATTGATGAAATGCCAAAGGGGAGAAAACCCATTATCACTAAGCTTTTTCTTGAGTATAACAAACACAAAGCTTATGAGCTTGTAAGAGAAGAGCTGAAAAAAGGGCATCAGGCCTATGTTATTCTTCCTTTAATTGAAGAATCCGAAGCTCTTAATTTAAAAGCAGTTTTAACATACGGGGAAGAGCTTCAAAGAGAGGTATTTCCCGAGTTTAAAGTTGGAATTCTCCATGGCAAAATGAGCTCAGCAGAAAAAGAAAAAATCATGCAAGCCTTTAAAAGAGGAGAAATCAATGTGCTTGTCTCAACCACAGTGGTTGAGGTGGGGGTGGATGTTCCCAATGCCACGGTTATGATTATTGAACATGCCGAAAGATTTGGTCTGTCTCAACTTCATCAGTTAAGGGGAAGGGTTGGTAGAAGTGAGAAACAATCTTACTGTTTTCTTATTGCCTATAATGTTTCCTTTCAAAGTGAGGCCTTTAAAAGGCTCCAAATTCTAACCCAAACCAATGATGGTTTCAAAATTGCCGAAGAAGATTTAAAATTAAGAGGCCCTGGGGATCTCTTTGGCACTCAGCAATCGGGATTTATTGAATTCCGAAGGGCTGATCCCGTGCGAGATCTTGATCTCCTTCTTCTTGCAAGGGATTCTGCCTTTGAACTTGTAAAGCACGATCCAGAACTTAAAAACTACCCAGCTCTTAAAGAAGAGCTTTTCAGACGCTGGGAAGAAAGGCTTAAACTTTCAGAGGTTGCTTAAAAAAGAAAAAGGAGGCTTTATGGAAGAAAACTTTACTGTTGGAATTATCGGTGGTGCAGGAAAAATGGGAAGATTCTTTAAAAAATTTTTTGAAAAAAAGGGCTATCCTGTTTTAATCTCTGACAAAGATGAAGGATTAAGTCTTAAAGAGCTCTTAGAAAAATCCAAGGTTATTCTTCTTTCCCTTCCTATGGAGGTTTTCCCCGAAGTTGTCAAAAATATGGCACCCTTGGTGAGGGAAGAGCACTGGATTCTTGATATTTGTTCCCTAAAACTTGAGCCTGCAAGGACCATGAAAAAATATCTAAAAAAGGGAGAGCTTCTTGCCACCCATCCCCTTTTTGGACCCTACGAAAAAGATTTAAGTGGAAAAATTGTTGCCCTCTACCCCCTTAGAGGCAAAAATTGTTATTCCTGGTTTTCATCTCTTCTTCAATCAGAAGGAATGAAGGTTGTCAAAATCTCACCAAAAAAACATGACGAAATCATGGGCCTTGTGCAGGTGGTAAATCACTTCTGGCTCATTCTTCTTGGAAATCTCATTAAAGACTCAGGCTTTTCAGTTAAGGAAATTCTTGATCTTTCCACTCCGAGCTTCCTTTCCCAGTTAAAAATCTTGATGAGACTTGCCTGGCAGGAGGAAAATCTCTATGCCAGAATCCAGCTTGAAAACCCCTTTGGAAAAAAATTCAGAAATCTTCTCTGCAAAAACTGTAAAAACCTTGCAAGAACTTTAAACAAAGAGGATAAGGAAAGTTATGAAGCCTTTAAAGAATATTTCCTTTCGGCCAAAGAGATAGCTGCTGAAATAGAAAAATTACTTTCTTCTGAGATAGAAAAGAAGCCCAAGTCCTGAGGCAATCATAAAAAGACAAAGCACCTGTCCCATGGTCATCCAGCCAAAAATCAGGGAAAAACTCTGCCCTGGCTCCCTTAGAAATTCAAAGAAAAATCTGAGAATCCCGTAAAGAATAAGGAATATCGCAAGTTTTGTACCATCCTTCCAGGGCTTATTCCTGAGATTCCAGAGAAATAAGAAAAGAAAAAGTCCTGTAACCAAGGATTCATAAAGTTGAACAGGATGTCTGGGAACAGGCCCTCCTTCAGGAAAAATCATTCCCCAGGGAAGAGTGGTTGGCTTTCCAAAGATTTCTCCATTAATAAAATTTCCTATTCTTCCAAAAAAAAGCCCAAGGGGAGCAGTGACCACCACAAGGTCTGCCCAGTAAAGGAAGCTCTGTTTTTTTATTTTAATGTAAAAATACCCTGTAGCAATGGCCCCGATTGCCCCACCATGAAAGGACATACCGCCCTTCCAGATGGCGAGTATTTCCTCGGGGTGAGAGAGAAAATAATCTGGGTAGTAGAAAAAACAAAAGCCAAGCCTTGCTCCAATAACCAGCCCGATAAAACTATAAAAAAGCAAATTTTCAAGAAAGGGATATAAATCCTTTCTTCCCCGCTCTTTTAGTTGATATCTACAAAGAAAAAGACTTGCAAGGAAGCTTATAAGATACATTAAACCATACCAGCGAACCTGAAAGGGACCAATTTTAAAAATTACGGGATCAATTTTGGGATAGGGTAGCATAATAATCACAGAGATCCTTGAGAATGCATTCCTCACATTTAGGTTTCTTTGCAGTGCAGATGGTTCTTCCGTGTGCCTGGAGGAGGTAGGGAAAGTCAAACCATTCTTTCTCAGGCACAATCTCCATCAATTCTTTCTCTATTTTTATGGGATCTTTGGATTTTGCAATCCCAAGCCGTTGAGATAGCCTTGAAACATGGGTATCAACGGGAATTCCTTCCACAATTCCATAAGCATTGGCAAGAACAATATTGGCGGTTTTTCTTGCAACCCCTGGAAGCTCAAGAAGTTCATCCATGGATCTTGGGACCTCTCCTCCGTATTTTTCAACAATAATTTTGCAGGCCTCCTTTATGTATTTGGCTTTCTGCTGATAAAACCCTGTGCTTTTTATGGCCTCTGCAAGTTC
>DJWK01000019.1:54443-60301 GCA_002441555.1 Thermodesulfobacteriaceae bacterium UBA6232
GCCTCAGGATAAGCCTTCTTAAGCCTTTTTATTATCTCCTTTACTTTCTTCTCCAAGGACATCTTTCCCTCTAAACAAGAACTCCCTTAATTTTAGCTCCTTCTAAGAATTTTTGAAGCTCCTTTAAAAATTCAGATTCAATTTCTTCTTTTAAATTAAGGGATTTTTCTTTTTCTATTTCCAAAGGAGCCGAAAATTCCCTTAAAATACCTTCCCCTCTATCCACGAGTTCTGATATTTTAGAAGGCTCAAAGAATTTAACCCAATAAAAAAAATAGTAAAGTTTTCTAAGCTTATTTAATTTTTCTTCAGAAAGCTTTTCACCTTTTTCCATATTTTCCTCAAGTTCCATGCACAATTTTTTGATTAAGTCAAGAAGGGGAATTTGAATTTGTTTTCTAATCTGTTCTTTAAGATTTAAAAAATCACAGGCAAGAAAGGGATATTCCCTTTCTTTATAAACTCTTCCAAGAAGCATTTCCTGATACCATTTTGAAAACTCAAGGGAAAAAAGATCCTGAGCATAAAGGTAATCAAAACCTCTTTCACAGAGTTCCTTTTCTTCAGGCTTTAGCTCAGGAAAATACTCATTTATAATTTTTTCCCATAAAGAAGGCTTATACATTCGCAAAAGGGTTGCCAGAAATAGCCTCGGTGTAAATTGTATTTCCTTTTCCCTTACAAAAAACCTTTCCCTTTGCAAAAACAATTTAAAAATTCTATCTATCCATTTTATTGTCAGAAACATTTTTTCATTATAATATTTAAAAATGGCTAAACAAGGTTTTCATCACCTCTTTTTATCAAAAGGAGAAAATAAAGAGGAAGCCTTAAAAGTTGTTATCACATTCCTTGAAAAATATCAGCTTCTTCGGTATGAGAGATATGCTGTAGATAAAATTATTCAGGCCAGTGAAGATGGCTTTTTCGATGAATTAGCTCAGGCTCTGGAAAAAAATAAAAACATTCTTGAAAATTTCATCTCAGAACTTATGAAAGAAGGCTTTACCGCCTTATCAGACCTTTTAACCCTTCCCCAAGGATATTTAAGCAAGGTCTTTCATCTGATTGCCCATCTTCTTGACGGTTTTTTCGGAATAGATTCCTTTTTTTTCAATCTCCTTGAGGATTCTCACTGGGTAAGCAAACCCCTTCTTGAAAAAATAAAAAAAGAACCTGATAAATTTTATTTGATAAAAATAACAGGTTTTATTGAAAAACCTGTTTCCATGTTTGAAATTTTAAGTCCTAAGAAGTTTCTTGAGAGATAATTTCTCTTATTTTTTGGCGAAGAATTCCCACTGAGGGAACTGGGGTAAGGCGTCCTGCCTCATCCACAAAAAGTCGTCAACTAAAACCACCTGAAGGAAGGGGCTGTATTTCCTCTCCATTTATTCTTACTGTGGGAGAACCTTTAAGCCCAAGTTTTTCACCCTCTTCATCACTGAGCCTTTTAAAAATAACTTCTGCCTCAATTCCCTCAAGGAACAAAGCCTTGGAAATATTTTCCCTCAATTGGGGCTCACTGGGACAAACCAAATTCATAAAAACCTCAATTTTAATGGGCTTTTCCATAGGAAACTATCACCTCCTCAAGTTTTTTTCTTATCACTTCAAGAGGAAGCTTCTTTTTAAAGCTTCCCTGAGCAAGCTCCGACCTTCCTCCTCCCTTAAGTTCAAGATCCCTTTGCAGGGCTTTAAAAATTTCCCCTGCCTTAAACCTCTCTGAAAGATCCTTGGTTATCATACAAACCGCAAGGTTGTCTCCCTCCCTCTCTCCAATCAAAAAGAAAATACCAGAACCCAGTTTATTTTTGAAAAAATCTCCATATTCTCTCAATTCCTCCATTTTTTCTGTCCGGAATTTTGCCACCAAAAATTTAACTCCATTTACTTCTGAAACTTCTTTAAGTTTTCCTTCAAGCTCAGACCTTAAATCCCTTGTCCGTAAACTCTTTATTTCTCTTTGTAGATTAGCAATCTCAGCCAGTAAATCCTCAACCCTCTTCTCAAGATCCTTTGGTGAGGTTTTAAGCTTTATGGAAAGATTTTTGATTCTCTCTTCAAGGGCTAAAAGATATTCATAAGCCTTTAATCCTGCAACTGCCTCAATTCTTCTAACTCCGCTTGCCACACTGCTTTCCGAAAGAATTTTTAAAAAACCAATCTCCCCGGTTGACCTTACATGAGTTCCTCCGCAAAGCTCACAAGAAATTTCATCAATCTTTACTACCCTGACAATTTCACCATATTTTTCCTCAAAAAAAGCAAGGGCTCCGAGGGTCTCAGCCTCCTCCCTCTCAACCCATTTTATCTCCAAAGGATAATTTTCAAGAATCCAGGTGTTCACAAGTTTTTCCACCTCTTTGAGCTCTTCCTCTTTTAAAGCCTGAAAGTGAGTAAAGTCAAAGCGAAGCCTTTCTGGTTCAACAAGGGAACCTGCTTGTCTCACATGGTTTCCAAGAACCTTTCTTAAGGCCGCATGAAGAAGATGGGTTGCGGTGTGATGTCTTGCGGTGTGAGCCCTTCTAATCCTTTCAACCTCAAGCTCAACCTCTTCTCCAATCTCAAATTCTCCTGAAAGAACTTTTATCTTATGATAGATAACCTCTCCAACCTTTTGAACATCTATAACTTCTGCTTTTCCCTCCTTTCCTGTGATAAATCCTTTGTCAGCAACCTGCCCGCCCCCTTCTGGATAAAAGGGTGTAATATCAGTTATCAAATATTCTCCAACTAGGGCCACAATTTTTCCTTTGGTCTTAAGTTCATCATAACCAACAAAGAGGGTCTGAACTCCCTCCTGAACAAGTTTTTTTATTTCCTCAGGAACCCTTTCAAGGGCACCCCTCCAGGATTTTCTGCTTTCCTCCCTTGCCTTTTCCCTTAATGCCTCAAATCCTGCAAGATCAAGTTCAAAACCAAGGGGCAAAACATAATCCCTTACAAGGTCATAGGGGAATCCATAAGTATCATAAAGCCTAAAAAGAAGCTCTCCTGGAATAATTTTTTCTTCGCGACTTCTTAGTCTCTCAACCTCTCTTTCAAGAATCTCAAGACCAAAATTCAGGGTTTCAAGGAATCTCTCTTCCTCGATTTTTAAAACCTTTTCAACAACCTCCTTTCCTTCTCTAACCTCAGGATAAATATCGCCATATTCTGAAACTACAGGGTCTACCAGTTTATAAAGAAAGGGTTCCTTTAATCCAAGAATTTTCCCAAATCTTTCTGCCCTTCTAATAATTCTTCTCAAAACATAGCCTCTTCCCTCATTAGAAGGCATAATTCCCTCAGAGATAAGAAAAACACTTGCCCTTATATGATCGGCAATAACCCTGAAGGCAACCTCGGTATCTTTATTCTCTTTAAAGGCTCTTCCTGTAAGGTCTGAAAGAGCCTTCATAAGGCCTGCAAAAAGATCGGTATCATAGTTAGAAGGGACTCCCTGAACTACAGCAGTAATTCTTTCAAGCCCCATTCCTGTATCAATACTTGGTTTGGGAAGGGGCTTTAAAGTTCCATCGGGAAATCTTTCATATTGCATGAAAACAAGGTTCCAGATTTCAAGATAGCGATCACAATCACAACCTGGTTTGCAATCAGGCCTTCCGCAGGAAAAGGCCACACCCTGATCATAAATAATTTCTGAACAGGGCCCGCAGGGTCCGGTATCTCCCATCATCCAAAAATTATCCTTTTCCCCAAGGCGTATTATCCTTTCTTCAGAAAAGCCAGCAATCTTTTTCCAGAGTTCGACTGCCTCTTCATCCTCTTTAAAAACTGTGGCATAAAGCCTCTCCTTAGGAAGAGAAAGCTCCTTGGTTACAAATTCCCAGGCATAGGCAATGGCCTCTTCCTTGAAATAATCTCCAAAGGAAAAATTTCCAAGCATCTCAAAAAAGGTGTGATGCCTTGCAGTATAGCCTACATTTTCAAGATCATTGTGCTTTCCACCGGCTCTCATGCACTTCTGGCAGGAAACTGCCCTTTTATAATGCCTTACCTCTTCGCCAAGAAAAACCTTTTTAAATTGAACCATCCCCGCATTAGTAAAAAGAAGCGTTGGATCATCCTTGGGTATAAGAGGAGAACTTGGAACAACCTCATGACCTCTCTTTTTGAAAAATTCAAGAAATTTTTGCCTGATTTCCCTTCCCTTAAGCATATTGTAACCCCTGAAAAGTTTAATCCTTTAACCCATATCAAGGGCTTTCTTCACTATGGATTGTATTTCTTTGGCCCAATCAATGGCTTGTTCTGCTTCTTTTAAAGTATATTCCTCGGAAGGTATCCAGTCTTCCAATCCATAAAAAGCAAGCTCTCTTTCCTTGCGAAGTTTTCGTGAAATTTCTTTTATTCGGAAAAGATTATCCCTGATCACCTGAGGAAAAACCTCTTTATTTGCTTCAATAAATTTTGATACATCATGCACCTTAGGAACCTCTAACCCAAAAGCCATGATAAGAGCCTTTAAAAGCAGCTCTACAACCTCTTCAGCCTCCCTTACTACATCAGCATAATCTTTCTCTTCTTTAAGGAATTCCAAAGCTTTTATTCTTTTTTCTGCCCGGAAAAGATAATCTTTAACTAATTTAAGTCGTTGCAGAAGCTATCCTCCAGTGCTTTAAAGGAAAATTTTTTTCTATAATTTCTCCCCTTTTTATTTTTTCTTTTATTTCTTTAACGGTTTTTTCTATTATTCCATTTTTATCATACAAAGTTATGTAATTTTCAAATATTCCTAAATAAAAGGGATGAAATTTTTCAAGCTCACTTAATTTTAAAACAAGGGGACTTAAAAAATGATTTCCAAAATAATATCCCACTCTTTCATAAAATTCCTCTAATCTTTTTCTTAAGGATAAAGGGCTCTCTTTTAAAACTACCAAAAGATCTATATCAGAATAGGCTGCCAAATCACCCCTTGCTGCAGAACCAAATAATACCAAAGCCAAAAGATTTTCCCCGTAACTTTCTCTTATTTTCTCAAGAAGCTCCTTTTTCTTTTCAAGCAGTCTTTTTTGAAAAATTGTTTGCATCTTTTTAAAATAAATCATATTAAAAATCAATGTCAAGGTTAATAAAGAAGTGGCAAATTTTTGCTTTTGAAGTAAAATTTTGCTCTTGAATTCTAAATTTAAACCCGTAAAGGAGGAAGGGCATGCTTGAGAGAACCCTTGTGATGATCAAGCCAGACGGAGTTGAGAGAAATCTCATCGGAAAGGTAATAAGTATTTTTGAAGAAAAGGGATTAAAAGTGGTTGCCTTAAAAAAAGTGAGGCTTTCCAAGGAGCAGGCCAAGGCCTTTTATATTGTTCACAAGGAAAGGCCCTTTTATGAAGATTTGACCACCTATATGAGTTCTGGGCCGATTGTTGCCATGGTTTTGGAAGGAGAAAATGCTATAAAAAGGGTAAGAGAAATTATGGGTGCCACTGATCCCAAAGAGGCTGCCGAAGGAACCATAAGAAAACTTTTTGCCCTTGATAAAGAAAAAAATACGGTCCATGGTTCAGATAGCCCTGAATCTGCTGCCAAGGAGATTGCCTTCTTTTTCAGCGATTATGAAATAATGAGTGCCCTTTAAAAGCCTTGAACGAAAGAGAATGGATTAGCTATCTTAAAAAATATCTTTATGAAAAACCTCCTATTGTTGCCACCTACAATGAAGATGCAACGGTTATAAAACTTGAAGAAAATCACTATCTTCTTATAACCACAGACGCCCTTGTTGAGGGCATACATTTTGACTTAGCTTATTTTGATTTTTATTCACTGGGGATAAAGCTTGCTGTCTCCAATCTCAGTGATATTGCAGCTATGGGTGGAAGGCCCAAATGGGCCCTTCTAACCCTTGG
>DJWK01000019.1:60314-62364 GCA_002441555.1 Thermodesulfobacteriaceae bacterium UBA6232
ACCCTTCTTGGTGAAACAGAAAAACCCCTATTAAGGAAGGGGGCTAAACCAGGGGATTATCTTTTTGTCTCAAAACCCCTTGGAGGAAGTTCTGCCTTTTTAAGATTAATTAAAGAACTTCCTTTAGATAAAATTCCTGAAAATCTTACAAAAGCTCATCTTCAGCCAGAACCTGAAATTGAATTAGGCCTTCTCCTAAAAGACACGGCAAGCTCCTGCATTGATATTTCAGACGGACTTCTTCTTGATCTTTCAAGGCTTTGTGAGGCCTCAGGAGTTTCTGCAGAAATTGAGGAGGAAAAAATCCCGATTGAAAATGGAGCCACCCTTGAGGAGGCCTTATCTGGAGGAGAAGATTATGCCCTTTTGTTTACCCTTTCAGAGGAAAACCTCTCTTTAATAAAAAAACTTCCAAAGCCTGTTTATTTTATAGGTAAAATTATGAAAGGAGAAAGAGAAATCTTTATGAAACCCAAAAAAGGGGAGAGGAAAAACCTCTCCCCTAAAGGATATGATCACTTTACTTTTCAATTTCAACTTTAATTACCTTCTTTTGAGCCTCTTCTTTCTTGGGTAAAACCACTTTCAAAACACCATCTTTATAAGTGGCTTTTACCTTTTCCACATCTACTTCACTGGGAAGTTGAATAGCCCTCATAAAGCTTCCATAATACCTTTCAACCCTATAATAATTTTCCTTCTTTTCCTCGGCTTCTCTTTTCTTTTCTCCCTTTATAGTTAATACATTATCCACAATATTAATTTCAATATCTTCTGGTTTTACACCAGGCAAATCAGCTTTTACAATCACTTCTTTATCAGTTTCAGATACATCTACAGCAGGCACCCATTCAATAGATTCCCATCTTTCAGGAAATAAACTTTTAGTTCCAAAAAATTCTTGAAATAAACGATCCATTTCTCTTCTTAATTCTTGAAAAGGACGCCAAAGTGTCAATTCTGCCATACTTATCACCCCCCCTTTTTAATATTTTGTTTTTATCAAACTTGCTAATACAAAAATAAGCATTCCTTTTTCAGAATCAAGACCCCTTTTTGACAACTTTAATTTTTTAAAAAAACCTTGAAAATGGTTATTCAAAATTTACTTTTTAAATCAAGACCCAAAAATTTTAAAACTTTAACACAGGAGGGTTTAAAAAATGAGGCTTGAAAAATTTACCTTTAAAGCTCAAGAGGCTTTACAGAGTGCCCAAAAACTTGCTGAATCATACAATCATACCGAACTCCATCCTGAACATCTCTTAAAGGCCCTGGTTGATCAGGAGGGTGGAATTATTCCCATTATCCTTGATAGACTGGGAGTTAATTCCAAAATTATTTCAACAGAGCTTGAGGAAATCTTAGAGAAGCTTCCAAGGGTTGCTGGCGGAGCCTACCAGCTTTATCTTTCCATGCCAGCCAAACAGATTCTTGATAGATCTGAAGCCCTTGCCAAAGAGATGAAAGACGAATTTATTTCAACGGAACATCTCTTTCTTGCCATTCTTGATAGCCCTTCAAGGGCAGGAGAAATTCTCAGAAAAAGGGGTATAACTTTTACATCGGCCAAGGAGGTTATAAATCAAATTCGCAAGGGAAGAAGAATTACAGACCAGAATCCCGAAGAACAGTATCAGGTGCTTGAAAAATTCGGAAGAGACCTTACTGCCCTTGCTAAAGCTGGAAAGCTTGATCCTGTGATTGGAAGAGATGAAGAGATAAGAAGGGTTATGCACATTCTAACAAGAAGAACCAAAAATAACCCTGTGCTTGTAGGTGAGCCTGGAGTTGGAAAAACAGCCATTGTGGAGGGCCTTGCCCAGAGAATTGCTGCTGGAGATGTTCCAGAGGTATTAAAAAACAAACGCATTATTCAGCTTGACCTTGGAGCCCTTCTTGCTGGAACCAAATTCAGAGGTGAATTTGAAGAAAGATTAAAGGGTGTAATTAGAGAGGTTCAAGCAAGTGAGGGTGAAGTCATTTTATTTATTGATGAAATTCATACCTTGGTTGGGGCAGGAGCAGCAGAGGGTGCCATTGATGCAGC
>DJWK01000041.1:0-232 GCA_002441555.1 Thermodesulfobacteriaceae bacterium UBA6232
TCGTTCTTTCCCAGATGAATACCCAGGTTATGTTCCGCACCATTAATGCCTCAGATCTTGATGCTGTTTCTACCTATATTGAATCTGCCGGAGAAGATATAATAGGAACTCTCCCAATGCTACCCTTGGGGAACTGTATTATTAGCGGTCTCGGTGTTCCCTTCCCTCTCTTCGTTGAAGTAAAATAAATTTTTTATCAAAAATTCATACTTTTCTGTCAATATGCTGTCAG
>DJWK01000041.1:303-10294 GCA_002441555.1 Thermodesulfobacteriaceae bacterium UBA6232
GAGCTTAAGGTTTCTGAAAGAAGTGTTTTCAGATATCTCAACAATCTTATAGAAGCTGGTTTCCCTATAATTTATGATCCGAGTAGAAAGAGCTATACCTTTGAAAAGGGCTTTTCCTTAAGAAAAAGTTTTTTGCACCTTGAGGAATTGCTTTTGCTTCATCTCAGTAAAAGTTATCTTAGAAAAGTTCTTGGAGAAGAGGTGGAAAAATATTTTGAAAATCTTATGAAAAGGTTCATTAAAACATGTGAGGAAGATGTTTCAGAATATGCTATTTTCTTTCAGGAACAGGGGTTTGATAAAGACTTGCTTCCCCTTTTTAGAGAGCTCATTTTTGCCATAAAAGAAAAAGAAATCGTAGAGATTGAGTATCAGAAAAGACAAAACACCCAGCCGGAAAAAAGAGAGATTGAACCTTACTATCTTTTTTATGCACTTGGTTTCTGGTATCTCCTGGCAAGATGCAGAAGGTCTGATAAAATGAGGACTTTTGCTCTTGATAAAATGCGTTCAGTTCGCAGAACAGGAAAATACTTTATTTTAAGAAAAGAGGAAATGATTCCTCCTGAGAGGGTTGAGGAGACCTTTGGTCCATCCGTTGATTCTCCCAAGGTTGAAGTTATTGCCAGGTTTTCTCCAGAGGTAAAGGAGTATTTTCTCAGAAAGAAATGGGTAAAGGAACAGGCGGTGAAAGAACTTGAAAATGGCTGGATAGAGGTAAGTTTTAAAATAAGAGGGATAGGGATTTTCAAAAAATGGCTTTATAGCTGGATACCCCATGTAAGAATCATAAAACCTGAAACACTGAGAGAGGAATTTGAAAGGGATCTCCAAAAAGTCTTGAATAATCTTTAAAAAGTCACTGACATACTGCTGTCACCCAATCTAAGTATAATATTAATAAAAAAGCTAAAAAAAGGAGGGCTTAGATGAGGCAAAGGCTGTTAAGAGACTTAAATATTTCCATTACATCTTATGTAAAAAATCTTTATTATGAGGTCTGGCAATCTGTAAAGTCCTACCTTGTAAAAATTCATATAGGGCAATTAAAAACCGATACCCTTGAACTTGAGGATCTTTTTTCTGTCTCCCCTGATTCTGGAGTGGTTTCTTCACCTGCCATTTCGGGATTGAGTTCAAATGAGGATTTCATTATCTCCCAGCCCAATTTGGTGGCAATAATTAGGTTTAGAGACCATAAATATTACGTATCCTGTAACAAAATAGAATACCCAAGAAGCTCAATATACATACTTAGCGTTACCGGCACCGATCCAGAAAATATTAACTCAGCAGAACTTGCAGATATTTTAATAAAGGAAGCCATAGCAACTTCAGGTTATTCAAAGAAAATATTGAGAATTTTTTATGATGAAATGTCAGATAGGATTTCCTTAAAAATTCTTCCACCATATAGGGTAAAACTGAAAGATATTTTTATTAAGGAAAAGGATGAACTGAGGGATTTTATAGAGGTTGTTAAGAAGGGAGGAAGCTCTATAAAGTATCTTTTTGTGGGAGAGCCGGGAACCGGCAAAACCGAAACTATAAAGGCTTTGCTTTCAGAGTGCATGGAAGCAAATTCAAATTTGACAAGTATTGTAGTTGATGCAAGCTGTCGGGTAAGTCTCACAACGGTAATTGAATACGCTCAGATTTTCAAACCGGTTCTTGTTTGCATAGATGACATAGACCTTTTAGTCGGTTCAAGGGACAGATTCCCCCATCCTTCGCATCTTGCCTCAACCCTTCAAATACTTGACGGATTTCTTTCTACCGATGAGTTCTATCTAATTGCCACAACCAATGACCGTGCCCTTCTTGACTGGGCTGTTAGAAGACCGGGAAGGTTTGACTACATTATGGAGTTCGGGCCCCTTGATCCACAATTTTATCCGGATCTCGTTTTGAGAGAAACCAGGGATGAAAAGTTTGCAGAAATTTTTAAAGATCCTGAAGTGGTTAAAAAACTCTCATCTTTAAAAATTAACGGTGCCTTCCTTGTAACCCTTGTAAGGTATCTTCAGAGGCCAAGATTTTCAGAGACAAAGTATAGCAAAAAGGAAGTTCTTGAGGTCTTAAACAGACTATTCCGTGCCTTTAAGAGTGAATTGAGATCTGAAGAAAGTGTGGGATTTAAATTGGTATAAAATAAAAACATAGAAGGAGGTTGGCCATGAGAAAAGAGGTGTTAAAAGATAGGTATGGAAGGAAACTCGGGGAAATAGTGGAAAAAAGAGACGGAACCCTTGAATTAAGAGATAGATTGGGAAGATATCTGGGAAAATACGATCCGAAAAGAAACGAAACAAGGGATAGAACAGGAAGGCTTGTAGGAAAGGGAAATCTTCTCGGAATGATTTTAGAAAGGTATCTGGAAGATTAGTACAAGGAGTTGAGATATGGCCAAACCTGAACTTTTAATGAGTAAAAAGTTTAGAGATTTAGAAAAGGCTGTTTTTGAAATAACAGAGGCTTATGGCGAAAAAATACTGGATGATATTGAGCTTTTAAGAGAGCTTTTCAAAAGGGGATTCACTTTCACGGCACCACAAAAGGTTTACCGAAGTGAGTTCGCAAAATACGCAAGAAAGCTTGCTGAACTTGAGCTTGAAAAGATGAAAACCCCAGAAGTTGAAGAAAGGGAACCTCTTAAATTTAAACGGGAAAGCCTTTTGCTTTTGAGAGAGGTTGCCCACTATTATCTTGCTTCATATCATACCTGGCTCTGGCATAGTCTTTTAGACTTTGCATTTTTAATTTTTAAGAATCCCTATCATTACAACTATTTATCAGCCCTTTGTGATGCTCAATTTTACAAAGATCTTGAAGCCCTTGAAAGGGAACTTGAAAGGCGAAAAAGATGGGAGGAATGGCTTTCTCAAACTAAAAAAGAAAGGGAAGAAGAATATTTATTCTGGAGATCTCTTTATGAAGAAACTGAGTTTACCTATAATCAGGAACATCAACCAGAGGTAAGGGAAGAAGAAAGAAAACAGGAAGAGGAAGAGGAAGAGGAATATAATCCATTTAAAGAGATTTATGAGAGTGTAAAAGAGCTCGTGGAAAAAGAAAATACC
Source organism: Thermodesulfobacteriaceae bacterium UBA6232 (assembly GCA_002441555.1). Taxonomy (GTDB): domain Bacteria; phylum Desulfobacterota; class Thermodesulfobacteria; order Thermodesulfobacteriales; family Thermodesulfobacteriaceae; genus Caldimicrobium. The sequence continues at coordinate 3,384 of DJWK01000041.1, forward strand.
TATATTCCACCTGAGGTATTAAAGGGAAAACTCACTCAAAAAGGAATAGACTTTTCCAAAATTTACTTTAATGAATTCAGGTATGAACTTCTTGGAACAATTCAGGGTTGCATTGAGGATTTAATTGCAGAGGATGAGGAAATGTGGAACGCCTTTGCTTACGGAGATTTAAATGATATAGGTAAGGATTGCAAGGATATTGAAGATTATCAGAATAAAGATTGCAGATTGCTTTATCTTTATACCCTGTGGTTACTCTGCGATATAGTGCCAAAAAGACATGTTCTCCGTTTTGTCAGATTTGTAAGGGATAGAATAAAACCCAGTCCGGTTATTAAAAGTTATATTGATTTGCTATATTATGAACTTGAAAGGTATTAATAAAAACTATTGAACCAAGGTTACCGAATTCAAGCAAACAAAGCAAAAAACAAATTAAAATCGCTGGAGGTGGATATGAATCTTAAAAATCTTATAGAAGAAAGGATAGAGGATGAATCTACTAAGGAGTTGTGGAGAGAAATTTACGACGCTTATGAAAGCGGAGGAGAAGAGTTAATAAAAACTCTCTTAACTCAAAAGGCTAAAGAAATTAGTGAAGAGTTTGAAAAGTTATTAAAACAGTTGGAAGAAAAATTTTAAAAGTATCAAAAATGTGCAGACTCTTGGGAGTTATTGCAAATAAACCTGTAGATTTGGAGTTTTCTTTGTTAAGAGCTAATAAACCTTTTAGAAACTTTGGCAAATCAAATCCTGATGGATGGGGAATTGGTTGGTACGAAAACTCTTTGGCAAAAGTTTTTAAGAGAAGCTTATCAGCGTTAAATGACCATCGGTTTTTTGAGCTTTCAAAAGAAGTTAGTTCAAAGATAATCATTGCCCATGTGAGAAAGGGTACTGGAGCGATTCCATCTGAACAAAATTCTCATCCCTTTCAGTATAAAAACTGGATATTTGCTCATAATGGCTCAATAGACAGGGAGTTTCTTTTTGGGTTACTGAAGGATAAATACAGAGAAAATATTAAAGGGGAGACCGACTCGGAAGTTTATTTTTACTGGATATTGCAGTGTATAGAGGATTATAATAATGTAACAGAAGGTATAAAAAGAGCCGTGGAGAAAGTTATTACAAAAAGCCACAGTGGATTAAATTTTCTTCTTTCCGATGGAGCTCAACTTTATGCATTTAGATATTCAGATACCTTAAGGGGGTATTATTCTCTTTATTTACTTAGAAGGATTTCTTTTTATGATGAACTTTTTCAGGTTATTTCAGATGAAACAGGAGCTTTGCTAAGAAGTAAATCTCTAAGAGGGGAGAGAGCTGTTCTTGTATGCTCTGAACAACTCACAGAAGAAAAGTGGGAAGAAATTGAAGTTGGTTCTCTCGTTATTATTGGACAGAATTTGAATATAAGAATAAAGCAAATACTATAAGTCAATCCCTTGCCCTCCTGGTTAGTTTTCCTTAAATTCAACCCTTTTCTTTAAATCCATCTTTACCACCAATCCATACACAAAATTTATAATACTACCCCATTCTCTCCATTTATGTCGTGCCATAACCACTCATCAATAACAAGGGTCTGGCGTAGCTCACTCATTCTTTTATACCAAGCATTATTTTTAAGTCCTCAAGTTCCGCTTCAATAAAAGATGATAAACCGCCTTCTACCTGCCCTTTTTCATTAACTTTTTGTTCCTTAAAAATTGTTTCCCTTTTCTCTTTTGTTGTTAAATAAAATTTTAAGTCAGAAGGAGAAATAATTTTCTCCTTTACTGCTATCAGAAGAGAACTTACAAATTGTTCTGAATGGGTTGTAATAATTATTTGTTTTCCTTCCTCTTTTACAATTTCACAGAGGATTCTTACAAATTTTCTTATTACCGTTGGATGAAGATGAATTTCTGGTTCTTCAATTAAAATAGTTTTTATCTCGGGTCTGTAAATTTTTGCAAGAATATAAACAAGTTGATTTACTCCAAAACCATCATTTACAAGATAACTTGAAACTTTGGACTTTTTATCTGTTATTTGAAAATAAACAGTTGCAGTTCCTGGTGGTATATACAATCTAAATTCTTTGCCAATTATTTTTTCAAGGTCAATTGAAATTTTTGGTGCAAGGTTCGGGTCTGTTATAATGATAGTTGCCACCTCGTTTTCTGTCCATGGGTTATATGATATATTGGATGGTGTATAAAAGGGCTGAAAAAATCCTCTTTTATGCGGAGCCATATCAACTTTTTTCATTTCTTCAGGAATATTGTTTATTTTCTGAGCAATTTTATAAGCAAGTTCGTTTGCTTCAGAAGTAGGTTGTTTTGGTGAAACATTTGCGGTTAAGCCATTCCAGTTGATGGTGAATTCAGCATTATTAATCTTAACTTCCTGTGAAAAATTTTTATTTAATGAATAAGGGATGGGAATCGGTCCACCAAGTTTAATTTCCAGATTATCAAATTTTGCCTTTATATACAAAGAATTTTCCTTTTTTGATAAGGATAGAGAATATTCTCCTTCCTGAGTGGAATATGAGAATTCTATTTGATTATCTTTTTCTTTATTGAATACAACTTCATCAAAGCCACTAAGATTTAAAAATCCAATGTTAAAAAATCCATCAAGTTGTTGATTAGGATTAGTGATAAAGTTTTTGATGCAAATTAAAGAATAAAGCACCGATGATTTGCCAGTTGCAGTTGGTCCGTAAAACACAACAAAAGGAGCAAGCTCAATCTCCTGCTCCTTGATGGACCTAAAATTCTTAATTTTTATTTTTTCAATCATATTTTTATCCTCCACCTTCAATTATTTTAATCTCTTCTTCTGTAAGTCCATAAAGTTTATACACAAGGCTGTCTATTTGTTTTTCAAGGTTTTTGACCTGAGCCTGTTTTTGGAGGTTTTCTTCGTAATCATCAGATTGGGTGAGGGAAAGGATTTGAGAGGCAAGCTCTTCTATTTGCTTGACTATGTGCTGGTTTTGGGGAGTGATGGGAGGGATGGGGGACTTTTCAATATAAATTTTGGCTCCATAGCTACCATCTCCTAATGTTGCTGCCGAAAGCTTTATCCACCAACTGATAGTATTAGAATTTAAGATAGCTATCAAGAATTTTAGATTCTTTCCTGTAATCATAAAAGTGCTATCCAATATGTAATATCCAGCATTTACATAAGAGAATATAATTTTTTCAGTAATCCTGTTCCACACAATCTTTTCCTTTTCAAATTCGGGGTAGTAAGCTATATTATCCTGCGTTTCGAACCATTTATGAGGAGTTTTCTTTCTGTGTCCCGGCTTTCCATCCTGCAAAAGTCTTTCTCCAAAACTCGCAAGATAATCTCTTAATGCGGGATAGTCATCAATATTAAGTTTGAGAGAAGGAAAAGTGCATATAACCCACAACCCTGCCCACTCATACCTCCACCTTTCAATATCCCTTCCTCTCAAAACCGGCTTTATTATCGCTTCTGTTCTTTTCCTTTCTTCCTCTGTTTTACAGTTTGCCAAGATTTTGTTTCTTGTCTCTGTATCTATTATAAAAGCTTTGTCAAAGCCTGTTAAAACTCCACGATAAATTTTCACATCCCAATCTTTCAGTGGCTTTCCTACTTTTTCTATTTTTTCTTTTAGTGCCAAAACTTTTTCATCTCCGAGTGTCCAAGCATTGTCCGAGAGCTTTTCCTGTTTCATGTTTTTCTGGTTGTTTTTTATGTATTCTATGGGGTCTTCGGTATCCGATGGCACTATTGCATAACTAAACTCGTGGTTTGGGGAGGGTTTTTTCTTCAAAAACTCCATTATGCATGTGTCTACTGTCTGGGCAAATACCTTATAGCCATTAAAGTCAACAAGCTTTAAAAGGGTGGTGTTTTCTTTTAAAAACTTCCTCAACTTTTGACCATATATTGTTCTCAGCCATTTGTTGCTTGAAATAAAGCTAAGCACACCGCCCTCTTTCAAAAGCTCATAGCCTTTTTCATAGAAGTAAACATAAAGGTCTGCGGTTCCTTCAAAGGTTTTGTATCCCTGAGCTTTCAAAACAGGTTTCAGATTCTTTATTTTTTCCTGCCTTACATAGGGTGGATTTCCTATAACTATATCAAAGCCATCTTCTATTCCAAACATCCATTCGAGGTCAAACCAGTCCGCCTTTGCTGTCTGAGAGAATATATCAAAGTTTACTATTTTTTCTGTAGTATCAGAAGGAAATCCAAGTTTTTGAAGTATATTTTTTAATTCCTGCTTTATTCTCTCAGCTTTTTCCTTAAGTCTTAACTTCTCCGCACGAGTTTTTATTCGGAAAAACCTTTTATAAACATTTCTCAATTCTTCTTTAAGCTCCCTAATGTTATTGTCTCCCAAAGAAAGCTGTTTTGGTTTTTCAAGAGCTATTAAAGTATTTGCACATACAAACTTGGTTTCAAGATGCGGAAGTGGCTTTATCCCAAAATTTGATTTTTCTTTATCCACCTTCTGGTCTATAAGAAGACTCAAAAAGAATCTTAGCTTGCATATCTGTGTTGCTATTGGCTGTATATCCACACCATAAATTGAATTCTCTATTATGTAAAGTTTTCTTGCATAATCGGGATAGTTTATAGACTCATCAAAGTTTTCGTTTACCTCTTTTAGAAGTTTTTCCCTTTCTCCTTTATCCTCAAGCTTCAAGACCTGCTCAATCTCGTGTATGGCCTTCTCAAATTGAAGCTCATACCAGAGTTTATTTTGTGGATCTATTTTGCTAAGGATATGCACAAGCTTGTGAACAATGCCCATAGGAAAGGCGCCGGAACCTACCGCAGGGTCTATAATCTTTAGTGAATCTATGGCGGTTATGAGTTCCTTTGTTTTCTTCTCCCCAAGCTCAAGCTCTTCATCGCTGTAAGAAAGAATCTTTCTTATTTCTTCCTCAGAAAGAGATGTTTTTGTTTTAAAATATTCTATCAAGGCTTCTTCTACCATAAAATCAACAATTTCCTTGGGGGTGTAGTAAGAGCCTGTGACTTTCCGTGCGGTTGTCTGCGTCTCTGGATTATAAGACGCAAGAAGGTTTTCAAAAATGTGCCCCAAAAGCTCTGGATCAAGAGAGACTTCTACATCAACTGGTGAAGACTCATCAGCAGTAAAATTGTAATCTTTTAGGATGTTTATAAGACCTCTTACCTTAACTTTTCTTTTTTCTCCGTAAAACTCACTGAGCTCTTCTTCCCTTTCCTCAGAAAAGAATAAAACATCTGGGAGCTTTGCCCTCTTGCTTTCATTTCGGCTAAAACCGTCCACATAGTTTTTATCCTCATCAAGGCACTCAAAAAGTCCACCATTTACAAAAGGAACCTGACTGAAAAGGGTTAAAAATTCATCTTCTTTAACTAAAAGCTTATCCCTATATCTAAAAAGGGTTTTAACTCCAAATTCAGTTTTGTTCTCAAGAAAACTTCCTTCTTTTGCAAAGCGCCTATCTTCAGGATATCTATTTAATGTGGCAAAAAAGAGATTTTGAAGAATAACATTGTAATAGAAGTTCCCCTTCCCAAAATCCTTAACAATACCTTTAAGATATTCCTTCTCAAAAATTTCCTCTGGGATAAGTTTTTTCTCTTTCAAAAACCATACAAAAATTAATCTTGTAAGAAGTCTTATGAGATTTTCTTCAAGTATACCTCCTGGAAACCAGGAATACTTTAAAGCCCATGCATACCAGTTTTGAATTTCTTCAAAAAACTCCTTGGTAAGTGGAATGATGGAGAAAGCAGATTTTATACTTGATAGAGTTGTATAGTCATAAAAAAGAAAGGCCTTTAGAAAAGTTCTGTAAGGCCTTCTTTTCTCTATATAGTAGGTGTATCTTTTAAAATGGCTGAAGGTTGTTTTGCCAGGTTGATAAACTTTATAAACGAGAGAAAATCTAAAATTTCCATTTTCATCGTAAAAAGTAAAAAGACCAGCCTGCGTGCCTACATTATCAATTGTGCGAAGAATCCTTTTTGCAAGCTCAAATTGACGCTTTTTGCTTGACCTCTCAGAAAGCTCACCTTCAACCCTTATAGCATAAGCCTTTAAAACATTACTATCTTTAAGAGTAACCTTTAAAATCTCATTTATTTCAGAAAATTTTTCATCCTCAAATTCATACAATCTCCTTTCATAAATATCCGGAGACAAATCCTTAAATTTAAAATAAAGAACTTCATCTTTTAACTTTTCAAGTGAAAAGCTGTTAACAAGCTCTTCTAAAGCCTTTGATAAAACACTTTCAGGCATAACCCCACCCCTCAAATCTTTTGATTCTCTATAGCAATAATTATCTCTTCAGGCTCATCTTTAAGAAATCTTTCAACCTTAGCCAGAAAATCCTCTCCGACTTCATCTTTTATCTTTTCTAACTTTTTAATAAGTAAATTTAAAGCTTCCTCAAGAAATTTTTTATCCTCTGCATATTTTGATTCTTCAATTTTTTTCACAAATCCTTCAAGATCTGCAATCTCCTTTAAAATATATTCAGAGAGAGTATGATATTCCCTTATGTCTTCAAGCAAATCAGAAATAAAAGAATAATAGGGTTTTAATTCCTCAAAAGATAGATTTAAAATTGATTTTAATGTTCTATTTGAGGCCTCAAACAAATCCTTAGAGGATGTTCGGATTATATGCCTTTCAAAGGATGATTTTTCAATAATCTGGTGATAGGACTTCCAGAACTGATCACTTAGGGGTAGCCCCTCATCCTCAGGAGTAGCTTTTATTTTCTCAAAAACCTCTTCAAAAGTTACTGTTTTTGCCGTTTTATTGTTATATTGATGATACCCCACAAAAAGATCCCTTCTCTTTTTGATAAAAACCATAACTTCATTTTCATCACCAACTTTGGCAACCTTTATTCTGGAAGGAAGCTCTTTTA
>DJWK01000018.1:0-66507 GCA_002441555.1 Thermodesulfobacteriaceae bacterium UBA6232
CTCTGAAATTATACCCACATCCCTGTAGATGCGGGTATCTTGGCCATCCCACCAAGGCCTGCCAGTGCACCTATCAGGAAATTAAAAAATATAAAAGTAAACTTTCTGGCCCAATTGTGGATAGAATTGATCTTCATGTAGAAGTTCCACCTGTAGAAATAAAGGATCTATTGCAAGAAAGAGGAAGCCCCTCTGAATCCTCCAAAGAAATAAGGGAAAGGGTTCTTTTTGCAAGAAAAATTCAAGAAAAACGCTACGGCACTCCTCTTAAACTGAATGCTCATCTTTCATCCAAGGATATCAAAAAAATCTGCAAACTTGAAAGCGGAGGAGAAATCTTTTTAGAAATGGCTCTTAAAAAATTTGGTTTTTCGGCAAGGGCTGTGCATAAAGTCTTAAAAGTGGCAAGAACTATTGCGGATCTTGAAAACTGTGAAATAATAAAAAAAGAACATCTTGCAGAGGCTTTACAATACCGTGTCCTTGAAAGAAAATTTTATGAGTAAATTAAGTCTTACCGAAAAAATTAAAATTTCAACTGAGCCTTATCTTCTTCCTATTGTGCGAATTCTTATGAATCTTAATATTCATCCCAATGTGATAACTCTGATATGTTTTTCAGGCTTTGTAATAAGTGCGTTTTTTATAGCTCAGGGGAAATTTTTAATTGCTGGCATTATTCTTTTATTTTTTGCACCCCTTGATGCTATTGATGGCCTCCTTGCAAGAACAGCCAATAAAGTTACCGCCTTTGGAGCCTTTCTTGACTCAACCATGGATAGATACGGAGAAATCTTTCTCTTTCTTGCCTTAACCTATTATTTTATGCTTAAAGGGTCTCCCTCGGGCATACTTCTTTCTTTTCTTGGAATAACTGGCTCCTTAATGGTAAGTTATACAAGGGCTCGGGCTGAAGGAGTGGGAATATCCTGTAAGGTGGGTTTACTTACCCGTTTTGAAAGGCTTGCCCTTATTGTTATTTCTCTTATTCTTGATTCCATATTCCTTTGCTTAACATTGTTAGCCTTTTTAACTCATTTAACAGCCCTTCAAAGAATATGGTATGTTTACAAAAAATACCAGGAGAAAAAATAAATGTGCCTTGCCTATCCTTATCAGATTGTAGAAATAACAGGCCCTTTTACTGCCAAAGCTACAGTTGAGGGAGTTACCAAAGAAATATACATCTCCCTTATTGGGGAGCCTTTAAAACCGGGAGATTGGGTACTTGTCCATGTAGGCTTTGCCATACAAAAAATTGATGAAAAAAGCGCTTTAGAAACTCTAAAATCCTATCATGAATTTTTCCCTGAAGAACATCCTTAATCTTACAAAGGATCCTCACCTCGTAAAGAAATTAATAAATCAAATAAAGGGGATCCTTTCAGGGGTTGAGAGATCTCTAAAAATCATGGAATTCTGCGGAGGCCATACTCATAGTCTTTTAAAATTCGGGCTTGATGAGGCCTTAAAACCGGAGATTGAATTTCTTCACGGTCCAGGTTGCCCAGTATGTGTGTTAAGCCTTGAAAGATTAAATTTGGCTTTAAAGATCGCAGATGAAAAAGAGGTTATTTTTACCACCTATGGGGATTTAATGAGGGTCCCTAATTCTGAAGGTATCTCTCTTCTAAGTTTAAGAGCCAAAGGAAGGGATATACGCATGATTTCCAATGCCATGGAGTCCTTGAATATAGCCAAAGAAAATCCCGAAAAATTGGTTATCTTTTTTGCCATTGGTTTTGAAACCACCACCCCTCAAACAGCCTTTCTTATTGAAAGGGCAAGGGCTGAAAAAATTAATAACTTAAAGGTTATTTCCAATCACATGTTAACACCAGCTGTCCTTGATTTTCTTTTGTCCAAAAATGGGGTTTATATGGATGGAATTATTGGGCCGGGACATGTCTCAGCAGTGATTGGGGCAAGGGCCTATGAAGAAGTGGCCCATAAATTTAATCTACCTATGGTAATCTCTGGCTTTGAACCCATTGACATTCTTTTGGCTGTAAAACTTCTTGTAGAAAAAATTCTGAAAAAAGAAAGGGGTGTTTTTATTGCCTATGAGAGAGCAGTTACTTATCAAGGGAATCTTAAAGCTAAAGAGTTAATAAACAAGGTTTTTAAAGTACGAGAAAGCTTTTCCTGGAGAGGACTTGGAGAAGTCCCTTTTAGCGGTTTTTCCATAAAAGAGGAATATGAAAACTGGGACGGAGAAAAATTTTTCGAAATTCCCAAAACTGAAGAATATTCAAGAGGGTGCCTTTGCGGAATAATTCTTCAAGGGAAGGCTAAACCAAAGGATTGTAAACTCTTTGGGAAGATTTGCACCCCAGGCACCCCCATCGGACCCTGCATGGTATCCTCAGAGGGTGCCTGCTTGGCCTATTTTAAATATAAGGGGCCTCTTTCTTAATCTCCTTTTCTACTACATCAGCAGGCAAGAATTTGGAACCTGAAAAGACACCAGAAATAATGGCCTCTGAAGCCTTAAAGTCATTCCAAATGGCTATATAAATATGCGCCAATACAAAGAAAATAAAAATCCAGTGAAAGAGATAATGAATAAAACGGGCCATTTGCACGGTTCCAAAAAAGAAATTTCCTATTTTCTTTATTATGGTAACATCGGGATAGAGAAGATAAAGGCCTGTCACAATCATAATAAGGGCTGAAAAGAAGATGATAGAATACATAACCCCTGCAAGAACGGTATGTCCTACTCTCCATTCGTGTTCATCGGTGATATACAAATAAAATTTTAAGCTTCTCCAAAGGGATTGAATATTTTCTCTGTTTACAGGTAAAAAATCCTTGGCACGTTCATATTTATTACCAAAGAAGAGAAGGTAAGTTCTTAAAATTACAGCAGCTATAAAGAAGTAAGCAGCAACGAAATGATAGTATCTCAGGGTTGCCATAAGAAAGGAGGGTCTAAATTCATCCCAGGTGGTTGTTACAGGTGGATTATGGATATAAAGCCCTGTTATAATTAGGGCTGCTGTTGCGAAAGCAAAGGTCCAGTGAAAGAGCCTTAAGGCCCAGCTCCATACAAAAACTCTTTTATATAGTCTTGGTTCTACCTTCATGGGTCTCCTCCTTTAGAGAACTTTAATACGGGTGATCTCCTTTTTCTCCTTATCATAGAGATGAACCGCACAGGCAATACAGGGATCAAAGGAGTGAATAGTTCTTAACACCTCAAGGGGCTGTTCTGGTTTGACAACTGGGTTATTAATAAGGGCCTCCTCATAGGGGCCTCTTTTTCCTTTTTCGTCTCTCGGGCTAACATTCCAGGTTGAGGGAACCACAGCCTGATAATTTTTGATTTTTCCTTTATTTATAACCACCCAGTGTGAAAGGGTTCCACGGGGAGCCTCATGAAAACCAAATCCCCTAATTTCTCCCTCTGGGAATCTGACCCCAGTTCTATAAGGATAAATTTCAAGATCTCCTTTACCAATATTTTGGATCAAGAGATCAAGGTGTTTAATACCTAAATCAGCAAGCATGGCTGCTCTTACTGCCCTTGCAAGGTGTCTTCCCATGGTTGAATGAAGTTTATCAACAGTAATGGGCTTTTTGGCAAGGGCAGAACACTTTTCAAGGGCATAGTTCAACCATTTCATAGTTAGTTCATGTTTGCTTGCAACTCCCATAAGCACCTGTGCCAGAGGTCCAACCTGCATGGGCTCTCCTTTAAAACGAGGAGCCTTGGCCCAGGAGTATTTACCATCTGCCTTAAAATCAGTATATTCAGGAATGGTATCTCCTTCCCAGGGATGCTTCGGACCAATATTTTTATACCAAGAATGCACCACACTTTCAGAAACATTATCCCTGAAATAAGGATCGTCAAAGCTTTTAATGGGTGTATAAGTGGAAAGGTCACCATTAAATATAGTTCCTCCTGGAAGGTCAAATTGGGTTCCCTTTGTATCAAGCGGTAGATCAGGGACAGCAAGATAATTGGTAACTCCCCTTCCAATGTCAAACCAGTCAGAATAAAGGGCTGCAAGGGCAATGGCATCATTGAGATAAACCTTTTGCACAAAGTCTTTTACCTGAAGTAGTAACTCCTTTGCATACATAAGCCTTTCCATATTAAGAGTTGCTGGATTTTCGGGATTTATAGCAAGGGCAACACCTCCTACAACCACCGTTTGAATATGAGGGGTTTTGGCTCCAAAGATGGCAACCACTTGATTAGCCTTATACTGATAATCAAGCGCTGAAAGATAATGAGCGGTAGCCAAAAGATTAACCTCAGGAGGGAGTTTCATCTGAGGATGACCCCAGTATCCAGAAGAAAAAGGTCCAAGCTGGCCACTTGCAACAAAAGAGGCTAATTTTTCTTTTACCTGCTTGAAATAGGTTTCGCTATTTCCTTCCCAGTCAGAAATGGCCTGGGCAAGCTCTGCAGTTTTTTTGGGATCAGCCTTAAGAGCCGAGGTTACATCCACCCAGTCAAGGGCAGAAAGATGATAAAAATGAACGATATGATCGTGAAGCCCATGCGCACAAAGAATTATATTTCTCACATACTGGGCATTAAGGGGGATTTCCATATTTAAGGCATTTTCAACTGCCCTTACTGAAGCAATGGCATGAACAGTTGTGCAAACTCCGCAGAATCTCTGAGTAAAAACCCAGGCATCTTTAGGATCCCTACCCTTTAATATAACTTCAATTCCTCTCCACATCTGGGCTGAAGCCCAGGCATTAGTCACCCTTCCACCATCTACTTCTACATCAATTCTCAAATGTCCTTCAATACGAGTAATGGGATCTATGATTATCCTTTTAGCCATCTTATCCCTCCTTTTCCTCAGTTTCTATAGTAGTTTCAGAAGATTTTTTACCCTTTACCCATCTTTTAACAAGTCCTGCTGCAGCATGAGCTCCTATAGCAATACCTGCTCCTGCAATAGCATAAGAACCAATCTTTTCAGCATCTGCTATAATTCCTTCTCCAACAGGAATGGTTACTTTCGGAAGATGTTCATAGAAAGGAGTCATTCTGTCCCAGAAATAGGGCTCTGTGCAACCCAAGCAGGGATGTCCTGCTCCAATAGGCCAAGCTCCAATATCGCAGAACTTAATGGTCATACAGTTGGCAAAGGTAACAGGCCCTTTACATCCCACTTTATAAAGACAGTATCCTTTTTTATGACCATCGTCTCCAAAGGATTCAACAAATCTTCCCTCATCAAAGTGAGGTCTTCTCTCACAATGATCATGAATTCTTCTTCCGTAGGCAAATCTTGGTCTTCTATAATCATCAAGCTCAGGAGGCCTGTTAAAGGTCAAAATGTAAGCAACCGTTGCTAAGAGATTGTATGGATTAGGAGGACATCCTGAGACATTGATAAGTTTTGAAGTTCCTATTACTTCGGACACTCCCACTGCTCCCGTGGGATTGGGAGCGGCAGCCTGAATTCCTCCAAAGGTAGCACAAGTTCCATAAGCAATTACCAATTTAGCATCCTTGGCAACTTCCTTAAGAATTTTTATAGCTGGCTTTCCTCCTATTTGACAGTAGATTCCTCCATCCTTAGTAGAAACAGCCCCTTCAACAACGAGAATATACTCCCCCTTGTAAGTTTTTATGGCTTTGTTAAGGGCTTCTTCAGCTTGAGCCCCTGCACCAGCCATAATGGTTTCGTGATATTCAAGATTTACAATATCTAAAAGAAACCTTCCAAGGGGTGGATGGGATGACCTGAGTAAGGTCTCTGTGCAACCCGTGCATTCCATAAAATTCAACCAAATAACCGTTGGCTTTTGTTTGGCTTTAACAGCTGCATAGACCCGATCCACAAAGGCATGTGGAAGCCCCATGGTAGCTGTAACCATGGTACAGATCTTTAAAAAATCTCTTCGGTTAAGCCTGCCAAATCCTTCCATCTTAAACCTCCTTTTAATAAATTAAAAAAATTATATTTATAAAATAATAAATTTTATGCTTATACACCGTATAAGCATTTAATACTTCAGAATGATTAAAATGTCAATAGGGAATTTTTCCCCATTTAGAGGACATTTTTCAGATATTTTTGCAGACGATAACTGAGCTGTCTTCTTGTGAGCCCAAGAATCTTTGCTGCCTTACTCTGATTAAAATTACACTCCTCAAGAACCTTTAAGATTCTCTCTTTTTCTATTTTTTCAAGTTCCTTTAGAAGCCCCTCTTTTTTAGGTGAGCTTGGAATAACTGTTTTGACTTTTAAAATTCTTTGTAAAGCCTCTTCCTCAATCCATTGGCCTTCTGCAAGTAATATCAGGCGTTCTATTAAATTTTCAAGTTCTCTTACATTTCCAGGAAAGGGATAGTCAAGAAGGATTTCTAAAGCCTCGGGTTTAATCTTAATGTCTTTTCCGTATATTTGATTAAATTTTTTGATAAAGTAATCTACAAGAAGGGGGATATCCTTTTTTCGTTCTCTCAAAGGGGGAATAAAAATGGGAACTACATTTAGGCGCCAGTATAAATCTTCACGAAATTCTCCTCGCTCAACCATCTCTTCAAGATTTCTGTGGGTAGCTGCAATAATCCTAACATCCACTTTGACAGTTTTTGTGCCACCAAGCCTTTCAAAGGCCTGTTCCTGAATAACCCTTAAAAGTTTCCCCTGTAAAGATAAAGGGAGGTCACCCACTTCATCAAGGAAGATAGTTCCACCGTCAGCAAGCTCAAATTTTCCTTTTTTGGAGGTAAAGGCCCCGGTAAAGGCTCCCTTTTCGTAGCCAAAGAGTTCAGCCTCAAGGAGGGTTTCTGGGATAGCGGCACAGTTTATGGCTACAAAGGGATTTTTCGCCCTGGGTGAAGCATAGTGTATAGCCCTTGCAAGAAGTTCCTTACCTGTTCCAGATTCACCTCTAAGTAAGACTGTTGCCTTGGTTGGAGCAACCTTCAAAGCAGTTTTAATAATCTCTTTCATCTCAGGGCTTGCATATATGATGTTCTGGAAGGCATATCGTTCCTTTAATTCTTGTTCAAGCTCTTCCCTCCTTGCCCTTTCTTCATAAAAGGCATGATAAAGTTTCAGCGCTTGGGAAATTAAAGTGGCAACTATTTCAAGAACTCGCAGATCCTCCTCAAAAGAAATAGTCTCATCAAAGATTCTGTCAACAGATAAAACTCCCAAAATCTCATCCTTGAATTTGATGGGGACACAGAGAAAGGAAATATTGTCCTTTTCTATTCTTGCCCCGGTTCTATTAAGAAAGAGGGGTTCCTTTCCAATATCTGGAACAACCATGGGCTCACCCCTTTCAACCACCCTTCCCACAATGCCCTCTCCGATTTTATAACGCCCCCTTGCAATCTGCTCTGATGTGAGGCCATAGGCTACCTCAATTCTTAACTCACCGGTTTCCCTATCCAAAAGAGTAATGGTTCCCCTTCTCATGTCCAGATAATCAGAGAGAATTTCCATAGCCCTGTAAAGATTTTCCTTGAGATTAAAAGAGGAACTTAAAACCCGGCTTACCTCAAAAAGAGCAAGAAGCTCGGCATTTTTCCTTTCCAGTGGATTCATGATTAAAAGATTAACACCTTTACAAAATTGTGCAAGATTGGATTTTTGTTAACAATTTTGTAATTAAAGTGATTTCTGTTAAAAGGTTTTTCTGCCTTTAAAAACTTGTGGCTTAAACCAAAACAAGGTTTCAAAAATTAGGCATGCTTTTTGATAAAAAATTTAAAAAATTTTTAGGAGGAGGTAGGTAAGATGCTTTTTGAGAAGCCAAGAGATAAGAAGGATGTTTTAGAGCTTTGCAAGAAGTATGATGTAAGGTTTATCAGACTTTGGTTTGTTGACATTCTCGGTCAATTAAAAAGTTTTGCCATTCATGTAAGTGAACTTGAAACTGCTTTTGAGGAAGGAATGGGTTTTGATGGTTCTTCCATTAAAGGTTTTGCAAGAATTGATGAGTCCGACATGGTTGCTATTCCCGATCCTACGACCTTTGTTCTTCTTCCCTGGAGACCAAAGGAAAAGGCTGTGGCAAGAATGTTTTGTGACATCTATAATCCTGACGGAACACCCTATCAAGGCGATCCAAGATATGCTTTAAAAAGAGCCCTTGAGAAAATGAAAAAAATGGGATTTACCAATTTTTATTTAGGGCCAGAACTTGAGTTTTTCTACTTCAAATCCGATAAATGCCCAGAAATTCTTGATACAGGCGGTTATTTTGATTATCCCATGGATGCTGCAGAAGACTTAAGAAGAGAAACCATTCTTGCCCTTGAATCTATGGGAATTCATGTGGAATATTCCCATCACGAGGTTGCTCCCTCACAGCACGAAATTGATTTAAGATATGCCGATGCCTTGGAGATGGCTGACATTGTTATAACCTATAAGATCACTGTGAAAGAGATTGCCAAAAAATATGGAGTTTATGCAACCTTTATGCCAAAACCACTTTTTGGAGAAAATGGAAGCGGAATGCATACCCATCAGAGTCTCTTCATAGGAGACAAAAACGCCTTCTTTGATCCCAATGACAAATATCATCTATCCGATGTGGCCAAGCACTACATGGCAGGCCTTCTAAAGCACATTAAAGAAATCACCTTGGTCCTTAATCAGTGGATTAATTCTTATAAAAGGCTTGTTCCTGGATATGAGGCCCCAGTATATATCTGCTGGGCAAGAAGAAACCGCTCTGCCCTTATTAGGGTTCCTATGTATAAACCTGGAAAGGAAAAGGCAACCCGTATTGAATTAAGAAGCCCGGATCCAGCCTGCAACCCCTATCTTGCCTTTGCAGCCATGCTTACTGCTGGTCTTAAAGGAATTGAAAATAAATATCCCCTTCCTGAGCCTGTTGAGAAAGATGTCTATCACATGGATCCAGAGGAAAGAAAGGCCCTTGGTATTGAAGAACTTCCAGGAAGCCTCATTGAGGCCATTGAATATGCGGAAAAGAGTGAAGTTTTAAGGGAGGCCCTCGGAGATCACATCTTTAATCAGCTCATTACCAGTAAAAGAATTGAATGGGATGACTATAGAATTAGAGTTACCGAATACGAAATTGAAAAATATTTACCTATTTTGTAATCTCCTTTAACAATTCCTGCCCCCCTCCTTGGGGGCGGGGTAAAAGATGTTAACCTCAAAAATTGGTGAAGTCTTAGTTAAGAGTTCCTCTTTTGAAGAGGCCCTAAAGGAAGTCCTCAAAATACTCTATGCCTATTGGGATGTAAGACACAGCTTTATTTCCCTCTTTGATCCAGTGGTCTCCCCTGAGTGATACAAATTTGTCCATTTTAACAAATTTGTCCCTTTTCTTTTCTGAACTTTCTGATATATTGTATTTTTTATAAACTCCATTTTAGGCATAGATTTTGATATAAAATTTTATATGTCTTACCTAAATATTGGAATTGCTCAGATTAATCCGAAGGTAGGGGATCTTTCTGGAAATTACGAAAAGATCTTAAAGGCCTGGAAAAAACTTGACAAGGACTCTCACCTTGTCTGTTTCCCTGAGCTTGCTTTAACGGGTTATCCTCCAGAGGACCTTCTTTTGAGAAGGGATTTTTTAGAAGACTGCAAAAGATATCTAAAAAAACTCCTTGAGGCCTCAAAAGGCTTAACCTCAGCTTGTTTAATTGGCCTTCCTCTTTACAGAGAGGCCCTTTATAACTCTTCCCTTTTAATTTACAAAGGGGAATGCCTTGGAACTTACTATAAGAAGTATCTTCCCCAATACGGTGTCTTTGATGAAAAGCGCTATTTTAAAGAGGGAGATAATTTTCTTTTCTTTTCCATAAATAACATAAAAATTGGGGTTTCCATCTGTGAAGATATCTGGTATCCCTCAGGGATTGAGAGAACCTATGCCTTGTCTGGAGCAGAGGTTCTAATAAGTCTTAATGCCTCGCCATATCACATTGGAAAATACGAATTTAAAGAAAATTTTCTCAAAGCCCGGGCAGAAGACAACCAATGCTATGTAGTCTATGTAAATATGGTTGGCGGACAAGATGAACTGATTCTTGATGGAAGATCCTTGGTGATTACTCCTTCTGGCAGAATTTTAGCAAGGGCAAGGGCCTTTGAAGAGGATCTTTTGGTAGTTAGCCTTGAGAAGGAAAAAGTGGTTTCAGAGAGACTCCTTGAGCCCCGCTTAAGAGAAGAAAATTTAAAAACAATTTCTCCCTTGAAGGATATTACCATTGAAAAAAGGGTTCCCTATTTTAAAGAAAGAATTTCTGAAAATCCCAGAGAGGAAGAGGAAATCTATTCTGCATTAAAACTTTCCCTTAAGGACTATTTTGATAAAAACGGTTTTAAGGGAGTTATTTTTGGGCTTTCAGGAGGTATTGATTCAGCCTTAACGGCTGTTCTTGCCGTTGATTCTCTCAGTAAAGAAAAAGTAAAGGCCCTTTTTATGCCAAGTGAATTCACCTCACGGGAATCCTACGAAGATGCAAGGGCACTTGCAAAAAACTTAGAGATCCCCCTTATTGAGATACCAATTTCTGAAATTTTTAGAAGCTATCGGGAAATCCTAAAAAAGACCCTTGGTTTTGAAGATTTTACAGTGGCAGAAGAAAATCTTCAGGCAAGAATAAGGGCCAATCTCCTCTTTTATCTTTCCAACAGGGAGGGGCTTCTTGTTCTTTCAACCTCCAATAAAAGTGAGGCAGCCACGGGTTATACCACTATTTACGGGGATATGGCTGGAGGCTTTGCCCCTTTAAAGGATGTTTATAAAACCCTTGTTTACAAACTTGCCCGTTATAGAAATTCTATAAGTCCCGTAATCCCTGAAAGAATATTTAAAAAGGCACCCTCTGCAGAGCTTAGACCTGGGCAGACCGATCAGGATACCCTTCCGCCTTATGAAATCCTTGATGAGATTCTTAAGCTTTACTTAGAAGAGGGTCTCACTCCCTCTGAAATCATAGCCAAAGGCTTTGAAGAGGGAACAGTTAAAAAGGTTTTCCACATGTTAAAAAAAGCTGAATACAAAAGAAAACAAGCTCCCCTTGGTCCCAAAATCACCAAAAGGGCCTTTGGAAAGGATTACCGAATGCCTGTTACCAGTGGGTATTTATGAGATTGAGAGAAGAAGAAAGGATAGCTCTAAAAAAGGCTTTAAAAGATTTTAAAGGAGAGATTTATCTTTTTGGTTCAAGAATTAATCCCAAAAAGAAAGGTGGAGACATAGATATACTTTTGATTCCAGAGGAAGACATTTCTCCTTTAAAACTTGAGCTTGAAGTGAAAAGACGCTTTTTTGAGGAGTGTGAAGAGGATATTGATGTGGTGATCTATCGGAAGGGTGATCCCTTTTGTGAGGAGATTTTAAAAAATGCCAAAAGAATTACTCTTGAGGAGCTTTGAAGACCTCTTGAGCACCGCCAAACTTTTTAAAGAGGCTTTATCAAGGTATAAACCCTACTCTGCAAATAAAGATTATTCAGAGGAAGAAAAACTCTTTTATGATGCCTTAAGTTTTCGTTACCAAAAATTAGTTGAAGCTTTTTTATCTTTTTTAAAGGCATTAGAACTCTACTTATTTGGTGAAGCAAGCGATACTCTGCGGGGAAGACTTCTCCGTCTTGAGAAAGGGCAATTTATTTCGGATATGGATTTATATTTAGAGGCAAGAATCCTTAGAAACAAAATTGTTCACGCCTATTTGCCAGATGAGCTTGAGGAACTTTATGCGGAAATAGTTAATAAGGGTAAAAAACTTCTTTTAGAAATAGAAAACCTTGAAAAGAAGAGGGAGGTATTTTTATGAAAGTTCTTGCTATAAGGCATGTGGAGATTGAGCATCTTGGAGTCTTTGAGGAACATTTAAAGAGTCTTGAAATTGAATACGAATACCTTGATACCCCAAAAGGAGAAAGGTTGAGGGAGCCTCTTGAGAGTTATTCTGCCCTTATTGTGCTTGGAGGATATATGGGGGCCTATGAAGAGAATACATACGAGTTTTTGACCTATGAATTTAAACTTATGGAGGAAGCCCTGAAAAAGGAAATTCCCCTTCTTGGAATCTGTCTTGGTGCTCAGATGCTTGCCAAGGTGCTTGGAGCAAGGGTTTACCCTGGTGAAAAAGGAAAGGAGATTGGCTGGATGGAGGTCCTTAAAACCGGGGAGCACCCCTATTTTAGGGATTTTCCGCAAAAACTTAAGGTCTTTCAGTGGCACGGAGATACCTTTGACCTTCCTGAGGGGGCAGAAAGAATCTTTTCTTCGGAGAAATATGAAAATCAGGGCTTTGTTTATGATAAAAGTGTTGGCCTTCAATTTCACATAGAGGTTGATAAAGGACTTGCAAGAATCTGGAAAGAGGCCTATAAAGAGGAAATTCTGGAAGAGGGGATTGATCCTCAGGCCTTTGACTCAATTTCAGAGGAAGAGGAAAAACAATTAAAAATTTTGAGTTTTGGCTTTATAAAAAAATTCCTCGGCGTTTAAAATATTGGTTTTTTAGAGATTTAAGGGTATAATAGCAAAACTCTGTTAAGGAGGGCTGAAAGAAGATGGCTACCCCTCAATTTGCAAGTTTTTTTCCTGATTTTTATATAGAACGCATATGGGAAAAATGCATTAAATGCAGAAGATGTGTTAGGGAGTGCTCTTATGAGGCCCATATCTGGGATCCCAAAAAGAAGACCCTTTATGAAGATCATACCAAGTGCGTGGGGTGTCACAGATGCGAGGCTATGTGTCCAACCAAGGCCATTATTATCAGAAGACATCCTGCAGAATTTAGGGAACATGCCCTCTGGACACCCTGGTTTATTAAAAATGTTTACAAGCAGGCAGATCAGGGTGGAGTTCTTTTAACCTCAACTGGTTGTGCCCTCCCCTTTAAAAATTATTTTGATCATCTTGTGCTTGATGCCTGTCAGGTAACTAATCCACCCATTGATCCATTAAGAGAACCCATGGAGCTTCGCACTTATATTGGGCCCAAACCTGAAGCCCTTGAAATTGAAGAGGTTGACGGAAAATTCAGGCTTAAGAAAAAGCTTCCTCCCATGATAAAGCTTGAAGTTCCTATTATGTTTGCAGCTATGTCTTACGGAGCTATTAGTCTTCATGTGCATCAGGGCTTAGCAAAAGCAGCAAGAGATCTTGGAACCTTATACAATACTGGAGAAGGAGGCCTTCATGCCTCTCTTTATGAATACGGTTCAAATACTATTGTGCAGTGTGCCTCTGGAAGGTTCGGTCTTCATGTGGACTATCTCAATGCAGGTGTTGCCATAGAAATAAAAATCGGACAAGGTGCTAAACCCGGGATTGGCGGACATCTTCCCGGTGAAAAGGTAACCGAGGAAATTTCAAAGACCAGAATGATACCCGTTGGAAGTGATGCCATCTCTCCAGCTCCTCATCACGACATCTACTCCATTGAAGACTTAAGAGGGCTAATTTTTGCCTTAAAAGAGGCAACAGAATATAAAAAACTGGTCTTTGTAAAGATTGCAGCGGTTCACAATGTGGCAGCCATTGCTTCAGGAATTGTTAGAGCAGGAGCTGATGCCGTTGTTATTGATGGACTTAAAGGAGGAACAGGAGCAGCTCCCACCATGTTTAGGGATTACATCGGAATCCCCATTGAACTTGCCATCTCTGCTGTGGATAAGCGTTTAAGAGAGGAAGGAATTCGCCACAGGGCAAGTATCATTGCCTCGGGAGGGATTCGCTGCAGTGCTGATGTGGTAAAGGCTATTGCCCTTGGTGCTGATGCCGTCTACATTGGAACAGCAGCCCTTATTGCCGTTGGCTGCACCATGTGTCAGAGATGCTATACTGGAAAATGTCCCTGGGGAATTGCTACAAATAATCCCGAGCTCATAAAAAGGCTTCCACCAGAGGTTGCTTACGAAAAAATTTACAATCTCGTTAAGGCCTGGGCACACGAAATTAAGGAAATGCTCGGGGCTATGGGAATAAACTCCATTGAAAGTTTGAAAGGAAACAGAGATAAATTAAGGGCTGTCGGCTTAACCAAGGAAGAGATGGAAATTCTTGAAGTAAAACACGCAGGGGAGTAAAACCATGTGGAATATAGCCCTTAGAGCCAAGGAATTATCAGGTTGCGGAATAGCAGGTATCATTCACAGAAAGGGAGAACTTATCCCTGGGGAGATGATTCTTAAGGCCATATGCTGTCAGTATGAAAGAGGAAATGGACTTGGGGCTGGTTTTGCAGCCTACGGAATTTATCCGGAGCTCCATGAATATTACGCCCTTCATGTGATGGCCCAAAATAAACAAGCCCTTGAAAAGGTGGAAGAATTTCTTCAAAAACACACTTTTCTCAATTTTCAGGAACCCATTCCCACAAAGAAGGTAAAAACTATCAAAGATCCTCCTCTTTTCAAAAGATACTTTGTTAGACCTAAATTTGACGAAGAAGAGGCTGAATTCTGTGATATAACTGCAGAAGATGATCGGATGGTTCAGCTCGTAATGGAGATAAATGAAAAAATTGATGGTGCCTATGTGATTTCCTCAGGTAAAAATATGGGAGTCTTTAAAGGCGTGGGATTCCCCGATGAGATTGCTGAATTTTTCAGGATTGATGAATATAAGGCCTTTATCTGGACAGCCCACAATCGCTTTCCTACAAATACCCCTGGCTGGTGGGGAGGTGCTCATCCCTTTACCATTTTAGACTGGTCAATTGTTCATAATGGGGAAATTTCAAGCTATGGCACAAATAGAAGATATTTAGAACTTTTTGGATATAAGTGCACTCTTCTTACAGATACCGAGGTTGTGGCTTACATTCTTGACCTTCTTATCAGAAAACACGGGCTTCCCCTTGAACTTGCCTGCAAAGCTATGGCCCCACCTTTTTGGATGGAAATAGATGAAATGCCAGAGGAGGAAAGAGAACTTTACACAGCCATAAGAATTCTCTATGGTGGAGCTGTTCTCAATGGTCCCTTTGCCATCCTTTTTGCGTACAATGGCGGGCTTGTAGGACTAAATGACAGGGTAAAACTTAGGCCTCTTGTTGCTGCCTCAAAGGGAGATCTTTATTTTATGGCCTCTGAAGAGGCAGCCATAAGAGCTATATGTCCTGATCCAGAAAGGGTTTGGGCACCAAAGGCAGGTGAACCCGTAATTGTTGAAATGGAAGAAGGGGTTATTCCCAATCAGAAAAGTTATCTTAAACCAAGACCAGCGGAGGTTAAAGAAGATGCCCTTAGAATTGGATATCTCCCGCCTCTATTATTCTCAAGTAAATAAAATTATTAGAGATTACATAGAAAAGGGAGAAAGGGAATTTATCATAAGGGGAGTTAACGGGCATCGCTATCTCTTTGCAGGGGTCTCTGCTGAAGTTAAAGTAGAGCTTTACGGAACCCCTGGACTTGACCTTGGTGCCTTTATGAGAGGCCCAGTTATTAGAGTCTTTGGAAATGTTCAGGATGGAGCCGGAAATACCATGGATGAGGGGAAGATAATTGTTCACGGCATGGCTGGGGATGTTGTGGGATATGCCATGAGAGGAGGAAAAATTCACATATACGGAGATGTGGGATACCGTGTTGGAATTCACATGAAGGCCTATATGGACAAGGTGCCTGTAATTGTGATAGGAGGAAAAGCAGGAGATTTTCTCGGTGAATATATGGCAGGGGGAATCATTATTCTTCTCGGGATGAACACCCTATATCCTGAAAGGCCCATTGCAGGACTTTTTCTCGGAACGGGAATGCACGGGGGGGCCATTTATGTAAGAGGCAAAGTAAAAGAATCCTATTTGGGCCTTGGTCTTAAACCCTATCCCCTTGACGGAGAAGATGAAAAACTTCTTGAAAAACACCTTAAGGAATATTGCGAAGATTTTGGCCTTGACCTTTCAGAAATTTTTAAAGAAGATTTTATAAAAATTATACCTTATACTCACAGACCTTATGGCAAGCTTTATGCTTATTAAGTGAAGGATTTGACCTTTTCTTCCAAATACTCAGGAATTCCCTTTTATCGGACAAAGTCTCATCCTCATCTCTGTGGTTTTCGTGTAGTTTATAAAGAAACAGATTTACTTGTATTGGCTGAAAGGGATTTAACCAATGAAACTTTAAAGCTTGTAATAGAGATAAGAAGACCTCTTGAAGCCTATATTATGAAAAATCCCCTTTTTTTAAAGAGTTTGGTGCCCCTTCCTGAAGACCCTTTTGCACCTCCCATTGTTCAGAAAATGCTTATTGCAGGGAAAGTGGCGGGGGTTGGCCCCATGGCCTCAGTTGCTGGAGCCATTGCAGAAGAAGTTGGAAAAGCCCTTCTTGAAAAGGGCTTAACAAAGGAAGTTGTGGTTGAAAATGGAGGAGATATCTTTTTATCTTTAAAAAAAGAGGCAAGGGTTTCCCTTTTTGCAGGAGATTCCCCTTTTTCGGGGAAAATAGCTCTTCTCATCCCTTCTTCCCTTCAGCCCTGTGGGGTCTGCACAAGCTCTGGAAAAATCGGGCACAGCTTAAGTTTCGGAAAAGCCGATGCCATAACAGTGGTTCATAAAGATACTGCGGTTGCCGATGCCCTGGCAACCGCCTTTGGAAATATGCTAAAAGAGGGAGAGGATTTCAAAAAGGTCACAGCCAGGGCAGAAAAGATTGAGGGACTTCTTGGGGTCTTTGCCATACTCAAAGACAGATTTTACGCCCTTTCCCAAAAAATCCGCATAGAACCTGTCTGTCAATAAATAGGCATTTCTTTATCAACCTCTCTGGCGTAGGCATTAAGTCCACCTTTAAGATGCCTTGTCTTGAAGCCTGCAGAAAGAAGTAATTCCAAGGCTTGATAACTTCTCTTTCCCTCTTTACAGACAACTACATACTCCTTTGTTGAATCAAGTTCACCAAGCCTCTGGGGTAGCTCATCAAGGGGAATAAAAAGGCTCTTTGGAAGGCTACAAATTTCCCATTCGTGGGGATTTCTTATATCAAGAATTATCACTCCAGAATCTTTGCTTAAAACCTCTTTAAGCTCTTGAGGAGAAAGGTCGTATTCTGTAAGTTCTGGTTTAAATTCACTTCCGCAGAAATCCTCATAGTCAATTAGATCAAAAATAGTTGGATTTTCTCCACAAAGGGGGCAGGCTGGATCCTTTCTGAGTTTTAAGAAGCGAAACTCCATATTCAGGGCATCGTAAAGAAGAAGCTTTCCGATAAGGGGCTCACCAATACCGAGAAGCAATTTTATGGCCTCAGTTGCCTGAAGGGCTCCGATAACCCCTGGTAATACCCCAAAGACCCCACCCTCTGCACAACTTGGAACTGTTCCAGGAGGAGGTGGCACAGGATAAAGGCATCTATAACAGGGCCCTTTCTTTCCGTCAAATACCGTTACCTGCCCATCAAAGCGAAAGATACTTCCATAAATCAAGGGCTTTCCTGTAAAATAGCAGGCATCATTAAGGAGATAACGGGTATGAAAATTGTCCGTTCCATCCACAATAAGGTCGTAATCCTTAATAATGTCTTTCACATTGTCTTTGTTGAGAAGCAAATTGTAGGTTACAACCTCAATATAGGGGTTAATTTCAAGAAGCCTTTCTTTGGCTGATTCCACTTTGGGAACTCCGATGGTTGAGGTAGAATGAACGATCTGACGCTGGAGATTGCTTTCATCGACAAGGTCATAGTCAACAAGCCCGATTCTACCAATACCAGCTGCTGCAAGATAAAGGGAAACAGGGGAGCCAAGCCCCCCTGTGCCAACTATAAGAACGGAAGCCCCTTTAAGTTTCTTTTGTCCCTTTATCCCCACCTCGGGTATTAAAAGGTGCCTGCTATAGCGATAAATTTCCTCTTTGGTTAGGCCTACCTCTCTCATTTTCCTTTCACCCCCTGCCTTAAAAATCCTGTATCTTTCCTGAGCATATGCTACCAAGACAAAAAATAGCGGTATCTTCTCTCAATGAACAGCCTTAAAATGATCTTTATTCCATCACATCCCCAGTAATAGGCTCCACCTTTATTTTCAATCTTTTCAAATACTTTATAGCCTTCTCCAGATTTTCCTTTTTTCCGCTTAGTTCAAGAACCACTTCCCCCACCTTTTCTGTCACATTGGCCCTTCTGATATTAGGAACCACATTATACCTTACAGCCATTCTATAAATCACAGGCTTTTTTATTTGTTCTTCAGGGAATATCAAATGAAGCCACATCTTAGGCATAATTCACCTCCATTTTTGTTTTTAACCTCCGGCTATGGCAGGAACAATGGAGACCACATCCCCATCTTTCAAGGGGGTCTCCTCACCTTGCAAAAACCTTATGTCTTCATCATTTACAAAAAAATTAATGAATCTCCTGAGGTTTCCCTCCTCATCGCAAAGCCTCTCCTTAAGTCCCGGATACCTTCTCTCAAGATCCTCAATCAGTTCTTTAAGGGTGGCTCCCTCTGCCTCAACTTCCTTTTTCCCTCCAGTTAGAGACAAGAGGGGGGTTGGTATCCTTACCTTTACAGCCATGGCTACTCACCTCCTTTTATGTGATTTTTAAAATCCTCAAGATTGGGTTTTATTCTAATAACCGGTTTTAAGTGATTTATTACGGCCTCCTGGGTTTTAAGGCCATTTCCTGTGATACAGATAACTACTTCTTCATCCCGAGGTATGATTCTCCTTTCAATCAGTTTTTTTGTAACCGCAACGGTTACGCCTCCTGCGGTTTCCGTAAAGACCCCCTCTGTTTCTGCAAGAAGCTTAATGCCTTCAATAACCTCCTCATCACTTACCGCCTCGGCATATCCTCCTGTCTTTCTCACAATATCAAGGGCATATACTCCATCAGCAGGATTTCCTATGGCAATGGATTTGGCAATGGTTTTTGGCTTTACGGGTTTAATTATGTTTGAACCCTCTTTAAAGGCATTCACAATGGGGGAACATCCCTCTGCCTGAGCTACATAAAATCTGGTTTTAAATTCAGGAATAAGCCCGAGTGCATAAAATTCTTGTAAGCCTTTATAAATTTTTGTAACAAGTGAACCGGAGGCTGCGGGAATGACTATATTCTGCGGAGCCCTGAAACCAAGCTGTTCTGCTACTTCAAACCCGTAAGTTTTTGATCCTTCTGCATAATAGGGCCTAAGATTAACATTTACAAAGGCCCAACGAAAGGTCATGGCAATCTCTGCACAGAGTCTGTTTACCTCATCGTAATTTCCTTCTACTGCAACAAGATTTACTCCGTAAATAAGAGAAGAAAGAATCTTTGAGGTCTCAAGATCATAAGGCACAAAAACATAACAATCAAAACCACTTGCCCTTGAATGAGAAGCCACCGCATTGGCAAGATTTCCCGTTGAGGCACAAGCCACAGTTTTAAATTCGAATTCCCTTGCCTTGGAAAGGGCAACAGCAACCACCCTGTCTTTAAAAGAAAGAGTGGGATGATTTACCGAATCATCCTTTACATAGCACTTCTTAATCCCCAAGGCTTCCGCAAGATTTCTGGCTTCAAAAAGCGGAGTAAAGCCCGTATTAAGGCCGCAGATGGGCTCTCCATCAATGGGTAATAGCTCACGATACCTCCAGATATTGGGTTGCCTTTTCTCAATTTCCTTACGGGTTAAAACCCTTTTTATGGCCTCATAATCATATTCCACCTCAAGGGGCCCAAAACACCATTCGCAGACAAATATGGGCTCCTTGGGATACCCTCTTCCGCATTCCCTGCATTTGAGTCCTTTAACAAACATTTCCCACCTCCTCGGAGAAAATCTTCAAGTTGACCTCTTTAAAGCCTTTCTTTTCTTTAAAGAAAAAGGCTCTCAATTCCTTCAAACCCTCTTTTTCAANNGGATAATCAGGATGGGAATGAAAAATTCCTATAACTTCAAATCCTAAAGCCTCAGCCTCCCTTTCAGCCAACAAAAACTCCTTAGGATCTATCTGATACCTCCTTTTTCTTTCTTCCTTTTTTGGCCAAACATTTTCTACACTTTTTATCCTCTTGATTTCAAAGACCTCATTCTTCCTTTTTCCTATTAGAAGTGCACAGGCCTCCTCAGGATATTTAGCTTTGGCCAGCTCTTCAAGATCTCTTTTTAGTTCCTCAGGAAGCCAAATCTCTTCTTTATGGCTCATTCCAAAACCTCTCGCTCAAATATTTGTGTCCGCTATCAGGAAACAGGGTAACTACCACCCCTTCTTTAAGACTTAAAGCCACTTTTAAGGCTCCAGCAAGGGCTGCCCCTGAAGAAATACCTACAAAATATCCAAGCTTCTCAAGAAGAGCTTTGGCAAAGGTATAAGCCTCTTCTGTGCTTATATAGATTACCTCATCAAGAAGGCTTTCGTCATAAATAGCCGGTTTCAATGCGCTTTGCATGTGTTTTAGCCCCTCAATTCCGTGAAGCGAACTATCAGGCTGAACCCCGATCAATTTGATTTCGGGATTTTTTTCCTTTAGATATCTTCCCACACCCATCATGGTGCCTCCTGTTCCAAGCCCAGCAACAAAGTGGGTAACCCTTCCTTCCGTTCCTTCCCATATCTCCGGCCCTGTGGTTTTATAATGGGCAAGATAATTGGCAGGATTACTATATTGATCAGCGTAAAAATAGAGCTCCCCATTTTCAGCATAAAGCTCTCTTGCCTTAAAGATGGCTCCGTCAATCCCCTCCAGAGGATCAGTAAGAATAAGTTCTGCCCCGAAGATTTTTAAAAGCCTTATGCGTTCAGGGCTTGCGTTTGAAGGAAGACAGAGGGTTACTTCATATCCTCTTCTTTTGGCAAGAAGGGTATAGGCTATACCCATATTCCCTGAAGTAGCATCAAGAAGCCTTTTTCCAGGTTTTAAAAGCCCCTCCCTTTCTGCCGATAAAATAATCTCCCTTGCAGGACGATCCTTAACAGAACCTCCTGGATTATACCATTCCGCCTTGGCATAAAGCTCAACCCCAATCTTTCCCTCTAAAAATATTCCCAGATCAAGAAGGGGGGTATTACCTATCATGTTATATATATCTTTAAAAATAAATAAATTTTTGTAAAAATTATTATGTTTCATCCTTTTCTCCTTTATTGGATTTTTGAAAAGAGAAAAAGGATTTTTTTAGAGACTACAGGGACAGTCCGGGCACATTCGCCCGGGACAACAGAGAGGAGAAAAACTTGTATTAAGATAAATAAAGTAATTAACTTTCATAGTATTTTTAGTTTATAACTTAATTTTTAATTTTGTCAAGCCCTCTTTTATACCTTTTATTTTCACCCTTACCCCATCTCTTTTAAACACCTCTCAAACCTTATAAAATTTTACTTCTTCAACTTTTTATTCACATTCAAAAATCTAAATATTATGTTCCAAAACTCTTTGTTAAAGTCAAGAGATAAAATTAAAGATTCTGGATTAAAATTTAAAAGGACACAATTTTTGCTATAACACCCCCTTTATTTTTCTGGAAATGCCTTTCTAAAGAGGAGAAAATATGCAAAGAAAATTCTTTATCATGAAGGATATCGGAGATAGATGCCGCATTTTAAAAGAGATGTTCCAAAAAGGCATAACCCTTTAAAAAAGACTTTAAGGCTTTTTGAGAAAAGGAAATTAAAAAAACTTCGCAGAGAGATAATTTTTATAGAAAAGATTGGAAATTTTAATGGGAGTGACTTATTATAATGAATTCTTAAAAGCCCTTTAAAAAAATTTGCCAATAAAGGTATTTACCAAGCCAGACATGAAGCATCCAGTTCAACCTGCTTTCTTTAGGAGGAGAAAGGCTTTTTTCATAGTTGTACCTTGAAAACATTATTTTTCCAAATCTTGTCATTACAGGACAGAGAATTTCTCCATCATAGATTGTAGAATCTTCAGTTTTAGAACCTGTAAAGACACTTAATTTTTTTGCTAAGACCTTGGCTTGAAGACGGGTTCCAGAGGCAGTTTTTGCAGTAGGTAAACTTGCTACATCTCCCAGGGCAAAAATATCTCTATAGAGTTTATGCTGAAGTCTATGGGAATCAACCTTTATAAATCCCGTCTCATCACAAAAATCAGGAATTTCCAAAAAGGCCTTGTGAATGGTGTGAGGCGGAGTAAAAATTAGATAATCATAAAAAATTTCCTCCTCACCTTTTATTTTTCTTTTTACAACATCCACTTCCTTTATTTGAAAATTTTTAATTACTTGAATATTTCTCTCTTTACAGATATTTTCAAGCTTTTCAGCATAGGGAGATCGCCCTAAAACTTGACCTGCAGGAGTTATAAAAATCAATTTAAACTTTTCTCTAAGACCCTTTTTCCGAAGATAATCCTCTAAAAGGAGTATAAATTTTATAGGAGCTGCCGGGCATTTAATAGGGATACCTCCAATTGCAGAGACAATGGTTCCACCTTTTAATCTGGGTATTTCTTCTTTTAGTTTTTTTGCACCAGAAAGGGTATAAAATTCATAAATGTTACCTTTGTAAAGTCCCTCACTAATCCCTGGAATTTTCTCCCAGTCAAGTTCAGCCCCTGTAGAGATAACTAATTTATCGTAATTTATAGATTCACCCGAGGATAAAGTAACCTCCTTAGTTAAAGGATTTAAAGTTTTAACCTCCCCTTGAATTAACTTCACCCTTTTTGAAAGAAGATACTTCACAGGCCTTGAGATAAACTCTTCGGAAATCAACCGAAAACAGAGTAAAGTAAAACCAGGTTGAAAATAATGGTTTTTACTCTTTTCAATAAGAATAATTTCTGTTGAGGTAGAAAGTTTCCGTGCTAAGGTGTTAGCAAGAATTAATCCTCCAGTTCCAGCGCCAATAATTAAAACTCTCATTCTATAAACCTCTTTTAGAAATTTTAAAAGAAAACTAATTTATCTGAGCCTATTACTAATTCATAAAAATCCACCATACTTCTCTCTTCTTGGCTAAGCGAGAGACCTCTCGCCTTTACACAGGCCCCTCAAGCTACAATCTTTCCATTTCTTTCAATAACCTCTCTCATAAGGGATAAAATCCTTTCTTCATTAAGGGTTAACACCTCAACACCTTTTCCCATTGCAAAAATTTCAACCTCATGCCCCTCTTCCAGAGCAAAAAGTGAAAATCTAAGGGCATTGTAAAAATTTTCGGGTTCTGAAGTATTAATCACCACCCCTATTTTGGCCATCTCTCACCACCTCCTTTCTATTAATGCCACACATAAGCCTTGTAAAATTTTACTCCTTAATCTTTTTATATTCAAATATCTGAATATTATGTTACAAAAATTTTTCCTGAAGTCAAGAGTTAAAATTAAAGACCTTGAAAAGTAGCAAAGTATCTTTATAATCATTCCTTAAGATGAAGGACTTCAAAAGAAAAATTGAGATTCTCAAAATAATTGCTCATCCTATAAGGATAAGACTCCTTCAGGAATTGAAAAAAAATATTCACTGTGTTAGTGATCTTGTCAAAATCCTGAAAGTAAGACAGTCAACCATATCCCAGCATTTAGCCCTTCTTCGCAAGGGAGATCTTGTAGATTACTATGTAGAAGGAAAAGAAAGATGTTACTTTATCAAAGATCCTTTTGTTTCGGAGTTGCTGGATTTTCTTTCAAGGGATCAATATAAACCTCTTGAAGTTCCTAAGTGTTGTCCTATTACTAAGAAAAGGTTGAAATAAATGTCTAAAAATCCCTTTTTAATTATTGCTGGGCCCTGTGTTCTTGAGGACCTTGATACTGCCCTCTACATAGCAGAATACCTTAAAAAGCTTACAGAAAAATTTGGCTTTGATTATATTTTTAAGGCCTCCTTTGATAAGGCCAATCGCACCTCCCTTTATTCCTATAGAGGCCCCGGGCTTGAAAAGGGCCTTGAGATGCTTTCCGCCGTTAAAGAAAAAATCCAGGTGAAAATTACTACCGATGTCCACGAAACTTGGCAGGTTGAGCCAGTTTCAGAGGTAGTTGATGTAATCCAGATTCCTGCCTTTCTTTGCAGGCAAACGGATCTCCTTCTTAAGGCAAGTGAAACTGGACGCATCGTAAATATAAAAAAAGGACAATTCCTATCTCCCTGGGATACAAAGTATATTGTGGAAAAGGTTAGAGCTGGAAGAGCCAAAGAAGTCTGGCTTACTGAGCGGGGAACCTCTTTTGGTTATCGTAATCTGGTGGTGGATTTCAGAGGCCTTCCTGTAATGAAGGAATATGCTGATAGGGTTATTTTTGATGCTACCCATAGCGTTCAACTGCCAGGAGGTGGTGAAGGAAAATCTGGCGGGGAAAGACATTTCGTGCCTTATCTTATAAGGGCAGCCGTTGCCGTAGGCGTGGATGGAGTCTTTATGGAGGTTCATCCAGAGCCAGATAAAGCCTTATGTGATGGTCCGAATTCCCTTCCCCTTTCAGAGCTTGAAAAGATTTTCACTCAAATAAAAGCCCTCCTTAGTGCTTTAGAAAATGTTTAAATTTCCGCCTGAGGTTCTTAAAAGAGCTGAAAAGGTTAAACTTCTTCTTCTTGATGTAGATGGAGTGCTTACCGATGGTGGAATTATTATTACCGGAGAGGGAGAAGAAATAAAGATTTTCTCCGTGCTTGATGGAATGGGAATCAAACTTTTGCAAAAGGCAGGGGTTGAGGTAGGCATTCTTTCTGGAAGATTTTCCCCTGTTATGAAGCACCGTTCAAGGGAGCTTGGAATTGACCTTCTTTATCAGGGGGAGCTTGCCAAAGTGCCTGCCTTTGAAAGAATCCTTAAAGAAAAAGGACTTAAAGAAGAAGAGGTTGCCTATGCAGGAGATGACTGGCTTGACATTCCCATTTTGAAAAGGGTTGGCCTTGCCATCGGAGTTCCCAATGCCTGGCCTCCAGTGAATAATTATGTCCATTATGTAACTAAAAAGGAAGGCGGAAAAGGTGCTGTAAGGGAAATATGCGATCTCATTTTAACTGCTAAGGGTTTATGGAAAAAGTTTTTGCAAGAATATTTATCATTATAATTCTTTTTCTTTTTTCTGAAGCCTTTTCTCAGGAGGTAAAAATTAAAGGGGTCAATTATCAGCGTTATGAAGGAGAAAGACTTGTATGGAAACTTCTTTCAGATTCTTATGAACAAAAGGGAGATACCTTTATTGCCAAAAAGGTTTATCTTGAAAATCTTCCCAAGGGCTTGAGAATTTATGCTGATGAAGCCTTTTATTTAAAAGCTGAAGAGAAATTTATCTTGAAAGGAAATGTTAAGATACTTACAGAAAAGGAAGGTGAAATTTACACAGAGGAGCTTATTTTTTATCCCAAAAGGAATTTGCTTTTAGCGCAAGGTGAAGTAACCATAATAAAAGAAAATCTTAAACTCTCAGGAAGCGGCTTATCCTATGACCTTGCTAAAGGCGATTTAAAACTCCAAAAAAGGGCTAAGGCCCAATTTAAATTTTAATTAAGTAATATACTTATGGAAGAAAAATTCTCTCCAAAAATTCTTGAAAGATTGAAAAAGTTTGAAGAAAAATCCCAGGGACACAGAAAAAGGGTAAAGGAAAGATTTTTAAAAGAAGGTCCTGAAAGTTTCACCGATGAAGACCTTCTTGAGCTTCTTCTTTTTTTCGGAATTCCAAGAAGAGATACTCGTGGTCTTGCAAGACAACTTTTAAAGGAATTTGGTGGACGCCTTGATGTCATCCTTGATGCCGATGTTAAAGAGCTCAAGAAAATTAAAGGACTTGGAGAAAAGGCTCTTCTTCCTCTAAAGGTGGTTCATGAGGTGGCAAGAAGATACCTGCGAGCAAGAATCAAAGAAGGTAACTATCTGAAATCACCAAAGGAGGTTTACGAATATCTCCTATATGAATTGAAGGGTGAAAAGAAAGAAATTTTTATGGTTATTTACCTTGCAAGTGATAATAGGGTGCTTTCCCTTGATAGGCTTTTTGAGGGAACCATTTCAGAAAGCCTTGTTTATCCGAGAGAAATCTTTGGAAGGGCTTATACTCTTGGTGCAAGCAAAATCATTCTTGCCCACAATCACCCCTCTGGGAATTTAACCCCCTCTTCTGCAGACTTAAACATCACAAAGATTCTCATTCTTTCAGGGAAACTTCTTCATGTGAAGGTTCTTGATCACCTCATTATTGGGCAGGACTCCTATTATAGTTTTGCTGAAGCAGGAGTTCTTGAAGAGCTTGAAAGGGAGGTTCAAAAACTATTATGAGGATAAAGATAGCAAGAAAAGCGGGTTTTTGCATGGGAGTAAGGAGGGCGGTAAATCTCGTTTTAAAGGCCCTAAATTCGGGACAGACCCCTCTATACACCTATGGCCCCCTTATTCATAATCCTCAAACCCTTGAATTGCTTTCTCAATTAGGTGTTAAACCTTTAAAAAGGATTGATGAAGATGTTCCAAAAGGATTTTGTGTTATTCGGGCTCACGGAGTTCCCCCAGCTGAAAAAGAGGCTCTCTTAAATAGGCACCAGGTTATCGATGGGACCTGTCCAAGGGTTTTAAAGGTTCAAGCCCTTGCAAGTAAGGCTACTTCTTCAGGAAAAGAAGTAATTATCATTGGAGATAAAGATCATGCGGAAGTAAAGGGAATTCTCGGATACTGCGGAGAAAAGGGATATGTGGTAAGTTCTTTTCAGGATATAGAAAAATTGCCACCTCTTAAAAGTTATGTCATTCTCTCGCAAACCACCCAGGACCAAGAGGTCTTTGATCTCCTTTCCGAAGAAATTCTATCAAGATATCCTGGCGGTGAGGTTATAAATACCATTTGTAATGCCACAGAGGTCCGCCAAGAAGAGGTAAAAAGACTCTGTAAAGAATGTGAAGCCATCGTTGTTATCGGAGGAAAATTCAGTGCCAATACCAAAAGGCTTGCCCAAATTGCTGAAGCCGAAGGAAAAAAGGTTTTTCTTATTGAAAAGCCTGAAGAACTACCCATAGAAGCGGTAAAAAAATTTAATAGTGTGGGAATCACAGCAGGGGCTTCAACTCCCAACTGGCTAATTAATGAGGTCATCGACTATCTTAAAAACTCAACAAGCCTCCTTTATAAAATTTTTAGAACTTTTATTTTGCTAAATTTTCACGAAGTCTTACTCTTTTTGCTCTTATTTTCTTCTCTCTTTTTTATTAATTCTTCCCTTTTAAATCCCCGTACCCTCTTTTTACTACCCTTCGTCTTTTCTTTTCAATTTTTCAGAAAACTTCTTTATTCTTACTTAGTTAAAGAAAAATTCTTTTTTTATTATCCTTTAAAAGGTAACTTTTATATCCTTAATAAAAATTTTATTCTTTTTTTACTTATTTTTTTCTTTATTTGTTCTATTGTTTTTGGATCACTTTTTATGCCGCGCATTCTTTCCTTAATTATTGTCTTTTCTTTGCTTGATTTTCTTTTGTTAAATAATTTTCTCTATCCATTCTTGGATCTCTTGTTTTTTAGCAGTATTATTCTTTATCTTTATCCCTTTTGGAATGAAGTTTTTCTCTGGTTTTCATATCATATTTTAATTATTCTCTTTGTATGGAATCTTTATAAAGAACTTCTCTATCAACAAAGTGACGGTTTTCTTCCTAAAAACTTCTTTATTCTAAACTTTAATTTTAGTGAAAAAAGGTGGTTTCAAATTTATTATTTTTTGATATTTCTTTTAGCTCTTCCTTTTCTTATTCTTTTTATAAAAACCAAATATATTTTTTATCTTTTCTTTATACCCTATCTTTTTTTGTATATTTTTCTTATTTCTCTTTTAAAAAGGCGTCCTCTTGGGCAAATTTTATACTTTGAAGCACTTTTTCTTATAGCCCCTTTAACCTTTTTTATTTTATGTCTTTTATTTTATAAATTATGAAAGCTGATTTTACTGAAAAAGATTATTATTATATGGAGCTTGCTTTAAGGCAGGCAGAGCTTGCCTTTGAGGAAGACGAAGTTCCTGTAGGCGCTGTTCTTGTTTCACCTAAAGGTGAGGTTCTTGCAGAAACCCGCAATCAGATAATAAAGCTTTGTGATCCCACTGCTCATGCAGAAATTCTTGCCTTAAAGGAGGGAGCAAAAAAACTTGGAAATTACAGACTTCTTGGCTGTAAACTTTATGTAACACTTGAGCCCTGTGCTATGTGTGCTTATGCCATGGTTTTGGCCCGTCTTGAAGAAGTAATTTTTGCAACCCCTGATCCCAAAACAGGTGCCTGCGGGAGTTTATACAATCTATTGGAAGATAAAAGATTTAATCATCAGGTAAAAATCAAAAAAGGCTTACTTCAAAGGGAGGCTGAAAGTTTATTAAAAAATTTCTTCAAGTTAAAAAGGATTTCTTAAAAAATCTATCTTCTATAATATCTTTTTATTTCTCCCATTATTAATTCTAGCCTGTAGTCTGAGGGAGGAACTGGAACACCTGCTTTCTTTAAAGCCTCACGGGTAAACTCTGCAGCAAAGGTTTCCTCTGCCAATTTAAAGGTATCCACATTGGCTGGGAGCATCCCCAGGGTTTTAAGTATTTCTACCCAAGCCACAGCTGAAGATTTGTATGGTAGTATTATAAATTTAGAACCCTTGACCATGAATTAATATTTTATAAAATCCTTTTTAATGGAAAAGGAAAGACTTATACCTGATACAAGCATTTTTACTAATCCAGATGTGTATCGTCAATTTGGTGAAAACCCAACCCTTGCCTTTCATAACTTTCTTCTTCTTGTTGCAGAACTTGAAGGTGATGTGGGTGTTTATCTTCCCACCTCTGTTTATGATGAACTTAAAAGAATGCTTTCTGATTTAAAAATTCCTCCCAGAGCAAGATCCGTTCTTAAGGTAAAATCACCCAAAAAGTATGAACTCTATATTCCAGCCTTTCTCATGTATGACTTTATTGAAGAGCTCAGAAATCGCATTAACAAAGGTTTAAGAATTGCTGAAGAAGCCGTTAAGGCCTCAAGCTATAGGAAACCCGAAGAGGTTTTAAAATCCCTAAGAAGAAAGTATCGGGAGGTCCTGCGAGAGGGAATTGTTGACAGTAAAGAAGACCTTGAACTCATTCTCCTTGGCCTTGAACTTGACGGAGTTATTCTATCGGCAGATAGAGGGGTCCTTCGCATGGCAGACTCTCTGGGCTTGAGATTTTGGGAACCCAAAGAAATTAAGGAAACCCTGGAAGGCTTTAAGGCTTTCTAAATCTTATTTTAACCAAATTTCTTGAAAAATAAGTTCAGAAAGATCCTGAGAAAGCTTTAATAAAGCCTCCTTTCTTCCCGGGTCAAGAAGTCCTACTACATTTTCTGAAACACGATAGGTTTCAAAACGGGAAAATTTGGGGTTTTCATAAATAATAGTCCCTGTTTTCCTCTCAATAAGTTGAAATCTTCCCTCAAAATGAACCTTCCTTTCCCTTGTTTGAAGAAAAATCTCATACGCAACAGGCTCAACATAAATTTTGGTTATTTCTCCTTTCAAGATTAGATCTGCCTCATCCTCTCTATACACGGGAATAAGAAATTTGCCCTGTGAAAATTTATGTCTCAATTCATAGGCAAGCCTTTCCCCCATTTCAGGCTCCTGAGTATAATTTTTAAAAGGTGGAATATAAATGGTTTTCCAGGAATCCTTAAAATAAGAGGGTCTTTCCTGAATGGAATATCCACAGGAGAATATAATCTGGCTAAGAAACCACAATATTAATAAGTTTTTCAGGGACAAAAATGACATTTCTTATATTCTTTCCTTCAAGGTATTTTTGAATCTTTGGAAGCTCCTTAACAAGAGACAAAGCCTCCTCTTTGGTGATACCAGAAGGTGCCTCAACTTGGTCTCTAACCTTTCCGTTAATCTGAACCACTAAGGTAAAGGTTTCCTCTTTTAGAAGATCCTCTTCCCATGTTGGAAAAGCTGCCTCTGAAATGAGAGTTTCCTTACCAAGTCTTTCCCAGAGTTCTTCACAAATATGGGGACAAACAGGGGAAAGACAAAGAAGCAGTTTTTCAAAAACCTCCCTTAAAAGCTTTTTATTGAGTTCTTCCTTAAGATCAAGCTCCTTCAAGCTGTCCTGAAGATAATTCATAAATTCCATAATGGCTGCAATTCCAGTATTAAAATGGAAGCGCTCTTCAAAATCCTGATGAACCTTTTTTACCATTTGATGAAGCTTTCTTCTGAGTTTTAGGGCTTGTCCTGATAGATTTTTTAGCTCTTCTTCTTTATAGGTGACCTTTTTGAGTATCTCCTCATGCTCCTCAAAGAGATTATAAACCCTTTTTAAGAATCTATAGGCTCCTTCAATTCCGTGGTCACTCCATTCAAGATCCTTTTCTGGAGGGGAAGCAAAGGCAATAAAAAGTCTCACAGTATCTGCTCCGTATTTCTTAATCATGGTATCCGGATCAACCACATTGCATTTGCTTTTTGACATCTTTTCGGGTTTACCAATTATTACTTTTTCACCGCAATTATCTTTAAGGCAGGTTCCTTCAGAAGAGACCTCCTCAGGATAAATCCAACTATGTCTCGGACACCTATAGGTTTCTTTAATAACCATTCCCTGGGTTAAAAGATTTGTAAAGGGTTCATCAAGCTTAAGGTATCCGAGATCCCTTAAGACCTTGGTAAAAAATCTGGCATAAAGAAGATGCAAAATAGCATGTTCAATACCACCTATATATTGATCAACTGGAAGCCAGTATTCCACATCCTCAGGATTAAAGGCCTCAGGATAATCAGGGCAAGCAAAGCGAGCAAAATACCATGAGGATTCAACAAAGGTATCAAAGGTGTCGGTTTCCCTTCTTGCTTTTCCCCCACATTTAGGACAAGTGGTCTCTGCAAATTCTTTCAGCTCCGGAAGAGGGCTTCTTCCCTTCGGATCAATCTGCGCATCCAAGGGAAGTTTAACAGGAAGATTTTCCACTTTTTCTGGAACAATTCCACACTTATCGCAATAAATTACAGGTATGGGACATCCCCAATAGCGCTGGCGAGAAACCCCCCAATCTCTCAATCTGTAAGTTATTTTTCTTTTTCCAAGATTTAGGGCCTCAAGCTTTTCAATGATTTTCTTTTTCCCCTCATCGCTATCAAGTCCTGTAAATTCTCCAGAGTTTATCATAACACCTGGGGCCTCATAGGCCTCCTCCATTTCATCTGGGTTTAACTCCCTATCTTTTGGCTTAATCACCACCCTTATGGGAAGACCGAATTTCTTGGCAAATTCAAAATCCCTCTGATCATGAGCAGGAACACACATGATGGCACCTGTTCCGTATTCCATCAAAACAAAATTAGCAGTATATAAAGGAATTTCTTCTTTGGTAAAAGGATGAATAGCGTAGGTTTCAAGGAAAAAACCCTCCTTTTCTGCTTCTCCTTCCTCAATCTTTTTCCTTTCTTTTCTTACTTTTTCTCTAAACTCCAAAAGTTTTTCAAGAAACCCCTTCTTTTCGGCAATCTCATAAGCTAAAGGATGCTCCGGAGATAAAGCAAGAAAGGTTACTCCAAAAAGGGTATCAGGTCTTGTGGTGAAAACCGTTAAATTTTTATCAATATCGGGTATATAAAAATCAATTTCTGCTCCTTCGCTCTTTCCGATCCAATTTTTTTGCATAATAAGAACTTTTTCAGGCCAGTGCCCTTTGAGTTTTTCAAGATCTGAAAGAAGTTCCTCAGCATAATCAGTAATTTTTAAAAACCAGCCCTCCATTTCTCTGCTTGTTACCTCTTCACCACACCTCCAGCACTTACCATCTTCAACCTGTTCATTGGCAAGCACCGTCTGACAACTCTCACACCAGTTGACAAGAGTCTTTTTTCTATAGGCAAGTCCCTTTTCCAACATTTCAATGAAAAATTTCTGCTCAAATTTGTAATAATCGGGATCACAGGTTGCAAATTCTCTGTCCCAGTCATAACTGAAGCCAAGCTTTTTAAGCTGAGTTCTCATATAATCAATGTTAGAATAAGTCCATTTAGCTGGATGAATTCCGTGTTTTAGAGCGGCATTTTCAGCAGGAAGCCCAAAGGCATCCCATCCCATGGGATGAAGCACATTATAACCTTTCATTCTTTTAACCCTGGCAATAATATCTCCAAGGGTATAGTTTCTTACATGTCCCATGTGAATTCTTCCTGAGGGATAAGGAAACATCTCAAGCACATAATACTTTGGCTTTGTGGGATCAGTTTTTACCTTAAATACCTTTCTTTCTTCCCAGATTTTCTGCCACTTCTCCTCAATGGCAGAAAAATCATATCCCTTCATATAAAATCACCTCTTTATATATTGCTTTCATAAATATTTTTTACGATTTCATCGGCAAATTGAGAACATTTAACCTCCTTTGCTCCCTCCATTTGACGGGCTAAATCGTAGGTTACCACTTTGCTCTGAATGGTTTTGGCAAGGGCATTCCAGATAAGGTCTGCTGCTTCTTTCCAGCCAATATATTCAAGCATCATCTTGGCAGAAAGTATAAGGGATGAAGGATTGGCTTTGTCAAGCCCTGCGTATTTAGGAGCAGAGCCATGGGTAGCCTCAAAAACCGCATAACCATCTCCAATATTGGCCCCTGGTGCCATCCCAAGCCCTCCTACCTGTGCAGCAAGGGCATCAGAAAGATAATCACCATTCAAATTGGGGGTTGCAAGCACGCTGTACTCCTCTGGCCTTAAAAGAGCCCACTGAAACATGGCATCAGCAATACGATCTTTTATTACCACAACCCCCTTAGGAACCCCCTCAGGGTATCTTGCAGGAATTTCCTCTTCCGCTACTGTTACCTCTGGAAACTCTTCTCTTGCAAGTTCATAACCCCAGTTTCTAAAGGCCCCTTCTGTGAACTTCATAATATTTCCCTTGTGAACTAAGGTTACACTAAGAAGCCCGTTTTCCAAAGCATACTTTATAGCCTTTCTTACCAGTCTCTTTGTGCCAAAGGCAGAAATGGGCTTAATACCAATTCCAGAGTCCTCTCTGATTTCTTTCCCAAAGTTTTCTCTGATAAATTCTATAAGCCTTTTTGCCTCAGGAGAGCCTGCCTGGTATTCAATTCCTGCATAGACATCCTCAGTATTTTCACGAAAGATTACCATATTAACTTTCTGGGGCTCTCTGACGGGGCTTGGGGTTCCTGGAATCCAGCGAACAGGTCTTACACAGGCATAAAGGTCAAGAACCTGTCTTAAGGTCACATTTAAACTCCTAAAGCCTCCTCCAACAGGAGTTGTAAGAGGCCCTTTTATGGCAACTACGCACTCTTTAATAATTTTTAAAGTCTCTTCTGGAAGATAGTTTCCCGTTTCTTTATAGGCCTTTTCCCCTGCAAGAACCTCCCTCCAAATAATCTTTCTCTTCCCATTATAGGCCTTATCTACTGCTGCATCAACTACCTTTAGCATGGCCCGGGTTATATCAGGGCCTATCCCATCTCCCTCAATATAGGCAATCTCAGGATCATCAGGAACAAAAAGAGTAAAGTCCTCTTTCAACTGAATTTTTCCCATGAAAAAACCTCCTTAATTAGATATCTATTTCTAAAATTTCAAATTTTTTTATGCCAGAAGGGGTCTGAACCTTTACTTCCTCCCCCACTTCTCTTCCGATAAGAGCTCTTGCTATGGGAGAATTAATAGAAATGCTTCCATTACTCGGATCAGCCTCATAGGGTCCTACAATTCTATAGGTTACTACCTCATCGGTTTCTAAATTTAAAAGTTTTACCTTTACCCCAAATTGAACCCTCTCAGGAGGCTCTTTAAGAGGAGGGATAACCTCAGCCTGAGCAAGAATGCCCTGAAGTTCCTGAATTCTTCCCTCTATATAGGCCTGACGCTCTTTAGCAGCTTCATATTCAGCATTTTCAGATAAATCTCCGTGAGCCCTTGCTTCCTCTATGGCCTGAATGGTTTTTCTTCTTTCAACCTTGATAAGATGTTCAAGCTCTTTTTTAATCTTTTCCAAACCCTCAGGAGTAAAAGGAATTTTTGTCATAGGAACTATCACCTCCTTTTTTAAAAACTCTACAAAATATAACCAATCTTTAAAATTGTGCAAAGGCCTTATATGAAGACATGTAATTTTAAGACAGGTTTATATTGAGTAGGAACGATTTACTCTGATAGCTTGCGCAAAAATTCTTTAAAATTTGCAAAGCCCCTTTATTTACTTAACCTATAGCTTGAGGGTAAATGATAAAAAGTTCTTTGACTCTTTGGCAATTAATAAGATAAGATTTGAAAAGGCCCCTTCTTAGGGGCCTTATTTATTAATTGAAATTAGTGCTTAAAGGCTCTCTGACCGGTAAACATCATAGCAACAGGGGGGTAGGCCTCATTGCAAGCCTGAATAACCTCCCAATCCCTTACAGAACCACCAGGCTGTAAGATGGCAGTAATTCCTTGTCTTATGGCGACATCTGCTGCATCCCTGAAGGGCAAGAAACCATCAGAAACCATAACAGCACCAATAAGCCCTGCTTTATCATTTCTTGTTTGCTCATCAATTTCCTCTTTTTGCTCCTTTGGTCTTAATTCCTTTTCAACCTCAAGCTCAAGTTGTTTGTAGGAAATTCCATATTTTGTATAACAGAGCCAATCAGAGTAGTTTCTATAAGCTTTGAAAATGGCTATCTCTGTGCACCCTACTCTGTCCTGCTCACCTGTTCCAATGGCAACGGTTCTTTCATCTTTAACAAAAAGAACAGAATTTGATGTAACTCCGAGCTCAACAGCCCAACCAAAAATCATATCTCTTATTTCCCTATCATCGGGCTCTCTAAGACACCGATACTCAACTCCGTCTTTTACAGCTACAGCTGGCTTAAGGTCTTCTTTACTTCTTATGCGGTTTTTCTGCGAAACCTGAAGAATGATTCCCCCATCAATAAGACTTTTAAATTCCACAAAGTGCATATTGGCATATTCTTGAAGTTTGTCCATTCTTTTAATTCTTATAATTCTTAAATCTTTTCTTTTTTTAAGAATTTCAACCGCTCCATCTTCATAATCAGGGGCTGCCACCACTTCAAAATAGTGAGAGGCAATGGCTTCAGCTGTAGCCTTATCAACGGCTCTATTTAAGGCAATGGCTCCTCCAAAGGCAGCAACTCTATCGGCACTCCAAGCCCTTAAAAAGGCCTCCTCTAAAGTTGCCCCATAGGCAACCCCACAGGGATTGTTATGCTTAACAATAACACAACAGGGTTTCTCCATAAGATATTTCAATATATTTAAGGAATTATCCACATCGGTAAGATTGGTTTTGCTTGGATGCTTTCCAAACTGGATAAAATCCTCTTCTCTTAAGCTCGAAACAAGCCCCTTTCCTGGTGAAATAAACTCAATTTCTCCAAGAATAAGGTTTCCTGCCACAAGCTCATAAAGGGCTGCCTCTTGGTCCGGGTTTTCTCCATATCTCAAACCTCTTCTTTCAATAACTCCTGGTTCAACCTCAAGATCCCAGGTTCTTTTTTTATAAATAAGGGTTTGATCCCCAAAGGTTATTCTAATCTCAGAAGGAAAGTGATCTCCCACGATGGTTCTATACATTTTCTTTAGATCTTCAGCCATAGTTCACCTCCTCATTAAACTTTTTAGTTTTAGTATCTAAAAATTTTATCCTTTGTCAAGGTTTATTTTTAAATCCCTGAGAAAGGCGTATTACCTCTTCTGCAACCCTCCAGGTAACTCCAGGAGTCCCAAGCATTTTTCTAAGCGGTTCAAGTTCACTTTTTATCTCTTCTTCTTTTTCCATTGTCCTTTCAAGTGCTTTTGCAAGCTCAAAGGGGGAACTTCTTTCTTGTAAAATTTCAGGATATACCTCTTTTCCGAGAATAAGATTGGGAAGACTAATATATGGAACTTTGACAAGTCTTTTTGCAAGAAAAAAAAGCCAGGAAGGCAGAGTATAGGTAACCACTCCCGGTGTCTTCAAAAGGGCTGCTTCAAGAGTAATGGTCCCAGAAGCAAGAAGAGAAGCCTTTGAATAGGATAGCACTTCATACTGAGTATTTTCAAGAACAAGCATTAATTCCTTTGCCTTTTCCCAAAGAGGGGAGTCCTTCAAGCCCTCTGCCTTGCACACAATACCTTGAATTTTAGGATTCCTCTTTTTTAGAACCTCATAAACTTTAAAAAAAAGGGGAAGATGCCTTACAACCTCACCTTCTCTGCTTCCTGGGAAAAAACTTATTATAGGTCTTTCTGGATCAAGACCATATATTTCATAGAAAAGCTCTTTTGGAATTTTTACCCTAACCACATCAAGAAGAGGATGCCCATAAAATTTTACAGAAATCCCGTAATTTTTAAAAAATTCCTCCTCAAAGGGTAAAATCACAAAAAGGTAATCCACATATTTTTTTAAAATCTTTATTCGATTTTTATGCCAGGCCCAGACCTGAGGAGCCACATAATAAATCACAGGATAGCCAAGATTTTTAGCCATTTTGGCTACTCTCAAATTAAAACCGGGAAAATCAACCAGCAAAACCAAATCAACCCTTTTCTTTTTAAGGAGTTCTTCAATTTTGCGATAGATAAAAAAATATTTTTTCAATTCAGTAGGTTTAGGAATACCCACAAGAGAGAGGGCCTCAGCAGAAAAAAGGATTTCTGCATCGGTTCCTCTGAGTCTTGGCCCACCAATTCCTACAAAATGATAACTGGGATTAAGTTCTCTTATTCTTTTTACAAGAAGGGCTCCGTAAAGATCTCCTGAGATTTCACCAGTAATTATGAGTATTCGCAATTCTTTTTCCTCTTAAATTACCTTTTTCAGATTTTTTTCTACTTCTTCTTTTATCTTAAAGGCAATTTTTAGTGAAGAAAGAGCCTCTCTCCCAGAAGGAGAAACCTCTCTCCCATCAAGAATAGCCTCAATAAAAAAAGTAAGTTCCTCCATTAAGGGATCATCTTCAGGAAAAACCTCTCTTTTAATGGAAAAATCTTTAGAGGTAGGATCAGGCCTTATCTCTAAAAAGCTCTTTTCTATGGTATCAACACTGTAATAGGCCCCCTTCTCAAAAACCCTAAATTTTCTCTGTCTTGAGAGGGAAATCCTGCTTGCCGTAAGATTACAGGTTGTGCCATCCTTATAAACTATTCTTGCATTAACAATATCTGGCTTTTCAGAAAAAAGTGGAGCTCCTACTGCATGAATAAAATCTATTTCCGCTTCACCCTTTAAAAAACAAAGAAGATCTAAATCATGAATCATAAGATCAAGCACCACATCTATGTCAAGATTTCTTTCAGAAAAACTGGAAAGTCTATGAGCCTCAATAAAAAGGGGATTTTTCACCCTTTCAAGAAGTCTTTTTACCGCCCTTTGATACCTTTCAATATATCCCACCTGAAAGGGAATTTTATTTTCCTCTGCCATCTCTACCAATTCTTCAGCCTTTTCAAGGGAATCTGAAAGGGGCTTTTCAAGAAAAAGGGCCTTTTTTGAGGCTAAAATTTCCTTTGCAATTTCATAATGAGTGATGGTTGGGGTTGCAACCACAAAGGCATCAACCTCGGGTATGACCTTTCTAAAATCCCTCTCAAGCCTTACGGATTTCCCATACCTCTCTTTAAGATTTTTTTCAGCTTCCCGCAGTCTTTCTTCCTGAATATCAACAAGACATACAAGGTCTGCTTTAGGAATCTGACAGAGCTTTTCTGCATGATACCTTCCGAGGTGCCCTACTCCAACAAGAGCAATTCTGAGTTTATTCATAAATCACTTAACTCCCACGATGCAGAGGTTATGTTTATCTGCAAGTTCCACGGCCTTTTCCCTTT
Source organism: Thermodesulfobacteriaceae bacterium UBA6232 (assembly GCA_002441555.1). Taxonomy (GTDB): domain Bacteria; phylum Desulfobacterota; class Thermodesulfobacteria; order Thermodesulfobacteriales; family Thermodesulfobacteriaceae; genus Caldimicrobium. The sequence goes on from DJWK01000018.1 coordinate 37,706, forward strand.
GAAGAAAAAAGGTTTTTCCAGCTTCAAGGGCAAGAATTGAGGCCTTGGCTTTAATAAGGATTTCAACAGTTTGAAGACCAACCACAGGGAGGTCCAGCCTTAAATCCTGATGAGGCTTTGCTATTTTTACCACAACCGTTTGGGGTATAATTTTTCCGCCCCTTAAAATGGTAGCGTCTGTTCCTTCCATAGCCTCAACTGCAACGGTCATCTTGTTTTTAACAACCACACACTGGCCTATATCAAGCTCCCCTATGGCTCTTGCTATCTTTAAACCATAATAAATATCCTCCCACTCCTTTTCCGTGGGAGCTCTTTTGGTATAGACTTTTTCTTCTGCCAAAAAATTTTTTAAATATTCTGAAGGCCCTTTTATAAAAAAACCTTCCTTTTCAAGTTCGTCTGCAATGGCTTTAAGAAGGGTATTATCCTCGCGATTGGAAAGTCTATTCCAAATAGAAAAGGCCCTTCTATCAGGAAAGGAAAATCTTAGGGCAAGACTTTTTTCAATTTTTCCAAGAAAAATTAGGTCTTTTATGCCTTCTTTTTTGAATATGTCAATGAGTTTTTGAAACTGGCCGATATAAATGCGATAAACCTTATCTGCAAATTCATGCAGTCTTTTTTCTTGGTTTTTTGAAAAAGTTACAGCAACTATGCGATAATTAAAATTTAAAAGTTCTTTGGCAAGAATAAGAGGAAATTCGCCTTCTCCGGCAATTAAGCCTATCTTTGAGCTACTTTCTTCTTTCTCAGCCATTTTCTCCTTCAGTGGCTCTTCTTCTCATGATACCCTGTCTTGAAGGATTTTCAAGGAAATCAATCAATATTTTTACCCAGGGTTCTTCCCCGAAGATATCTTTAAGTTCCTGGATTACCTCAGAAAGGGTAGCAGGGCCATCAAGAAAAATCCCAAGGGCCTGAGAAATTTTTCTTATTTCTTCTTTGGAAAAGCTAGCCCTTTTAAGGCCAACTATATTCAATCCCTGAATTTTGGCAGGAATCCCAAAAACTTTAACAAAGGGAGGGACATCCTTTACAACTCCGCTCATTCCAGAAACAAAGGCAAAACTTCCTATCCTACAAAATTGATGAACCGCAGAAAATCCTCCCATAACCACCCTGTCATAAACTATCACATGTCCTCCCAGAGTGGCATTGTTTGACATAATCACAAAATTTCCTACCTTGCAGTCATGGGCAATGTGAACATAACTCATAAGTAGATTATTATTTCCGATGCGGGTTATACCCTCATCAAGAGAAGTACCCCTATGAATGGTAACGAATTCCCTGATTATGTTGTTGTCTCCTATTTCCACATAGGTTTCCTCTCCTTTATAGGAAAGATGCTGGGGAGGAGTTCCTATAACGGCAAAGGGGCCAATTTGATTGTTTTTTCCGATCCTTGTATGAGTTTCAATATAGGAATGGGCCTTTATAACGGTTCCTTCATCAATAAAAACAAAAGGGCCAACATAAACATTGGGGCCGATTTCCACATTTTCTGCAAGTTCAGCCCTTTTATCTACATAGGCTGTAGGATGAATCTTAGGCATCTTTTCCCTCAACCATAGCTGCAATAATTTCAGCTTGGGCAACAACCTTTTCTTCCACTTTTGCAGTAACGGTTGTTCTTATTATGTGGCCTTTTCTTTTAAACTTTTCAGCCTCAATAATTAAAGTATCTCCTGGATAAACAGGATTTTTAAACCTCACATTTTCAAGCCCAGCAAGGACAAAGAGTTTATCCTGACATTCGGGAAAAACCTTTTTTAAATAGATAGCACCTGCTTGTGCCATGGCCTCAATAATAAGAACCCCTGGCATAATGGGATTTCCAGGAAAATGCCCCTGAAAATAAGGCTCATTTATACTTATTTGTTTTATGGCTTTTATGTATTCCCTTTCAGGATCAAGTTCAAGAACTCTATCAATCATAAGAAAAGGATAGCGATGAGGTATAAGTTCCATTATTTCCTTTATGGAAAGTTCTAATTTTTCAGCCATAGGTTTACCCCCTAAAAATTTTTGGAGGTCTTTCTTTTTTGTCCAAACTATAATATCATAAATTTTAAGTTATTAAAACATTTCTTGGAGGGAGAGCTCTTGAAAGAGAAATATAAAAATCTTCTCAATCTTCTTCAAAGGGAGGTTCCCCTTGAAGAGAGGCCTTTTAAGGTTCTTGGAGAAAGAGTTGGGCTTTCGGAAGAGGAGGTAATTTCTTTTTTGAAGGAGCTTAAAGAAAAGGGAATTCTTAGACACCTTGGTGCAAGCCCTGATTCTATAAGACTTGGTTATTTTACCTGTCTTTGTGCAACAGAACTACCCGAAGAAAAACTTTCTCTTGCCGAAAAAATTGCCGATCTTCCAGAGGTTACCCATGCCTATCTCAGGGAGCATAAGCTTAATTTTTGGTTCACCCTGGTTTTACCAAAAAAAGAGGATTTAGAACCCTATCTTAAAAACCTTGAAAAGCAATATCAAATAAAAATAATGGCCTTTCCAGCCACAAAAAAATTTAAAGTTAGAGCAGTTTTTGAAATCTAATTTTTGTTAACATAGTAAATTTACTTTTATTTTAAATAACCTATTGCCTTTTTAAAGAAAAGTATTAATTTACTATTAAAATAAACATCTTTAGGGGATAAAAGGATGAAATTTCTTGATGAACCTCCTAAGGCGGATCTTTCTGTAGATATTGTTCATCTTATGTGTCCTATCCATTTACTTGAGTTAAATGAGTCTATTAAAAAAATTGAGCCTGGACAGATTCTGGAATTAATTACTGATTATGACAGGGCCCTTGAGGATGTTCCAAGATGGTGTGAACTCTTTGAACAGGAATTCTTAGGAGTTGTGGATGATGGTGATGTTTTTAGATTTTATATAAGGAGGAAAAAATGAGGCGAGTATATCTTGATCACATGGCAACAACCCAGCCTGATGAAAGGGTTTATCAAGCCATGCTTCCTTATTTGAGGGATCATTTTGGGAATGCTCTAAGTGTTTATGATCTTGGAGTTAAGGCAAGGGAAGCTGTAGAAGATGCCAGAGAAAAAGTTGCAGCCTTAATAAATGCCAAACCCTCTGAGATTATTTTTACTTCAGGTGGAACAGAATCAAACAATTTTGCCCTAAGAGGTCTTGCCTATGCGCACAGGAAAAAGGGAAATCACCTTATTGTTTCTCTGGTTGAACATCATTCCATAACTAATCCTGCAAGAGCCCTTGAAAGGGAAGGTTTTGAGGTAACCTTTTTACCTGTGGATAAATACGGAGTTATTGATCTGAACGTGCTTGAGAGGGCTTTAAAACCAGAAACGGTGCTTATTTCCATTCAACTTGCCAATCCTGAAGTAGGGACTATACAACCTGTGGAAGAAGTGGTAAAGCTTGCGGAGAAAGTGGGGGCCCTTGTTCATACCGATGCTGTTTCTGCTGCAGGGCAGATTGAGATTGATGTGGAGAAACTGGGAGTTCATGCCCTTTCTCTATCAGCTCATCAATTTTATGGACCAAAAGGGGTGGGTGCTCTCTATCTTCGCAAGGGAATAAGAATTCAACCCCTTATCTACGGAGGAATTCAGGAAGGTGGAAAGAGAGGTGGAACAGAAAATGTCCCTGGAATTGTTGGCATGGGGGAGGCTGCAAGGATTGTAAAAGAAGAACTTCATATCTGGCTTCCAAAGATGAAGTCCTTAAGAGACAAACTTATAAAGGGTCTTCTTGAAAGGATACCCAAAATTCATCTTACAGGGCATCCTGAAAAAAGGCTTCCAGGACATGCAAGTTTTATAGTTGAATTTATAGAAGGGGAAGCTATGCTTCTCATGCTCTCCATGAAGGGAATTTATGCCTCAAGCGGTTCTACTTGCACTTCAAAGGCCCTTAAAGCCTCTCCTGTTCTTTCCTCCATGGGCTATCCTGCTCATCTCATTCAAGGCTCCATTGTTTTCAGCCTCGGAAAGGATACCACTGAAGAAGACATTGACTATGTTTTAGAGGAAATGCCACCTATCATTGAAAGATTAAGGGAACTTTCGCCCTTTAAAGAGGGCTGGAGGGATATGGAAAAGTGGGAAGAAACCTGTCCACACCATTAAAGGAGGAGGGATAAACCATGTATAGTGAAAAAGTAATAGAACACTTTATGAATCCAAGAAATGTGGGAGAAATTCCCGATGCAGATGGAGTTGGAATTGAGGGAAACCCTGTTTGTGGGGACATGATGTATCTTTACATAAAGGTTAAGGATGACCACATAGAGGACATTAAATTTAAAACCTTCGGCTGCGCTGCAGCCATAGCGGTATCAAGTATTCTTACGGAAATGGTAAAGGGAAAAACTATTGATGAGGCTTTAAAAATCACCAAGGATGAGATAGTGCAGGAACTGGGAGGCCTTCCACCTCAGAAGGTTCACTGTTCTGTGCTTGGGCTTGATGCTTTGAAAAAGGCTATAGAAGATTATCAAAGTAAAAAGAGGGCTTAATGCAGAAATATTACGGAAAAAAGGTTCTTCAGGAATTTCTTCAGGCAAAAAATATTGGTGAAATTGAAGAGGCTGATATTGTAATAATTGAGGAGAATCCTATTTGCACTGCGGATTCTCCTCCCTCTCCCTGTCTTTTAAAACTTTATTTAAAAATTGAGGAAGAAAAAATTATTGATGCCAAATTCAAACTTCAGGGGTGTGTAGCTGCCATTGCCATGCTTAGTAAACTTACAGAAAAACTTAAAGGCTTGAGCCTTGAAGAAGCAAGAAATCTTACCTTTGAGGAGTTTTTAAAAGACTTTGAGTACGGTATCCCAGAAAATAAAAGAGAATGTACCCTTATCAACCTTTCCTTTCTTAAAAAATTCCTAAAAGTCTAAATTAAAGATTCTGCCAATTTTTACAAAGATTTTCGAATTTTATTGATATTTATCTATAACATTTATTAAAATTTTCTATTTGACTTTCTTTATTTCTTTAGTAAAAACTATTTATATAAGATTAAAAAGGAGGTGGGGTATGATGAAGCGAAGTTTAAAAGGTTTTGGAATTACTGCTTTAACTTCTTTAAGTGTTTTATTTGCAGGGTCAACCCTTGCAAGCAGCCCTGTTAAAAAGGCAAAAAGTGTGGATGAACTTATTAAGATGTTTGATTCAAGCTCCTGTATGCAGTGTCATCAGAAGGAATACGAAGAATGGTCCCAGAGTTTACATGCAAGGTCCCTTATTGGAACTCCAAGGACTCTCTGAAGTATGGCAGGAACTGTTGAGTCCCTGTGGAAGGAATTCAAATATTCTGGGGTTAAATCTATTAACGACATTACTGCAGACAAACTTATGTTTTGTATGAAGTGTCATGCGCCTCAGGTTCAGTATCTTGAACCTTCTGGGGCAAAAGAACTGGCAGAGCTTTTAATTAAAGCAAGAAACGGTGATGAAGAGGCCTGGAAAAAGGTTGAACAGGTAAATATTAACTGTCTTATTTGCCATCAGGAAAAGGCCATTGTTCACAAATGGCTTGATGGAGACATTGATAGAAATGCTATTTATGGAAAAAAGGAAGGAGCCCATTTTGATGCTAAATACAAAGTTTTGAAGAAATCTCCGGTAATTGGTAGTGCTGTTTTTTGTGGACAGTGTCATGGAACAGGGCCCAATTTTGAATTTCCTGAGCCCTCACAATGTGCCACAGCCTATGGAAGCTATCTCCATGCCTATATTCCCAGTGGTGGGACCAAGGTCTGCCAGGATTGTCATATGAGAGAAGACAATCTTGGACATAAGATTCCTGCTTATCGAGATGAAAGAATGGTTAAGAAGGCTCTTGATTACTCTGTTGAGGCCATGGGATATTACTACTTGCATAAACCTGGTGATCTCAGGCCTACGGTAAGAGTTGTTGTAAAGATGAAGAACAAAGCTGGACACCGTATTCCTGATGGCTGACCTTCTCCAAACAAGCTGGTCCTTGAAGTGACCGGCAGAACAAAAGATGGAAAGGTTGTTTATAATAACCTTAAAGTTTTTATGCCCATGGCTGCTGGCTTTGATAGAGACAACAAAATGGCCTTTGGCGCCCATAGAAAAACCGGTTATATGGTTGATACCTCCTTGCAGCCCGGAAAGGAAACCGTTAAAATCTTTGAATTCCCCTTCCCTTATGAAGATATAGAAAAGGAAGGCAAAAAAGTTAGAGAAATCAAGGCCAAAGAGGTTGAAGTTACTGTTAATCTCTGGTATTTACCCAGTAATGCTGCTGAAAATCTTGAAAAATTAGAAGAAGGAAAGGAGAAATTCCTTTTCTTCAGCGAAAAGAAACTGGTAAAAATCAATTAACCAATCTTTTGGGGCCTTTTTGGGCCCCTCTTTATTTTTAATTTTACCCATACATAAAGGCCAATTATAATAAAAGCAAAAAGAGCAATTCCCAAAGAGCCTTTATGAAGGTATTCCTTCAAAAGGGCTTCGTTTTTCCCAAAGTAATATCCACAAAGGGCAAGAAAGGTGCACCAGATGAAAGCCCCAAAGGTGGTGTAAAAACAGAAAAGGCCAAGGGCCATTCTTGCAAAACCTGCAGGAATAGAAATTACATGGCGAAGTCCTGGAAGAAGCCTTCCCACAAAGGTGCTTATGTGTCCGTGATTATTCCAAAAATTCTCCATTTTCAAAAAGGAAGCCTCGGTAAGTAAAACATATTTTCCGTATCTTTTTATAAAGCGCAAAAAAGCAGGTCTCCCAAATTTTAAGGCAAGATAGTAATTAAAAAGAGCTCCAACAAGACTTCCAAAGGTTCCAGCAAGAATTACCCCAAAAAGATTTAACTTTCCTTTTGAAGCAAGATAGGCTGCAGGAGGAACTATTATTTCACTCGGTATGGGAATAAGGGTTGACTCAAGGGCCATTAAAAAGAAAACCCCAAAATAGGAGGTCTTCTCAAAAAATAACAGGATATTTCCTAAAATTTCGTAGATCCACTTTTCCATAGGTCTTCTCCCAAAATTAAGACATTTTAACATTCAAGCCTTATATCTTCAAGAAAATTTGGATTGCTTTTTACATTTATTAAGTTAAGATAAAATTTATTCTTGCAAACTTTTTTAGAATTAGAATATATTATTCTTAACCGAAATGAACATAAAGGATTTTCTGAATCCCAAAAGTTTTGGAATTCGCTTCTTTTTAGAGACCTTAGGAACCGCTATGGCCCTTTTTTTGGCCTTTATAAGTTTTTCTCTATATCATTTCATAAAACAAGACCTTTTAACAAAGAAATCATCCTTAAAAACATTAAAACAGAGCTAAATCTTCTATGTAAAGACCTCACTGAAGATTATCTAAAGAAGCGCATAAGTCTTGGTGAATTTTTTGAAAAGGCTTCTCAAGAGCTATTGTATGATTATAGGGCTCGCCTTGTAAGTAGGACAGAAGAGATTATTGAGCACCACAATAAAGAATTAATGGAGTTACCCCTAAAAAAGGGCCAAGATTTCTCCTATTATTTAAGTGAAACTTATGATTGTGAATTCTTTAACTTTTCTCAAAAATTTGGTTATACCAAAATGGATCTCATTAGATATTTTTTAGAGCAAGTTTTTACTTTGCTTGGTATATGTTTTTTTATTTTTGCTTTTGGTCTTGTATTACTTATTCAAAGGTATTCAAAATTTAGAAGGCCCCTTAAGGAGATAGAGCAAAGCCTAAAAGAGGGTAAAATTCCTGAAAAATCGGGATATACAGAGCTTGATATGATGATTGAGGCCATTGAAAACTATGTGGAAAACCAGAAGAAGTTACTTGAAACTCAGAAATTGATAGAAGCCCAAATGGCTAAGCAGGAGAAACTGGCTGCCCTTGGGACCATGGCTGGTGGATTTGCTCACGAATTCAATAATCTCCTCCAGATGATTCTTACAAGTCTTGAACTTGCAAAGGTTCACCTTCAAAAGAATCAGACCGAGGAGGCCTTAAAACATCTCTCCCAGATTGAGAGGGTAAGTAAGAGAGGCCAGAACCTTGCCTCACGCATTCTCTTTATCAGCAAGCCAACTCCTGGAGAAAGCACTCAGATCTGCCAGGTTCTTAAGGAGTTAAAGCCTCTTTTTCGCTCTCTCATACCTCGGGATATTGAGTTTAGCTTAGATATAGACTTGCAATGTCCTTGTATAGTAAATTTATCTGAAGAGGCAACCAAGGAGATTCTCCTCAATCTAATTAAAAATTCTGTTGATGCACTGGAAGGCCCTATCAAAAAGGGAAGAAATAAGGAGATTCGCTTGACATTAAAGTCCGTTGAACATTATGCATTACTTGAGGTTTCAGATACGGGATGCGGCCTTTCTGAGGAACAAAAGAAAAGGATATTTGAACCCTTTTACACTACCAAGGGCCCTCAAAAGGGAACAGGGCTTGGTCTCTACATGGTCTATAATCTTGTTCAATCGGCAGGAGGAAAAATAGAGGTTGAAAGCGCTCCAGGTGAGGGCACAACTTTCAGAATCTACCTTCCCCTTGTAAAAACAGAGCTCAAAAAGGAAGAAAAGGCCCTAACAGAAGAAGAAAAAAGAGAAGAAATACCCTTTAAAAAGGTTCTTCTGGTTGACGATGAAGAGGATATAAGGGAAACCCTGAAGGAATTTCTGGAATTTAAGAAATTAGAGGTTCATACCGCTCCCAATGGAAAGGTGGCCCTGGAAAAACTTCTTTCAGAAAGTTTTGATCTTCTTTTGGTGGATATGTATATGCCTGAAATGGATGGTCTCACCCTTGTTAAGGAAGCAGAAAAGGCCTTGCAGAATCTTCCTTTTATAATCATCATGACAGGTTTTGCAGGGGAACTAACCGATGAGCTAAAGGATCTCCTGGAAAGAAAAGTGGTAAAAAGGGTCTTGAGAAAGCCCTTTTCTCTTATGGACTTAGAGAAAATTTTACAGGCCTCCTGAAATGAATAGACTCAAGCTTTACCTTTATATCTTTCTGGGGATTCTCTTTTTTACTAAAATAGCCATGGCCTACGAATTCCCTGTGCTTTCCGATAACCCCCTTCTTCCCCCTTTTCATCAAATAGATAAGAAGAGACTCTGTGCCTATCCCCAGATAATTATCTATGGAATAAATTCTTATCTTCAAGTAAAAGATAAACCCTGTCCCAATCAAGTAAGAATTATAACGGGTATTCTTTATCTTTCTCGTGTCTATCATCCCTCAAATATCTACATCTCCCCTCTTCCTGATCCAAAAACCCTGAGGGCCTTTGGAGATAGGTTTACCGTTATATACTCCAACCATCTTGGTTTTTATGTAGAGGAACTCAAAAAATATTATGACTTAAAAATCGTTAAACTTAAATCCATTTATGACCTTGAAAAAATCCTTCCTCAGGTGTTAAAGGAAAGGAGAAAAATCATACTTCTTCCCGATGAATTCCTCCTTGACGAGAGAGGTCTTGCTATTTTAAGATACTGGCTTAAGAAATATCCTCATGCTACAATTATCAATCTATTAGGATTAAACTTTGAATATCCAAAAATGATTACCATCCCCTTTAGCCAAAGAAAATATTTAGAAGAAATTTTAAAGTTTTTAAAAAGTGAGGATCTTGAGAGAGGAAAGATATACTATGTGGTTTATTAGCTCTTTACTTGCCTTAATTTTGGGGGTTTTCCTTATTAATACCCACCTTAGGGCTGAAGAAGAGAAGTCCTTTATAAGGGAACTTGCCTTAAAGGAACTTGCAGTTATCAAAGGGGCCTCACTGTGGGAGGAGTCTCTTTCAGATAGTCCGGTTCCTGTTATGATATATGAAAGAGACTACTTCCAGAGGTTTGGTTTCAAAAATCTTAGAGATTTCTTGGATTATCTTCCCTCCTATTATCTCAGCTCTGGTTATGGGGAGCGTTCTATTACCTTCCGCGGATTTAGAAGCATAACCTCATCAAGTGTTCTCTTCCTTGAAAATTTTCAGAGACTTACCTCACCTGATTATGAAAGTTTTCCAGTGGATAGAGCCTATTCCCTTAAAGACCTTTCAAAGATTGAAATGCTTTACGGAGCAGGAGGGGCACTATATGGTGGAGGAAGTTTCAGTGGGGTTTCCCTCCTTGAAAGAAGTCCAGAAAAAGAGGGATTATCCCTTGAGGCTGAAATAGGCGAATTTTCTTAAGAGAGATATCTTGCCCGCATAAACTACAAGGACCTTTACCTTCTTGCTCAAAGTGGAAAAAGGGGAGAAGATGAAAACCACGGGCTTAAAAATTATGAGACCAATTCTGCAGAAACCATAATGGGAAAATATACCTGGAAGAGCGGTTTTCTCTCTCTCATTTACATGCAAGAAAAAACCGAACTGGATAGAAATATAATAGGTGAAAGGATTAATCCAGACTTAAAAACACGCCTTGGAGATGAGGTTAAGGTCTCCTACTTTGGCTTGAATCTTTATCAGGAGTTCCCCCTTAATCCCTTCTGGAAGTTTACTATTGTTCCTTCTTTCACAACCTTTTAGGCGGAAATCCCCTACTACACCAGTATAAACACCTTTCCCCTTTTCATTAATAAATTTTCTCCGAGACGCCTGGATCTCCTTACCTTTCTTACTGGAGAGGGTGGCTTTGGTAAGGTAATTTTTGGGGCTGAACTCCAAAAAAGGGAATTCAGAGATTATTCCACAGAGTTTTACTTCAAATCCGGACCAGGTCTACAAAGATTTCTATACAATTACAAAGAGGATGACGATTTAATGCATGCCTTCTTTATTGGGTATAAAAGGGAATTTAACAGCTGGATTCTAAACCTTGGGGCAAGATATGAACACTACGAAGGTTATCCTGGAAAAGTTATCCCCAGGTTAGGACTTATTTATAAGCTAAACCCCAGATGGACATTTCTTTTGAGCTATACCGAAGGCTTCAATATTCCCTCCTTCTTCCATAAAAGGGATTGGTTTATACCTCTGGGAACCATTTCCTATACCTTCCACAAACTCTCTCCAGAACGGGAAAAAACCTATCAGATCTCCGTTTTGTATAAAAGAGACGAAGATCTCAAATTAAGAGGAACCCTTTTTTATCAAAAACAGAAAGATCGCATCTGGTATGATTCTGTAAAAAGGGAAGAGGTAAACTTTCCCTCCTTTAGCTCAGCCGGTCTTGAATTGGAGTTAACTGGCAAAAGAGGAGAACTTCTTTATTTTCTAAATTATTCCTATTTTAAGCTTCTTGAGGCCAAAAATCAGCCCTTTATTTATAAGGAGGACTACATCATAGGTTTCCCTCGCTGGATGTTAAAAGGAGGTATAAGCCTGAAACTTCCCTTTTATCCTGCAAGTTATCTTTCACCTTCCTTTAAATTTATTGGCCCAACAAGAGATAGAGGAGGTAAAATTGTTTCTGATTACTTTGTGTGGGATTTAAATTATCGTTTAAATCTTTTCAAGAATATCTCACTTGAAGCCAAAATTGAAAATCTCTTTGACAAACACTATAAAAGGGCTGGTTCTATGGAGGCTATTCCCTGGGATGGAAGACGCGCAAGCTTAGAACTTAAGCTTGACTTTTAAAGAATCTTTCTCAAAGGATACCTTTAAAAACTTTCATCTTCAATCTTCTTATCTCAGAGTAATCAAAGATCTTCATCTTTAAATTGCCCCATTTCTTTAAGTCTCTTTCAAAAAGCCACAAGGCCATATCAAAAGATGGGCTTGCAAATCTTTAACATATTACCCAGTCTGAAAATCTTTAGAGGCATCTATGGTTCTTGACAATCCAGGGATAAAGGTTATTATTTAAAATATTCAAAGACTTAGCCCCCATCGTCTAGTGGACTAGGATACTGGCCTCTCACGCCAGAGACACGGGTTCGAATCCCGTTGGGGGCGCTTTTTGTTCAGTCTGTGAAAGAGATTGATTTTCTTCTTGTCAATCCCTGGATTTATGATTTTTCTGCCCATGATTTTTGGCTAAGGCCATACGGTCTTCTGAAACTGGCAGGTCTTCTCCGCAAAGAGGGATATAAAATTCACCTTCTTGATCTCCTTGATCCCTTTCATCCAGAACTTCCCAAACCACTCAAAAGAAAGGCCTACGGAACTGGCCATTTCTATAAAGAGGCTATTCCTAAACCTCATTTTTTCAGAGATATCCCAAGGAGATACTTTCGCTACGGCATGCCTTTCAAACTTTTTCTAAAGGAAATCTCAGGCCTTAAATTCAAGGCAGTTTTTCTTTCAACCACAATGACTTACTGGTATCCAGGGCTTTTTGTCCTTATTGATTTTTTTGCAAGGAATTTTTCCGATACCCCTATTTTCATCAGTGGCATTTATGCCAAATTATGCAGAGCCCATCTTGAGGATTTTATTTCCCGCTATTCCTGGGCTCAAATAGAAGTGGTTTCAGAACCTATGGAAGATTTTGTTAAGAAACTTAAAAGACAATTCCTTCCAAAAGGAGATCCCCATCCCTTTGATTATCCAGCCTTTGATTTATACAGAGAAATCCCTTATGTGGTTATGCTTACTTCCCTTGGCTGTCCCTTTAATTGTCCCTATTGCGCTTCTAAAAAGCTTTATCCCCATTTTATTCAAAAGGAACCTCTCAAAGTGGTTGAAGAGATTGAATTCTGGCACAAAAAATATGGGGTAATAGATTTTGCCTTTTATGATGATGCTCTCCTTGTTAATTTTGAAAAACACCTTGGAGTTATCCTTGAAGAGGTCTTAAAGAGGAATCTTAAGGTTCGCTTTCATACACCCAATGCCCTTCATGCCAGGTTTATAACAATAGAGGTGGCAAAGCTTTTAAAAATAAGTGGTTTTGTCACCATAAGGCTTGGGCTTGAAAGGGTGGAAGATCGTTTGGATGAAAAGGTTACCCTTTCAGAATTTGAAGAGGCTGTAAGTAATCTCAAAAAAGCTGGCTTTACTCCAAGAGAGCTTGGAGCTTATCTTTTATATGGCCTTCCTGAGGAAGACTTTGAAAAAGTTGAAAGGGCCTTAAACTATCTTTATGAACTAAGGGTTTCTCCTTATCTTTCTGAATTTTCCCCAATCCCAGGAACGCCTCTTTTTGACGAGGCTGAAAAATCCTCCCGCTATCCCCTCTCTGAAGATCCCCTTTTTACCAACAAAAGCGCTTTTCCTGCCCTAAGAAATCCAGACTGGAAAAAAATTCATCAAGTGAAAAATCTTGCAAAAACTATAAGAAAAACCCTCCTGGAAAGTTCAGCTCAAGCCTTTCAAGAAGCCTCCTGTCTGGGAGGCAAAGGTTGAGCTTCAAAGCTTGAGAAACCCGGTAAAAACCTCCCTCCTTTGCCTCCTTAAGCACTATCTCTCCTTCGTAATCCTTAATCCAGAAAAGGTGAATCTCTATTATAAGGTCCTCTTTTTCTTCCTTTTCTATGTCCAAAAACTTAACTTCCTTTGCCTTTATTCCGAGCTCTTCAAATAACTCCCTTTTTAAGGCCTCAATTAAACTCTCTCCCTCTTCAACCTTTCCTCCTGGAAACTCAAAAAGCCCGCCATCTCTTTTCCCTTCAGGCCTTTTAACAAGAAAGAGCTTACCCTTATCAACAATTAATCCTGCAACAACTCTTATAAGGGGCTTCATTAAGTCTAACCAAAAACCCTTGAAAAAATATGGTCCACCTTTGAAAGGTAATTTTTTAAATCAAAAAGGGCTTCAATCTCCCCTTTTGTGAGATATTTTTTAACTCGTTCATCCTGAAGGAGAAGCTCTTTAAATTGAAGGTTTTCATCTTTCCAGACCTTCATGGCATTCTCCTGAACAATCAGGTAAGCCTCCTCCCTTGTTAGACCTTTTTCAACCAAAGCAAGGAGAGCCTGTTGAGAAAAGATAAGCCCTCTCAGTAAATTGAGATTTTTTTGCATGCGCTCTGGATAAACCTGAAGATTTTTTATCACATAATTGAGTCTCACTAAGGCAAAATCTGTAAGGGTTGTGGCTGAGGGAACAATCATTCTTTCAGCCGAGGAGTGGCTGATATCCCTTTCATGCCAAAGAACCACGTTTTCAAGGGCGGGAATTACATAGGCCCTTATGGTTCTTGCAAGGCCGCAGAGATTTTCTGTCAAAATGGGATTTCTCTTGTGAGGCATGGCAGAAGAGCCTTTTTGGCCAGCATGAAAGGGCTCTTCAACTTCAAGGACTTCTGTTCTCTGAAGATGCCTTATTTCAGTGGCTATCTTTTCAATGGAGCTTGCAAGAATTCCAAGAGCGCACATATACTCAGCATAACGATCCCTTTGCACAATCTGGTTTGAAATAGGTTCAGGTTTTAGCCCGAGCCTTTCACAGGTATAAGCCTCAACCTCTGGTGGAAGATGGGCAAAGGTTCCCACAGCTCCAGAGATTTTTCCGTAAGAAATATTTTCTTTTGCCCGAAGGAGTCTTTCCCTGTTTCTTTTCATTTCTTCATAAAAAAGGGCCATCTTAAGCCCAAAGGTTATGGGCTCAGCATGAATGCCATGGGTTCTTCCAATCATGGGAGAATCTTTATACTGAAAGGCTTTCTCTTTTAGGCTTTCAAGAAGAATCTCCAGGTCCTCAATAATAATTTCCATGGCCTTTTTCATGCGATAGGCCATGGCGGTATCAAGCATATCAGAGGAGGTCATCCCAAGGTGAAGATATCTTGCAGAGGGGCCTGCAATTTCGGAAAGATGGGTAAGAAAGGCAATAACATCATGGCGGGTTTCCCTTTCAATTTCTTCAACCCTCTTAACATTCTCAGCAGTAAAGCCCTTTTCCATATAGGGAGTTAATTTTTCTTTGAGTATTTGATAATCCCTTTCTGGCACCTTACCAAGTTTATACCAGGCCTCCATAGCATAAAATTCAACAAGAAGCCAGACTCTGAGTTTTTCTTCTTCACTCCAAAGCTTTGCCATAATAGGCCTTGTATAGCGGGGAATCATGCTCTTCCTCCTTTCTTAAAATTTTTTCCTATTTTAACAAAGCTTTTTTCATTCTCAAAATTTTTCTCTTTTTGGTTGAAAAAGATAGGCTGAGAAAACTATATTTAAAATTTCTTTTTCACAATTATAATAATTTTTAAAAACTTGAAAAATAACTCGCGAGATAGATAAGTAAATTGTAAAAAATGAAACAATTAAAAAAGATAGGTATAAGACAAAATGACCATTAAAAAAAGAGTTACTTTTCTTTATATAATTAGCTCTGGGTTTATTTTTCTTTTGATTTTAATAAATTTTTACTTTTTCAATATTCTTAAAAAAGAAATTTATAATCTTGAATTAACGGATACCTTACGCACAAAGGCCTTACAGTTAAGAAGATATGAAAAAAATATCTTTTTAAGGTTTGATTCTTCTTCAGAAGAGGATTATAAGAAGGTTCTTCAATATATGAATGAGCTGGAAAAGACAATTAATGAACTTTATAAAAGTGGTTATAAATACAAAGAAACATCTCAGTTAAAGAAAACCCTTTTGCTTTATAAGCAGATCTTTTTTGAACTCGAAAATCTTTCAAAGGATGTAGATGAAAAAATAAAAAACTCTTTTAAAAGTAATCCAGAACTTTTGACCTTGTTAAGAAGTGTTATTCTTTCTCATCCTTCTGAGGTTGCAGATTTTCTAAAGAAACTCAAAATTTTAAAAGATAAAGATGAAGAAAATTTAACCAGGATGGAGGTCAATTTACTCACCTTGAGAGATTTAGGTGATAAGCTTATAAGACTTACCAAGGAACTTGACATTTTAACCAGAACTGAAATCGAAAAAAAACTTAGACTCTTAAAAATTATTCAGATTGTGGTTTTAGGATTTTTTACTGGCATTACTCTTATAGGAATTCTTCTTTTAACCCGTAGTATTATGCAAAGATGTAAAATTCTTAGTATGCTAATTGAGGATACCGCAAAAGGTAAATTTAAAAAATACAAACTTTTCAATATTTCCGATGAATTAGATCTTCTTATTTATAAATTTACCATTATGGAAGAAAAGTTAAAGGAGCGCGAAGAATTACTCGAAAAACAAAGAGAAGAGCTTTATCAGATGAAAAAGATGGCAGCACTCGGAAGACTTTTAACCAAAATATCCCATGAATTTAATAATCCTGTTAATAACCTTTTTCTTGCTCTTAAATCTTTGGAAATGGAGCTATCACCCGAAGAGAAAGAAAAACTTAAAGAGTATTTAGAGGACTTTAATAATGAAATTCATCGATTAAGAAAGACAATTGATCGGTTTTTGATATACTCCAAAAAAAGACCACTTAATAAAATCTCCCTTTCTCTTAACGAGCTTCTTCATAAGATGTGGGACACCTTTAAAAGGGACTATCCTTCACAAGAAGTTTACTTAGAAATAAACTCCTCTGAAGATTTCGTAATAAAAGGAGATCAGGTGCTCTTGGAAAGTGCTTTTATAAACCTCTTCAAAAATGCCTATGAAGCAATGAATGGAAAGGGAAAAATTACAATTACAATCACCTCAAAAAATGAGGCAGTTCATATAGAAATAAAAGATACCGGAAAAGGCATCCCTGAGGAGATTCAAGATCAGATTTTTGAACCCTTCTTTAGTACAAAACCAAATGGAATTGGTATAGGTCTTTCCTTAGCGAAGGAAATCTTTCAAAAACACGGAGGAGACCTTATATTAAAAGAAACCTCAAAAGAAGGAACCACTTTTGAAATAATTTTACCCCTTTAAAATTAAGAAATGACAAATATACATAAAAATTTTTTTATTCTTATTGTGGAAGACGAGGAGATATCTCTGAAATATCTTGCTCGCTTGTTAGAAAAAGAAGGATTTTATGTAGAGGGAGCCTCTACAGGAGAAGAAGCGCTGGATAAGGTAAAAAAAGGGTCCTATGATCTTGTTTTGCTCGATCTTCGCCTGCCTGATATTAATGGGCTTGAACTTCTTCCAGAAATAAAAAAATTAGATGAGGAAATAAATGTAATTATAATTACCGCCTACGGAAGTATTGAGAGCGCAGTATCAGCAATAAAAGCGGGAGCTTCAGATTATCTAACTAAGCCAATAGAGGTAGAGGAGCTTCTTTTAAAGATAAACAATATTTATGAGAAAAAACGTTTGCAAAGAGAAAATATAGCGCTCAAAACTTTTCAGGAGATTTCAGAAAGACCTCCTTTCATAGCTAAAAGTAAAGTTATGCAGGAAATTTTAAATGTTGTTGAAGATATCAAAAACACAGATACTACCATACTTATTACAGGTGAGACAGGAACAGGAAAAACTGCCTTAGCCAAATATCTTCATTTTACAAGTAATAGAAAAGATAAACCCTTTATATCAATTAATTGCTCCCTTTATACAGAGGAATTACTTGCCAGTGAGCTTTTTGGATACGAAAAGGGTGCCTTTACAGGAGCTTTTAAATCAAAACCTGGACATATTGAACTTGCCCATGGAGGCACTCTATTTCTTGATGAAATCACCGAGATACCGGTTTCTCTTCAAGCTAAATTTCTCAAAATTCTTGAAGATAAAGAGATTTTTCGATTAGGGGGAACTAAACCTATTAAAGTAGATGTCCGATTTATTGCGGCAACTAATAAAAACATTCACTCAGAAATTGAAAAAAGAAATTTCAGAAGAGATCTTTATTACCGTCTTTCAGTTATAGAAATAAATATACCACCTTTAAGAGAACGGAAAGAGGATATTCCACCGCTATCTGAGTTTTTTATTCAAAAATATAATAAAAAATTCAAAAAAAAAGTTAAAGGGTTCACCAAAGAGGCATGGGAGGTCTTAATGGAATATAATTTCCCTGGCAATGTCAGAGAACTTGAAAATATAATTGAGCGTTCTGTGCTTCTCTGCAAAGGTGAATATATCACCCCGGATCTCTTTCCCCAGACTCTTCAGCTTTCAAGTGTTTTAATTTTAAACACCAAAGAAATAAAACCTTTAGAAGACATAACACGGGAATATGCAAGAAAGGTGCTTGAAATTTTTGGTGGTAACAAAACTAAAGCTGCTGAAGCCCTTGGTATATCAAGGACAAGTCTCTGGAGACTTTTAAAAGAAAATCTAAAATAATGTTCACATCTGTTTCAATTTTGAACACTTCTTTTTAAGATTTATCTTCCAAAATACTTAAAAATTTAGCTTTGTGAGATTGGCATAATATTTGTTAATATAAAAATCGACCCCAACCTTTGAGGTCCTCTATGAGAAGAAAAAGTAAAATTTTTATTCTGCTACAAGAAGGAGAAAACTTACTCCCCTATATTAGTTATCTAAAGGAGCTTCAAAATATTTTTAATAAAGAACTTGTATTTCTTGTTCTCAAAAAGGAAAAAATCATTTCTGATCTTATTGAAACTTACCTAATAGCCTGCAGCTTTGCTGAAGAAGGGGCCATCGATTATGCCGTGGATGAACTTAAAGGACTAACTTCTTATACAAAAAAATATGTTAACGAACTCATTAATCAACTGAAGGCTTTTTCTTTTGAAAATTTTGAAATCCTGATTGTTAATAAAGAGTTATTTAAAGAAATTAAAAAACTTATGGAAAAAGAATTCAAAATAGAACTTTTTGTTATTTCACCAGAAATTAATAAAGAATTTTTCTCAAGGCACAAAGGAATAAAAAGATTGGTTCAAGAATTTTCTGTGCCATTTATTACTCTTGTTCCTAAAACTTCATAAGGGAGGAGGGGGAATGATAAATATTTATTTGCCTGTTGCCTTAACGAGTATCAATGTTTTTTTACCAGCCTTAGCTGGGTTCTCAGTAGGGATACTTTCTGGTCTTTTCGGAGTAGGAGGGGGCTGGCTTATGACCCCTCTTTTGATGATGATGGGAATTAATCCCGTGGTTGCTGCTGGAACTGATGCCAATCAGATTGTAGCTGCCTCTGCATCAGGTTGTTATGCTCATTGGAGAAGAGGCAATGTAGATTTTAAACTGGGCTTTCATCTTTTAATAGGAAGCTTTTCTGGAGGGCTTCTTGGTGTTCAACTGGTCAAAATTCTAAGGGCTATGGGAAATGCTGACATACTTATAAAACTTTGTTATGTTGTGATGTTAGGGATTATAGGAACTCTTATGTTTTTTGAAAGCTTGTCTGCTCTAAGAAAAAAAGACAATGAAAAACACCAACAAAAACCTTCTCAAAAAAATGGTGGATTTAAACAAACCTTAAAAAATTTGCCCCTTCAGACCTTTTATTCCAAAGCTCAGATTCACCAATCCATAATAACTACCATTTCTCTTGGTTTTGTTGTAGGAATTCTTGCTGCCATCATGGGTGTTGGCGGCGGATTTTTAATGGTACCTGTTATGGTTTATCTTCTTGATGTGCCAATGCATGTGGTCGTGGGAACAAGTCTGTTTATTGTTCTTTTTACCTGTGTTGAGGTTACCATTTTACAAGCAGTCATGAATCACGCTGTAGATATTATCCTTGCCATACTCCTTCTTCTTGGATCAACTATAGGAGCTCAAATTGGTACCACCATTGGAGCAAAGTTAAAAGGAGAACAATTAAGAATAATTTTGGCTTGTATTGTACTTTTAGTTACTATTAAAATGATCCTCGGCTTAACTCTTACTCCCTCTATCTTTATAGCTCCTAAAGGAGGTCATTAAATGAAGTGGATAAGTGGCATTTTTTTGATTATTTTACTTTTTAGTCTCCCCCTTTGGGCATCAGATAAACTTTCTCTTAACCCTAAGGATATTAGAGTACATTTTTTCTACAAAGGGGAAAACTTAAAAATCTCAGCCCCTATCCTTTCATGCCAAGATGATTTTATAATAAAAATTGTCTCCCTTCAAAAGGAAGAAAGTACCTTCAAAACCATTGAAAAGGTGGGAGGACTTATCTGGATGAAGGTTAATGATATCCACTATAAAAATGTTCCTCTTTTTTATCATACTTATAGTAATAAGCCTGTTGAAAAGATTCTTTCAAAGAATATTCTTGAAGAGAATAACCTTGGATTTACTATACTTGGTGAAAAAGCTGAGATTTTCCCTCTTAAAAATCCTTCAGAAAAAGAAAAGTTCTGGGGAGAATATTTAAAATATAAAAGAAAATATCATCTTTACGAAGAAAAAATCATCCCTTTTAGCTGTAATGCTTCAAATTTAGAGACTAATATTTATTGGCCTTTTCAAGCCCCTCCTGGGGAATATCAGGTAGAGTTCTATGAAGTTTCCCATGGAAAAATTGTAAAACAATTAAAGAATCATATAAAGGTTTTTCAGGTTGGCCTTGTTAAATTTTTAGCAGATTTTTCCAGAAATAGCCCCCTCATATACGGAATTTTTTCAGTGATAATCGCTCTTATCTCAGGATTTTTGGTTGGTCTAATCTTCAAGAAAGGAGGTCACTAATGTATGAGACTATTTTAGTTGCCTATGATGGTTCAGAATACAGCAAGGCTGGGCTTAAAGAAGCCTGTGCTTGGATTAAAAGACATGGCGGCACATTATATTTGGTACACATAATTTATTTTAACGAAGAAGAATTTTTACTCTTTCCTGAAATAAGAGACAAACGCTTTGAACACGGTAAAAAACTTTGTGAAAAAGCCAAGGAACAAATTTTAAAACATTTTGGAATAGAAGCCCAATGCATTTTAAAAGAAGGGGATCCGGCAGAGGAAATTCTTCGCGAGGCAGAGAGATTGGACGCCAAACTTATTGTAACCGGAACCTATGGTAAAAAAGGTCTTCTAAAAAGACTAATTCTCGGAAGTGTAAGTACAGAACTTGCCTTAAATTCTCCTGTGGATGTTTTGGTGGTTAAAAAGCCCTGTGAAGAATGTAGGGGTGAGTATAGTTCCATACTTGTCCCTTATGACGATTCAGAGTCAAGCAGACTTGCCCTTAAAAAAGCCTTTAGATTTCATAAAGAATATGGCTCCTCTATTTATGTTTGTTATATCCTTCCAAGATACCAAGAATTAATGGAATTCTACATAACTCCAACTATTAAAGAAAAAATGATTCTTGAGGGAAGAAAAATTCTGGCTTCTGCAGAAAATATGGCTAAAGAGGCTACTATTCCTATTGAATTAATAATGGATGAGGGAGCACCAGCTGAAAAAATAGTTGAAATTGCTGAACGAAAAAAAATTGAACTTGTTATTATTGGACCCTATGCGTGGAAAAGAACCATAGACAGAAAATTGATTGGAAGCACAACAGAAAAAATATTGCATTTAATAAACATTCCCGTTCTAATTACTAAAGAGGAGGTATAAGCCATGGCTAAAAGCTTTAAAAAGATACTCATAATTTACAGAAATTCTCCAGAATTTTTAAGAGAAGGTTTTAGATTGGCCAAAAAGGAAGGGGCCTGGGTAGTAGTAGTGAAACCTGTGCCTTCCTATGAAGGAGAACTACATCTTACAGGAATCAAAAATATAGAAGAAGTCTTACAGGGATTTAAATTTAAAGAATACAGGAAAATAAAAGAATTAGCAGAAGAAGAAAGAGTTCTTGCAAAAATAAGAATTGAAGAAGTAGAAACAGAAGAGGAGATTTTGAAAATTGCTATAGAAGAAAATTGCGATCTTATTGTAGTTGAACCTAAAAAAACCTCTTTTCTTGAAAGACTTTTGCATTTTAAAGATCGATTAATAGACCTTTTAATCAATCAAGCTCCTTGCCCATTATATATAGTTCGAAGTTAAAAAATTTTATTTTTAACCTTTTCAAAAAATTATGTTTGTTCAATAATAAAAAACTTTTAAGTCAATTTAGCCATCAAGACTATAACTCTAAAGACCGAACTCCTTAGAGCTGTAAGAAGAAATTCTATAGAAGGGATTGAATTTCAGACAGTAAGGTCTTTCAATTCTTTAATAATTTGACCTTGTTTTTTTCGATTTTTTTTTTAAGTTAAACACTTAAGAAGCCTTTAAGAAAATTAAAAAGGAGTTAAAACTATGAAGCTTTCTATTATTGGGGCAGGGGCGGTTGGGACAAGTTGTGCCCATTGGGCTTTAGTTAAAAAAGTTGCTGAAGAAATTGTGCTCTTTGATATTGTACCAGGGCTTGCTCAAGGGAAGGCCCTTGATATAGCCCAAAGTGCCCCACTTTATGGTTTTTCGGGAAAAATCTATGGAACAGAAGATTTTTCTTATCTCAAGGACAGTCAGGTAGTTATCATTACCGCTGGAAAACCGAGAACCCCAGGCATGTCAAGGGAAGATCTTCTTAACATTAATGGGGAAATTGTTAAATCCTGCTCCGAAAAAATAAAAACCTATGCCCCAGAAAGCATAGTTATTGTGGTTTCTAATCCCTTGGATGCCATGGTTTATGTGGCTTACAAAATTACGGGTTTCCCAAGAGAAAGGGTAATGGGAATGGCAGGAGTGCTTGATTCCGCAAGATACCGCTATTTTATAGCTGAGGCTCTAAGTGTCTCTCCAAGGGATGTTCAGGCCTTGGTTATGGGAATTCACGGGGATTTGATGATACCCCTTGTGAGATATGCCAATGTTAGTGGAATTCCTATAACAGAGCTTCTTTCTGAAGAAAAAATTGATGAAATAGTTAGACGCACCAAATTTGGAGGAGGTGAAATTGTAAGTCTTTTAAAAACAGGAAGTGCCTTTACCACCCCTGGGCTCTCTGCCATTGAAATGGCTGAAAGTATTCTTAGAGATGAAAAAAGGGTGCTTACCTGTTCGGTTCTCCTTGAGGGAGAATACGGAATTAGAGGGGTTTTCCTTGGGGTTCCAGTAATTCTTGGGAAAAGGGGAGTTGAAAAAATTATTGAAATTAAATTAACCCCTGAAGAAGAAGAGCAACTCAAAAAATGTGAGGAATCCTGTAGGGCTCTTATTGAGAGTCTCCCCAATTTATAAACTCAAAAAATAGCTGCAAGCCTTTGCTTGCACGAATAAATTTAATTTGTGGCTAACATTTTCATTTAGTTTTTTAGAGATATTTTTCACAGGCTAAAGCCAGCTACTACCTACAGACTCAGACTTCCCTTTAAATTTTAAAAAAATCTGGTATAATTCTAAATTAGGTGAAGGAGAATGTTTAATATTGGAGATGTAGTAGTTTATCCAGGTTGCGGACTTGGAAAAATAACTTCCATTGAAGAAAAGGAGATTGCAGGAAAATCTTTTAAAGTTTTTATTTTCAAACCTTTTCACAGTGAAACCGAAATTTTTATTCCCCTTGATTCCCTTCCCAAAATAGGTGTAAGACCAGTTATTTCTCTTGAAGAAGTCCCTAAGGTTTACGCCTGTCTTTCCAAAAAAGAGGTTACCATTACCAATGAAAACTGGAACAAAAGATACAAGGAATACACGGAAAAATTGAAAACCGGTAATATCTTTATTCTTGCTGAGCTTTTAAGGGAACTCTTTGAGGTTTCTAAGAAGAAACCTCTTTCCTTCGGAGAGAAAAAGATTTTTGAAAAGGCAAAGGAGCATATAGTTCTTGAACTCTCCATCTGCGAAAACTGTTCTCCTGAAGAAATAGAAAAGAAAGTTATGGCAATTCTTAATTCTTCATAGAGGTAAGAGAAGTCCTTGAAGAAGTATCTTTTTCAAATCCTTTTAATTCTATTAAGTAGTTTTCTTGGTGGGGGAATATTTTATTATTTTTATTATGATCAAAAGGGGGTCTCCTTTGTTATTGTAGGGGCTCTCCTTGGAGCAGCTCTCTCTTTTATTACCATCTACCTTGAAGAAAAAATCAGAAAAATTCCCTTATTAAAAATTCTTGGAGGCTCCCTTGGGCTTATTCTTGGACTTGGGCTTGCAAAGTTAATTTCTTCCTTTTTTGAAATATTCACAAGCGGGGTTTGGCAGGTTTTTCTCTATGTTATGAGTGCCCTTGGGCTTGGATATCTTGGAATTATGCTTGGTGGTAAAAAGGTGGAAGAATTAAAAATCGGTGAGTTCTTCGAGAAGGTTATCGAAAAACTTTCAGGGAAAATTCCCTCCCCAGTTTCTCCCATTTCTAAAAAATTTTCAAGAAGGGGATTTCCTAAGGTGCTTGATACCAGTGCCATAATTGACGGAAGAATTGTTGAACTTGCCAAAACCGGATGGCTTGAAGGACCTCTTTTACTTCCAAGGATTGTTCTTGAGGAAATTCAGCTTCTTTCTGATTCAACTGACCCTATTAAAAGATCCAAGGGAAGACGGGCCCTTGAACTTCTAAACGAATTAAAAGAAGTCTTCCAAGGAGAGCTCAAAATTATTGACCAAAATTATAAAAACCTTCCCACTGATGAAAAACTCATTAAAATTTGCAGCGAACATTCAGCAAAACTTATTACCACTGATTATAATCTTAATAAACTTTCCAAGCTTTACGGGGTTGAGGTTCTTAATATTAATGAACTCTTTCTTGCCTTAAGACCCAGTGTAAGGCCTGGGGACCTTATAACCGTTCAGATAGTAAAAGAGGGAAAAGAAAGGGATCAGGGAGTAGGTTATCTTGAGGATGGAACCATGGTGGTTGTTGAAAATGCCAAACATCTTATTGGAAAAAACTTAGAGGTGGTGGTAAGTCACTTAATACACTCTCCCACAGGAAGAATTGTTTTTGCTCAGCTAAGAAATATTAAATCCTTTAATGCCTAAAATCCATTTTTTACCTGAAGAACTTCGTTCAAAGATAGCAGCTGGTGAGGTCATTGAGCGTCCAGCCTCAGTTATAAAAGAGCTCTTAGAAAATGCCTTTGATGCCAAAGCCGATTATATTAAAGTTGAATTTGAAGGGGGTGGTCTTCAGAGAATCTCAGTTTACGATAATGGGATAGGCATGTCCCCTGAAGATTTGAAGCTCTGCTATAAATCTTTTGCAACAAGTAAAATCAAGGAGCTCTCCGATATCTTTTCCATAACTACCTATGGATTTAGAGGAGAGGCACTTGCAAGCATAGCCCAGGTTTCTCGTCTTAAAATAATTAGTGTTGAAAGGGGATCTGATCTTCCCTTTGAAATTGAGGTTGAATTTGGTAAAGAAAGAGCCCTTCGTCCAGCAAGACTAAAAGAGGGTACCCTTGTTGAAGTAAAGGATCTCTTTGAAAATCTTCCTGCAAGAAAGGCCTTTTTAAAGAGTATAAAAACTGAATCTGCGAAAAACACAGAGATTTTTAAAGCCCTTCTTCTTTCTCATCCAGAGATAAAAGCACATCTTCTTGTTGACGGAAAGGAACTTATAAACTGGAAAGGCGGCTCTCTAATGGAGCTTTTTTCCTACCTTTTTGAAATTCCTGAGGAATTTTTAAAAGAAAGCCACTTTCAAAGGCTTCCCTATAAAATTGAACTTCTTCTTACAGACACAAGAAAGCCCTTCTCTCACAGTCGCTTTCTCTTTTTCTTTGTGAACAGACGCTTTATAAAAGACGAAAAACTTTTGAGATTTGCTTATCATTTTTTAAAGAAATTTTTTGGAAATCTTGGTTTCCCTGCAGGTGTCATTAAAATAGAAGCGCCTCCTCAACTTGTTGATTTTAATGTTCATCCTGCCAAATGGGAAATTCGCTTTAAGAGAGAAAAGGAGGTCTTTTCTGCCCTTGATGAAGCCTTTAAAAATCATTTTCTTTCAAAAAAAATTTTCTTTTCTCAAAGAGAACCTTCAGAAGGAATTACCTTAAAAATCAAAGAAGATATACCTATCACTTATAGGCCCTCTCTTACCAAAACCTCTGAGCCTTATGAAAAGGTCTCCCTTTTTGAAAAGAAATCTTCAGAGGATTTTAAAATTCTTGGTTCCTTCAAAGAGACCTATATACTTGTTGAAAGAGGAGAAAGCCTTCTTCTTATTGATCAGCATGCCCTTTCAGAACGCATTCACTATGAGCTTCTTAAAAAAAGCGAATTCATGGCCTTTCCACAAAAACTTCTTCTTCCCTTTCTTGTTAAACTCACCTCTGATATGCTTGAAAATATTGAAGAAAAATTAAAGATTTTATCAGAACTTGGTTTTGACCTTGAACTTGTCTCTCAAGATGAAATACTTGTAAAAGGGGCCCCTCCTGATCTTCTTGAATTTGCAGAGGAACTACTTGTAAGTCTTTTAAACCTTCCCGAGTTTGATCTTTTTTCTGCAAGAGAGGCACTTCTTAAAGACCTTGCCTGCAAGAAGGCAAGAAAAAAGGGAGATTTTTTGACTAATGAAGAAAAGAGATATCTCCTTGAGATAATGTTCAGGGATAATCTTGAAACCTGTCCTCACGGAAGGCCCCTTTTTATTAAAATAGACCTTTCTGAAATTGAAAAGAAACTAAAGAGAAAACCGTGAAAGAACCCCCCAAGGTTATTGCCATTTGTGGACCAACGGGTGCAGGAAAAACCAAAATTTCCATAGAGGTTGCCAAGGCCTTTAAGGGTGAAATCATTAACTTTGATTCCCAGCAGATTTATAAAGAGCTTATCATAGGAACAGCTAAGCCCTCCCCTGAAGAAAGTGAAAACATTCCTCACCATCTCTTTGATGAAATAAGTATTTTTGAAGAGATGAGTGCAGGAAGGTTTATCGAGCTTGCCGATAGATATGTCAAGGAAATTTCCGAAAGGGGTAGGCTTCCCATACTGGTTGGAGGAACAGGGCTTTATCTAAGGGCTTTTGAATACGGCCTTTTCAAGGTTTCTTCTAATCCTCAAATAAGAAAGGCTCTCAAAGAGAAGGCCTCAAAAGAGCCAGCCTCCCTTTATGAAGAACTTAAGAAACTTGATCCAGAATATGCAAGTAAAATCCATCCCCATGATCTTGTTAGGATTATTCGGGCCCTTGAGGTTATCTATACCACAGGAAAGGCCTTTTCAGAATTCCAAAGGGAAACCCCTTTTTTTCAAAAGAAACGCTATCCTCTCTTAAAAATAGGAATCTTTCTTCCAAGAAGGGAACTTTATGCTAAAATCAATGAGCGGGTTATCCGCATGATTGAGGCAGGCTGGCTTGAAGAAGTAAAAACCCTTTATGAAAAACATGGAGAAAGAGTTTTTGAAAAAATAAAAGCCATAGGCTATAAAGAACTTTATAGAGTGCTTAAAGGAGAGCTTTCCCTTGAAGAGGCTATAAAAAGCATACAAAAAGAAACCAGACACTATGCCAAAAGACAATTTACCTGGTTTAAAAAAGAAAAAGACATTGAATGGTTTAAACCAGGGGAAATCCCCTTAATTCTCAAAAGGGTTGAAAGTTTTCTTAAAGAGGACGTGCCATGGAGAGCATGACGGGTTTTGGAAGGGCCATATATCAAAATGATGATTTTCAAATTATTGTGCAGGCTAAATCGGTAAATCACCGTTTTCTTGATATAACCCTTAGACTTCCAAAAAGGTATTCTTCCCTTGAAGAGCGCATAAGAAAAAGGGTGGCTGAACTTTTTTCAAGGGGAAAAATTGAGATCTCCATAAGAATCCTTGGTTTGGCAAAAGAAAAAAGGGAAATTTTCTTTGACCTTGAGCTTGCTAAAAAATTAAAGGAGAACCTCTTACATCTTAAGGAAACCCTTTTACTTCCAGGTGAAATAACCCTCTCAGAGATTCTCACCTTTAGAGAAATAACCCTTTTTGAGGAAAAGGAGGAAGACCTCGAATTTCTCTGGAATGAAGTGGAACCAGCCCTTGAGACCTCTTTAAAGGATTTAAAAGAGGGAAGGCTTAGAGAGGGGGCCCTTTTAAAGGAAAAAATAAAAGACTTTCTTTCTCAATTGAAAAGCATTGTCCTAAAGATTGAAGAGCTAAAAGAAAAGATTAAAACTGAAAATATTCAAAAAATGAAAGAAAGGGTTACGCATCTTCTTAAAGAGCTCGGATCAGAACTTGATGAGGGAAGGCTTTATCAGGAAATAGCCTTTCTTCTTGATAGGTTAGATATCACGGAAGAAATTGATCGCTTGAAGGTGCATATTGAAAATGCCCTAAAGGTAATTGATGAGCCTTCCTGCGGAAAGAAGCTTGATTTTCTTTGTCAGGAAATGCACCGGGAAATTACCACCCTTTCTAATAAGGCCCAATCTGCTGAGATTTCTCTTCTTGCAGTATCAGCCAAAGACCTTGTGGAAAAAATTCGAGAACAGGTGCAAAATGTGGTTTAAGGAGAGGTAGATATGCTAAAAAAACTGAAATATTATTCTGAGCTTATAAAGTTTGAGCATACCATTTTTACCCTTCCCTTTGCCCTGGCAAGTCTTGTGATTTTAATGAAAAATATTCCCTCTTTAAAGGAAGTTCTTTTAATAGTTGTAGCTTTAGTTTTTGCAAGAACCTTGGGGATGGCCTTTAATAGATATCTTGACAAAAAATTTGATGCTGAAAATCCAAGAACCATGAGCTGGCCCCATGTTAGCGGGCTTGTGAAGGACTGGGAGATAAAAATTATCATAGGATTTTCTGCTCTCGGATTTATAATCACTTGCGCCTTTATCAATAAACTTGCCCTTTACTTAAGCCCCTTTGTGATAGTTCTTTTATTTGTTTATCCCCTTGCTAAAAGATTTACCTATTACCCCCATCTTATCCTTGGTCTTGTATATTTTTTAATCCCCATTGCCGTTGATGTAGCACTAAATGAAAATATTTCTAAAGAAGCCCTTTTTCTTGGGACAGCTATGGCCTTTTGGGTTTCTGGCTTTGACATACTCTACAGCCTTCAGGATTATGAATTTGATTTAAAAATGGGCCTTAAATCCATTCCTGTTCGCTTTGGTATCGGAAGGGCCTTAAAAATTGCAAGGCTTTTTCATTTTATAACTTTTTTATCCCTTCTTTATCTCGGTTTTCTCTCAAAGGAGCTTGGATGGATTTATTTTATCGGGCTTTTCCTAATAACCCTCTTTCTTATCTA
>DJWK01000018.1:66567-67329 GCA_002441555.1 Thermodesulfobacteriaceae bacterium UBA6232
GTTAATCTTGCAAGAGCCCTAACCCTTAAAGGGAAAAGGGTTCTTCTTATTGATTTTGATCCCCAGGCCAATGCAAGCTCTGGCCTTGGAGTGAAGGTCAATAAAAAAGAAAGCATCTATCAAGCCCTAATTGAAGGCGAAGCTAAACCTTTCTTAAAAGAACCCTTTCAGGGGCTATATCTTCTTCCTTCATCTATTGATCTTGTGGGCTTGGAACTGGAATTAAGTGATCTTGAAAAAAGGGAATATGTCCTGCGGGATTTTCTTGAGGAAACCAACCTTAATGGTAAAGATCTCCTTTCAACTTTTGATTTTATTTTTATTGATTCGCCTCCCTCCTTAAGCTTGATAACTGTTAATATTCTTTGTGCCTCTCAGGGAGTGGTTATCCCCCTTCAATGTGAATACTATGCCCTTGAAGGCTTATCCCTTCTTGTGAAAACTGTAAGGGGCATAAAGGAGGCTTTTAATCCAGAGCTCAGGCTTTTTGGTATGGTTTTAATGATGTATGATCCGAGAAACAGGCTAACCCACGAGGTGGCAGAGGAGGTTAAAAAACACTTTAAGTGGATAGTCTTTGAAACGGTTATTCCAAGAAGTGTAAAAGTAAGTGAAGCCCAGAGTTTTGGGAAGCCTATCCTTGATTATGAGCCCAATCATAAAGTAAGCGAGGCCTTCCGGAAGCTTGCTGAAGAATTTTTAGGGCGTCTATAAAAACAGCCTTATAAGCATTTAATCTCCCTCTTTTTTGATTTTTGGGTA
>DJWK01000027.1:0-6309 GCA_002441555.1 Thermodesulfobacteriaceae bacterium UBA6232
ATACACAATTTTCTTGACACTATGCGTTTAATGGGGCAATTTGTGCCCTTGACAATTTTATAAATTCATTTAATTTTAATAATTAGGCTTGGGGGATCGTCTAATTGGCAGGACAGTGGACTCTGGATCCACGAGTGGAGGTTCGAGTCCTCCTCCCCCAGCCAAATTTCTATAGTTTTCTCATGATTCTTTTTTAGTTCATTCTTATATAAAATTTGCAAGCTAAAGTTTTGCATCCATTTTGCGGAGATCAGCTTATCTGTGTAAGCAGTTTAAATGATTAATACGGGANNGGTTTATTTTTGTAAAAGTTTTTTGAGTTCTCTGTAAATTTCAGGCAGTCTTTCAAAAAGAATAACGGCCCGTCTCCAGAGGCTTGCTTTAATGGCGGGGATTCCTGCAACCTCTTCTCCTTCTGGAATTTCTCCAAGCACTCCTGATTTGGCAGCAACTTTGGCCCCTTTTCTTATTACACTTCCAGGGGCAACTCCCACCTGGCCAGCAAGCATAACATAATCCTCTATCACGGCACTACCACCAATAGCAGTATGAGAAACAAGAATACACTCCCTGCCAATTCTTACATTGTGTCCCACCTGAACGAGATTATCTATTTTTGTGCCAGAGTCAATTTGTGTTTCTCCAAAGGTAGCCTTATCTATGGTTGAATTGGCACCAATTTCCACCTCATCCCCAATGCGCACCCTTCCAAAGTGATAAATTTTCAAGTTTTTAAAACCTTCCTCTTTTGGTTCTTGGGCAAAGCCAAAACCATCTGAACCAAGAACTACCCCTGCATGAAGAATACAGTTTTTACCAACCACGGTTCCTGGATATAAAACCACATGAGGATAAAGGAGGCTTCCTTCTCCGATTTCACAAAAATCCCCCACAAAACAAAAGGGAAAAATGATAACGCCTTTTCCGATTTTTACGCCCTTTCCCACATACACAAAGGGAAAAATGGTAGCCTCAGGATGAATCTCTGCAGAGGGATCTATAAAGGAGAGAGAGCTTTTTTCTCCGGAGGGTAAAATTTTTTCATGAAAAAGAAAGGATACCTTGGCCAAAGCAACCCTTACATCCTTCACTTCAATTACTGATTTTTCAGGAAGCTCTTTAGCAAAGCCAAGTGGAGCTAAAAGAGCTTTTGCCTTTGAGGCCTTGGCTTCAGAAAGCCTTTTTTTAGAATCTACAAAGGTTAGTTCATCAACTTTGGCAAGCGAAAGGGCATTAAGGCCTGAAACAGAAAAATCCTCCCCTTTAAGAACACCCTCAACATACTTTGCAATTTCAGAGAGTTTAAAAGTTTTCATTTAAAAGCCTTTCCTTTATTTTTTCCAGAGTTTCCTCAAGGTTTTCAGGTTTTGCGTAAATCCTCTCTCCTGTTTTTCTAACCTTTATTTCAAGCTCCCCCTTTTCTTGATAATTTTTTCCAAGGATGATTTGAAGGGGAATTCCTACAAGATCCATGTCCTTGAATTTCACTCCAGGCCTTTCATCGCGATCATCAAAAAGAACCTCATAGCGAGCCAAAAGCCTCTGATACAGCCTTTCTCCCTCTTCATTTAAAGCTTTTTCAAGGGAAATAAGGGCAATTTGAAAGGGAGCAATTTGCCAGGGGAAAATGATGCCCTTTTCGTCATGGTTTTGCTCAACTGTTGCTGCAAGGACTCTGCTTACTCCAATGCCATAACAGCCCATGATAAAGGGTTTTTCTTTGCCGTTTTTGTCAAGAAAGGTTGCCTTCATGGCGGAACTATATTTGGTTCCAAGCTTAAATATATGGCCAACCTCTATCCCTTTGGTGAAACTTAGAGGTTTTTTGCACTTGGGGCAGAGATCCCCAGGGGCTGCTTTTCTTATATCGGCAATAATATCTGGGGTGAAGGTATCGCCCAGATTGGCATTCAAATAATGATATTCATCTTCATTGGCGCCAATTACAAAATTGGGATAGCTTTCTAAGGCTTTGTCAGCAATAACCTTCATTTTAAGCCCCTTTGGTCCGAGAAAGCCAGGATGAGCCCCTATAAGATTTAAAATCTCATCCTCTCTTGCCATTCTGAAGGGCCTTCCCCCAAGAAGTTTTTCAAGCTTTACTTCATTTGCTTCATGATCCCCCCTTAAAACCACTGCAATAGGCTCTTTTTCTTCAACGATGTAAATAAGGGTTTTGGTAATTTTGGGGAGGGGAAGCCCGAGATAATCTGCCACATCTTTGGCTGATCTAACCCCGGGGGTATATACCTTCTCAAGGGGCTTTTTGGGCTCTTCCTGATATTTCTCTCCAAGAATGGCAGGGGTTAACTCCACATTGGAGGCATACCCGCAAGCTTCACAGATAGCAAGGGTATCCTCACCTGTTTCAGCAAGAACCATAAATTCGTGTGAGACATCTCCACCTATGGCACCAGTGTGGGCCTCAACTGCTTGAAACTTAAGCCCGCAATTTTTAAAAATTCTTTGATAGGTTTCATACATAAGCTTATAACTCTTCTCAAGGCCCTCTTCATCGGCATCAAAGGAATAGGCATCCTTCATGATGAATTCCCGCGCCCTCATAAGGCCAAAACGGGGCCTTATTTCATCTCTGAACTTGGGAGCAATCTGATATAAAATAAGAGGAAGATCCCTGTAAGAGCGAACCTCTTTTCTTACAAGGTCAGTTATAATCTCTTCATGGGTTGGGCCAAGGCAAAAATCGTGTTCCTTTCTGTCTTTGAAACGGAGAAGTTCCTTTCCATAGGCCTGCCAGCGCCCTGTCTCCATCCAGAGCTCAGCAGGCTGAACCATGGGCATTAGTATCTCAAGGGCACCTGCCCGATCCATCTCCGTTCTAACAATGTTTTCAATTTTCTTTAGGGACCTAAACCCTATGGGTAAGAAATTGTAAATTCCTGAGGCTACCTTTCTTATAAAGCCACCTCTTAAAAGCAGTTTGTGACTTATTATTTCAGCTTCAGAGGGGTCCTCTCTCAAAGTGGGAAGAAAATATCTTGTCATCCTCATTTTTTCACCTCTTTACTTTTCAAGGGTTATCTTTTCCCAGGTTCTTTTTTCAAGATCAAGAATAACAAAGCTTGGTGGGCCTTCTTTCCCCATGAGCTCTCCAGGATTTATAATGAGTGTTTTCCCCACCTCCCAAACTTTAAACTTATGGGTATGTCCACAAAAGATGTAGTCAAATTCTTCTCCTCTTGCAAGCTTTTCAGCCATTTTGGGATAATGAACCATGGCAATTTTAAAACCGTTAATTTCAAAAAAAGCCTCCTCCCCGTGAAGGGTAATCTGGGGATAGTCTTTGAGAAGCTTGCAGAGAAGAAATATATCTCCCCGGTTGTTGCCAAAAATGAGATCAACAGGCCCTTTGAATTTATTAAGGCTTAAAACCATAAAAGGAGAAATAAGATCTCCGCAGTGAAAAATTCTTTGAACACCCTCTTTGTGGCAAATTTCTATAGCCCATTCAAGGTGATCAATTCTATCGTGAGAATCAGACATCACCGCAACCCTCATTTCTGCCCCCCTCTTTCAATGAATTAAAGCGGTTTTATTTTCTGTTGAATCTTTTTCCAAAGAGGCTCAACCTTCTTTTTAATTTCTTCATCCATTACAGCTTCTTCTGGCCAAGTTCTTCTGTATCCCTCCTCTTTCCATTTTTTGGTTGCATCAATGCACATCTTTGAACCAAAGCCTACCTCAGGGCTTGCATGATCAAGTACATCAACAGGCCCCTTAACAATCATTATATCCCTTTCAGGGTCCACATTGGCACAGAGATAAAAAAGGGCTTCACTTAGGTTCTGCACATCTACCTCTTTATCAAAGACAACCACAATTTTTGAGAACATGAGCTGTCCAAGGCCCCATATGGCAGAGGCCACCTTAAAGGCATGCCCGGGATATCTTTTATCAATGGAAACAAGGGCAAGATTGTGAAAAACTCCTTCCCAAGGAAGATTAATATCTACAACCTCGGGAAGAACTTTTTTAATAAGAGGCAAAAAGAGCCTTTCTGTGGCTTTTCCGAGATAGCAATCTTCCTGTGGAGGTTTTCCCACAATGGTTGTAGGATAGATGGCATCCTTTCTCATGGTGATACAGGTTACATGAAAAACAGGGTATGGCTCAGGGGGAGTGTAAAAGCCGGTGTGATCTCCAAAGGGGCCCTCCATCCTTCTTTCATAGGGCTCAACATAACCCTCAAGGACAATCTGAGACTCAGCGGGAACCTCAAGGGGGACTGTAAGACAGGGAACAAGGGAGACAGGAGAGCCCTTAAGAAAACCAGCAAGCATAAATTCATCAATATCCTCCGGAAGGGGAGCAGTTGCTGCATAAATAACTGCTGGCTCAGGCCCAATAGCCACTGCCACAGGAAACCTCTCCCCTCTTGCTTCAGCCTTGCGAAAGTGCTTTGCCCCTACTTTATGAATCTGCCAGTGCATACCTGTGGTATTTTTATCAAAAACCTGCATGCGATACATCCCTACATTTCTTATTCCTGTTTCAGGGTCTTTGGTTATGACACAGGGGAGGGTAATAAAAGGGCCTGCATCCTTTGGCCAGCATTTTAAAATGGGAAGCTTGAAAAGGTCAACTTCTTCACCTTTAAGCACAATTTCCTGACAGGGGGCTTTGTCAACCTTTCGTGGAAAGACATTTTTAGCCTGAAAAAGCTTAGGAAGAAGCTTTAATTTCCCGAGAAGGCCTTCTACCTCGCGTATTTCAATAAAATTTATAAGCTTTTCAGAAAGATCCTCAAGGGAATTAACGCCCAAAGCAAGACAGAGTCTTCTATAACTTCCAAAAAGATTGGTAACAACTGGGATTTTATGCCCCTTTACCTTCTCAAAGAAAAGGGCAGGACCTTCTGCTTTTACGGTTCTATCGGTAAGTTCTGTTATTTCAAGCTCGCAGGAAACCTCCTCTTTAATCCTCAAAAGTTCCCCTTCCTTCTCAAGGATTTTCAAAAATTCCTGAAGGCTTTCCGGGGCTTTCATAGAAAGTTCACTTAATTTCTGTTATGTCTTTTCTAAAGGTAAAGTCAACCTCTACGGGATAATTTCCAGTAAAACAGGCAAGGCATACTTTGTCTCTTAGGTCTCCCACAGAGTCAAGAAGACCATCAAGACTTAGATAATAAAGGGTGTCAATATCAAGGAATTTGCGTATTTCTTCCACTGTGTGCTTGGCTGCAATGAGCTCTTTGGCTTGAGGAAAATCAATGCCAAAAAAGCAAGGATATCTTAAAGGCGGGCAGGAAATGAGAAAATGAATTTTTTTGGCACCAGCAAGCTTTATGCTTTTTATACGGTTTTTACTGGTTGTTCCTCT
Source organism: Thermodesulfobacteriaceae bacterium UBA6232 (assembly GCA_002441555.1). Classification (GTDB taxonomy): domain Bacteria; phylum Desulfobacterota; class Thermodesulfobacteria; order Thermodesulfobacteriales; family Thermodesulfobacteriaceae; genus Caldimicrobium. The sequence goes on from DJWK01000027.1 coordinate 5,341, forward strand.
GACTAAAGAGTCGTCAATTACAATCACCTCTTTTCCACGAATGAAGTCCTTTACAGGATTGAGTTTCATTTTCACAGAAAGGTCTCTCAATCTTTCTGAAGGCTGAATGAAGGTTCTTCCTATGTAATGATTTCTTATTACGCCGAACTCTAAAGGAAGGCCGCTTGCCTGAGCATATCCGAGGGCTGCATAGGTCCCAGAATCGGGAAAGGGCATCACAAAGTCAGCTGAAAGGGGACACTCCCTATAAAGATTAAAACCCAGGTTTTTGCGCACAAGATATACATTTTTTTGAAAAATAAGGCTATCTGGCCTTGCAAAATAGATAAATTCAAAAATACAATGGGAGAGGGGCTGAGGTTCCTTTTCAAAGGGAAAATAGGATTTAGGGCCGTTTTCGTCAATGACAAGGATTTCTCCAGGGGCTACATCTCTTAAGTATTCCACTCCAAGAAGGTCAAAGGCACAGGTTTCTGAGGCAAGGGCATAACCTCCGTTTATCATCCCAAGGGCAAGGGGTCTAAAGCCCCAGGGGTCTCTAAAGGCAACAAGCACATTATCACAAAGAAGAAGAACTGAATAGGCCCCTTTTATTTTTCGCATAGCCTTGGAGATCGCGGTAACAAGCCCTTCTTTTAAATACTTCACCACAAGATGCATGATTACTTCGCTGTCCATAGTGGTCTGAAAGATGTGCCCCTCTTCCTCAAGTTCGCACCTTAAAGTGTGGGCATTAACGAGATTTCCATTATGAGCAAGAGCAAGAGTTTTTCTTGCAAAGGTAACACAAAAGGGCTGAACATTTTGTAAGGTTGAAGAACCCGTGGTTGAGTATCTTACATGACCTATGGCTATCTCTCCAGGAAGTTCCTGAAGAATTTTTTCGTTGAAGACCTCACTTACAAGACCAAGATTTTTGTATTCCCTTATCCTTTTTCCGTCAAAGCAGGCAATACCTGCAGCTTCCTG
>DJWK01000027.1:6320-13038 GCA_002441555.1 Thermodesulfobacteriaceae bacterium UBA6232
CCATCAGAAACAGGGACTCCCTGGCCGTCCTTTCCGCAGGTTCCTGGATCAAAGTGAAGATCCCCTGCCACCATGTCAATTATTTCAAGAACCTTCGGGCCATTTCCCACAAGGGTTGCACCCTTAACAGGATAAAGAATTTCTCCCTTTTCCACATAATATCCCTCTCTCACCTCAAAGACAAAATCTCCCGTTAAAGGATTAACCTCGCCTCCTCCCATTTTTTTTACAAGAAGCCCTTTATCAATGCTTTTTAAAATCTCCTCCGGTGAATGAGGCCCGGGGGCAATAAAGGTATTAGCCATGCGGGGGATAGGAAGCTCTCTAAAACTCTCCCTTCTTCCATGGCCATTTGATTTTTTGCCAAATTTTAGGGCGGTAAATCTATCATAGAGAAAGTTTTTTAGGATACCCTTTTCAATAAGAACCACCTTCTCTGCAGGAGTTCCTTCATCATCCACTTCGTATGAGCCGTAAAGCTCCGGAAGGGTAGGGTCATCAATTACAGTAATAAGGGGACTTGCCACTTTTTCTCCGAGCCTTCCAAAATAAACGGAAAGCCCCTCTTCGGCATGGTCAGCCTCCAAGCCGTGTCCCACAGCTTCATGAATCATAGTTCCCCCTGCCTCTCCTGAGAGAATAACCGGCATAACCCCAGCAGGGGCCTTTCTTGCTGAAAGCATGGTTAAGGAAAGCTCAGCTGCCCTCTTTGATAGCTCAAAGAAACGGGAATCCTTCTTTAAGGCCTCCTCCATAGGAAGACTGTATCCGAGAACCTCATAACCCCGCTCAAGCTTTCCATCCTTCTCAGAAACTACTAAAGCTGCCACCCTAAAATAGTTTCTCTCTGTTTCTTTGGGTTCTCCTTCTTGATTTAAAAGGAGAATTTTTTTGTTTAAAACGCTAAGAAGAAAACGATAATGCTTAATTTCAGAAAAATTAGGAATTTTCTTTTTTAGATCTTCAAGAAACTCAAAGGCCCTGTCAAGGTTTATGATGTCTTTGGAAGGAGCTTGAATTATTTTCTTAAGGGACCATTTAAATGAGGAAAGTTCCTCTTTTCTAAAGAGATTTTTTGCTTTTTCCTCTAAAAATTCTTCAAAGCTGGTTGTAATATAGTGAAGCTCATTTTTAAAGCCCTCTTCAATACACCGCAAAGATAGGCCCTTTTCTTCGCCAGAGGAGATTTCATCAATTCTATCCGGTTCAAGTACAATCCTGAAATATTGAGCCCTTTCAAAAAATAAATCGGCATAAAGAAATTTTTTCATCGATTACTTATTTTAATCTACTAAGAAAAATTTTAAACTCATCGTAAGAAAGAAGGCCCTTTCTTCCGAAGTTTCTGAGGCTCATGCTTGCAGAATAAAGCCCAAGATCTAAAGCCTTATCAACAGGTAATCCAAGGAGAAGGCCTGCTAAAACCCCTGCATTAAAGTAATCTCCTGCCCCGGTGTTATCAACAATTTTCTCTGCAGGATAAACAGAGCTTCTCGTAGTGAAATTTCTTTTGAGTGCCATGGCCCCTCTTTTTCCCAGTTTTATAAAGACTGTGTTCACACCTATTTCAAGGAGATCTACAGGGGAAAGCCCCGCCAATTGAAGCTCTCTATCAGTGACAAAGAGATACTTTGTTTTTTCAAGAAAGGGCTTTAAAAAGGCCTTTCCCTTTTTGGCATAAATTTCACCGGGGTCAAAGGAAACAATTCCTTCAAAGTTGTTTAATAAGTTTTTCTGAAAGATTTCTCCTTCTTTACTTGCAAAAGAGCTTAAGTGAAGAAGACTTCCTCTTAAAGAGGAAATTCTCAAATTTTCGTAGGAAAGATAATTTTCTGCACTTCCCGGGCTAACGATAATGGATCTATCCTTTTTTTTATCAAGAAGAATCAGGGCAAGGCTTGTTTCTCCTTCTTTTAAGATAAAGGAGGTCTCAACAGAAAGGGCTTTCCAGTTATTTAAAATTTTTTCACCAAAGGGGTCATTGCCTACTGCTCCTATGAAGGCACATCTAAAGCCCCAATTAGAGAGGGCAAAAATGGTATTAGCTGAAGACCCCCCACCACTCTCTGCTAAAAAGGTAGCTTCTTTTTTAAGCTTTTCATAAAGTTCAAAAAAGGCTTTTCTTTCAAGGACATATTCTTCCCCTGGAAAAAACCTAAAACCTTCAAAGGAAAAATTTTCAAGGTCTTCAACTTCAAAGAAGATGTCCCAGTTTAAAGCTCCACATCCAAAAATTAATGAATTTTTAAACATCTTTAAAGCCCTTTTTTTTCATTATACCACATAAAGCAGGGCCTAAAAAAATAAAGGCTAAAAAAATAAAGGCTAAAAGACCTAAATGGGTTACTTCATAAAAGGGAAAAAAACAATTAGGAGGAAAGAACTTTAAGCAGGGTTTCCTTTAGTGTATAAAGATTGTAAGGTTTGGGAAGGATAGCTTCAAAAAAGGTATACATTTCCCTTAATTCATCTTGCGATTTTATGTATCCGCTTGTTCCTATGATTTTAGTATCCTTCTTAATTTCTTTTATAGCTTTAGCAAGTTCAGGACCTGAAAGACTTCCCGGCATGGTAAAATCCGTGATAATGAGATTATAGGGACTTTCTTTTTCAAGGGAATTTTTAAAGATTTCAAGGGCCCTATCACCATTTTCTGCGGTTTCAACAGAAAATCCAAAGTATTCAAGAATTTCCTTTAAACTTGTTCTTATTTCTGGTTCGTCGTCAACTATAAGAACTTTGATATTTCGGGCTACTTTAAAAAGATCTGGAAGTTCCCTTTCTTCTTTTTTGACTTCTTCCTGTGTTCCAGGAAGATAAAGAACAAAGGTTGTTCCCCTCCCTTTTTCAGAATAAACCTCAATCTTACCACCATAATTTTCTACGATATTTTTTACTATAAAAAGCCCAAGCCCTGTTCCTCCCTCTTTGGTGGTAAAGAAGGGCTCAAAAATATGAGGAAGTATCTCCTCTGGAATACCAGGCCCGTTATCACTGATACTTATTTTTATAAATTCTTCGGCATTTTCTGCCTTTATCTCAACCCTTCCGCCTGAACCAAGAACATCCCTTGCATTGATGAAAAGATTTTGAAAGATTTCCAGAAACTGTGCGGGATCTCCTTTTAAATTCATTACATCCTCTGGGATATCAAGATATACAATTATGGGAGTTCCTGTAAAGACAAAATTGGCAATTTCGGAAAGAAAGGTTTTAAGGTCAATTACTTCAGAAACGAGAGGGGCCCCTTTTGAAAGGTCAAGAAGACTCCTTGTGAGAGAGCTTGCCTGTGCAATGAGATTTTCTACTTTTGAGAGGGCTTCTATTACTTTTTCAATTTGGCTTTTATTGAAATAGGCTAAATAAATGTAATTTAGCATGCCTGAAAGAAGGTTGTTTAAGTCATGGGCAATGCCTCCTGCAAGGCGATTGACAAGGCTCATTTTTTCAAGGCGCATAAGTTCCCTTTGAGTTTTCACCTTTTCGGTAACATCTCTAAAGACAAAAACCACTCCCAGTAACCCACCCTCCTTAGAAAAAATTGGAGAGGCACTATCCTCAATAAAGAGCTTCTCTCCGTCCCTTTTTACAAGAAGGGTGTGATTGGCAAGTTCTCGCCTTTTTCCATCCACAAGAACCGCTGAAATAGGATCTTCAAGAGGCTTCCCTGTTTGTTCAGAAACAAGCTTTAAAAATTCCCTTACCTTCTTACCCTTTACTTCTTCAAAGGTATAACCTGTTAAGTCCTCTGCAATTTTATTCATAAGAATTACTTCTCCCTTCTCATTAGTTACTATTACCGCATCTCCTATGCTGAGAAGGGTAACGAGAAGCTTATCTTTCTCTGTCTCAATAGAATTGGCAAATTCTTTTAATTTTAAGGAAGCATAGTTTAAGGCCTCTTCAAGAGTTTTAAGCTCCTTAAAGAGGCATATTATGCTGATGGTATTACCAAATTTTTCAGGTAAAGACCTGGCAAAATTTTCAAGGGCAGATAAATTTCTAAGGGGAATCCTGAGCAAAAAAAGTAATAAAGAAATTGATAGTATTATAGACAAGACAAAAATAAAAAAAGATACCTTAACAAGACTTAGTAAAAGGGAAGTAAGGTCTCTTTTGTTAATCACGATTTTAATCCAGGCCAGAGTTTCAGCATCTACGGTTAAAGGAGCATAAAAAATGAGTTCCTCTTTATCTTCCATGAAAAGAGAAGGTGGCTTATCAAAATCCCTTTGACAGGGTATAGCATAATCAATCTTTATACCCTCGTGCTTACGAGTTAGTCTTAGAAGACAAGTTCCTTTCTCAAGAAGGGATATCTCTTGAATGCTTTCATCTGAAAAAAGTCTATAATATACCTTTTCTAAAGTTGCAAAATCCAGATTTAAATAGTATTCAAGAGAAAATGTTGCTAAACTTTCTGCATAATTTGATCCTTTTTGCACATTTTGTTTATATAAACTTTTATAATTATTATATAAAACAATACTACTAAAAATAAGAGCAAATAAAAGAAAAACAAATAGAAATAAAGTGATAAGAAAAAACTTAACCGATATAGGCTTTTTATGGATTTTATTTGAAAACATATCTTTCTAATTTAAATTTTTCAAGGGGTTTGTAGTCTCTCTGATAATCTGCTTTTACCGGTTCTTCCAAGGGAAAAATTTTAAAAAAATCTTTTAAAGGTTTCTTTTTGGATAGCTTTAAAAAGGTCTCTGTGAATAGATTTCTTATTTCTGAGGATATACGGGGATGAGCTATAATAGGGGGTGGAGGGGCAGGAGGAGTTTTATAAAGAATCCTAAGGGAGGCTCTAATCTCCTCAGGTTGTCTTGCAAGGTGGTGAATACCCGTGCTTCCAGCATCTACTTTCCGAAGCACCACATTTCTGATAACATTGTCATGAGTCTTAAGAAATAATGCCTTGTATTTAATTTTAAAAATTTCCTCTAAAACAGCCCTCATGTAAATACTTCCTGGAAAGAGGTTGCGTTCAGGAAATCCAATTTTTTTTCCATTAAGATCCTTTACTTTTTTATAAGGAGAATCTTTTCTTACGATAAGAATCCCAATCAAAGGTTTTTTTCCTCTTACAAGAGGTATGTATCCCTGAGAACTTTTTGCCATTATAGCATGATATACACTTACAAAGGCAAAATCAAGCTTCCCTGATAAAAGATCACTTTCAAAGTCATTCAGGCTTTTATAATGTTTAAGTTCAAACTTCACCCCTGTCTCTTTTTCAAGGTCGTTAAGAAGGAGAATCCAATATTTATGAATCTGGGAGGGGATAAATAATGGAACAACACCAAAGGTATAAACCCTTTCTAATCCCCAAACCTTACCAGAAAAAAATAAAAGAAAGCAACATATAAAGAAAAAGCGGCTGTTTTTGAAATAGAAATTCATTATCTACATAGATTAGTTTAATTTTTATATTTAGTCAAGCTTTGGTAAAATTTTTTGAATTCAATGTCTCTGTCTTTTTAAGCTGTTTCATCAAAAATTCCATTTTTTGCCAAAAAGTAATTCTTTAAAATTAAAAAAGTGTGACTCCAAAAAATCAGGTTAAAATTTTAAGATATGGTCCTATGGAAAGAGGCCTAATTTTTGCCTATTTTAGGCCAAACAGATACAGCTTTAATGCCCTTTTAGGGGCTCTGGAGAGGGATTTATCTATTGGTTTAAAAGCCTTTAAATTTTTCTTCCCAAGAAAGGAGGAAGAGCTTATTTCTTTTGTTAAAGAACTTTCTGAAAGGTATGAAATTTTTCTTTTCCTTTCCTTTTTTACCCCTCAATACTGGGAGGTGAAGGAGCTACTACAAAAAATTAAAAATTTAAAATTAAAAAATAGGGTCTTTCTTATCGCAGGAGGGCCTCATGCAACAGGGCTTCCCAGAAAGACCCTTGAGATGGGCTTTGATTATGTTTTTGTTGGAGAGGGAGAGGAAACCCTTCTTGAATTTTTGAAGGGGCTTCTCAAGGAGGAGTATTTTCCGAAAATAAAAGGTCTTGCCTACTTTAAGGGGGAGGAATTTATCTATACCGGCAAGGCAAGGCCAGTTGATCTTTCTAATTATCCTCCCTTTTCCCTGAAATTTTCTCTCATTGGTCCCATGGAGATAACAAGGGGCTGCCCCTTTACCTGTAAATATTGTCAAACTCCCTGTATTTTTGGAACAAAGGTGAGACACCGCTCCCTTGAGCAAATTCTTTTTTATGCTGAAGCCTTACTTAGGAGGGGAATAAGGGACCTTCGCTTTATTACTCCTAATGCCTTTTCTTACGGCTCACCTGATGGGAAGACTCTTAATCTTGAGGGCGTAAAAACTCTCCTTGAAGAACTTTACAAGCTTGTAAAACCCTATCAGGGACGCCTTTTTTTCGGAAGTTTTCCCTCAGAGGTTAGACCCGAGCATGTTACCGAAGAAACGGTTCAACTTGTAAAAAGGTATTGCGCAAATGATAATCTGGTTATTGGGGCCCAAACAGGAAGCGAGAGAATGCTTGAATATCTTCAAAGAGGGCACACCGTTGAAGATGTTAGGAGGGCGGTGAAAATAACCCTCAAGGCAGGGCTTAAAGCCAAGGTTGACTTTATCTTTGGTCTTCCCGGCGAAAAAGAGGAAGATATCAGAGCTACCCTATTCCTTATGGAAGAGCTTGCTAGAATGGGTGCTATCATTCATGCTCACACCTTTATGCCCCTTCCTCA
>DJWK01000024.1 GCA_002441555.1 Thermodesulfobacteriaceae bacterium UBA6232
CTATGTGTCTGACTGGAACAAGAAAGAGTATAAGCTTTATCACTGTCCTTCTTGCGACCTTCAGTGGTGGGAGCCCTTAAAGGTTGAACCGGAGTTTTACGAAGAGGAGGGAGAAGAAGGGTATGCGGTTTTTCACCTCGGGATTTCTGAGACCTTGGGAGAAAACCATAAGATGTTTTTTAAACATTTTCCCTTAAAATCAGGAAGGCTTCTTGATGTTGGATGCGGAGATGGAAGGTTTTTAAAAAAAGCAAAAGAGGTAGGCTTTGAAGTATGGGGCATAGACTTTGATAGAAAAAGTGTTGAAGTTTGCAGGAAAAAGAGGGGGCTTGAGAATGTTTACGCCATGAGCCTTGAGGAGTTTTCTGAGCTTGCAAAGAAAGAAGAATTAAAATTTGATGTTATAACCTTTTTTTGAGGTGCTTGAGCATCAAGACAGACCCCGAGAGTTCCTTGAGAAGGTAAAAGAGCTTTTAAAACCCGGTGGCTGGATTGCAGGAAGCGTGCCGAATAGACAATTATTTCGTTTTAGTAATAAACCTTTAAATTATCAAATGGGAAATTTTCCACCTCATCATTTTTTGTAGTTTGATAAAAAAGCTTTAGAAAACATATTATCTTTTCATGGCTTTTCAAATTTTTTAATTAAAGAAGTTCAAATTTCTAATTTATTTAGAAAGATTATAGAGAATTCTGCAAGAATAGAATATGCTGCGTTTGGCATAAAGGGAGTTTATCTGAAGAGGGAAGCAAAAAAGAAGATACTATCTAACACAAGTACTTATAGAGCTTCAAAAATCAGAAAAGTTCTTTTTAAAACTCTGAAAGCTATTAGAAATGTCTGTTTCTTATCGCTTAGTTTATTGAGTATGCCTATGATTACCGGCTCCAACCTTTATTTTCAAGCTAAATTATCCGATGATGGATAAAAAAGTTTCTATAATTGTTCCTACTATTGGAAGAGCATCTCTTAGGAATACCCTTGCAAGTATTTTAAATCAATCTTATCAAAATTTGGAAATAATTGTGACAGATGACACACCCGAAGGTAAAGCCTATCCTATTGTCAAAGAATTTAATTCAGAAAAAATTAAGTATGTAAAGAATGAAAAGTATAAAAGAGGTCCTTCCGGTAATAAAAATAACGGTTTAGATTTCATAACAGGAGATTATTTTACCTTCGTTGACGATGATGATGTTATCTTGCCTGAAGCTATTGAGACACTGATTAAAGTAGCTGAAGAAAAAGGATATTCTATTGTAATAGCAAATTGCTTAGATTCAGAAACAGGAAAATATACAGGATTGTCTTATGGGAAAGATTTGGAATGGACATACGAAGATTGGTTAAAGGGTTATTTAGATGGAGAATACTGAAGTGATAGAGTTACCTATAAGATGGAAAAATTTTCTGAAAGGCAGGTGCTTAGTTATTACTATATTCTTAAAGAGTTTGGAGAGGATTTGCTTAAAGTTAATCCCAAACAATATGCAAGATACCTTTTGAGGGGTATTTATTTTGCAAAAATAGCAGACGATTTGAGCAAACTTAACTTTTTTAAAGAATCAATAAGCAAAATAGAAAATTTATGGTTGAAAATGTTGGTCAGTTCTTATTATTGGTTTTGCATTCTTTCTCCCAAAAATCTTTTGGTGAAACTCAATGCCTTTTTATATAAATCAATTATCCCATTTGTTAAAGCTTGGTTCAGAAAGTGAACACTTATTTACTTCTTAACTCTCTTGCGGGTGGGGGTGCAGAAAGGGTTGCAGTAAATCTCTTTAAAAGGCTTGAGTTTGATAAACTTTTTCTCCTTGAAAGAGATGTTAAATACGAAGTTCCAGAAGAGAAATTAGTTTTTCTTTCCCCTCACACAAATAAAACAAACCCTATTTACAAAACCTTATTTATCCCTTTGTATGCTTTCAGACTTTCAAGACATTTAACCAAAAAAGATATTGTTCTTTCCATGCTTGAAAGAGCCAATTATGTAAACATTATTTCAGCGTTAATAACTGGCCATAAATCTGTTATTTCAGTTCGCATGTCTCAAGCATCCGGCAGGTCAAAATGGCATCCCTATAACCTTCTAAATAAGCTTTTATATCCAAAAGCGGACTTAATAGTAGTTGTCTCAAAAAGCATAAAGAAAGAGCTTGAGAGGAACTACAGAGTTTCTCCTGAAAAAATCAGGGTTATATACAATCCCCTTTATTTTGATGAAATACAAGCTAAAAAAACTGAGCCTTTAAGAGAATACGAGGCGATTTTTAAAAGCCCTGTTCTTATAACTGCAGGAAGACTAACCAAGCAAAAGGGTCAGTGGTATCTTTTGAGAGTTTTTAAAGCTTTGAAAGAAGATATGCCTCACCTTAAGCTTGTCCTTCTTGGAGATGGTGAGTTAAAAGAATACCTTGCTGACCTATCAGAAAGGCTTGCGCTGAAAACCTTTGTTTGGGATAGAAGTAAGCTTTCCGAAAACTTTGATGTTTACTTTCTTGGATTTCAGAAAAACCCCTTTAAGTTTATAGCAAGGGCTGAGCTTTTTGTTTTTCCAAGTTTATGGGAAGGCTTTCCCAATGCCCTTGTTGAGGCTATGGCTTGCGGAGTGCCTGTTGTTTCATCTGATTGTAAAAGTGGTCCAAGGGAGATACTTGCACCGAACACAGACTTTGAATATCAGACAAAAGCGCCCGAGTTTGCAAGCTACGGTGTTCTTATGCCACCTTTTGAGGTAAAATTTAAAGGTGCAAAAGAGCCTTTGGAGGAAAAAGAGCTTATGTGGGTTGATGTGATAAAGAGGCTTTTAAAGGATAAAAACTTAAGAGAAAGCTATGCTCAAAAGGCTACGGAAAGAGCTAAAGAATTTGACATTGTAAACATTATTAAGGAGTGGAAGGAGATTCTTGGCGTTTGGGTTTAAGTTGATTAAGGCTCCTACTAAATTACCCTGTGGGAAGGATGTCAAACCAAAGTTTTGGGAAATTTTAAGAAGCGCCAATACAGGATGTAATGAGTTTGTATTTAGAAAGCTATAACTATGTGTAGAATGGCTGGTTTTTGGGATTTCAATTACACTGGTGATTATTCTCTGGAAGAAGTTGCCATAAGCATGCGGGATACTTTGACCCATGGGGGTCCTGATGATGCAGGAGTTTATCTTGAGCCTGAGATAGGGCTTGCCCTTGCCCACAGGAGGCTTTCCATTCTTGACCTTTCGCCTGCAGGGCATCAGCCCATGGAATTTGAAAATCTCGTTATCACCTACAACGGAGAGGTGTATAACTTTAGGGAAATAAGAAAAGAGCTTGAAAAAGAAGGTTATAAGTTTTTTTCCAATTCCGACACAGAAGTAATCTTAAAGGCCTTTCACCGCTGGGGGCTTGAGGCAGTAAAGAGATTCAGAGGTATGTTTGCCTTTGCTATCTGGGATAAGACCAAAAGAAGGCTTTATCTCTGCAGGGATAGAATTGGAGTTAAGCCTCTTTATTGGTATTTTAGGGAAAATTTGTTTATCTTTGCCTCAGAGCTTAAGGCTCTTCACAGGCATCCTGAATTTAAAAAGGAACTTGAAGAAAAGGCACTTCTTCTTTATCTGCAGTACGGATATATTCCTGCTCCCTTTTGCATTTTCAAAGATACCTTTAAACTTGAGCCAGGACACTTTTTGATCCTTGACGAAAAGGGACCCATAGAGAAGGTTAAATACTGGGATGTTAAAGATTTCTTTATAAAAGGGCTTGAAGAAAGGGAATCCTGGCTCAAAAAGAATGAGGAGGAACTTGCAGAAGAACTTGAGGTACTTTTAACAGAAAGTTTTAAATTAAGACTTGTTTCTGATGTGCCTGTTGGGATGTTTTTAAGCGGTGGTATTGACTCTTCAACGGTTTGTGCCCTTCTTGCCAAAGAGGGAGTAAGGCTAAAAACTTTCACTATCGGGTTTTACGAAAAGGACTATGATGAAGCCCCCTTTGCCAAAAAAGTAGCAGATTTTCTCGGAACAGAACATACAGAACTTTACTGCACAACCAACGAGGCTTTTGAAATCCTTCCACAATTTCCTTATATCTATGATGAACCCTTTGGAGATTCCTCAGGGATTCCCACTTACCTTGTCTCCAAACTTGCAAGATCAAAGGTTAAGGTTTCTCTTTCTGCAGATGGAGGAGATGAACAGTTTTGCGGATATACAAGATACTGGATTGTGGGTAAGAGAATAAGAAAACTCTCTTATCTTCCCTTTTTGCCCCTCTTTGAAAAAACCCTAAATCTCATAAGTCCGGATTTAGCTTTAAAACTCTATAATTTTTTTAGCCCCTTCCTTCCCAAGTTGACCAATTTTCGGGACAAATACATAAAACTTAAAAATGTCCTTAGGGCAAAAAGAGATTTTAAAGCGCAATACGACATATCTAACAAAAATTTCCTCGAAGAAGACTTGCTTCGCCTCTGCCTTGGTTATAATGAAAAAATCCCTTCATTTATAGACCACCTTGAAGATTCTTCTTTTCCACCTATGGAATACATGATGTTTTATGACCTTAAGTTTTATCTTCCCGATGATATACTGGTGAAAGTGGACAGGGCCACAATGGCAGTTTCCCTTGAGGGGAGGGACCCCTTTTTAGATCATAAAATAATTGAATGGACAAGCAGACTTCCTGTAGAATTTAAGTGGAGAAACGGTGTAAGCAAATATCTCTTGAGAAAAGTGCTCTATAAATACATACCGAAGGAACTTGTTGAAAGGCCCAAGCAGGGCTTTGGTGTTCCTATTTATGAGTGGTTTAAGGGGGAATTAAAGAGCTTTTACTTAGAATATCTAAATCCTGAAAAAATTAAAAGAGAGGGCCTTTTTAACTATAAAGAAGTTGCAAGGTTGCTTGAGGATTACCTTATGGAAAGGGGAGTTAATCACAACAAATTGTGGTTGCTTTTGGTTTTTCAATTGTGGAAAGAAAGGTGGATGTAATTTAATATATGTCAAAAAAAATAGCTTTTGTATCCAATACTTCCTGGTCTCTCTGGAATTTTCGCTTGTCTTTAATGCGGGCTCTAAAAGAAAAGGGTTATGAAATAATGGCTATAGCCCCTGAAGATGAGTATTCCGAGAAACTCAAAAAGGGGTTTGTTTTTTATGGAGTTAAAAATCTTAACAGAAAAGGAAAAAATCCAATCAGGGATTTTAAGCTATTTTTGGAATATCTTGGATTATACAGAAAAATCAGGCCCGATTTAGTCATTAATTTTACCATTAAGCCTAATATATATAGTTCCATAGCCGCAGGATTTTTGAAAATTCCTTGCATGAGTGTAGTAACAGGATTGGGATATGTGTTTATAGAAAGGGGATTTATTGCAAGCGTGGTTGAGGCTTTGTATAGATTTGCCTTTAAGTTCAATAGGTTTATCGTGTTTCAAAATAGAACTGACTTCCAGGAATTGAAGGATATAGTCAAGGATAAGGCTTTTATTATTCCTGGCTCAGGGGTTGATACGGAATATTTTTCTCCTTTTTTTTGCAAGGATTATTTTAAAGAAACCCAGAGCTTTGTTTTTCTATATATAGGTAGATTTCTTAGGGACAAGGGTATTTTTGAGCTTATTTTTGCTTCTGAAAGACTCTACAAGGAGGGAAAGGATTTTTGCGTCATCCTTCTTGGAAAGGAAGATGAAGGGAATCCTGCCTCTTTGAGTAAAGAGGATCTTGAAAAAATCAAAAGCTATCCTTTTGTAAAGGTTTTTTCCTTTACTGAAGATGTAAGGCCTTATCTTTGCTCATCAGATTGTGTGGTCTTACCTTCTTCTTACAGGGAGGGGCTTCCAAGGACACTTTTAGAAGCCATGGCTATGGAGAAACCAATTATTACCACAGAGGCCCCTGGATGCAGGGATGTATGTGAGGACGGAAAGAATGGTTTTCTTGTAAAGCCAAAGGATGTGGAAAGCCTGTATTTGGCAATGAAAAAGATGCTTGAATTACCTGAAGGGGAAAGAGAGAAAATGGGAAAAGAAGGAAGAAGGCTTGTCCAAGAAAAATTCAGCGAAGAAATAGTAATTGAAAGATATTTAAAATTAATTGAAAAGATTTTAGGAACTTCCTATAAATCTTGCAAGGATTTACGATAAAGATATAGAATTTATTGAAGTAAGGTTAGGTGATATTGAGAAAAAATTATAAAGCTTTATGAGGAGGTTCTTTAATGAAAGTGCTTATACTTGCAGGGGGTGGGGGAAAAAGGTTATTCCCTCTATCAAGGGAT
>DJWK01000030.1:0-3895 GCA_002441555.1 Thermodesulfobacteriaceae bacterium UBA6232
GTCATACCACAATCTGCAAGGGGGCCTCCAATGACAAATCTTCCCGTTCCGTTGATGATAATCTTGGTGTCTGGTTTTAAATGTTCAGGGGCTATTACCTTTTTAATAACCTCTTCATAAATAGCCTCTCTTAATTCTTTCAAAGTCACGGTGGGATCGTGCTGAGCCGCAATAACAATGGTGTGAACATCAACGGGGCGTCTATCCTCATATCTAATAGTTACCTGGGTTTTCCCATCGGGTCTTAAAAAGGGAAGAATGCCTTTTTTTCTAACTTCAGCAAGTCTCATAGCCAGCTTATGGGCATACCAAATAGGCATGGGCATAAAATCTGGGGTTTCATCACAGGCATAGCCAAACATAAGCCCCTGGTCTCCTGCTCCAATCTCTCCGTCTCTGTCTATTCCCATGGCAATATCAGGACTCTGCCTATCAATACTTATAAGAACAGCACAGGTCTGATAGTCAAAACCCAGGTCAGAATGATTGTATCCTATTTCCTTAACCACTCCCCTTGCAATGGTTGGATAATCAACCCTTGCCTCTGTGGTTATTTCTCCGGCAATTAAAATCATTCCAGTATTAACCAAGGTTTCACAGGCAACCCTGGCATAGGGATCCTTTTCAAGAATGGCATCAAGTATAGCATCCGAGATCTGATCAGCCACTTTATCGGGATGTCCCTCTGTAACGGACTCTGAGGTAAAAAGAAAGTTTTTTACAAGCATCTTTCAACCCTCCTTCTCCAAAAAATGATATGGCACAAATTTACTATAATTTTTTTCTTTAGCAACTTTTAAAGGACCCCCAAGGAGGCGGGGGGTTAATCTCTCTAAATCTTAAATTGAGAAGTTATTTCTTTAATTTCCTGGGCAACTCCTTTTACATCGGAACTTATAGCTTTGAGTCTTTCGGATATCTGAACAAGAGCATCTACTGCGTTTTTGATGGAATTAGCCTGCTCTTCATTAATCATAACCTTATCTTTAACTCCCAGTATGTGCTCGGAAACGGTATTCACAACTATGGTTTGCTCTTCCACTGCAGAGGCTATAGCACTTGAGGCCTCCTCCACCCGTTTAATAAGATTTACTATATCATCAACCCCCATGGATACTTCCTTGGAACTCTCCTGAAGAACTCTTATCTTTTCAGCAATCACTTTAGTTGCTTCCTGGGTCTGTCTTGCAAGTTCTTTCACCTCGTTGGCAACAACTGCAAAGCCTTTTCCGGCCTCTCCAGCTCGTGCTGCCTCAATACTTGCATTAAGGGCAAGAAGATTGGTCTGCTCCGCAATGTTATTTATAAGATTTACCACCTCATCAATTTCAGAAGAGGCCTTCTTAAGAAGTTCTACTTTCTCTTTAGTGGAATCAACGGTTGAAACAGTATCCTTTACAACCCCGGAACTATCAACAGCCCTTTGGGATATTTCTGTTATAGCAGAGGAAAGCTCCTGAAGGGATTTTGAAACCTCCTCCATGCTTGTCAAAATCTCAGTTGAGGACATAGCAATAAAGTCTGCCTTTTCTTTAAAATCAAAACTTGCCTCTTCAAGAGCTTTTATCTCCCTTTCAAGTTTTTCGGAATCAGAGAAAAGCACTCCAACCTTTTCAACAAAAACCTTTATCATGCTGTGAAGGGCTTCCATAAACTGGTTGAAATATTTTGCAAGGAGTCCCACTTCATCTTCGGTTTTTACTTCAAGCCTGAAAGTAAGATCACCCCTTCCGCTTGCAAGCTCCTCCATGGCTTTTGCAGTTGAAAGAAGATTTGTAGCACAGGTCTTTAGATTTCTGTTCAAAACAACAAAGAATAACAAGGCCAAAATTACAAAAATAGCAATAAGAACTATACTAATACCTCTAAAAAGATTAATAACAGACAAAACATCTTTGCCAAGAAGCACAAAACCTATGGTTTCACCTTTGAATGATTTTAAAGGAATTTTCACAAAGTATATACTTCCGTGGGCAAATATTTCTTCTTTATGGGCGTGTTCAATTACATCCTTTAAAAGCCCCTCTTCAAAATTTTTGGACTTGGCATATAGGATTGATTCATCAAGCAGTTTTGCCTTTCCGCTTTTAATATAAAAATCCATAATATTTGCAAGCTCCTTTTTAAGGATGATGGCAAAATGAGTAATATCCTTTCTTTCTTTTAAAAATCTATTTATATATTCATCTAAACTTAGTCCGGACTCGACCGATCCAAGAAGTTCTCCCTTTTCAGTAATAGGCACTATGGTTCTGTAAATAAGCCCTCCTCTTCCTGGTTCAAGCCCGATAACTGATTTTTTAGATTTCTGAGCTTCAGCTATGGCAAATCTAAAACCCGAAAGGTCATCCAGTTTGACATCTTCACCTGGTTTTCTCCAGGTTCTTACAAAAGAACGGGGCCCTGGGAGATGAAAGTGGAGCTTCGGTCTTACCCCACTTTCCCTTTCAATTGCCCTAATAAGAGGCTCAGAAGCCTCCCTTAAGAGCCTTCCATATTTTTCAAAATTTTTCTTATTCTCCTCAGTAATTCTTGAGAGATCTCCCACTTCATTTTTAAGAGAAAGATAGATATTTTTTATCGCTTGATTTTCCGCAAACAAAAGGGCTTCTTTAAAATTACTTTCTGCTGAAAGATTAATATAATCTTTTAAAACTGTCTTATCCGTTTCGAGAGTCTTGTTAATTTCCTTTTTAAAGGTCCACTGAAAAGCAAGATAAACTCCCGCAACTATCAAAATTAAAAATATTCCCAATCCAATAAAAAGATTTTTTTGAATGGTTTTAACTATGGATTTTTTGACCTCCATTTTTAACCTCCTACTTATTTTTCCAGTTTTTTTAAAAAAATTTAATCAATTTAATTAAACATTGACTTATTTTAAAAACTCTTCACTAAAGGTCAAGAAAATTTTTAAGCTTAAGAAAAAATTTTTTTGTGATAAAATTTAGAAAGTTTATCTCTGAGGAGATTCAATGCCTATGGAAACCACTAAAAAACCTTGGGGCGGGCGTTTTCAGGAAGAAACAGATAAATTCTTTGAAGAGTTCACTGAATCCATTTCTTTTGACTATGTTCTTGCCTTTGCAGAAATTAAGGCAAGCCTTGTTTATGCCAAAGCCCTTTTTAAAGCAGGAATTTTAACCTCTGAAGAGTTCTCCCTTCTTGAAAAGGCCCTCTCAGAGATAGAGGAAGAAATCCGTAGAGGGAAATTTATTTTTAAAAAGGAATACGAAGATATCCACATGAACTTGGAAAAGGCCCTATTTGAGAAGGTTGGAGAGGTGGCCTACAAGCTTCATACAGGAAGGTCAAGAAATGAACAGGTAGCTACCGATTTAAGACTTTATCTTTCAGAAGAAGAAAAAATCCTCAAAACCTTACTTCTTGAATTTATAAGCGGAGTAATCTTAAAGGCTGAGGAATATCAGGATGTGGTTATGCCTGGGTTTACCCATCTTCAGCATGCCCAACCAGTTCTTTTTTCTCATTGGATAACCACTTATGCTGAGGCCATGAGATTCCATTATGAGAGACTCCTTGATTGGGAAAAACGCGTTAAACTCTCACCTCTTGGAAGCTCAGCCTTTGCAGGCTGTGGTTTCCCTCTTGATAGAACCTTTATGGCAAGGGAATTGGGCTTTTTGGCTCCCCATCCTCACAGCATTCTTGCTGTAAGCTCAAGGGACTTTGCCATGGAATTGGTCTTTATTCTTGTCATTATCATGCTTGATCTTTCAAGGCTTTGTGAAGAGCTTGTTCTCTGGATGAGCCCTGAGTTTTCCTTTATTGACCTACCTGATAGTCTCTGCTCCGGCTCCTCCATTATGCCCCAGAAAAAAAATCCCGATGCCGCAGAACTTATAAGAGGCAAGGCCTCCTCTGTTTTAGGAAA
>DJWK01000030.1:4032-4495 GCA_002441555.1 Thermodesulfobacteriaceae bacterium UBA6232
GATTATCTTGTAACCAAAGGTGTTCCCTTTAGATCCGCCCATCATCTCACAGGAAAAATCGTCCTCTATGCCGAAAAGAAGGGGAAAAAACTTGAAGAGTTGAGCTTAGAAGAATTTCAAAGTTTTTCCCCATTGATTTCAGAGGATATCTATCAGTGGCTCACCATTGAGCATGCCCTAAAAAGGCGAGAAATTCCCGGAGGAACGGGAAAAAACACCGTGAAAAGATATCTTGAAGATTTCAAAAAATGGATTTTGGAACAACAAAAATAATTCTTCCTCATTTTTTAATATGTTATGAAGAATCTCCTTCCTGCAAAAAAATTCTTGATTACTTAAGGGTCCTCTTTGAGGGAATTCAGATTGAAATAACCTTTTTTCATGTAATTACTATTCCTCAGGCCCTTTTATTCCCGCAAAGAGACTATCTTAAAGAAGTAAAACGCGAGGAAGAATTTGAAAA
>DJWK01000022.1 GCA_002441555.1 Thermodesulfobacteriaceae bacterium UBA6232
AGGATTTATCAAGTTATGCCTTCAGGAGGGGTTAAAAACTTTTCAGGAAGATGGGTTGAAGTTTGTGAGAAGATGGACGGAGAAGTTGTAATTCTTTATGAGAATAAAAAGATTTTATTTGTTGAAATTGGGGAAGATGAATATAGAGTTATGAAAGAAAGAGGGAAGGAGGAGCTTTTAAGTAAGAGGGAGCTTTTGGAAGATAAGGAGGTAAAAAAACCTTCACCGGATCATCCTTGGAGAAAGGGATGGAAAGTTAAAAAGAAAGATGTGACATTTCAAACTGGTAAAAAGGTGTGACATGCTTTTAGAAATAACAGTAGAGGCATAAGTTCATCAATAAAAAATCCCACGCAAGCCAAAGCTTGCGCTACCGAAGAATAAAAAAATTTGAAAATCATTCCTAACTTGCGGTTTGTCGCTACTGGAAAAGCAATTTTTTTCTATTTGACTTGATTTCAGCAAGCTCTTTAGACCAATTTAAACCTAAATTTTTAAGTTTTTATTTTCCTTTTTGTCCTTGGAACAATTTTTTCTTTTTAAAATAAGCCCTCTCAAGCCCCTTTTGATATCTTCTTAAACTTCTATAAAGTTCTTCATGATTAAGCTTAAAGACATTTTATCAGCTACTTATAAGGAGTTTTAGGAATATTATTTTTAATTATAAGGCCTACTGTAGTAGAGGGAAAAAATTTAAAAAAACTCTGACAGGGATTTCCTTTTTAAGGAGAGGTCCCAGAGGTAGATTAGAGCTTTTTTAACTTTTTCGTCGTAGATAGGATTTTTTTGCGTTTGATTTGAATTTTTAATGAGGCAATTCGCCCTCTTGCTAAAATTCAAAAAAGTGTTATATTGATAGTTGCTTTGGGGCTGTAGCTCAGCACGGTCAGAGCGCCTGCCTGTCACGCAGGAGGCCGCGGGTTCAAGTCCCGTCAGCCCCGCCATTTTAAACTCAAAATCCTATGTCAGATTACCTATTCATTTTAAAAAAAATAGTCCTTTATCTCTTCTATCCTTCAACTCTAATTTTTCTTTTTCTTTTCTTAGTAACCATTTATGTGGTTATTGGAAAAAGAAGAGGAAGAAGAAGGTTTTTGCTTTTTGTAGCGGTTTTTCTCTATTATCTTTCAACTACCCCGTTTTTGCCCTATTTTCTTCTTAAAAAACTTGAAGAAGATTACAGAATTCCCTCTGAGGAAGAGCTTGCCAAAATTGATACCCTTGTTCTTCTTACAGGAAGGATTTACGGGGATCCTAGGCTTTCTCTTGAGGAGAGATTTAGTAGAGAAACATTGGTTAGGTTTCTTACTGCTCTTGAAATTAAGAAAAAATTTCCTGAAAAGCGACTTATTATTCTTGGAGGCTCCTTTGAAGGAAAGGGAGCAAGCTATTTAAAGGAACTGGCTGAAAGATGGAAGTTAAAAGTTGAGGCCCTGGATACACCCCTTGATACTCTTCAGAGTGCAAGGGAGCTAAAAAAGGTGATACCTCCAGAAAAACCTTTTTTCCTTCTGACCTCTGCCTATCATCTTCCCAGGGCCATATTTTTGTTTAAAAAAGAAGGCCTAAACCCGCTCCCCTATCCTACAAACTTTAATTATAAGCTCTGCAAACCTTCAAAACTTTTTCTTTACCTCTTTCCTCATGATATTTATCTGAACTTTACCAATCTTGCCGTTCAGGAATATCTGGCTTTAAGTTATTATAAAGTTAAATATTTAATTAAGAGGAATTGAAATGAAGGAAATTCTTAAAAGGGTAAAGGATACCCATCTGAAGGTGATAGATGAATTTATTGAAAAAGAGGGTGAAAAGATTTTGCAGGTAGTTGAACTTGCTAAAGAGGTTATTTCAAAGGGAGGAAAGATTCTTGTCTTTGGAAACGGCGGATCTGCTGCTGATGCCCAGCATCTTGCTGGAGAACTGGTTAATCGCTTTAAAATGGAAAGAAGCCCCCTTCCAGCCATAGCACTTACCACAGATACCTCTGTGCTTACTGCCATTGCCAATGACTATGACTTTTCCCAGGTCTTTGTAAAACAGATTCAGGCCCTGGGAAAAAGGGGTGACATTGCTCTTGCTATAAGCACAAGCGGAAAATCTTCCAATATAATTTCTGCTCTAAAGGTGGCCAAAGAAATGGGCTTATACACAGTGGGTTTGAGCGGTGGAACAGGTGGAGATATGCCCCCTTATTGTGATTATCTTATTCTTGTCCCCTCAACTGAAACCCCGAGAATCCAAGAAGGCCATCTTCTTTTTCTACACCTCTTTTCAGAACTTCTTGAAATAGCCTTGTTTAAATAAAAGTATGTTTCTTGCTATTGAAACCTCCTGTGATGAAACAGGGGTTGCCTTATTTTCTGAAGAGGGAAAACTCATAGCGGATTATCTCTATTCTCAGGTAGCTCTTCACTCACCCTTTGGAGGAATTGTCCCAGAGATTGCCAGCAGAAAACAGCTTGAGGTTCTTCATCCCCTGGTTAAAAAGGCCCTTTCTGAAAAAGGAATTTCTCCATGTGAACTTAAAGCCGTCTCTGTTACCTTCGGTCCGGGATTGATAGGCTCACTTTTAGTGGGAGTTTGTTATGCAAAAACCTTAGCTTTAGCTCTTGAAATCCCCCTTATTGCCATAGACCATCTTGAGGCACACATTTTTTCTATTTTTCTTGAGAGGGAGGTTTCCTTCCCTTTTATTGCCCTTCTTGTTTCTGGAGGGCATACTGCCCTTTTTCTTGTAGAGGACTTTGAAGAGCTTAAGCTTCTTGGGCACACAAGGGATGATGCAGCAGGGGAGGTTTTTGATAAAGTGGCTAAGCTTCTTGGTCTTCCCTATCCTGGAGGGCCTTATGTGAGTGCCCTTGCTGAAAAGGGGAATCCTGAAAGATATTCCCTTCCAAGACCCATGCTTGATGAGGAAAATTTTGACTTCAGTTTCTCAGGCCTTAAGACAGCGGTTTATCAGCTTTTAAAAAGGGAAGGAAAAGTCTCCAAGGAAGATTTGTGTGCAAGCTTTCAGAAGGCTTTATGTGAAGTTCTTGTTGAAAAAACTTTAAAGGCTGCGATAACCTTTAAGATCCCCAGAGTGGTTGTTTCAGGAGGTGTTTCTGCCAATCAATATTTAAGAAGGCTTTTCTTTGATCGGGCTGGAAAGGAATTTGAAGTTTATTTTCCGCCTTTAAGATTTTGCACTGACAATGCAGCTATGGTTGGATATCTCGGCTGGGTAAAATGGAAAAGAAATCATTTTGCAGACTTAAGCCTTGAACCCTATGCCAGAGCTTTTTATAAAAGGCTAAAAATTTAATTTTCCCTTTCACCTTTTATTCCTAATTCCTTTAACTTTTTTTGAAGATAGGCCCTTTCCAAACCTATTTCCCTTGCTGTCAAAGAGATGTTTCCACCATATTCCTCAAGTTTTCTTCTTAGATACTCCCTTTCAAAAAGGATTTTGGCTTTTTTGAAATCCCTTTCTTCAAACCAGGGCTCTTTGGCCTCCTTAATAGGGCCTTCCTTTCCTATTATATAAAGAAAATCCCTGGGTAGATCCTCAACCGTGATGATATTTCCCTTGGCAAGAATAACAAGCCTTTCAATGAAATTTTTTAGCTCTCTTACATTTCCAGGCCAGGAATATTCCTTAAAGAGGGCAATCACCTCTGGATGAAGCCTTTTTCTTCCAAGGCCGGTTTTAAAGGCCATTTCCTCAAGAAAGCTTTCGCAAAGAGGTTCAATATCCTCCTTTCTTTCTCTTAAAGGAGGAATGTAAATGGGAAAGACATTCAATCTGTAATAGAGATCCTCTCTGAAGCGCCCTTCAGAGATTTCCTTCCTTAGGTCTTTATTGGTAGCAGCAATAATTCTCACATCAATTTCTATACTTCTTTGACTTCCCAGTTTTTCTATCTTTTTTTCCTGTAGGGCTCTTAAAACTTTCGCTTGAGCTGGAAGATTCATATCTCCTATTTCATCAAGAAAAAGGGTGCCCCCATGGGCCTGTTCAAACTTTCCTTTTTTGGAAGCCCTGGCATCTGTAAAGGCCCCTTTTTCATAACCAAAGAGCTCAGCCTCAATCAAGGTCTCAGGTATGGCTGCACAGTTAACCTCCACAAAAGGACCCTGGGCTCTTTTGGAATGAAGATGAATTAACCTTGCCACAACTTCCTTCCCAACCCCTGACTCTCCGGTTATAAGAACAGTGGTGTCCGTGGGGGCTACCCTTTTAATTAGTTCTCTAATTTCCTTAACAGCCTTTGAGATTCCCGTAAGTTCAACTTTGCCAAAAACTTCTTCCTTTAAGCGTTTATATTCTTCTTCTAGCTGAAAAAATTTCAGGGCATTTTCAAGGGAAACAAGAATTCTTTCATAAGAAAGAGGTTTTTCAATGAAGTCAAAGGCTCCCATTTTTAAAGCCTTTACTGCGGTTTCAATGGTTCCATGCCCTGAAATAATGATTACCGGAACCTGCGAAGCAACTTCCTTGATTTTTTTCAAAACATCAAGACCATCCATGTCCTTAAGCCAGAGATCAAGAAAAATGGCCTGAGGTTGCCTTTGAGAAAGAAGCTGAACGGCCTCTTTAGCAAGTAAAAAGGTTTTTACCTGATAGCCCTCATCAGACAATATTCCCCCGAGGGTTTCAAGTATCCCCTTTTCATCATCTATAACCCAGACCTCGGTCATCTTTTTTAATATAAACTCTTCTTAAAATTTTTCAGCTTATAAATACACAGAGATTAAAGCAAAAGCCCCAAGAAGTTGCGGGACCCAATTTAATTTATAGATTGCGGCCTCCCCTATAATTAAAATTTCGCAAAGCCAAAGCTTTTAAAAAGCCCTTGTCCTCTCAAAAGTAATTTGCTATCTTTTAAAAAAATCTCAATTAAGGGGGATTCGTGAGAGAAAATAAAATTTATTCAGATAGGCTAAACAGGGTAAGAGAAATTTTACAGGAAAAAGGGCTCTCTGCCTTTCTTTTTTCTTCCTATCCCAATGTTTTTTATCTTTCAGGCCTTAGGGCCTCTCATGCCTATGTGATAGTTACTGAAAAACAGGCCTTCCTTTTAACCGATGGGAGATACTTTGAGAAAGCAAAGGAGATCCTACCTACTTTTATGGAGGCAAAACTGATAATAGGTGATCCTTTTAAATTTTTAAAGGCCTTTTTGAGGAGTTTAAAGATTAAAAACATCGGTTTTGAAAAAGATAGGGTTCCCTGCGAATTAAAAGAAAGATTAAGAAGTAAGGATTATAAACTAATCGGAGTTTCTCAGGTGCTTAAAAATCTGAGAATGCTAAAGGATAAAAGCGAGCTTGAGAAAATGAAAGAAGCTGTAAGGATAACAGATAGGATTTATCAAGAACTTTTAAAACATTTAAAGCCAGGGCTTACAGAGCTTGAAATAAGGGGAAAAATAGTTGAGCTAATCTTCAAGTTTTCAGGAGAAGGGGAGTCTTTTCCCTCTATTGTGGCAGGAGGTGCCCATTCTGCTATTCCTCACTGGGAGTCCTCAAGAAATCCTATAAAAAAAGGCCCCCTCCTTATTGACATGGGAATTCTATTTAAAGGCTATTGCAGTGATTTTACAAGAACCCTTTTTTTGGGTAATGCTGATTCAGAGTTTAAAAAATACTTTGAGATGGTTAAAACTGCCTGGTATAAAGCCTTTGAAAAGGTGAAAGCGGGAGTTCCTGTTTATGAAATTGATAAAGCAGTAAGAGATTATTTTGAAAAAAAGGGAGTGCTTGCAAACTTTACTCATGCCACCGGGCACGGTATCGGCATTGAAATTCACGAATTTCCAAGGATTTATTTTCAAAAAAGCCTAAAATTTTTAAAGGAACAGCCTCTAATTCAAGAGGGAATGGTTTTCACCATTGAGCCCGGGCTTTATTTTTCGGGAAAGTTCGGAATAAGGCTTGAAAACATGGTTTTTGTTGAGGGCGGAGAGGGAAAAATTTATTCAGAGATTCCCCTTGAATTGCTTGAACTTTGAGAATGGTTGAGGAGTTTTAAAAAATCCCTTTTTAAAAGATGATGGGTTTCCTTTAATTTGTTTAAAAGATTTTCTGCACTCCTTAATTCCCTTGAAAGCTTTTCTAAGTCCCTTTCAAGCTCAAGAATCCATTTTTCAAAATTGGCAATCCCCTCTGAGATTTTATCTTCTTCAAAAACTCTTCCAAAGCGCTCCCAGAGAAAATGAATAAAAAGTAAAACCGAGGGGAGAAGGGAGTAGGGGAGAAGAATTATTTTTTCTTTTTCAAGCTCTTCATAGATTCTTCTTTGTAAATAAGGGAAGATTCCATCAGGGCAGGCCATAATGGCAAAGCCTGGAGATTTTTCATCTTTCAAATAAGGCTTTAATTCTTTTGCCCTTGCCTTTACTCTTTTAAGAAGTTCCCTTTCGTCCTCAGGAGAAAGCTCACCCTTTTTTAAAATCTCAGGAGCCACAAATTTGGAATCAATGGGAAGGTATTTTTCACCAGGTAGAACAAGGGCAAATTCAACCTCACCTGTTGAGAGCTTAAGATCCCTTTTTAAAAGATGAGAAGGAAAGATACTCAGGATATCTTCAAGAGCACGTTCAGCGGCTTTTCCTGAGGCTCTGCTTATAAAAATCTGGCTTAATTTAAAGAGCTCTTCTCTCAAATCTTTTAAGAGATTTTCTGCAAGATAAAGTCTTTGAAGTTCATTTCTTATCTCCCTTAAGTCATAAAGTCTTTCTTTCAGAGAAATAAAGGGATCATTGAGCTGGGTTTGAAGAAGGCTTCTCAGCTTGTAATAAATAAGGAAAAGCCCGAGGACGAGAATGACCAAAAGTAAGAGAAAAAAGAGAATTTCCTTCATTTATTAATTCCTGAGATGAAGGCAATCACCAGAGGAAATCCGAACTATTTCTTCCCCTTTGGTTTCAAGAATAAGCCTTCCTTCTTCATCAAGGTCAAGAGCAAGCCCCACATAAGTTTTAGAAGGTGTAATAACTTTGACCTCCTTTCCGAGGGTCTCACTTAAATCTTTCCAGAGTTTAAGAATTTCCTCTTTTTTGGAAAGTAAATTTTCAAAATTTATAAGAAGGTTTTCAAGGAGAGGCCGTCTTTCAACTTCTTTACCCAGGGCTTCTTTAATGGAAATGGCAGGAAGCATGAAATTTTTTTCTCCCACAGCGTTATTTACATTAACTCCAATTCCTATTAAGGCATACTCAAGGAGGTCAACTTCAGCTTTAATTTCAAGAAGAATCCCTGCCACCTTTTTTCCGTAAAGAAGCACATCATTAGGCCATTTAACCTTTGCAGGGAGATTAAAGGTTTCTTTAATGGCTTTAGCAGTTGCTACTGCAGAAAGATAGGTTAAAAGATAGGCCTCTTTGAGATCCAAAGGGGGATTAAAAAGTAAAAGGGTTAACCAGAGGCCACCCTGAGGAGATTCCCAGGTTCTCCCAAGTCTTCCCCTTCCTGAAGTCTGTCTTTCTGCAAGAATAACCGCATTTTCTTTCCTTTCCACAAGGCTTCTTGCCACATCCATGGTAGAGGAAACCTCTGGATAAAGGTAAATTTTTTTAAAAAAAGCGCTTTTTTTAAGAAGGCCTTCTAATTCATCTTTGAGAAAAATATCCTTGCTTTCCAAAAAATAACCCTTTTTGGTGGTTTTTATAGGATAGCCCTTTTCTTTGAGTTTTTTTATATTTTTCCAGACGGAAACTCGGCTGATTTTGAGTTCCCTTGCAATAGTTTCACCGGAGAGAGTAAAATGGGCCTTTTTTAGGAGTTTTAAAATTTTTTCTTCAAGCATTTAAAAAGTGTTTTAAACCAAGCGGAGGAGGAGGGATTCGAACCCCCGGAGGAGGTTTAACACCCCCTCAGCCGATTTCGAGTCGGCCCCCTTCGACCACTCGGGCACTCCTCCAGTTTTTATTTAATTTAAAGCCACACCAATTTTGTGTCAAGCTACCTCAAATTACCTACCCTTTGGATTAAAATACCATTTCGTAAAAATTCCTCAAAGATGAGGCTATAAGTTCTGGTCTGAAGTTTTGATCAATTTGTTTACAACGGGAATCTCAGCTTTTCTGTAACTACCATATTGTTTCCATTTTATCAAAGGATCAAGGCTTGCATATTTGATAATCTTTTTTTACCCTTTATAGAGGAAAGAATCTCAGTTTCCTTAGGAGATCATTTTTGAAAATCTTTATGAATTTTAAGGGAGGTGGAGTAACCTTTATGGGCGACACCGATAGAATTTTTGGCAAGAGTTTTAAGCTATTCAGGAGTAAGAATTGAAGAGTTCTTGCGATGATTTTGGTTTCTTCTGAAATAGAAAAAGGTTTGAGGGCTACCTTTTTTTGGGGATTTAGGCTTTAAAGCTCAGTTACAATGGATTTCTTGTTCCTTGCTTTTTAGATTTTTAGAATATGAGAAAGGGGTATTCAATTTTTGTTGCCTCTTATAAAGATCGGGGATAAAATAAAAAAGGGCCTATGCAGATAGGTAATAATTTTTGGCAAAATTCTCAGATTGAAAATCTGAAGCTTCGCATGGTAATTGAGCGTCTTAAATTGAGGGAAAAACAGGTGATAGCTCATGAGATGGCTCACAAGACAGTGGGAGGCCCCTATACTGGAGCTGTCCACTATACATATACGCGGGGGCCTGATGGAAGATACTATATCACAGGAGGAGAGGTTACCATTGATGTTTCTCCTGAGGCTAACCCAGAAGAGACCATAAAAAAGATGCAGATTGTAAGAGCAGCAGCCCTTGCTCCGGCAGACCCATCCCCTCAGGATATAGCTGTAGCTCAAAGGGCAACTGCCCTGGAAATGAAGGCAAGATTGGAACTTGCAAAGAGAAAATATCAAGAACTTCATAAAGAGAATCTTCCCATTTCAGAAAGAAAGCTTAATATAGAAATCTGATGTATATTCTTTTGACCCTTAAAGTTTCTAAGGATTTGGCAGAAACATTGGAAGAAGAATTTTACGGATACAATGGTCTTTCCTGGGAAACCGAGGAATTTGAAGAGGAGGTCCATTTCAAGTTTTATTTTTCTATAACCTTTAAACCCGAGGACGAAAAAAAACTTGAGTTTCTTGAAAAGCTTGCAGCTAAATTTGAAAAGGTTATTCCTCAATACTCCTTACTTAAAAGGGAAAACTGGGAAGAAATCTGGAAATATCATTTTAAACCTTTAAGAATTGGAAAAAAGCTGCTAATTCTTCCACCCTGGGAGGAGGTTTCACCAGAGGAAGATCTGGTGCCTGTTTATATTGATCCGGGCCAAGCCTTTGGAACAGGCCATCATCCCACAACCAGACTTATGCTTGAAAACCTTGAGTTTTTCCTTGAGGAAATCTGTAATATTGAAAATGAGCCCTATGTCCTTGATATGGGATGTGGATCAGGTATTCTTTCTATAGCAGCAGCCCTTCTTTGTCCCAAAGCAAAAATTTATGCTGTAGACATTGATGAGCTTGCCCTTGAAGCCACTCAAAAGAATGCGGATTTAAATAAGGTTTCTTCCCAAATCTTTATCATGAAGGAGATTCCTCACGATAATTCATTAAAATTTCACTTGATCCTTTCTAATATCGGTTTTAGAGAACTGAAAAAACTTGCCCCATTTTTTAAAGAAAGGGGTTTATCTGGAAAAACCATTCTTCTTCTTTCTGGAATATTAAGGGAGGACCTGAGAGAACTTGAAAAATTTTATTTATCTTTTGGCTTTAAAAGAATTAAAACCCAATTTCAAAAGGAATGGGCATTTCTTTCCTTAAAACTTTCCTAAAAAATTTTTAAAAATTTCCTCTTGACAAAAATTTTTCTTTTGTCAAAATATAGTATTAAGATTTTAAAAAAGCCACAAGATATTGTGGAGGGAGGTTAAAAATGGAACCTCTTGTGAGGAAAAGAAGCGGAAAATTGGTTCCCTTTTCAAGGTTTAGGATTGTTAATGCTGTTTTTAAGGCTATGAAGGCTGTTGGTATTGGAACAAAGGAGGATGCCGAAAGGATTGCCGATACTGTTTCTGTTCAGCTTTACAGAACCTATTTCAAAAAGGGAGACATTCCACATGTGGAGACCATCCAGGATATCATTGAAAAGACCTTGATGGAGAAGGGGTTTCCTGAGGTTGCCAAGGCTTATATCCTCTATCGTGAGAAGAGGCGTGAGGCAAGGGAAATCGGAAAGGCTTTGGTTGATGGCATAAATCTCATTGAGGAATATCTCGGGCAGGATGACTGGAGGGTCAGAGAAAATTCCAATATGAATTATAGCCTTCAGGGGCTTAATTTTCATGTAAGCTCCTCTGTGGTTGCCCGCTATTGGCTTGAAAAGCTTTATCCTCAAGAGGTAGCTCAGGCTCATAAAGAGGGAGATTTTCATATTCATGACCTTGGGGTGCTTGGGCCTTATTGTGTGGGATGGGATCTTTATGATTTGTTAATGAGGGGATTTGGTGGAGTTCCAGGAAAGGTGGAGAGTGCTCCACCCAAACACTTTAGATCAGCCCTCGGCCAGATTGTAAATTTCTTTTATACACTTCAGGGTGAGAGCGCAGGTGCTCAAGCTTTCTCCAATTTTGATACCCTTCTTGCTCCTTTTGTAAGATATGACAAACTTTCCTATGAAGAGGTCAAACAGTGCATGCAGGAATTTCTATTTAATGTAAATGTTCCAACCCGCGTGGGTTTTCAGTGTCTTTCAGAGGATACCGAGATTCTTACTCCTTCTGGCTGGAAAAGATGGAATGAAGTAAATGAAGGGGATCTCATTTATACTTTCAATCTTGAAAAAGGAACCATTGAGCCAGCAGAAGTTACTTATGTCTTTAGAAGACATTATGAAGGAATTATGTATAATCTTAAGAATCGCAATCAGGATCAGCTTATCTCCCCTGGGCACAGGGTAGTAAGACAGGTTTTCAATACTGATAAATTTGTCCTTCAACCCATTGAGGAAATTCTTGATTTTAAGTCCCCTATTCCTATTCCTGTTGCTGGGGAAAATACCAATGAGAATTATCCCATTTCAGATGAGGAGTTGAGACTCTGTGCCTGGATACTTGCCGAAGGCTCCATAGAAAAGGATGGATCTAAAAGGGTGAGTATTTATCAATCTAAGGAAAAGCAGCCAGAAAATTATGAAGAAATTAAGGCTTTACTTGAAAAGTTGAACCTTAAATATACTGAAAGAGAACAGGAATCTTGGGGAAAATGTATTCACATAAGACTTTCTCCTGAGTCAAGCAAATTTGTACATGCCATAATCGGGAATCCCAAAAAAATTTTTCCTTCCTATCTTTATCAATTAAGTCAAAGACAGGCCCGCTTGTTTATAGAAACTTATGCCAAAGGTGATGGATGGATTGAGGGAGGAAGAATAAGGATTATAACCACAGACAAGGACTTTGCTGATGGTCTTATG
Organism: Thermodesulfobacteriaceae bacterium UBA6232; assembly: GCA_002441555.1. Lineage (GTDB taxonomy): Bacteria > Desulfobacterota > Thermodesulfobacteria > Thermodesulfobacteriales > Thermodesulfobacteriaceae > Caldimicrobium. The sequence continues at coordinate 11,428 of DJWK01000022.1, forward strand.
GCTGTAGGAGTGCTGGCAGGATACAATGTTTCTGTAAGGGAAAGAGAAGCTGCAGGAAATACCAAAAAATTGAGATATGAACTTACTTTAACACAAACCAAAACGGATTATATCCAAAAAATAGATAAGGTTTCTTATAGTGGTATCATTTGGTCCGTTCATACTAAGAACGAAACGGTTATTGCAAGAAGAGAAGGACAGGTCTTTATAACTGGGAATACCCCTTTCACTAATCTTACCTTTGACTTAAAGCCCTCCAAGTTATACCGGGATGTAAATGTAATTATTGGGGGAAAACCAAGAGAGGAGGTTTATGGAGAATTTCACAAAGAGATGTCCATGATTAATCGAGCCTTTTGTGAGCTCATGATGGCAGGGGATGCCAAGGGAAGAATTTTCACCTTTCCCATCCCTACATACAATATCACCAAGGATTTTGACTGGGATAATCCCGATTATGAGCCCCTCTGGGAGATGACAAGAAAATACGGAATCCCCTATTTTGCCAACTTTGTAAATTCCGATATGGACCCTGATGATGCAAGGAGCATGTGCCTTGCTGCAGAGGAAGAAATTTTAGTAAAAAATTCAGAGACTATAAAAAGGATGAGTATAAAAGAGGTGGCAGAGAATTATAAAGCAGGCGATTTTGATAAGGAAGGTTGGGCTGAATGCAAAGAGGAAGGAATTTTGAGGGTTTTATCTTTAAATCCAGATAATTTTAAGGTGGAATGGGTTAGAGTGAAAAGATTTTTAAAAATAACTGATTCAAGAGGTATTGAAATTATAACTGAAGATGGCAAAAAGGCCCTCTATTCCTTTAAACATCCTGTACCAGTTTATACAGAATCTGGACTTCAGATGAAATTTGCCAAAGATGTTAAAAAGGGAGATCTTCTTTTGGTTTTAAAAAGGGCAAATGAAGAAGCTATCAGAAAGGAATATCAACGCCTTGGAGATTATGTTTTGGATGAAGAGCTCGCTAAACTTCTTGGTTTCTTTACTGCAGATGGTAATTATCTCTTTGAATCACGAAAAGAACTTAAGACCTATGGAAGGCCAAAGGGCATGCAATTTAATTTCAGAGCTGATGATGAGGAAAATATAGAAACTATTAGGGAACTTATTCACAAAAAGTTAGGGGTAAAAGTTTCAGAGAAGAAAGATCCCAGGTATAATACTTACTACCTCTTTATATATAATGCCCAGATTTCCCGCACTTTTTTTGAAGCAGGTTTTAAAAAATACGGAAGACTTCCTCAAATTCTCTTCAATAGCCCTAAATCAGTTATAGAAAGCTTTCTTGAATTTTTTATGAGAGGAGATGGATACCTAAAAAGAAGGGAAATTCATTTAAATGATAGAGAATTAGCGAGAGATCTTGTGCTTCTTTTTTCTGTAATTGGAAAACCAGTTACCTATCGTGAGAGAAAATACAGTCAGAGAATTTACCTTCAGCACAGTAAATCTCTTGTAAAAGAAAGAAATTTCTTTTTGAATACCCCGATACTTTCTGAGAGGGTGCCAGGTTGGACAGCCAGCTCTACCTATAAAGTTCCAGGCTTGACGAAAAAAAGATTGGTTGGATTGTCCACCTTAGATAAATATGAAGCCCACACCTCTGAAAGTCTTAAATTTAAAGAAGGAGATGTTTATCCTGTAAGAATTAAAGAGGTGAGAATTATTGAATTTGGAGAACCAAAGGAATTCTATGACCTTGAACTTGAGCGGAATCATCTTTTTATCCATTCCCTTGGGCAGGTATCTTTTAATTGTTGCAGGCTAAGGCTTGACCAAAGGGAGCTTAGGAAAAGGGGAGGGGGGCTTTTTGGAGCCAATCCCCTAACAGGCTCTATCGGGGTTGTGACCATCAATCTTCCAAGAATAGGTTATCTTTCAACCTGTGAAGAGGAGTTCTTTGAAAGACTTGAAAGGCTTATGGAGCTTGCCAAAATTTCCCTTGAAATAAAACGAAAAGTTATTGAGGACTTTACGGAAAAGGGGCTTTATCCCTATTCTAAGGTTTATCTACAGAGTGTAAAAGATGCAAGGGGGCAATATTGGGCCAATCATTTCTCAACCATTGGAATTGTTGGGATGAATGAGGCCTGCCTAAATTTCCTCGGAGAGCCCATTTATACCAGGGCAGGAAAGGAATTTGCCTTAAAGGTTCTTAAGTTCATGAGGGATAAAATTGCTGAATTTCAGGAAACCACGGGTAATCTTTACAACCTTGAAGCCACCCCTGCCGAGGGAACAAGCTACAGGCTTGCCCGTCTTGATAAGAAAAAATTCCCAAGAATTAAAACTCAAGGAACGCAGGAAGTTCCTTACTATACCAACTCGGTTCATCTTCCTGTGTATTATACCGATGATATTTTTGAGATTCTTTCTCATCAGGATGACCTTCAGATAATGTTTACAGGAGGAACGGTGGTTCATCTTTTTGTTGGTGAGGAAATTACCGATAGAACGGTGGTTAAAGAACTTGTAAAAGCCATAGTAAATCGCTTCAGGCTTCCCTATTTCTCCATTACACCAACTTTTTCTGTATGTCCTGTCCACGGTTATATTCCTGGAAGGCACGATATTTGCCCCTTTCCTCATACGGAAGAAGAACTGAATCGCTTTGGTGCAGAGATTGTGGTGCCTGCAAGTTTGCTTAATAAGATCCCAGAGGGAGCAGTGAAAATTTTAGGATAAAATAACTATAGGAGGAGGTGGTGCTATGGTCGAAAAGACCAAAAAAGTTAAAGTAAAGGCAGTGCCCTGTGAAGTGTATTCCAGGGTTGTTGGTTATTTCAGGCCGGTTTCTAACTGGAATCCAGGAAAACAGGTGGAATTTGAGGAGAGAAAAACCGTAAAACTTGAGACTGCGGTTAAGCTCCGTTGCGGTTGTGGAGCCTAAGAGAACTGATAAGAAAAAGGTGGGCAGAGGGGTTTGTGAATTCTGCGGAGAGGAGCATCCCCTCTGCTACACCTGCCGCAAATGCGGATTCACCATCTGTCAGAGATGCCTTGAGGAAAATCAAAAAAAATTTTTATGCGCAAGTGCTATTGCTTGGATTTGCCCAAATTGCAGCAATTGGGAAACCCTTTAAAAAAGGCTTTGCAAATACTCCCTAAGAGAGATTCCTTTTCCTTTTAATCCGAGCTTTTCACGGATTCTCTTTCTGTAAAAATCAACGGCATCTTTCCCCAAATTTAGGAGTCTTGCTATTTCTTCTGAGGTTTTTCCTTCCTTTACAAGTAAAGCAATTTGAGCCTCTTTGCTTGTTAACATGGCAAGAGGATTTAAGGAAGATAGTGTTTCCTTTTTGAAACCTTCCAGCTTATTAAGAATTTCAATCCGCACTTTTTCAAGCTCAGGGTCAAGTTTATTTTGTAGAAGTGTAAGAAAGGGAAAGAGCACTCCTTCAAGAAAGGAAAACCAAGTTGATAAAAAAGAGGGAGTAAAAGTTTTTTCTTCAGAAGTTTCAGAAAGGGGAAGTAAGGCCTCTGATTCAGGTAATTCCTGGTGAAGAAGGACAAAAACTTTGGGGCGAGTTTTTAAAGGAAAAAACAGAAAAAGAAATTTTTTTAGAGTCTTTTCTTGATTTTGGGCAAGTTCATAAAGAAGGGAAAAAAAGGGAAGTTCCCTTTTTAGAACAGAGAGAATGCCTGTTTTTATTTTTTCGGCAAATTCTTTTTCTTGCCCCTCTGCACCTTCACAAAGACTGATATAGTTATAGCCAATACAATCAGCTCTTACAAGAAGACCTTTTAGAAGGGCTTCTCTTTGCCAGAATTGATTGGTTGCCAGAATATTTCCTTTTTCATCAAGAAGGGCTAAATACCCTGGAAAATCTTCAAAAATTCTGTAGAAAATTGTTGGTTTAAGGGGTGTTTTTTTCATAATCCAGATTTACCAGCGCATAAGTACCCCTGCAAAGGTAAAGCCTCCTCCGAAGGAAACCATAAGTATTAAATCTCCTCTTTTGAGACGCCCTTCTTTTTCTGCTTCATAGAGAGCTATGGGAATGCTTGCAGCTGAGGTATTTCCATATTTGTGAATATTAATAAATATTTTTTCTTTGGGTAATTCAAGTCTTTCTCTTAAATATTCGATAATTCTTAGATTGGCCTGATGAGGTATAACTAAGGATAAATCCTTAGGGGATAGGTTGTTTCTTTCAAGAAGTTCAAGGGCTATTTTTTCCATCATTCTTACAGCAACTTTGAAAACTTCACGCCCCTGCATTTTAATATAGTATTCCTCCTTAGGAAGCCTTTCATCAAAGGGAAAATAAGCTGAGCCTCCGCCTTTTAAGGTTAAAAGGTGCCAGTTTGAGCCATCTGCTCCAAGAATAAAATCAAGAATTCCGCTTTCTTCTTCTGTGGCTGAGAGAATGGCAGCTCCTGCGCCATCTCCAAAAAGCACACAGGTGGTTCTATCCTCCCAGTTGGTTTTTCTTGAAAGTGCTTCAGCACCAATAACTAACACCTTCCAGTGAGGGTTATTTCTGACAAACTGGTCTGCTACCGTTAAGGCATAGAGAAAACCAGAACAGGTTGCGGATAAATCAAAGGCAGCCGCTTTTTCAGCTTGAAGCTCCTTTTGTACAAGAATTGAAAGGCTTGGCATAAGATAATCAGGAGTAAGAGTGGCAGCGATAATTAGATTTATTTCTTTGGAAGAAATATTGGCTTTTTCTAAAGCCTCTTTAGCTGCTTTAATGGCATAGGTACTAATAACTTCATCTTTTTCGAGAATGTGTCTTTCTTTAATACCTGTCCTTTCTGTTATCCACTCATCGCTTGTTTCAACCATTTTTTCAAGATCATGATTGGTTAAAATTTTGGGAGGAACAGCCATACCGAGGGATAAAATTCTTGAATAAATTCTACGACACAACTTTTTCGCCCTCCAATAGATTCTCTTTTATGGCTATTTCAAGTTTTCTGTAAAGGCCCAATTTGGCAAATTCGAGGGCCTGTTTTATGGCATTTTTTATGGCATAGGCATCTGATTTGCCGTGAGAAATAATCACATTACCTTTTACTCCAAGAAGAGGGGCTCCTCCGTACTCTCTCCAATCGGTTCGTTTTTTAAAGGCATAAAGGGCTCCTTTGGAAAGATACATACCGAAAAGATAGAGATAGGATTTTTTGACTTCATTTTTTAGCATTTCAAGAATGGTTTCAGCTAAACCTTCGGAAAGTTTAAGACAAATATTTCCAATAAAACCGTCACATACCACCACATCAACCAATCCTTTATAAATGTCCCTTCCTTCTATATTTCCAAAGTAATTCAGTTTGGAACTGCTAAAAAGTTTATGGGCTTCTTTGACTAATTGATTACCCTTTCCTGATTCTTCACCAATTGAAAGAAGGGCAATTTTAGGATTTGGACGCCCCCAGATGGTCTCAAGAAATAGACTTGCCATAAGGCCAAATTGATAAAGATCATAAGCCTTAGAATCCACATTGGCTCCGGCATCAATTAAAACCATGGGCTCCTTTAAGGTTGGTAAAAGTGTAGCAATGGCAGGGCGTCTAACCCCTGGAATTCTTCCCAGTATAAAAATACTTCCAGCCACTACAGCACCGGAATTTCCTGCAGAAACAAAGGCATCTCCTTCTCCATCCCGCAAAAGTTCAAGCCCTTTAAAAATGGTGGCTTCTCTTTTTTTCTTTAAAGCCTCGCCCGGGGATTCATCCATACGCACAAATTCTTCAGCAAAAACAAAATCAACCCTTTTAGAGAGGGGAAGGGTTTGTAGAACTTTTTCAGGCCCAACCAGTATTAGATGAGCCTCTGGAAAGCTATCAAGGGCAAGCTTTGCCCCTTTAAGGACGGCATCAGGGGCAAAGTCGCCCCCCATTACATCAAGAACTATGCGAAACATTGACAATTATTAGACTTCTTCTTTTTCAAGGAAGGCTTTTCCTTTGTAATAACCACAATTGGGGCAAACCCGATGGGGAAGTTTAAAGGACTTGCATCTGGGGCAGATACTTCCAGAAGCTGGGGTTAAAGCTTGGTGAGCCCTTCTCATTCCCCTTCTTGAGCGAGAAGTTTTCCTCTTTGGAACAGCCATCTCCTATACCTCCTTTTAAAGATTCTTTTCCTTGGTATTAATTAAATTTTTAAGTACTGCAAAGGGTGAACCCTTCTTTATTTTGAAACATTCGCAGGTTTCTGCATTTAAATTGGTTCCGCAATGGGGACAAAGCCCTTTACAATTTTCTTTACAAAGATTCCTATAAGGCAAAGCAAGAAAAATTTCTTCCTGTAAGATATTAAAAAAGGAGATAAAGGAGCTTTCATAAAAACTTACTTCAAGATCCTCACTGGTTAATTCTTTTTCTTCCTGCAAATTAAGTGTATTCTTAGGAAGAAGTAAAACCTTAAAATCTTCATCAATATTATATTCAAAATTTTCCAAACACCTATCACAAGAAAGTTCTACAGAACCAGAGATATGACCCTCAACCACAACTTCAAAGCCCCTTTTAATTAATTTTAAATTTCCAGAGAAGGGTTTTAAAACCTTTAAATCTTTTCCGAAATCAGAAAGATCTTCAAATGCAAAGTTCAATCCTTCTAAGGGTATTTCCTCTAAGGAAATGCCCCAGTTTGGGAAATTTTCATTATTTTTCATTTTATCACCTGTAGTCCTTTTCTTTAAAAATAATACCAAAAAGGGGTTTGTCAAATTTGGAAAGGGTCAAGTTCAAAGGAGCTTGTAATTATACCAATAAAAATTACAATTTAAAAGATACCTTTTTATTTTTGGCTTTTTATCTAAGCTTTTTATTTAAATAAGCCATGTTTAATAGTTTTAAACTTAGCGTTACGCGTAAATTTATCTTTTGGCTCAATTTATTGCTTATTCTTCTTTTACTAATTCCGATGTTAATTCTTTTCGGATATCTTGAAAGATTAATTTTTCAGCAAGTAAAGAAGCAGGCCGAAACCATTTATCAACAAATAATCATAACCCGAAAATGGATCGCAATGCACGGCGGGATTTATGTGGAAAAATTACCTTGGGTTGAGGAAAATCTCTATCTCGAGCTAATTGGTGAAAAAGTAAGACTCATAAGTAAAGAGGGACGCCTTTTAATAAAGGAAAATCCTGCCTTAATTACCAGACAGCTTTCACAACTTGCCAAAGAAAATAATTTATACTGGTTTAAATTAACCAGTTTGAAATATATTAATCCATATAATAAACCAGATGCTACGGAAGAAGAGGCTTTAAAATTATTTGAGAAAAACACTATTTGGGAATATGTTATTATAGAAAGGGTTGGTTCTCATACCTATTATCGTTTAATTAAACCCCTTATCACAGAAAAAAGTTGCCTTAAATGTCATGCCAGACAGGGATATAAAGAAGGGCAAATAAGAGGAGCCATAAGTATATTTATTCCCCTTGATGAAACTCTACTTAAACTTTCCTTTTATAAAAAATTCACAATAATTATATTTTTTATTTTCTTTGCTATTTTGAATTTCACTATTATTGTTCTTTCAAATCGCTTTATTTTTAAACCTTTTTACTGCACTGTTTCTCTTCTTAAAATTTTAAGGAATCTCTATGGAAAACAAATTAAAGAGGAAAAACAGTCTTCAATAAAAATTACCAATGAATGGGAGCTTTTGCTTGATAGTATAAATAAGTTTATTAAGGAAATAAATTACCATCAAGAGAAGATGGAAGAAAAAATTAAAGAAGTAACAAAAGACCTTGAGGAAAAGAATAAGACCCTTCAAAATCTGCTTGAGAAGAGAAAATTTCTTATAACCAATATGGCTCACGAATTAAAAACCCCTTTAACCTCTGTTAAGGGAAGTATTGATTATCTTAAACGGGTGCTTGATTCAAGGTGGATGGCCCAATCAGAAGAGGTGTATCAAAAGGTGCAGGAATTTTTAGAAATTTCTCAAAAAAACATCAATCGTTTAATTCAGCTTTTTAATGTTTTAGTAGATCTTGAAAAGGCTGAGGCCAATCTTTTGGAGATAGAAATTTCTGCCATCAATTTAAAAGAATTGATGGTAGAGGTAATTTCCCAATTGCAGGGACTTTACCTTGAAAAATATATAAAATTTCAAATTAATTGTAGGGAGGATATGATTGTTTATGCTGATAGAGAAAAGCTTTCAATCGTTTTGAGTAATTTAATAAGTAATGCCATAAAATTTTCACCTGAAGGTGGAACTATTACCATATCAGTCTATGAAAGAGAGGACAAAATAAGAGTTGAGGTGGAGGATGAAGGAAAAGGCTTAACTAAAGAAGATATTGAAAGGATTTTTGATAGGTTTTATAAAAGAGACTCTCAGGGATTTGGGCTTGGTTTAGCAATTTCCAAGGCTTATGTGGAAGCCCACGGAGGAGTTATAAGTGCAGAACCTCGTGACCGAGGAGCCCTTTTCTATTTTGAAATTCCTCAAAATATTAGTATAATTCATAAAATATGAAAAAGAAAATTCTGGTAGTAGATGATGATTCTGATATCTTAAAGGTGGTTTCAGCCTTTTTAGAGCTTGAAAATTTTAAGGTTCTTACAGCCCAATCTGTAAATGAAGCAAAAAGGATTTTTCAAAGGGAGTCTCCGGATTTAATTATTCTTGATATTATGCTTCCTGATGAAAGCGGGCTTGAATGGTTAAAGGAATTAAAAAGAATTACACCTTTGACACCGGTATTAATGCTTACTGCCAAAAGTTCGGTATCTGATAAAGTGATGGGTTTTGAACTCGGGGCTGACGATTATCTTGCTAAACCCTTTGAACCCCTTGAACTTGTGGCAAGATGTAAAGCCCTTTTAAGAAAAAAGGAAGTCTATACCAAAAGGGAATTAAGAATTTTGAAGATCAAAGATCTTGAAATTGATTTTGAAGGAAAAAGGGTCTATAAGAAGGGAAAAGAGATTTTTTTAACTCCCAAAGAATGGGCCATTCTTTCTCTCCTTCTCTCAAGGCCCGGAAGAGTCTTTTCAAGGGAGGAGATAAAGGAGGCCCTCTGGAAGGATAAAGAGGTTTATAACTGGAGCAGGGTCCTTGATGTTCATATAAAGCACTTAAGAGATAAAATTGAGGATGATCCTTCCTCTCCAGACTATATCATTACTATCTATGGCCAGGGTTATAAATTTAGAGAAATTTAAAATCTAAAGGATTTTCTTTTTTTCGCAATCCCTTACAGATATCAACACACCTTCCGCAATTGTAACAATCTTCAAGGTGATTCCCCAGATGGGGTGTTAACCCAAGGGGGCATTCAAAGCTGCATAGGGCACATTCCTTGCAAGTAAGATCCTTTCTCTTAATAATTCTTAGTCCCCCTTTCCATCTTGCCATACCCAAAATAAGCCCTGTTGGACAGATGAACTTACACCAAATCCTTTTTTTGAAAAAAAGGTCCACAAAAAGAACCATTAATATTAAAAGAAGGCTAAAGAGAATAAAGGAATATAGATGAAGCACAAGCTGATGTAAGAGCACCGAGAGAAGTCCTGGCATAAGAATGTAATAGGGAAAGGGAGGAATAAAAATTCCTAAAGCTAAAGCAAGAGCCAACCAGACTTTTTTGCTTTTAGGTGAAGCCTCAAAATAAATGAGAGGTTTTTTGCGAAAAAGATGTGTTTTTAAAAAATCCAAAATTTCATAAAGAAAATTATAAGGACAGATCCAACTGCAAAAAACCCTGCCGAAAAGGAAGGCTATTAATAGTGGAATTAAAAAACCAGTTACAGTCCAGACAAAAAGATCGGCTTTTAAAAGATTCCTCCCAAGATAAGTTAAATAAATAAAAGGGTCCACTATGTGAATTGGGCCTAATTTAAAGGAATAAAAGGTGCCTAAGAGAAAACTCTGCTTATGGGAGGTATAATAGACAGCTAAGAAAAATAAAAAGGTTCCAATCTGGAAAAGCCTTCTTGTTAAAGTGAATTTTCCTTTAAAGAAGTCCTTCATTTTAATCCTTAAGTGGCTCAACAATTATAGCTGATGGTTCTACGGGGCAAACATTTTCGCAGATTCCACACCCAACGCAGTATTTTTCTATTACCACAGGAAGAAGTTCATCCGTCATTTTTAAAGCCTTATCAAAGATGGGGCAGTTCATAAAACAGGCCCTGCAAAAGCTTCCTTGATAAGCCCAGCAGGTATCCCTGTTAATTCGTGCAATCCCCATTTTAACTTTGTTCTTATCCACGAGGGTTCTATCAAGAGCTCCGCTTGGACAGACAGGAGGGCACTTCATACAGAGATAACAGGGTTTTTTTCTTGCTATGATATAGGGAAGACCAAAATAAAAGGGATTTTCCCAAGAAGTGAGCACAATGCTATTGTAAGGACATATCTGCTGACATTTTCCGCATCTTATGCATTTTTTTACAAATTCAGATTCTTTTACTGCTCCCGGAGGGCGAAGAAATTTTGTTTTGAACATTTAGAAAACTCCTTATGAAGTATCGCTGTTATCTTGAAAGGAGGAAAGAATAGAAAGGCCAAGGAAGCCCTTTATTTCCGTTAGGGCTTCCTCTACAGCCTTCCATTCTTGAAGATCTTTAAGCTCTATTACACCGAGTAATTGATTTTCTTTTTTGCCATAAATTTTTAAAAAAGAGAGGGAGGAAAGGGCCTTTTCAGCCTCCTCCCCTTCAATATCTATAAGAACTCCAATATAAAACATTTCTTATGCCTTTTCAATTCTAACTGCTGAAATTTTGAATTCAGGCTGTTTGGACATGGGATCAAAGGCATCGGTTACAAGGATATTAATCAATTTATCTGGATAGTGGAAGGGAACGAAAACCACCCCTGGTCTTGGGATGTCCACTACCTTAGCAGGAAGCACAATACTTCCTCTGCGAGAGGTAATCCGGACCATATCTCCAGTTTTGATTCCCAGCTTTTGAGCATCCTTGGGATTAATTTCTACAAAAGCTCGGGGAGCTGCTCTCATAAGTTCGGGAACCTTCATGGTCATCGTGCCTGTGTGCCAATGTTCAATGAGACGGCCTGTGGTAAGAATAAAGGGATAGTCCTTATCTGCAGGTTCAGCTGGACCCACGGCAGGTCTAAGCCAAATAACAGCCCTGTTTCCATCTGCTGGATTGCCGTAGAAGGAGATATCTTCAGCCTTGGGATCATACTTTTTAACCAAGGGATCTCCATATTTGGCAGTATATCTCCTTAAGGTTCCTGGTGCAGGATAATCTTCAGTAGGAACAGGCCAGAGCATTCCGTGTTCTTTAATAAGTCTTGCTCTTGTCATACCCCAGAAATTATAAACAGTATTTCTTGAGCAGGCTCTCATTTCGTTCCAGACATCTTCAGTGGTTTTATAAGGGAAAAGCCTTTTAGCTTCATCAGCTCTACCCAGGGCAGTAAGAAGTTTTCTTGCAAAGGTTAAAATCACCTCAAAGTCAGATTTTGCCTCTCCCAGTGGTTTTATCACTTGAGGCAAATACTGATACCTTCTTTCGGATTGACCGTAGGTTCCCTCTTTTTCACACCAGAGTGCTGCTGGCAAAACAAGATCTGCAAGCTCAGAAGTCCTTGAAGGATGATAGGCTTCACTTACCACTAAGAAGGTATCCTCTCTTGCCATGCCCTTTCTGTATTTTTCAAGATTGGGAAGGCTCTGTCCGGGGTTTGTGCAAACCACCCAAAGGCATTTAATCTCACCTTCAGCAAATTTTCTGAAAAGTTCAACCGCAGTTAGACCTGGTTTAGGATGAATACGCCCTTTGGGGAGCCCCCAAAATTCTTCCATTTCAGCCCTATGCTGATCATTGGCAACAAGTCTTCCGTAAGGCAAAAGATGGGAAAGAAGCCCTACATCTCTAATACCACCGCAAGCATTGGGCTGTCCTGTGAGAGAAAAAGGAGTTGCCCCGGGTCTGCAGATCTGCCCAGTGAGTAAGTGGAGATTATTCACTAAATTGTTAACCCATACACCTTTTGTCCTTTGATTAAGACCCATGCACCAAAAACTCATAGTGGCCTTAGAGGTGGCAAACCATCTTGCTGCCTGAATAATCTTTTCCTTGGGACATCCAGATTTTTGCTCTGCAAGCTCAGGAGTGTATTCCTCAAGAAATTTTACATACTCCTCAAAGTTAACTTTCTGAGGTTTATTGTCAGGTCCCAGTTTTTTAAAGACCACATGTTTGTCAATAAAGTCTTTATTATAAAGTTTTTCCTTTACAATTACATGAGCCATGGCATTAAGGATGTAAAGATCCATTCCGGGAATGAAATCAAGATGAAGATCAGCATTTCTTACTGTAAGGGTCTTTCTCGGGTCAGCCACTATAATTTTAACTTTTCTCTTTCTTTTCTGTTCCATAATTAGTCTAAAAATTACAGGATGCGCTTCACTCATGTTTGATCCGATGATAAAGAAACAGTCAGCATAATAGATATCGTCATAACTCCCCATGGGTTCATCTTTTCCAAAGGAGGTCACATATCCAACAGCAGCTGAAGCCATGCATAATCTTGGATTACCGTCTATGTTATTTGTTCCAAGGGCACCTTTAAAAAGTTTATTAGCAAGATAGGATTCCTCAGAATAGGATTGTCCGGATCCATAAAAACCTACAGAATGCGGTCCATATTTCTTGATAGCCTCGGCAAATTTTGAGACCATAAGATTCATAGCTTCTTCCCAGGTGATTCTTTTCCATTTTCCACCCTCTCTCACCATGGGATATTTGAGCCTGTCAGGGGCATCAAGAATCTTAGGAAGATAACTTCCCTTTACACAGATATATCCTCTGTTCCAGTTTTTGTCATCCCCTTTAACAGCAACAACTTTTCCTCCCTTTACCCCGATGTATAGACCACATCCAGCACCGCAGTAACGGCAAACACTTTTTATCCATTTATCCACATCAACTGCCTGAAGATTCTCAGGAAGGGAAAGCTCAAAACCAACAACTGAGGCAGCTGTTAAGGCTGCACTCCATTTTAAAAATTCTCTTCTATCACACTTCATTTTCTTCACCTCCTGTCTTATTTTTGATGAATGTTTTTTGCTCCTGCTTTTACATCAAGGGTGTGTCCATTGTGGCACTCAAAGCAGGTTTTATATTTTTTTGACCTCTTTATATCCTCAACCTTATCTGCATGGCACATCACACATTCTGAAGGCTTGGATATCCTTTCAAATCTTTTTTCAAGATCTCCATGACAGATAAAGCATCTTACCTGATTAATTCCGTGCAGGCCTTTTTCCCATTCTCTTGCTTGAGTTTCATGGCAGGCCACACAAACCTGAGGATCCTCAGTTATCATATCTTCTCCTATCTTGGGGTGGGATTTCTTTTTAGCAGCATTAACTGTAAAAAGCATCCCCAAAAATAAAACAATCAAAATACTAATTAACAGGCTAAGCTTCTTCCCCATTGCTTTTTCCTCCTTTTTAATTCTTTAGTAAATAATAAATAAAAAAGGGGGCTTTGCGCCCCCTTAGATAATTACTTCTTTGCACCTGATTGTTTTTCTTTTATTGCCTTTTCAAGGAGGAGAACTCCTTCATTTGCCAGTTGAATGGCCTTATTTAAAGAGGCTATGGCAAGTTCAGGATTGTGGAAGCCATCAGAGTTTTCAGCAGTCCACCATTCCCAGTAATGATGAGCCTGAGAGTGTTTAGCTCTTGCCTGGGAAAGAACCTCTTCAGAGACTCCTACTGCCTGAGCAAGGGCATAAGTATCTATAAGTTTGGAGAGCCAGAACTCGGCCTTTCTCATCTTACCCCTGATGTAATTCTGAATACCTGCAATTACATATTCAGCTTGCTCGGGAGTCCAATTCTTATGGCAGTTAACACAAACTGCTGTTCTTCCAGGCACATATTTCACGCTTCTCTGACCGTGGAAGGTATATATCTTCCCCTGTTTATTCTTGACCTTGGGCATGTGGCAATCCGCACAGGTAACTCCAGCTCTTTCATGTTTGCTTCCCCAGAAGGTTTCAACCTCAGGATGCTGAAGCTTGATAAGAGGAGCACCAGTAATTTCATGCTTGAAATCTCTGAAGCCTATTTCATCATAAACCTTTGCAATGTCCATTACATTAACCCAGGGGAAAAAGTTTGTTCTTCTATCAGACATAGGTATCTTTTGTCCAGTCTTTGGATCAAAACCAGGATTACAATTATACTCCACATGGCACTGGGCACACATTACATTGGCATCAGCCTTGTTCAAAATACCAATGGCTCTAAAGTCTCTAAAGACAATCTTTTGGACAGTAATTTTTTTGCTTTTTTCTGGATCATAAGGATAGGTCCCTTTGCCTCTATCAACTATTGCCTCAATTAAGGCGTCTCTCACAATTCTATGTTTAGCAGCATGGGGATCATGGCAGTGAACACAAGCAAAGGTTAGGTGAGCATCCCTTGCCATCTCAACCACATTAGAAGTTCTGTCCCACTTGGCCTGAGGGTGTTTATCACCCATGTAGGCCCATTTAAGAATGTAGTCAGTGGTTTTACACTGGAGACAAACAGGATTGGCTGCATTGGCAGCTGTTCTCGGTGTATAGGGAGGAAAGATTTTTTTCTCATTTGAAGAAGGATCAGCATCTTTTAAAACCTCCCAAGCACTTCTTTCAGCTGCCTTGGCATTAAATAACAATGTCCAGTCTTTGAGCTGAAATCTTCCGCCATAAGCTCTATCAACAAGAAGATGATCTACAAGAGCAAAGATGTGGCTTCTTGGTTCAGCATGCTCTCTGGTAAAACCATGAGGTCTCATAAGGTTGTCAAAAAGAGGAGATCTGCTTGTGGATGTGGCCTTTTCAATCTTAGCGGGTGAATGCAGATTCACACTCACAAAGGATTCATACTGATCTTTATGACACTGTCCGCAAACAGCATGTTCAAGGCGGGTTACGGGTTTGTTCTCCATCGGATTTTCAATATGTTTTCCAAAGTTAGAATGACAGACATTGCAATTTAAGTTTTTGTGTTTACTTGTGGCATGAAGGTCTTTAATCTCACTATGACATCCGTAGCAGGTCTTCACATCTGCTTTCTCCATGGGAGAAGAAACACCTTTTTTGGCCTCAACCTGAGAACTCAAACCACCTACTATTAAGGCCCCTACAAGTAGGGCAAGGGGCAACCCCAAAGGCCATTTCAACTTTTTGCCTTTCATACCCATATCCACCTCCTTTAAAGGTATTTTTATCCTGATTATAAAAAAATTTCTTGAAAAAAGCTGTTAATTTTGAGTTAATTTTTGATTAAATTTAAAAGTTGATTGTTAAGAAAATGTTAAGAAGAAAAAAGATTTAGGAGAGGGTTTTTAGAATAGCTTTAGTGAGTTTGGCAACTCCTTTATAAAAATCCGTTTCTGCTTGTTTTTCCATCTCGTCAAGAAAATTAAAAGCCCAGGTGGTTAAATGAGTTTCTAAAAATCTTTTTTGAAGGTCTTGAAATTTTTTGGCTTCCTCCAAATTGCCTTTTTGCAAGGCTTCAGCCTCGTGATAACTTAAAATGGATAAAAATTTTAATTCAATACCGATATAATCTGGAAGTTCCTCTTCAAGGTCCATTCCCAGTCCAGCTTCACTATAAAAATTTAGAACCTTTTCGGTCCACATCCCCATAACTTGGCCTTCTCCCTTCCAAACCGATTCATAGGGCGGGGGAGGGCCATAACCTTTTTTAACTCCCCTTAAAAGCTTAGTAAAATCAACTCCCAGTTCAACCCTTAGATCCTCAAGAGGCTTTTCTTTAGCCTTTTTAAGATAAGAAACCATAAAATTAAGGGCAGATTTTACTTCACTTTGGTCCCTCTCTGAAGAAAAAGCCAATTCAAGGCCCTTTATAAACTCATCATTTATTAATTGTTTTATGAATTCTTTGTCTGGCCTTTGAAGAAAAAAACGGCTTATGAGATAGAAAATTTTACTTCTAAGCAAGGGAATTTCATTCATATAATCTCCTTTCTTCATAAAAATTGGGAGCCCAAAGCTTTCGGGCTCCCATAAATATAACAGGCTTTAAAGAAAAGGAAACTACTTTTCTGCTGTTCCGTAAAGTTTGGTCACTGCAGGCCCATTGGCCTTATGACAGCCAAGGCAAATGCCTCTATCCACTTGCCCCATGGGAAGTTCTTTATATTTTCTCTGATAAGGATAATCAGGGGCAAGGGAGGAGACATGACAGGAACTACAGTCCAAGCCAAGCACCTTATTATGAATATTGTGAAATCTCTGTCCAGGTTCAAGTCCGTAAACTTTTCCCACTTTTATGGAGCCCTTTTTGATAGCCTTAGCTGTTTTTTCAATGTTCCCTCCAAAAAGGGGAGTTGCCAAAAGTAAACTTGCTATGGTTAATATACCTAATTTCTTCATCATAGTTTACCTCCCTAAATAATGTAAAATACTTGAGGTCTTGTTCCAAACTCCTTCTTGAGCTGGATGGCCCTTTTGGTGGCAATAAGCTTTGAAACCGTGCTGTTAGGATCATCAAGATCTCCAAAGAAACGGGCTTCAGCAGGACATACATAAATACAAGCAGGGCTTGAATCATAATCACTTCCTGGTTTTTTACCCTCTTTTAGGGCCTTTTCAATTCTATGCCAGCAGAAGGTGCATTTTTCGGCAATTCCAGGTTTTTTCCTGTGAAGGGGATGTCTTGCCTCAGGGGGAAGTAATTCATAAGGAGTCTTGTATCCATTGGGGAAGTAGGTAACCTCTTTATCAATGAAATGGATTACTCCGTAAGGGCAAGCAGCAATACAGTATTTCCTTCCTTTACACTTATCATAGTCAATTAAAACCACTCCATATTCATTTTTCTTTATGGCATTTTCAGGACAGGCCTTCATACAGGGTGGATTTTCACAGTGCATACAGTTCATGGGAACAAAAATTCTCCTAACATTGGGATATTTACCCTGTTCGTATTCAATTACAAAATTCCAAAAGTTTCCTTTCTGTACCATGTTTTCTGTTTTGCAGGCAGCCACACAGGCCCTGCATCCAAAACAACGATTAAGATCTATAACCATGGCTAATTTCATGGTTCACCTCCTTAAGCTTTGTAAATTTTTACTTTGGTATCATTAAAGTTTCCATGACCGGAAATCCTATCAGGATAAAGCATCATAATAAAGTTGGGGTTAGCACCTTTTTTGGCATAATCAGGTAGTCCACTGGAAATGTGTCCATAGTGATAACTTATTCCCACAACATCAGGTCTAATTCCTTCAGTAAGTTTGGCCTTGATTTTGAGTTTGCCCTCAGGAGATTCAACCCAGACATAGTCTCCCTCATTGATGCCGAGGCGTTTGGCTGTGTCAGTATTGATAAGTACAAAGTTTTCATCGGCATCATGGGCAATCTCGCGAAGAAGCGGATTTGTGGCATGCATGGTCTGGTTGAAATACATTCTTTTGTAGGTGCAGAGATAGAAGGGATAATCCTTGGCAACCACATGGGCAGTATGGAAGGCATGCTCCTTTCTCGGAAGGGGTGAAAAGACAATTTCAAAATTGTCAATGCCCAGATTCTTCACACCGTATTTTTCAACCTTTTCCTTAATTCTTTCTGCGGTAATCACAAGGTTTTCCGCATAGAAGTTAAGTTTGGGTTTGCCAGGGCCTTTAAACTTGGCTTCAACTCCCTTGAGATAAATAGCTTCAGGTTTTAATTTTTTCACCTTAAGACCGTGGGTTTTAAGATACTCAAGGGTGGTATGATTGGCTTCAGCCATGGCAGCAATAAATTCTTCAGCAGAGTATCTTCTTCCAGGTTTGAGTTTGATTTTCCAAGCTTTATTTATTTCTTCAATGTATTTATCAAGAATTCCAAGTCTTTCTGCAAAAATCATGAGATAATCGTAGGCATCATAGGGTAGATTATAGACATTAACAATGGGCTGTCTTATGGCAATGTGTTTGGCCTCAAGATTCCATCTTGTGGGAGACCAGTGCCAGACCTCTAAGTGAGTTTTATCAGGAAGGACAATGTCTGCCATATTGGAAAATTCAGTTAATTCCACAGCAATAGATACATGAAAGATCTTTTTGTATCCTTCAAAGATCTTTTTGGCACCAGGGACAGACATGGGCCTGTTGGTAGCATAACTAATAAGCATTTCAGGCTCATAGGGAAGGCCATAGGCCTTGGGATTAAGCAGGGTTAAAGCTACCTGCTGGCAAACATTGTGAGTGGCATGAGGGAAGTATATAGATTCCTGAAGATCTACCCTGCTTGGCGGATATTCTGCCTTTGAAGGCTCAAGATATTTCATTTTTTTACCAGCATCATGGAGATGAAGGCCTCCTACAGCATCCTGAGCTCCAACCAGCATCATTACAAGATGAGCTGCTCTCCAGGCCTGCACTCCATATTCATGGGTAATCACTCCACGAAAGGTATAAATAGCCACGGGACG
The DNA here is from genome assembly GCA_002441555.1 of Thermodesulfobacteriaceae bacterium UBA6232. Lineage (GTDB taxonomy): Bacteria > Desulfobacterota > Thermodesulfobacteria > Thermodesulfobacteriales > Thermodesulfobacteriaceae > Caldimicrobium. Next base: position 29,850 of record DJWK01000022.1, read on the forward strand.
ATAACGATATTTTTTGCCCTCAATGGTTATGGTATCACCAATGCGGGCTTTTTTACCAAATTCAAGGGCAATTCTTCTGATAGTTTCAGCAGGAACACCGCAGATCTCTGAGGCCACTTCTGGAGTAACATCTTTAATGGTTTCTTTGAAGACCTCAAAGGCGGTCTTGCAAGAAATTCCATCTACCTGATAATGTCCCTCAAGGGCAGGAGCCACATCTCCTTCATAAGGTTTAGCTGAATTAGTCTTGGTATCCCAAATAAGGGGTTTTCCATCCTTTCTAACAAACTTTCCATCAGGCCCAACTAAGAAAGGAGCATTGGTATAGGTAACAAGAAATTCTTTATCTACATAACCGTGCTTAATGAGCTCATTGGCCATAGCAAGGAGGAAGACCACATCCTTTCCTGGCCTTATAGGAATCCACTCATGGGCCTTGGCTCCAGCATTAGAAAGCCTTGGTTCAACAACAATTAACTTTAAGCCCCTTTCTTTGTTGGTAATGATTTTTCTGTCAAGCCAGCGGGCCCACTGGTCAGCCTCAAAGGGATTGGCTCCCATTAAAAGCAATAAATCACAGTGATCCACATCTGGGAGAATACCATGATAACCCCAGGTTATCTCATCTGCCACATGACGAGCTGCCTCACAAGCAGTGGTTCTGTGAACCACATTGGGTGTTCCAAAGGCCTTAGCAAAGGCTTTGGGAAACTGATCTCCAATTAGATATTTTCCATGGGCATGCTCCCAGATAAGCTTTCTGGGATCCTCTGCTTTAATTTTCTTTAAACGTTTAATAATCTCATCCAAGGCCTCTTCATAGGAGATTTCCATCCATCTGGGATCTGCGGCAGGATCTTTGTCAGGATTTGTCCTTTTAAGAGGTTTTTTTACCCGGTAAGGGTTATAAGTATGAAAGATTCCAGAAACACCTTTGGGACAAAGATGTCCCTTGTTCTGAGGATTCTCAGGGTTTCCATAGATGGCTCTAACCACACCATTTACCCTTTTCACTCTCATTCCACAAAAATTAACACACATAACATCTGTAGTAGGAATTAAAACATCCTCCTTAGGAGCATAAGGAACCTTAGAAAGACGTTCTTTAGAAATGGCTTCTGAAAAATTGAGCAAATCACTTACTGCTGCCAGAGCTGAAACTGCTCCGGCAGTTTTCAAAAACTGCCGTCTACTTACCTTACAGGCTTCAAGCATATTGCACCTCCTGTAAAATAGATTTACACAAATTTTTTTAATTATTATTACAAAAATTATGCCAAAATAAATTATTTAGAAATCCTTAATTTCTTAAGGGTATCTTTGAAAATTCTGTTTAATTTTTTTACAGATCTGTTTACTTTTTAGACAGTTAATTAGAAAATTCTTCTAATTTTTTCCGAAGGGTCAAGCGGTTTATTCCGAGAAGAGAGGAGGCCTTAACCTGATTACCCCCTGTGATTTCAAGGGCCTTTTGAATTAAAACTTTTTCAATTTTTTTGATTAATTGATGATAAATATCTACAGAGTAGATATTAAAACTTCTTTCAACAAGGGTTTTAATCAAAGACTCAATATCCTCAAAATTCTCATGATTCTGAAATTTTATTTCATCAGGGGTGATATAAGGACCTTTTGATAAGATTACCGCCCTTTTTATTATGTTTTCAAGCTCTCTAACATTTCCTGGAAAGCTATAGTTTTCAAGCAAAGTAAGAGCCTCTTTAGTAATTCCCTTAACTGCCGTTCCCACCTCTTGATTGGTTTTCTGAATAAAATATTCCACAAGTAATGGAATATCTTCTTTTCTTTCCCGCAGGGGCGGTATTTCAATGGTAACTACATTTAAACGATGATAAAGATCTTCTCTGAAAAGTCCTTTTTTGATAAGTTCCTGAAGATTTTTATTGGTTGCTGCAATAATTCTTACATCCACTTTGATGGATTTGTTTCCTCCAAGTCTTTCAAAAGTTTTATCCTGAAGGAATCTTAAAAGTTTGGCCTGGGTTGCAAGACTCATATCTCCTATTTCATCAAGGAAAAGGGTGCCACCATCGGCCACCTCTATTTTCCCCAATTTTCTTTTTTCCGCAGAGGTAAAGGCCCCTGGCTCATAACCAAAGAGTTCACTTTCAATAAGGGTGTCAGGAAGGGAGGCACAGTTTATGGCTACAAAGGGCTTATTTCTTCTGTTGCTGAAACAATGAATAGCTCTGGCAACAAGTTCTTTCCCAACCCCTGATTCACCAACAATAAGAACAGGTATATTAGTATTAGCAATCTGCCCAATAAGTTTGGAAACTTCAAGTATGGCCTTGCTTTTTCCGATTATCCTTACGGGACAGGTCTCTTTTATTTGGATCTCTTTGGAGGCTTCTTTATTTACATAACTTAAAGCTTTTTCTAATAATTCCATTAAATGGCTAAAATCAAAAGGCTTAGATAGATAATCGTAGGCACCCTCTTTCATGGCATAAATGGCACTTTCTGAATCAGCAAAGGCAGTAATAACAATTATAGGAACTTCGGGTTTTAGGGCCTTAAACTCTTTCAAAAGGTCAAGTCCATTTCCATCTGGAAGTTTGAGATCAAGCAAAATAAGATCAAGGTCCTCAGTGAAGAATTTTTCCCTTGCTTGAGAAGCCGTTAAGGCAGAAATTAGTTCATAAGAATTCCCTAGGACCCTTTTAAAGGCATAATGAACGGAATTTTCGTCATCTATAAGTAAAATTTTTTTCAAGCAACCTCCTTTAGTGGCAAAATAATCTCTATTTTAGTTCCTTTGCCAACTTCAGAAAAAACTTTAATCTCTCCTTTATGTTCCCTCACGATACTATTTACCACCGCAAGCCCCATTCCTGTTCCCTCAGGTTTTGTGGTGAAAAAAGGATCAAAGATTTTGGGAATAATTTCTTGGGGGATACCTTCACCATTATCCTCAACTATTATTTTAATTTTTTTCTCAGTTTTTTCAGCCTTTAAGGAGATCCTTCCAGGTTTTCCGTTTAAGGCTTGGTAGGAATTAAGAAGAAGATTAAAAAGAACCTGTTTAATTCCGTCAGGATCTCCCATAAGGTTTAAATTATCTCCTGAAGTTTCTACTTTAAAATCTAATCCTGCTCTTTCAAATTCTTTGCGACAAAGGGATTCAATTTCATTAAAAAGCTCCTTCAAATCTATAGGAAGCCAAGATTTTTTATTAACCCTTGCAAAGCTCAAAAAATCTTTAACAATCTTGTCAATTCTTTCAATCTCTTTTTCCATGATTTCAAGATCTGCCCTTTCAAGGGGGATATTATTTTCCATACTTCCCTGAAGAAGCATCTTTATAGAGGTTAGGGGATTTTTTATTTCATGGGCAAGGCCAGCAGCAAATTGCCCAAGAGTTGAGAGTTTTTCAGCTCTAATAAGGCTCTCCTGGGCGGGTTTAATAATTTTATGAACTATAAAAAGGGCAGCAAATACTCCCGTAATAGTAATAAGAATCACTAATAAAAAGGCCCTCTTTTTTATACTTTTAAGCTGTTCTTCCAGATTTTTATAACTTATACCCAAACGAATAAAACCTACTGGGCCGAAATTTTTAGCTATAAGGGGAGAGATAAATTCATAATGGTCAGGATATCCTTTTATTTCAAGGTTTTTTAATCTGGAAAGATAGGAGGGAGATAAATTATGAATAACTTTATCCTTAGATATGGTGATAAGGGGCTCACCTTGTAGATTATAAACTTCACTAAAAAGTATAAGCCCTGGTTCGCTATTAAAGGCAGTTTCAAGAACTTTATAAATAGTTAATTTTTCTTCATAAAGAAGGGGTTCAATTAATTGTTCTGAGAGAAACTTAGAAAGATAAATACCCTTTTTTTGAAATTCAAAATGTAAAGCCCGCTCTTGACCTTTATAAATCACATAACCCACTGATAAAGATGTTAAAAAAATTTTACCTAAAATTGCAAGATAAAGTTTAAAAGCAAGGGAATGAATAAATTTTTTTAAATTCATGGAGTGGAAAGTTTGAGAATTTTTAAGGTTTTGGCATAAAGGGTATGATCAGGTGGCTCAAATCTGTCAATGCCAAGATGTTTTAAAATTTTTTGACCCTCTGGATCTTCATGCATCTTGAGAAGCACTTTAAGAATCCTTTGTTTTTCTATAGGATTAAGTGAAGGAGAAACCACAAAAGGTGGTATGCCAAATTCCTGGGAGGTGTGTATGATTTTTAGGGTTTTTATTATTGGGTCTTTTTTGCTTAGCATCTCTTCATAAACAAGACTATCAATGCTGGCACCATCTGCGAGTTTTTTGGAAACTGCCTCAATGGATTTTTCATGGCTTCCTGTAAAATAGGTTTTCTTGAAAAATTTTTCAGGAGCATATCCCCTTTCTTTTAGGTAAGCTTTTATGTATAAGTTCCCGGTAAGGGAGAGTGGATCAGTAAAAAGAAAGGTTTTATTTTTTAAATCTTCAACCTTTTCATAGGGGCTCTCCTTATGAACTATCACATAGGCCTGATAACTTTTTTTGTTATTGATAACAGGGATAGCAAGAAGCTCTAAATTATATTTTTTCCTTCCCGTTAAGTAGCCCCCTGTGCAAATGTAAGCAAAATGGGCTTTATTTTCACCAAGAAGCTTATTAATTTCTTCATAGGTCTTTCTCTGTTTTATTATCACCTTTTTGCCGAGCCTATTTTCAAGATATTTGGCAAAGGGATAAAATTTGGAAAGAGTGCTTACAGGAGAGGTCATGGGAGAAATGAGAAAAATTAAAGAATCATCTGCACGGAGATTTAAAGGAAATAAACAAAATAAAAGAAGGAGATATCTAACCAACTTTTTAAGCACGGACATATCTAAAGCCTTCATCTTGCCATTCAACAAGGGCTACAATCCCTGCAGGAACGGTTTTTCCTCCTTGAGGCACCTTTTCTTTTGGGATATTAAAGCCCTTTAAGGCATTTTCACAAAAATAAACCTCAACCCCGTAGGAAAGAACCTCTTTGAAAAGCTCTTCATAGGGGGTAAAATTATTTAGCACATTGATTCCTTCAAAATTAATAAGAATTCTTACCTGATAGGGTCTATCACCCATAGCAATGGCAAAATTTCGTGCAACCTTAAGGGCGGCCTCAAATCTGGAGGAATCAGGAACATGCATGAGAAGTTTGAGTTTCGCCATTTCATACCTCCTCAAATTCTTCTTTTAAACTTCTTGTAAGAAGTCTCTTAAGGGAATTATGGGGGTTCTCTCCTTTATAAATAATATTATAAACTTCTTCTGATATGGGTAAAGGGAGATTAAGATTTTCGGATAATTCTTTCACCACAGAGACGGTTTTTACTCCTTCGGCAACCTGTTTTACCTCCTTTAAGACCTCCTCCAAGGGTTTTCCTTCTCCCAATTTTAATCCCACCTGATAATTTCTTGAGAGAGCCCCTGTACAAGTAAGAACTAAATCACCAAGGCCTGCAAGACCATAAAAGGTTTCCAGTTTTCCTCCAAGCCTTGTTCCAATCCTTATAATTTCAATAAGGCCGCGGGTTATGAGACTTGCTCTGGCATTAAGTCCAAGACCAAGGCCATCACAAATTCCAGAGGCAATGGCAATAACATTTTTTAAGGCCCCTGCAAGTTCAACACCAACTGGGTCATAACTGCGATAAACTCTGAAATATTTCCAAGCAAGGATTTCTTGAATTTTTTGGGTTTCCTCTTTTTTTGAGCCTGCAACCACAACGGCAGTTGGAAGCTCCTTGGCCACCTCAAGGGCAAAGGAGGGTCCACCAAGAACAAAGTAGAATTTATCTTCTCCCAGTTGTTCCTTAAGAATGGTAAGTGGGGTCTTTTTCGTTTCTATATCTATTCCTTTAATGCCTGATATATGAAACTGAATATTAACCAAAAGGGGTTTAAATTTAATCAAATTTTTTTCCAGGGTGTGCGAGGGGATAGCCCAGATTACAAGTTTAGCTTTACTTAACGCTTCTTCAGGATCAAGGGTAGCCTTGAGATTTTCAGGAAGGGAAATTTTGGGAAGATAGGCCGGATTTTCTCTTAAAGAGTTTATAGAGGAAACTACTTCGGATCTTCTTGCAAGAAGAAAAACTTCAAATCCCTTTTCAGAAAGGATTTTTCCAAGGGCCGTTCCCCAAGAACCTGCTCCGACAATGGCAATTTTCATCACACTACAATTTTAAATTTTTAATCTTCCTTTTGCAAGTTTTTTAAAAATTTTTAACCCCCTTGACAAAATAAATTTCATTTATAAAATTGAAATTCAAAATCAATTAAAGTTATTTCTTAAAAGGGAGGTAGGAAAATGAAAATTGTCATCCTTGGTGGATATGATAGATATGAACCTTATTTGAAAGAATATGCAAAAAAAACAGGCATTGAAGTAACCTTTCTTAGCCAACCCAAAAGAAATATGGAAAATTTGTTTAAAGGAGCAGACTATATTGTTTTTTTACAAGATTTGTCTCTCATGAAATGATGAAATGTGCAAAGGCCTGTGCCCCGGAAAAATGTATCTATTGCAAACAAGCAGGGCTTTGCACTATTAAAAGGGTAATAGAAAAATTTTTGCTTTGTAATTGAGATTGATTTTCATTTTAAATAGCTAAAGGGAGGTGGTAGCTATGATACCCTTGGGGTTAATGAGGGAAGGAGAAAGGGGTGTTATTTCTGAAGTTAAGGACGAGAAGCTCTTACATAGCCTGGGAAGTCTTGAAGAGGTTTGTTCAAAAGGATGTCTTTTTTGTAAAAAGGAGGCAAGCAAAATCAAGAGTTTGGGGTTCATGCCAGGTATGGCCATAAGAGTTATAAAAAATGAACCAGGGCAGCCTTTATTGGTTCTACTTGAAAACACCCAGATTGCTTTAAGCAGAAGTCTTGCCATGAAAATTTTGGTTGAAAAAACCTAAAAAGAGGAGGTGTGATAAGATGAAGCTTTGCGATTTAAAACCCGGAACTAAGGGAAAAATTATCAGAATTAGCGGAAACAAAAATTTAAAAAGAAGGTTTCAAACCATGGGTATTCTTCCAGGTGAAGAGATTGTAGTTGAAAAAGTAGCTCCCTTAGGAGATCCCATTGATGTAATAGTAAAGGGTTATCACCTTTCTTTGAGAAAAAATGAGGCAGACCAGATTGAAGTGGAGGTTATAAAATGAAAGAAATAAGGATTGCCGTTTGCGGAAATCCAAATACAGGAAAATCTACCTTAATAAATTCACTTGCTGGGGCTAAGCTTCAAGTAGGGAACTGGCCTGGAGTTACTGTAGAAAAGAAAGAGGTTACCTTTAAAACGGGAGACTACCTTTTGCACTTCATTGACCTTCCTGGAGCTTACAGTCTTACCCCTTTTTCTCTTGAAGAGAAGATTACCAGAGATTTTCTCTTTACCCAGAGACCTGATGTAATTCTCTGTGTGGTTGATTCTACCAATCTTGAAAGGAATCTCTTTTTTGTGATTCAATTGATGGAGCTCGGAATTCCTATGGTTGTAGCCTTAAACATGTATGATGAAGCTCAAAAATTGGGCTATAAAATTGACATAGCCCTTCTTGAGGAGTTGCTTGGAGTAAAGATTGTTCCAACGGTTGCCACAAGAGGAGAGGGTATTGAAAAGTTAAAGGAAAAGGTTGTTGAGGTTTATGAAAAAAGTATCCTTCCTAAGGATTTATCCTATGGAGAAGATATTGAAGAGCTTATTAGAAAAACTAAAAGCCATCTTCTTACCCTGAACCCGCAGTTATCAGAAGAAGAGCTTACCAAAGGAATCATTTTAAAAGTTCTTGAGGGAGATGAAGAGGTATTGCAAAAACTTGGAATTAAATATGATAAAACTTTGCTTAAAAGTTATTTAGAGCATATTGAGAAGGTGCATGGAATGGACTTTGAAGATTTTCTTACCGATACCCGCTATGGTCTTTCCGCAGGAGCAGTGAAGAAAGTGCTTTCAAGACCTGAAATTAGAAAAATAACCTTTACAGAAAAAATTGACAATATTTTACTAAACCGCTATTTGGGAATACCTCTTTTTCTTCTTATAATGTGGCTTTTATTTAAGCTTGCCTTTGATATAGCTAATCCCTATGTGGATTTTCTTGACGAAACCATAAGTGAGTTTGTGATTATATGGGCAGGGGCTGGTTTAGAGGCAGTAGGTGCTCCTGATTGGATAATCTCACTTATTACAGATGGAATTATAGGAGGGGTAGGGATAGTTTTTACTTTTATTCCGGTAATTGGAATGATAATGCTTTTAATAACTCTTCTTGAAAGTTCCGGTTATATGGCGAGAGCTGCCTTTCTTATGGATAGAGTAATGAGAGCTTTCGGAGTTCAGGGAAAGTCCTTTATTCCTATGCTTATGGGATTTGGGTGCAATGTTCCTTCTGTTTATGCCACAAGAGTTCTTGAACAGGAAAAAGAACGCAAACTTACCATGTTTCTTGTTCCCTTTATGTCCTGCGGAGCAAGACTTCCTGTTTATGTGGTTTTTATTTCTGCCTTTTTCGCAAGTTCATCTGGAACGGTTCTTTTCTTTCTTTATACCTTTGGAATTGCCATAGCCATGGCAGTGGGTATTGTAATGCATAAACTTTTTTACAAAGGAGAAAGTTCACCTTTTATTATGGAACTTCCGCCCTACAGATTTCCCACCTTTAGAGATTTGAGAATTCATACCTGGATGAAATTGAGACATTTTGTAATCAAAGCTGGAACCTGGATTCTTTTAATAAATATAATAGTATGGGGATTGCTTAATCTTCCCTGGAAACCAGAAAAACCAGAGGATTCGTTACTTGGGAAAATTGGCTCTACAGTAGCCCCGATTTTTAAGCCTCTTGGGTATGGAGATTGGGCCAGTGCCTCAAGTCTTCTTTCAGGTATCTTGGCAAAAGAAGTGGTAGTCTCAACTATGGCTCAGATTTATGGGATGGAAGAGGAAAAAGAGATTAAAGAGGTTAATCTGCTTGAAGATCTTAAAAGCATAGGTCAAAAGTTTATTGAAAAGACAAAAGAGGCTATATCTAATGTCTTTTCCACCTTTGGTATAGCAACGCTTTCTGCAGAAGAACCTGAAGAGGCAGGAGGATTAATCCCAATACTTCAAAAACACTTTACACCCCTTTCAGCATTGAGTTTTATGGTTTTTGTTCTTCTCTACTGGCCATGTTTTGTTTACGGAATAGCCCTTAAAGCAGAGCTGGGAACTTTTAAGCTTTACGGACAGGCTATTTTACTTCACACCCTTGTGGCCTGGGTTTGCGCCTTTTTGGTCTATCAGATAGGAAACTTTTTAGGATTTTAATAAAACAAAGGAGGAGGGGAGATATGATAACCCAAGAAATGATTCAAAAAGCTCAAGAGAGCTGGGCAAAAGGAATTATTGAAATAGGAAGGCTTTACACAGAGAAAAAGGACTTTGTAGAATTTGCTAAAAAATTTATAAAAGAAATGTATAATTATGACGAGGGAATAGTTTTATTTAAGCCTACCAAGGCAAGGGAAAAGCAATTCAGACTTAATTTTGAAGAAGCTTTGTCATACTTTGTAGGAGGAAATATCAAAGAAGATAAAGGTTTTGCCCTTGAGCCCTGGAAGGCGATAAGATTTGAGGTTGCAGGAAATCTAATTTTTAATGAAATCGCCATAAGTCAGGGTAATTATTACTTTACCAGTGCAAAAACCGGAGAAACTATACGAGTTGAGTTTACTTTTGTATACAAATTAGTGGGGAATCAATTGAAAATAGTGGCTCACCATTCCTCCTTGCCCTTTAGTGGGTTATAAAAGGGTTAAAAAGTTATTTTTTTCACAATTTGTGCTACTTTTTTTCATTTTATGCTATTAAATGATTGTCTGGTAGTTGTGGTATTTGGTTTTGTTTTAGCCGCAGCTTTTACTTTATGTGGCTTATGGCTGATTTATTCTCCTGCTTTGATGGAAAGGAGAGAGGTAGAGAGTGGATAATCGACAACTTAGGAATTAAGGTAAGAGAAGAGGAACACCTATAAAAATACACAGATGGGAGGTGAAGCATGAAAAAGGTTATAATTGGATCAGGTTTGTCTCTTTTGCTACTTTTTCAAGCCCAAACTCTTTCTGCCCTTGAGCTCAATGAAAAACTCTCCTTTGAGGCCAATTTAACCTTTGTGCACCAGTGGCTTGAGAAAAGAGGTGGAGAATTTAAGGACAAAGATAGAGGCTCAGTGGTTTTTGATGGAAGTTTAAGTTTTAAACCTACTGAGGTGGATGAGTTTTCTCTTCGGGCAAGCTTTGCTAAAGAAAATGGAATAAAGAAATACAGCCCCTTTATCCTTTCACCCAATGCCGATGACCTAAGGGATGATCTTCACAACATCAATGGAAGATCAAGGGATCATCTTCAGGAACTCTGGTATGCAAGAACCTTTAGCCTTCCAGGTAACTCCACTTTAAAGGCTACCTTGGGGATTATTGATGGAACTGCCTTTATTGATGACAACAGGTTTGCCAATGATGAAATAGGCCAGTTTATGAATGAGGTTTTTGTAAATAACCCTCTTGCTAACCTTATCAGCTATGATTACGGGGTTGCCCTTGAATTTGAAAAGGGACCTTTTCATTTAAGAGCTCTTGGGATGCAGAGTAAAACCGAGGAGTCAGAGAATCCAAGATTTGATAAGAAAAATTACAATTATTATGCCCTTCAGCTGGGTTATAAATTTGATACCTCCTTGGGTGAAGGAAACTACAGAATCTATATTTTTTCCACCAATAAAAAATTTCCCGATTGGAAAGAGGAGGATAAAGAGGCTTTGAAAGGCTGGGGAGTATCCTTTGATCAGGATGTAATAAAGGAGCGTCTGGGAGTTTTTTTCAGAGCGGGTTTTCAGGACGATTCTGCAGAAATTGATTACAAAAGCATGTATAGCTTTGGTCTGGAATATAGGTGCAAGGTTTTAAACAGAAATTTTACCTTTGGAGCAGGATATGCCTATCTGAAAGCCCCCTCCAAAAATGAGGAGTTAAAATCCACAAGGGCCTATGAGGCCTATCTCGCAATACCTCTCTATGAAGTTGAAAAAAAATTTAACTCTGTTTTAACCTTTGACTGGCAATATATGGAAGATGACCTTAAGGCTGAGCCTGATCGCAAGGGCCACATCTTCGGCTTAAGATTAAGTTTAGGATTTTGAGTAAATTTTTAATTCAGATGGAGCCCTCTTCCACAAAGGGAGAGGGCAAGTTTCTTTTTTTATACAGGCTATTTTTAGTCATAAGGGTTAGCTTGCCTTAGAGATATTTATTTTTGTAAACTTACGGGGCTTAAATGTTTTATTGTCAAGTGATTCTTCCTCACTTTGCAGGTTTTAAATTTTTTAACTATATTGACAAATAGCTATAAAGGTATTAAGTTATGAAACATGGATTTAAAGAGACTTTCTCAGAAAATAAAGGCCTTATCAGACATAAACCGGCTCAAGATTCTTTATCTTTTAAGTATCAGGCCCTGTTGTGTTTGCGAACTAACCCAGCTTCTTGGTGTCTCCCAACCAACTCTAACTAAACATCTTCAAAAACTTGAGCAGGCAGGTTTTGTAGAAACCAAGCGTCTAAAATTTTACCAGATTTATTCTCTCCATTATGAGGATGCCTTTACCGAAGAACTTACTAAAAAACTCTTAGATACAATGAAAGATATTCCAGAGGTTATTGAATTAGCCAAAAAGTTAAAGGAAACTCCTCTTTATTATCAAACTAAAGAAGAGAGATAGGTGGTGGGTCATGGATTTGAGAAGAGAGATTAAATTTATAGTAGGGTTCATTCTTTTTTATGCCTTTTTTTATCTCTTTCCTTATCCTGAAAGAATACTTCAAGGATTGAAGGAAGGGGTCCTTCTACTCAGCTGGTATGCAAGGGAACATGTGCTTTATTGTTTGGTTCCCGCTTTTTTTATAGCAGGAGCTATAAGCACTTTCATTTCCAAGGAATCCGTTCTTAAATATCTTGGCCCGGATTCTCCCAAAGTTTTTGCCTTTTTGGTGGCTTCGGTTGCTGGAACAGTATTGGCAGTTTGTTCCTGCACGGTTTTGCCTTTATTTGCAGGGCTTTATCTTCAGGGAGCAGGTATTGGGCCAGCTACCACTTTTCTTTATTCTGGGCCTGCCATAAATGTGCTTGCCATTGTGCTTTCAGCCAAGGTTTTAGGGCTTGATATCGGTATTGCAAGGGCCCTGGGATCAATTTCTATGGGAATTTTAATCGGAATTTTAATGCACTTTATTTTTAGAGAATTTGAAAAACAAAGGCTCTCTGGATTTCAAGGCTTTCAGGCAGAAAAGGGGCTAAGTTTTGAAAAATCGGTATTTTTTCTTGCAACCCTTGTGGCAATTCTTCTCATAGCTACTTCAAATCTTCCTTATAAATGGCCACTTCTTTACCTCTTTTATTTATTGTTATTGGTTGAGATGAAAGGATTTTTTAATATGTCCTTTAAGAATTTGGCCTTTTCTGCTATTATTGTTCTTGCTCTTGCTATCTTTCAACCCTATAAAGAAATTCCCTTTATTGCAGGAGTTATCTTGGTTTCCTATCTTGCTAATAAAGAAAAAGGAATCCTTGGTGAGTGGTTTGATAATTCCTATATCCTTGCCAAGCAGATTTTTCCTTTACTTTTCATAGGAGTATTTGTATCAGGTTTTTTCCTTGGAGGAATTGAGGGAGAAGGATATATCCCCAAAAGATTTATTGAGGCCCTTCTTGGAGGAACTGGATTTTTTACTCATCTTTTATCGGCAGTCATTACGGCACTTATGTATTTTGCCACTTTAACCGAGGTTCCCATTATTCAGGGGCTTATGGCCCAGGGGGTTAAAGAGGGGCCAGCCCTTGCCATGCTTCTTGCAGGGCCAGCGGTTTCTCTTCCAAGTTTTCTTGTGTTAAGAGCCATTATGGGAACCAAAAGAACTTTAACTTATGCCATCTTGGTTATTATTATTTCTGCATTTTACGGATACTTATACCAAATTCTATTCACATAAAAACGGAGGAGGGAGGCTTATGAAAAAGGAGATCAAAGTGCTTGGCCCAGGATGTCCCAAATGTGAGCTACTTTATGAAAATGTGATTAAAGCCCTTGATGAACTGGGAATTGAGGCAGACCTTGTAAAGATAAAGGATTTTATGCAGATTGCAGCTCATGGAGTCCTTACAACCCCAGGCCTTGTGATTGACGGAAAGCTTGTTTCACAGGGGAAGGTCTTATCCGTTGAGGAGATTAAAGAACTTTTAATGACCTAAAAAGTTTGAAACAGCTTTATTAAAAAAGATTTTTATCTCCTCCCATTGAAAATCTATATCTTTGTAAGATTCTCTTTCTGCATCCTCAAAATAGGTTAAAGCTTTTAAGAACATTCCTGGATTATACTTGGGATATTTATACTTGAGAAAATCAAATATATCTTCTAACTTCCATTTATGTAGATTCATTAAAAACCACAAATCAAAAAAATCCTTTTTTGAACCTCTTTGGACAATAGCAACGGCTTTCATACAGGCAATATCCACATCCTTTGCAATAAAAATTTTTAAAGAATCGTGAAATTCTGGTTTTTCAAGAAGAATATAGGGATATCTAAAAAAGGAGAATTTTATATAATGATCGTTTATTATATAATAAAAAATTAGGGTATCCATTTTTTTTACTGTCCACTCTATGGGTAAGGTTTGACTTTTAATGTCAAAGGTTAGAAGGTCAATTTCCCTCTCAGGGAAAGTGAAAAAGTCAAAATCTTCAGAGACTCTATGAGAATATTTTATAGTAAGTGCAGTTCCACCTGCTAAGTAAAATCCTTCAGTAAGGGATAGGTTTACAACCTTCTCTAAGGTTTTCTTTTGAGGCTCGCTCAATTTCTTCATTACTGACCTCTAAAAGGAGTTTCCAAAAAGAACGGTTTTCTCTTTCAAATCTATGAATATGTTTAAGAAAAAGGTTTTTAAGAAATTCTTTGGAAAAGCTTTGAAGTATCCATTGGGGGTCATCATAGAGCATGGCCCTAAGAATTAACTCTTCCTCACATTGAACCCCGTCCCAGGCAAATTTTTTAAGGAGATCTTCCTTTTTCATCTTGAGTTTTAAGTAATTTCAATGCGTGTTAAAACTCCGTGGAGTTTGGTAGCAGGAAGTTCCATAAATTTTACAAAGTGAGGGCTTAACTGTTTCAGGGTGGCATAGAGCTTCCAGATAGGGTGTCTTGTTTCTATATCCTCAAGGCCATAAAAAATGGCTCTTTCATCTATTCCGTGTTCTCTTAATATATCCTCAACCCTCAAATATTCCATATATCCGTAGGCGATTTCAAAAACCTTAGCACCTGGACAGAGTTCCTCAATAAAACCCGTGGTAATTCCGTAAGGTTCGTTTTTACGAATAAGGGAAACAAAAATATTTTCTTCATAAAGAATTCCGTGGAAAAAGATGGTTTCTATCACATAGGGAGGAAAGGTATGGGGATCCCGGATAAGAAATAATGCAGTTCCCTGGATTTTGGGATTATTGGCATAAAATCTGCTGAATTTGTGAATAAATTCCTCACGGCTTAAAAATTTTAAGCTTTTATAAAGCTTTTTTTGCCCCTGTGTGTATAAAAGAATTACGGCAAAGGGAAAGCTTGCAAGGACAATGGACCAGTATCCTCCCACTGGAAATTTGTGAAGGGTTGAAGAAAAATAAATAATAGAAGTTAAAGCTGTAAAAATAGATAGTAGAAAATATTTATAATTTTTCTTTATAAAAAAGACACTAATGAGAAAAAGGCCAGTTATGCTCATATCAGCGGTAACGGCAAGACCGTAGGCAGAAGCTAATTTAGCCGAGCTTCCAAAAAGATACATAATATAACAAACCGCTATATAGAAAAACCAGTTAACTGTGCCGATGTAAATTTGAGAGGCAAGTTCTCTTGAGGTATATTTAACCTTTAAGATGGGAAGAATTCGTGCAGAAATTGCTTGATAGACAATGCTAAACATGGCGCTTATCATGGCCTGTGAGGCAATGATGGTTGCAAGAAGAGCAAGAATTAAAAAGGGAACATATAAATATGAAATCAGATGAAGACACATTTCAAAAAGAACAAATTTGGCCTGCGGATTGAGAAGAAGAAAGGCCCCTTGTCCGAAATAATTGATTATTAAAGCCACAAAGACAAGTTTCCAGGCTTTCTTTATAGGTCTTGCTCCGAGATGCCCCATATCCGCATACATGGCCTCACTACCTGTAGCACAAAGAATAATCTCTCCCAAAGCGAGATACCCCTTCCAGCCATTTTTCATCAAAAATTCTACTCCGTAGAAGGGATTTATAGCTTTAAGTACTGAGGGCACTTTAAATAGGTAAACCAAACCAAGTAGAAAAAGACTGAAGAACCATAGGCACATTACAGGCCCAAAGGCCCCAGAAACCTTTTCTGTTCCCCTTGCCTGAAAAGAAAAAAGGAGGGTAGCAATAAAAATACTTATCAATACAATGTGAGTTTCTGTTAAATGAGGTATTCCAGGAATTAAAGAGATTCCTTCAACGGCACTAAGAATACTTATGGCAGGGGTAATAACTCCATCTCCCATTAAAAGAGAGATGGCAATAAAAGAAATAAGGGTGACAACCCCAAGGGCCCTTCTTGATTTAATTAATGATTTTAAGATTTCCGAAAGAATTAAGGTTCCTCCTTCCCCCCTTAAGCTAAGACTCATAGCTAAAACTGTATATTGAATCGTAGGAAGGATGATAAGAGTCCAGAAAATAAGAGATAAAACCCCAAGAACATTCTCATAGGTTACAGGAAGAAGGAGAAAGATGACACTAAGAGTATAAATAGGACTTGTTCCGATGTCTCCAAAAACAAGCCCAAGGGCCTTAATGATTTTTTGCATAGCCCAATTTTAGCACTTACTACGGGTTTTTAAAGAAAGGAGTTTAATTTGATAGAAGAGCTTTTAAATCTGAAGGTTTATATATTTTCAAGGATTTTCCGTCAAAGAATAAATGTTCTGGAAGGGTCTTTTCTACCAAAGAAAGAGCCCTTTCAATTTTCACTTTAAGGGGTGTAAATTCAATTGATTCTTTGAAAAAACTTAAAGCCCAGAGTGAATAAAAGGCAACCAAAGAATCTTCTGAATTAAGATGAAAAATTATATATTCATGGGCTGAGATTTTTAAGAGATCTTCAAGGTATTTCTGGGCAAGCCTTCCCACACCCCAGATAATTCCCCTTTGTGCAGGAGGATACTCAAGATAATTTCCTTCGGGCCAGATATAAGACACATAAATTTGTAGATATTCCCTTTTCAAAGCCTCAGAGTTATAAAGGGCCTCTGCAAAGCCTTCTCCAACTCCCCAGGCCATACCTCCTGATTCTTCATTTAGCATCCACATGAGCCTTCTGATAACAATTCTTGCCCTTTCCATTTCTATTTTTGCAAGTTCTGCCGCAGTAAATCCAAAGGCATAAATAGCCTTCCAGCGAACCTCTTCCTGAGGATGCAAAAAAGCCCCAATAAGAAAACTTACCCTTTTTGATGGAGGAAAGGGCTTGAGAGCCTCTTTTAGCTCCTCAAGCCCTGTTTTTTCAAGAATGGACCAGATATCCTTTTTTAAATACCCTTCACTAAGCAGAACAGAGCTCCTTTACCTTCCTTGCAACAGCTTTTCCGAGTTCCATACACTCAAAGAGAACCTTTTCATCAGGAACATATTTTGCTTTGATTCCTTCATGGACAATTTCAGCCTGAATTTCTTGAAGATATTGATTTAGAAGCTTTACTGCCTCACCACTCCAGCCGTAAGAACCGAAGGCTGCTCCCACTTTCCCTCTTGGTCTCAGTCCCTTCATATAGGTTAAAAACCCAGAAACTGTGGGTAATAAGCCGTTATTGAGTGTAGGTGATCCAAGGACAAGTCCCCTTGCCTCAAGGACATCAGCCATAAGTTCAGTCCAGTCTGTTACTGAAAGCTTGCACATTTTTACAGGAACTCCTTCCTCAAATACCCCTTCCATTACTGCATAGGCCATTTTTTCTGTGCTCTTCCACATGGTGTCATAAAGAATTAATACCTTAGGATCACAGGTAAAGGAACTCCACCTTTCATAGAGGGAAACAATCTTTTCTGGATTTTTTCTCCAGATAACTCCGTGATCAGGACAAATCATCTCAATCTGAAGATTCATATCTTTTACGGTTTTTAGGAGTTTGTTTACCTGCGGTGAGTAAGGATAAACGATATTGGCATAGTATTTGCGGGCCTCCTGAATAAGCTCACACTCATCCACCTCATCATCAAAACGCTGGCTTGTTGCATAATGGGCACCAAAGGCATCCTGAGAAACAAGAATCCTTTCTTCAGGAATGTAAGTCATCATACTGTCTGGCCAGTGAATCATGGGGGTCTCAATAAAGGTAAGAGTTCTTTTGCCTACTTTTACAGAAGTTCCGGTTTTAACCTCCTCAAAGGGATAATCTTCCTTATGAAAATGGGCAAGGATCCCGAGTCTTGCGTTTTTTGTTAAGAATATCTTTTCAGGCTTGATTACATCAACTATTTTGGCAAAACCTCCAGCATGGTCAGGCTCAATGTGATTGATAACCAGATAATCAATCCTTTCAGGCCCAATGACTGAGCTTATCCTTTTAAGAAGTTCCTCTTCAAAGCCATGTTTAACTGTGTCAAAGAGAACCACCTTTTCGTCAATCAGCAGATAGGCATTGTAAGTAGTGCCCCTAAAAGTAGAATAACCGTGAAAGTTTCTAACATTCCAGTCAATGGCTCCAACCCAATAAAAATTTTCTTTTACCTTAACAGCCTTCATTAGCTTCCACCTCCTTCCTAAAAAGTGATTATTTGATAACCCTCTTTTAAAAATTTTGCCATTCCGGCATGATTGGCCATATCATCAAGTATTTTAAGGCCTTTATTAACAGCAATTTCATAGGTTCCAAACTTTTGAGAACAGGCCTTGCAAACTCCTTCTATAAGCCCTTGAGAAAGGACCCTCTGAGAAAGAAGGTAAATAGGACTATCTTCTTCATAAAATTGGGGAATAAGTTTGGTTGCTTCACCCTCTAAAACTATTTTAACTTCAAGGTCTTTGGCATTCATATCAAGAGCATTTAATAAGACATGAATAAAACACATGGGTTCACCGCTAAAGGCAAATAGGGCATATTTACCCATAGGTTCCTCCTAAAAAGCCTGTAGGACAGGCTCTTTAAGCTTGTCCTAAGTGATTATTCTTCTGGACTGAAATCGTCCTTAGAGGCCCCACAAACAGGGCAGGTCCAGCTGTCAGGTAATTGCTCAAAGGGAGTCCCTGGAGGAATATTCTGGCTGGGATCTCCCACTTCAGGATCATAGACATAACCGCAGACATTACACTTATACTTCTTCATGGTCTCCTCCTTTGGCATTGATATTTATTTTTCAGAGGGTTCACAAACCTGGGCTCCTTCCCAATAGGCGTGAAGATTACACCATTCCTTGGCAAGCACTTTTTCAGCCTTTACTGTAAATTCTGCCTCTGGGGCATCTCCTGGTTTCAAAAACTTAATATAAACTCTATCTCCATCGGCATGAAGCTCAATCCACTCAATATAGTGTTCCTCTGTCATTGGGTGAGGAACACTTCCCACTTTGACTTTGTAAACATCTCCATGTTTCTCAATTACTGGGACATGTTTTTCAGCTGCAGCATCTACTGTTCCAGGTTTTTGAAGCTCCATGGGTTTATTACAGCAGACAAGCTCACCCTTTCCTCCATGCATAACCAATACAATATTTCCACAAACATTGCATTTGTAAAGTTCCAATCTTTCTGCCATAGCACAACCTCCTTTTAAATAATTTTAAATATAAAATTACTTCAATTTTGGGTTAATTCAAGGTATGTGATAAAAATTTCTCAAATTAGTTAACTTTTAAAGGGATTTATAAATTTCTTTAAGTTCTTCCAGAACCTCTTTGAGAATTTTTTTCAAATTTTCTGACCTATTTAGTGTGTATTCAGGGATAATTTTTGAAGGTGGGGGAGGGGAGAGATCGGGAAATAAACTCGGACTTGCCCTTTCTTGCTTTTTTAACTTTGTATCACCCTTTGAAAAAAATAGTTTTTTTCTTATCCCCTCTAAGGTATAGCCCTCATCAAGGAGCTTTTTTATCCTGAAAAGAATTTCTAAATCTTTTTTTTTGAAAAATTTCCTTTTTCCAATTTTATGAGGTTTAATTTCTGGAATTCGTTTTTCCCAGTAATCAAGAATGTGGGGCTTAATATTTAAAAGTCTGCAGGTTTCTTTAAGAGAGTAAAAAAGAGGAGCATCTTTTTTATCTTTCCTTTTCATTATGGAGCTCAGCTCTTAAGGTAGGAGCAAGATGAAAGGAGACCTTTTTAAAAGGGTTTATAATTACTTCTTCTCCAGTTTTAACATTTCTTCCTTTTCTTGGCTTGGTTTCATGGGGAATAAAGGTTCCAAAGCCTGCAATCTTAACCGGTTCTTTAAGTTCAAGGGCCTTTATTATTTCTTCAAGAAGGGTTTCCACAAAAAGATGAAGAAACCTCTGAGAAAGCCCTGTTTTTTGATGAAGTTTTTTTACAATCTCTCTTCGGGTTAATTTTTCCATTAATTATCTGGGTTTGGCTTTGAAATGAGCAAAAATTTTCTTAGCTATTTCATCCTGCAAGGCATTTACTTCATCATCAAAAAGGGTCCTTTCTTCACTCCTAAACCAGAAGCGAAGAGTAATACTTTTTTTATCTTCAGGAATGGGCGGACCTTCATAAAGGGCAATAAGCTCCATTTTTTCAAAATAGGGTATTTCAAGCCCCTTTATGTAAGAGAGGATTTCGCCATAGGGAACCTCTTTGTCTATAATAAAACTAATATCCCTGAAAGTAGAAGGAAATTTGGGTGGTTTTTGAATGGTATATGTCCTTTTTACTTCAGAATAAAGTGTATAAATTTTTGAAAGATCAATTTCTGCCACAAAGAGTGGTTTTTTTAAATCCAAGCTTTCAAGCACATAATTTTTCATGGCTCCAGCAAAGCCAATTTTTATCCCTGATAAATAGAGATCGTAGGAAAAGCCTTTTTTAAGAAAGAGCTCCTGAGAATAGGGTCTCATTTCAACCTCAAGAGAAAGGGCTGAAAAAAGCTCTTCAAGGATTCCTTTGAGGTCAAAAAGGTCATATTTTCTTTTATAACCTTCCCAAGGAAGAAGTTTCTTTTCTCCCTTGAGAAGGATGGCAAGATGGGTGAATTCACTTGCAAGCTCAGTATCTGGAAAGAAAACTTTACCCACCTCAAAAATAGAAAGATCCTCAACTTCTCTTGCTGAATTAAATTTTGCCACTTCAAGAAGCCCAGGAATTAAAGAGGTTCTCATCACTGAAAGATGGGAGGAAATGGGGTTTTCAAGTTCAATAACCTTTAATCTTTCATCTCTTTCAGAAAGATTCAATTTTTGCAGAGTTTCAGGATTTATAAAACTGTAAGTTATAACTTCAAATAATCCAAAGCCCTTTAAAATCTCTCTGATTTTTCTTTCAAGTTGGAGTTCAAGCCTTGAGGCCTTGGCTTTAAGTTCAGCTACAGGAAAGGTAGCAGGAATGCGGTCGTATCCGTAAAGCCTTGCTATTTCTTCAACAAGGTCTTCGGGAATCTCAAGGTCCTGCCTGAAGGAATGGGGCCTTAATTTAAAGGTATCTCCCTCTGTTTGAAGTTTTCCAAGTTTTTTAAGAGTTGCTTCTATAAAAGATTTTTCAATTTTAAATCCAAGAATTTTGTTTATTTTTTGAGAAGTAATTTCAATTAAGGGGCTTTTAAAAGGCCTTGAATAAACATCCACAATTTGAGAAATTTCTGAAGGCTCAGTAATTTTTAGAATTAATTCTGTGGCTCTAAGGGCACCAAAAAGGACACCTTCCGGATCAACCTTTCTTTCAAAGCGATAACTGCTTTCAGTGGTAAGACGATGCCTCTTTCCAGAAAGCCTTATCCATTTGGGATTGAACCAGGCTGATTCAAGAAAAATATTCTGAGTATTTTCGGTTACCCCAGAATCTTCCCCTCCCATAATTCCTGCAAGAACAAGAGCTTTTTCGGAGTCGGCAATGACCAGATCCTCCTCTGTGAAGGTTCTTTCAACTCCATCGAGCATAAGAAGTTTTTCTCCGAGGTGGGCTCTCCTTATTAAAATCTTTTTACCACTAATTTTCTCCCAGTCAAAGGCATGAAGGGGTTGTCCTAACTCAAGAAGGACATAATTGGTAATATCAACAATATTGTTTATGGGTCTTAGCCCACAAAGAAAGAGCCTCTTTAAAATAAAAAAGGGGCTTTCTGAAATCTTAACGCCTTTAAAGAGCCTTCCTATATACCTAAAACATCCCTCTTCTTCAAGAATCTTTATTTCGCCTTCAAAGGGCTCTCCCTTTAAAAGGGACTCCTCAAAGGAAAGGGGCTTTAATTCCCAGCCGCAAATAAGGTTAAGCTCCCTTGCCACACCGTAAATGGAAAGTAAATCCCCCCTATTGGGAGTTATGGCTATTTCTAAAACAGGCTCTTTTATGTTGAGAATCTCGTATATGGACTTTCCGAGGGGAGTATCTTCAGGAAAAACAAGGAGAGCATCTTTAATCTCAGAAATTCCTGCCTCAAAGGGAGAAAGAAACATCCCCTCCGAGCGATATTTTTTAATTTCCTTTACTTCCACCTTTTGATGAGAAAAGGTAAGGCTTCCTGGTTTGGCAAGGGCAAGAATAAGCCCGGGTTTAACCTGATCTTTTGCTGTGGTTAAAACCGAAAAGGTTTCCTTTCCATCGGTAACCCTGCAAAGAACCACCTCTTTTAAATCTTCTGGAGAAAGCACTTCAAGAATTTTGACCGAAATCAAATCTCCAAGCTTTTTATAGGGATCAAAAACTTCTTCAACTTCATGACCAGAAAGGGTAAGGATTTCTGCAATTTCTTCAGAAGATTTTTTTAACTCAATAAATTCAGATAGCCAGCTTATGGGGACCCTCATCTTTTCTCTCTTTATTTAAAGGATTCAAGAAAATAAAGATGGTTATCAAAGAAAAGCCTTATATCATCAATTTCGTACTTGATCATGGCAATTCTTTCTACTCCAAGGCCAAAGGCAAACCCCTGCCATTTGGTAGTATCATAATTAACTGCTTTTAAGACCTCCGGATGAACCATGCCAGCACCAAGGATCTCAAGCCATCCAGTTTGGCTACATACTCTGCATCCTTTACCTTCACAAATGACACAGCTTATATCCATTTCCACACTAGGCTCAGTAAAGGGAAAATAACTTGGTCTAAATCTTACCCGTGTCTTTTCACCAAAAATTTCCCTTGCAAAAAAGGAGAGAATCCCCTTTAAATCTGAAAAGCTTGTTTTTTCATCAATCATAAGGCCTTCTACCTGATGAAACATGGGGGAATGTCTCACATCGGCATCACAGCGATAGACCTTTCCAGGAGCAATAATTCTTAGAGGTGGAGTTTTTTCAAGCATAGCCCTTATTTGCATGGGAGAGGTATGAGTCCTTAAAAGAGCTCCATTTTTAAGATAAAAGGTTGCCTGCATATCCCTTGCAGGATGCCACTCAGGAATATTCAAAGCAGTAAAATTATAGTAATCTGACTCTACCTCTGGTCCTGTGACAATCTCAAAACCGAGCCTTGTAAAAATCTCGCAGATTTCCTCAATCACCAAGGTTAGAGGATGAAGAGCCCCTCTATCTGGTCTTCTCCCAGGAAGGGTGGGATCAATTCCCTTTTCCCGATCTTCCTCTTCAAGAAGTAAGACTCTTTTTCTTTCTTGATAAAGCTCCTCTAAAAGTTCTTTTAACTCGTTTATTTTAGAGCCAAAGATTCTTTTTTCTTCTAAAGAAAGGTTCTTTAGAGATTTTAAGGCCTGAGTGATTTCTCCCTTTTTCCCAAGATATTTGACTCTTAGAGATTCAAGATCTGTTAAGTTTTTGGCCTCTGAAAATTCCTTAAAGGCCTTCTCTTTAAGGGCTTCTATTTCTTCGGGTTTCATTTATTGCCAGGCTTTTTTAGCAATTTCAGCAATTTTACTAAATGTCTCAGGCTCATTTACAGCAAGATAAGCAAGAACTTTTCTGTCAAGTTCAATGCCCGCTTTCTTAAGGCCTCCTATAAATTTGCTATAATTAAGACCGTTTAAACGGGCAGCAGCATTAATTCTTATCTGCCAGAGCTTTCTGAAATCCCTTTTCCTCTGGCGCCTATCCCTATAGGCATAAACAAGGGCTCTTTCCAGGGTTTCCTTAGCTCTTCTAAAAACATTCTTTCTCTGGCCCCAATATCCCTTGGTAAGTTTGAGAAGCCTTTTATGTCTTCTTCTGGTTTTAAAACCACCTTTGGCCCTTGGCATGTTTCATTACCTCCCTTGTATTAAAAGTTGAATTAGCTTAAAATTTATCTGCAATAATTTTGGCTATATGAGAATAATAGCCTTTAAAGAGCTCTTTAGATTTGCTTAGAGCTCTCTTACGCTTTGAACTCTTCTTTCTCAAAAGATGGCTTTTTCCGCTTTTTCTGTGCATAATCTTTCCTGTAGCAGTAACTTTAAACCTTTTGGCTGCGCTTCTATTGGTTTTCATTTTAGGCATATAATTCCACCTCTCTTAAAAATTTATTAAGTTCTGGAAATTTAATCCAAATTTCTATAAAAACAACCCCTGAGAGGAAGATTTGATTAGAATCTTATTTTTCGATTATGATTTTAATATTTCCTTCTTTTTTGACTACATTTATGACTACATCCTCACCGTAATTTTTAAGATATAAATCCACTTTTCCGTCTTTGAATTTTAAATCTTTTATCCAGAGTTCTTCTATAAAATGAGGGAGTAAGGGGTGATAAAAGGAGATTTTATTATCTTCAAAGGAAAGTCCAAGGCACCCCTGAAGGAGTAAAAAGACAGCCCCTGCTGCCCAAGCTTGAGGATGGCAAGCCACAGGATAATGAGTGGGTCCTTCATTAGGCCTTCTTTTAAAACCGCAAAAAAGCTCAGGAATACGATGCAGTTTAAAGAAAGTGCTTGCTTCAAAGAGGGCTTCAAGAATTTTTAAAGTTCCATATTTAAGTCCGTAAAGAGAAAAACCGTATCCTATGATGGCATTGTCATGAGGCCAAACAGAGCCGTTATGATAGGAAAGAGGGTTATATCTTTTCTCTAAGGAAGAAAGAGTCCTTATTCCCCAGCCCGAAAATAAATGGTGTTCAAAAAAAAGACCGTAAAGTTCCTTTGCTCTTGAAAGAGGAATAGCCTTTGTAAAAAGAAGATGCCCTGCATTGCTTGTTCTAACTTTGCAAGGCCTTTTATCACCATCAAGGGCAAGGGCATAACATTTTATCTCTTCACACCAGTATTTTTCCTCAATGAGCTCCTTTATTTTATCTGCTGATTTTTCCCACTTTATAGCAAGATCTTTTTCTCCTAATAGTCTTGCAAGCTTTGCTGCTTCCTTTTTGGCACGATAGGCATATCCCTGAATCTCAACAAGGGCAATGGGAGGTCTGGCTAAGCTTCCATCTTCATAAAAAACACTATCCTCAGAGTCTTTCCAGCCTTTATTGACAAGACCAATTTCTGAAGGCTCATATTCAATAAGCCCGTCACCGTCTATGTCTCCAAAGTTTTCCATCCATTCAACAGCCATGACAATGTTTTTCCAAATTTTTTTAATAAAATCAAGATCTCCTGTTCTTTCAAAATATTTTCCTGCAAGAATTACAAAAAGAGGAGTTGCGTCTGCACTACCGTAATATCTTGCAAAGGGGATTTCACCGATTTCAGCAAGCTCCCCTGTTCTTATTTCATGGACAATTTTTCCGGGTTGGGCATCCTGAGAGGGATTAAACTCTTTGGCTTGAGTTTCCGAAAGATAAGCAAGGGTTCCCTTAGCAAGCTGTGGATTTATCCACAAACACTCAAGGGAGGTAATAATTCCGTCCCTTCCGAATATGGTATTAAACCAGGGGACACCGGCATAGGGATAAGGGCCAAAGGGAGTATTAGAAGTAAGCATTATAATATCAGCAAAAGAGCGTTTCAGCCATTGATTGAAATGGGTATTAGAAGTATAAATTTTACAGCTCTCCTCTTCCCAATCTGCCAAATGTTTTTTTAATAAATATAAAGCTTTTGAAAAAGACAATTTAGAATAACTTTCAAGCTCTATGAGACACTTTAAGGTAATAAGAAGTTGATATTCCTCTTTTGGGACAAGATAAATTTTAAAGCTTGCACAGTCTTCACAAAGATTTTCTGGTATATGATTGAAGGAAATCTCAAAAAATCTTTTTTTACCATCAAGGCCCTCATATCCAAGCCTTAATTTATTTTTTTCCCTTTGAGGTGGAAGCAGGCTTCCTCTTTTTTTTCTTTTAAACCCTCTTACTTCAAAAATATCAACAAAGTCACTCCCAAAGTGAAAGGAAATAGTAAGTTCAACAGGGGATAAATGAAAATTTCTCACTACAAATTTTTCATAACAGCAGTTTTCATAAAGAAAGCGACTTCTGAAAATATGAATACTTCCCTTGGGAATAAGGAGCTTGTCTTGATGAAAAAGGTCCGGATTGGTTAAATCTGAAGTAAAAAGGGTATTGTCTTCCTTTACAGAGGCACTCAACAATATGGGACATTTATCAAATATTTTAAATTTAAATTTAGAGAGAAAGCGAGTTCCTTTGTAATAGATACCCTCTTCTGGATTGAGTTCTACATTTATATTTCCAAAGGCATCAAAGATGGCAAAACAATCCTGGTTTTTAAGGGTATAAGTTTCAATGAAAAGGATATTTTTTTCCATTGAAGAGGTCTTTTTAGGCAGCTTTAAGAAGGAAGGTCTCTTTGCTTAGCTCTTGATAAATCTTTACATATTCCTCAGCCATTCTCCTTGCGGTAAACCTTCTCTCAAAAACCTTTCTACAATAGGCTCTATCAAGATCTTTAACCTTATCCAAGGCTTCTAAGGCTTCCTCAATGCTTTCCACTATGAAGCCCGTTTTCCCGTGTTCAATTATTTCAGGTACAGAACCGCAATTCCAAGCAATAACAGGAGTTCCACAAGCCATGGCCTCAATCATAACTAATCCAAAGGGTTCCGGCCAGTCAATAGGGAAGAGAAGAGCATAGGCCTTTCCAAGAAATTCGTTTTTCTCTTTATCACTAATTTCACCAATATACTCTACCCAAGGGCTTTTCAAAAGAGGTTTAATTACCTCTTTAAAATATACCTCATCTGCTTTGTCCACTTTAGCAGCAATAAAAAGCTTCATACCAAATTTTTCGGCAATTTCAATAGCCCTGTCAGGCCTTTTTTCAGGAGAGATCCTTCCTAAGAAAGCCAGATATTCCCCTTTTGAAGGATAAAATTTGTAAAGATTTTCAGGGAGCCCATGATAAACGTTTGCTCTATAGTTGAGAAAAGGAAGGGGTTTTCTCTGAGAATATGAAATGGATACAAAGGGATAAGTCTTAAATTTTTCAAAAAAAGGAACATATTCAGGAAGATCAAGTCTTCCGTGAAGGGTGGTTATAAAGGGAAAATTCATCCTGCTTACCAGGGGCAGATGAAGATATTCAATGTGGAAGTGAATAATATCAAAAAGTTCTGCCCTTTTTATTACCTCCTCAAGCATATATAAAT
Source organism: Thermodesulfobacteriaceae bacterium UBA6232 (assembly GCA_002441555.1). Classification (GTDB taxonomy): domain Bacteria; phylum Desulfobacterota; class Thermodesulfobacteria; order Thermodesulfobacteriales; family Thermodesulfobacteriaceae; genus Caldimicrobium. Next base: position 56,584 of record DJWK01000022.1, read on the forward strand.
GCCAGACTAAAGAATCTCTGCAGGATTTATCAAGACGCAAAGCCCTTGGGCAAATAGGGATGAGTTTTGCATTGAAATTTTATTCAAAAATAAGTAAAACCTTCGGATTTTCAAGAAAGGCAAAAACAAAGGAAAATTAATCTTTGGAAATTTAAGCTTTTGCAGTAAAATTTTATAAATTTTAGAATCCTGCTTAGGAGGTTTAGTATGGAACATGTTTTTGAGAAATTAAAGGAAGAGGAAAAAAAGGAGCTTGAGGAATTCTCCAGGGATTATGTAGATTTTCTTTCTGAGGTCAAGACTGAAAGAGAAAGTGTTGAATTTTTTAAGGAAAAACTTACGGCCTCTAATTTTAAAGAGGAAGACCCTGACAGGGGATATTTTATATACAGGAACAAATTTCTTGCCTGCTGGAAAAAAGGAAAGAAGCCAATCTCTGAAGGTTTAAAGATTATTGTGAGCCACATTGACACCCCAAGACTTGATTTAAAGCTTCATCCCCTTTTCGAAAAGATGGAGCTTGTTTTTTTAAAAACCCATTATTACGGAGGGATTAAGAAATACCATTGGGTGGCCATGCCTCTTTCTTTGCATGGAGTGGTAGTGAAAAAAGACGGTTCTCTTGTAAAAATTGTTCTTGGAGAAAAAGAGGATGAACCCCTTTTTACTATTTGCGACCTTCTTCCTCATCTTGCTCGAAAAAAACAGGAAGAAAAAAAACTTTCTGAAGCCATTCCTGCAGAAAATTTGAATATTCTTGCAGGAGGAATTCCCCTTGAAAGGGATAAAAAGGGAAAAAAGGAGAAAGAAGAAAGGGTTAAAAAAAGAATTTTAAAATTACTTGAGGAGAAATATGGGATTACAGAAGAAGACTTTTCTTCAGCTGAAATATTTGCCGTTCCAGCTGGAAAAGCAAGATTCGTGGGCTTTGATTCAGCCTTTATAGGAGGATATGGGCAGGATGATAGAATCTGTGCTTATACCAGTTTCAGAGCCCTTCTTGATATAGATAAACCTCTTTACACAGTTTTGGTCTTATTTATGGATAGAGAAGAAATTGGCTCCGAGGGAAATACCAGTGCCAAAAGCAGAATTTTTGAGAGTTTAATTTACAATCTTATCAAAAAGAATGGGCTTAATCCAACTCCTGATAATTTCTTTGAAGTAATGAGCAAAACCATGGCCCTTTCTGCAGATGTCACAGCAGGTATTGATCCCAATTATCTTGAGGTTCACGATGAAATTAATGATGCCAAAGTAGGCTACGGCGTAGTTATAAGCCGATACACGGGGCACGGAGGAAAATACCTTGCCAATGAGGCACATGCTGAATATGTAAGTTATTTGAGAAATCTTTTTGATAAACATGGAGTTATCTATCAGGTTGCCTCTATGGGAAAGGTGGATGAAGGAGGTGGTGGCACTGTTTCTAAATATTTTGCCTCCTATGGGATGGATATCGTAGATATAGGTCCTCCCCTGCTTTCCATGCATTCTCCCTTTGAAGTGGTTCATAAGGCTGACCTTTATATGACCTATAGGGCCTTTAAAAGCTTTTTAAAGGACTAACCGTTAATGCCTTTAAAAAAGGAAGATTATTTAGTTCTCTTTTGTGATGGAAAGCGGTACCTTGTAAGTCTTAAAGAGGGTTTTTTTCACACCCATAAAGGAGTTATAAAACTTTCAGAGCTTGAGGGTAAAGAATACGGTGATTGTGTTTTCTCCTCAAAGGGAGAAAAATTCCATCTTCTAAAACCCACTCTTTTTGATTTTTTAATGAAACTTAGAAGAGAGACCCAGATTATCTATCCCAAGGATATAGGATTTATCCTTGTTAAACTTGGAATTTCTGAGGGAATGAAGGTTCTTGAGTGCGGATGTGGATCTGGAGCTTTAACCACTGCCCTTGCCTTTTTTGTAGGAGAAAAGGGGAAGGTATTTTCTTACGAAAAGGAAGAAAAATTTATTGAAGTTGCCAGAGAAAATTTAAAACGCTTAAATCTTGAAGGAAGGGTGATTTTTAAACATAAGGAGGTTCTTGAGACCTTTGAGGAAGAGGAAGTTGATGCCCTTTTTCTTGATGTAAAGGAACCCTGGAAGCTTATTCCTGGAGCTTACCAATCTTTAAAAGGGGGGCATCCGCTTGGGGTTCTTGTACCCACAACTAACCAGGTTTCTATGGTTCTTAAGGCCTTGGAAGAATACCCCTTTGTTGATATTGAAGTTCTTGAAATTCTCTTAAGACCATACAAAACCAATCCTGAACGCCTTCGTCCAGAAGATACCATGATTGCTCATACTGGTTATTTAATCTTTGCTAAAAAAGTTTTGGAAAAATAATGGCTGTTTATTTTCAATATATAGAAATTGAACCCTTTGCTCCAGAAAAAGAAAAAAGACTCAGAAGTCTTATAAATAGGGCTTTTAAAATTTTAGGGAGACCCTCCAAAGGTTTAACCTTGATTTTTACCGATAATAAAACCATATCACTTTATAATACTAAATATTTGAAGAGGCCCTATCCCACCAATGTAATTGCCTTTCCTTCCTCAGAGAAAAATTATCTTGGTGATATAATGATTTCTTTAGAAAAAGCCAGTGAAGAGGCAACTCTTTATGGAGTTAATCACGAGAAGTATCTTTTAATTCTCATTTTTCATGGTTTTTTACATCTTTATGGCTATGACCATGAAAAGGGCCTTTATAGCCCCTGGCTTATGCTTAAAAATGAAATAAAATTAGCAAAAGCCTTAGGTTATGGAGAGAATGAGGTAATGAATTTTTTAAAAAGGAGGGAGTATATGCCAGCCAAACTTGCTGTAAATGTTGACCATGTAGCCACAGTAAGAGAAGCAAGAAAAACTTATTATCCCGATCCTGTTCATGCCGCCGTTCTTGCAGAACTTGGAGGTGCAGATGGCATTGTGGTCCACTTAAGACTTGATAGAAGACACATTAAAGAAAGGGATGTAAGAATCATAAGAGAAATTATTAAAACTAAACTTATTCTTGAGATGGCTATTGATAAGGATTTAATTAAATTTGCTAAAGAGGTTAAACCCTATCAGGTAACCCTTGTTCCTGAAAGGGTTGAGGAGGTTACCACCGAGGGTGGTATGGAACTTGAAGGGAGGGTAGAGGAAGTAAAAAAGGTGGTAAAGGAGTTAAATAAAGTAGGTATAAAGGTTAGTCTTTTTGTGAATCCCGATGAGAAGACCTTAGAGCTTGCCAAAAAAACAGGAGCTCAAATTGTTGAGCTTCATACCGGAATGTATGCAGATGCTGAAGAGGAAGAAAAGAAATGGCAAGAATTTGAGAGGCTTGAAAGGGCTGCTCATCTTGCTAAGGAGCTCGGCTTTATTGTGCACGCCGGTCATGGTTTAAATTACGAAAATATCGGGCCTGTTGCAGCTATCCCTGAAATTGAAGAATTCAGCATAGGTCATAGTATTGTTTCAAGGGCCATTATGATAGGGATGAAAGAGGCGGTAAAGGAAATGAAAGAACTTATTTTAAGGGCAAGGGGTTAAGAATGAAAGTAGAAACCTTAATAGTTGGGCCTCTTCAGGTTTGCTGTTACATTGTCTATGATGAAGAAACCTTTGAAGGATTGATAATTGATCCAGGCGATAATGATCCCAGGATAACGAAAACAGTTGAAAAACTCGGTTTAAAACCGAAATATATTCTTGGAACCCACGGTCATCCTGATCACATCCTCGGAGCTGATTATCTGAGAAAGACTTTTAAAATTCCCTTTTTGCTTCACAGGGATGATGAAAAGTTTTTTAGAGACCCTCAAAATTTTATTACCTTTAAAATTTGGGGCTTTCCAGAAAATCCAAAGGCTGATGCTGTTTTTGAGGATGGTGCAGTTTTAAATTTTGGAAAATCCTATTTAAGGGTGATTCATACCCCTGGGCATTCTCCTGGCTCTGTTTGTTTTTATAATGATAAAGAAGGAATAATTTTTACAGGAGATACCCTTTTTGTTGAGGGAATAGGAAGGGCTGACTTGCCAGGAGGTTCATACAAGATTTTAATGAGGTCCATTCAAGAGAAACTTCTCACTTTGCCAGAGGAAACTATTATTTATCCGGGACATGACTATGGCCCTAAACCTATCTCTACCATTGGACACGAAAAAAGATTTAATCCCTTTCTGAATGAAGATTAGGATCTTCCTATACCTGAATAACTGAAACCGAGCTTTTTCACCACTTCTGGTTCATAAATATTTCTCATGTCAATAAGAACGGGTGTTTTCATTAATTTTTTAATTTTTCCAAGGTCAAGAAAACGAAACTCATTCCATTCAGTAAGGATAACCATAGCATGAGTATCCTTTACGGCATCTTCAGGTGAGGAGGCGTATTCAATGGGAAGATTTTTAGCTGCTTTTTTAAATTCTTCCATAGCCACAGGGTCATAGGCCTTAACTTTGGCTCCCTTTTCAAGAAGAACGGGAATTACTGTTAGGGCAGGACTTTCCCTTACATCACTGGTATTGGGTTTAAAGGAAAGCCCAAGAATGGCAATGCTTTTGTTTTTTAAATCTCCAAGAAAGGCCTCAAGCTTGGAGATAACCCTGAGTTTTTGTTTTTCATTTACCTCAATCACCGCTTCAAGAATTTTAAAGGGAGAACTAAGCTGTTTCCCCTGATTAATGAGGGCTTTAACATCCTTAGGAAAACAGGAGCCACCAAAACCAGGCCCTGGATTTAGAAATTTGGGGCCGATCCTTGGATCAAGCCCCATCCCCTTGGCAACCACTGTTACATCCGCTCCTACTTTTTCACAGAAATTGGCAATTTCGTTAATAAAAGAAATTTTGGTAGCAAGAAAGGCATTGGAGGCATATTTAATCAGTTCAGCTGTTTCAAGATTGGTGATAATAAAAGGGGTTTCTGCAAGATAGAGAGGCCGATAGATATCCTTTATGATGGCAATGGCATAGGCGCTTTCCCCTCCAATAATGACTCTGTCGGGATGCATAAAATCTTCAACGGCATTTCCCTCTCTTAAAAATTCGGGATTTGATATAACATCCACCGAGGCATCTACTTTTTTATTTTTGTCGATGAGCTCCTTTATCCAGCGATTTGTTCCTACAGGAACGGTGCTTTTTGTCACAATTACTTTGTAATCATCAATTGTTTCAGCAAGTTTAAGAGCAACATCCCTAATCTGCGAAAGATCAGCAGAACCATCAGGAAGAGGAGGAGTACCCACACAGATAAAGATAACCAGAGAGTTTTTAACAGCCTTGGCAAAGTCTGTGGTAAAATCAAGTCTTCCGGCCTTAAGATTTCTTTTAACTAACTCGTCTAAGCCCGGTTCGTAAAAGGGGATTTGTCCCTTCTTGAGTTTTTTGATTTTTTCTTCATCAATATCTACACAGGTAACCTTCATTCCAAAATCAGCAAGGCCTGCCCCAGAAACCAGGCCTACATAACCAGTACCAATTACTGCAATGTGCATAGACTTAACTTATGAATTTGATTTGTTTTGAGAACTTGCAGTATAGATTTTTTTATATTTTTTGACAACCTTCTTTTTGGAACTCCTTTTTACATATTTCTTTTTTGAAGAATTTTTTACAAAAGATTTTTTTACATATTTCTTTTTTAAAGACTTTTTAGTATATTTCTTCGATTTTTTATAACTCCCTTTAGCCTTTGAGTTATAATAATCTTTTGGACTGAAGCTTGCGGGAAGACTTAAATTAACAGCTGTATTAATAATAACAGGTGATATCCTATTTTCCAAAACAAGTTCGGAAAATTTGATAAGCTTTTTTGTATCCTCCCAGAGAGCATCTCTGTATGGGGCTCCGAGAATAGAAGTTATAATTAAACGATTATTAACCTTGGCAACATTGACAAGACAATGTTTTGAAAGCCTTGTATAACCCGTTTTTCCACCGAGAATTTCATCTTTAATATCATCCTCAAAAAGCAATTTATTGGTATTTTTGACAATTAGAGTTCTACCTTTTTTGGAGGTAATTACTTTCACAGGAGTGCTGATAATTTCTTTAATATGAGGATATTTCAGGGCTTCATATAGTAAGAGAGCAAGTTCATAGGCAGTGGTATATTGATTAGGTGCAGGAAGGCCTGAGGCAGTAACAAAATGTGAATCCTTAAGGCCCAAAAATTTTGCCTTTTCATTCATAAGTTCAGAAAATTTTTCTTCACTTCCTGCTACAGCTTCAGCCAAAGCAACCGCTGCCTGATTGGAAGATTTAATGAGCATTAAATAAAGGAGATCATCAACAGTATAAACTTCACCTTCGTAAAGCCTGGGAGGAGTGCTTGAGGTTTCTTCTGCTGCTTTTGATATTCTTATTTCTTGAGAAAGAGGAAGCTTGTCAAGAACTATCATGGCAGTTAAAAGTTTAACTGTGCTTGCAGGAGGAATTTTTACATTGGGATTTTTGGCATAAAGAATTTGCCCGGTAAGTCCATCAATAGCTACCCCAGAAAGGGCATCTATATTTTCAAGATATTCTGTATTGATTTCTGCCTTAATTATAGAAACTGAAAGAAAAAAAACGCAAAATATTAAAAAAGAAATTATTTTTTTCATTATTACCTCCTTTTAGCAAGATTTTTAAAGCTAAAAAAGGAGTTTAATAAAAAGTTATCAGCAAGTCAAGACCTAACATACTGATTTTTTGCAATTTTTTATTTTAGGATTCTTTTTTGTAGTAAACTACTGTCTTTCCAAGGAGTTTTTTTTCCATATCTTGAGGAGTGAAAGAAGGTAGTTCTGTTGCACCCAAGATAAGATAACCACCTTTATTTAGGGTATTCCAAAGGGAGGTAAAAACCTTAGTTTTAGTTTCCTTTGAAAAGTAAATAAGTACATACCTGCAAAGAATTAAATCAAATTTTTCTTTTAATTTTCTTTCTGTTTCTAAAAGATTTAAATAATCAAATTTTACGAGGGATTTAACCCTTTCATCTATCCTCCAGGAACTGCCTTCCTGTTTGAAATATTTAACAAGAAAGGTCACAGGTAGCCCGCGGTTTACCTCTATTTGGTTATAAACCCCTTCTTTAGCTTTTTTTAAAGCACTTTGAGATATATCCGTAGCATAAATAAAAAATTTATAAGTGGATAAATATTTGGAAAAGTGTTCTAAAATGAGCATGGCAAGGCTATAAGGTTCTTGACCAGTAGAGCAGGCAGCAGACCAGATTTTTATTTGTTTTTCCTTTTCCCTTTTCTGGATGAGATCTGGTAAAATATGATTTTTAATTGCCTCAAAGGGATGCTGATCTCGGAAAAAATAGGTTTCATTAGTTGTAAGAGTATCAATAATTTGGTTTAGTAAGGTTGGAGTAAGACCTATTTTTACTTTTTGATAAAATTGCTGTAAATCTTTATAGCCAAGGGTCAAGGCAAGTTCAGTAAGTCTATTTTCAAGTAGATATTCCTTTCCTGCCTGAAAGGAGATACCACTTACCCTTTCCACAAGGGTGGTAAAAAAATTAAAGATTTCCTGATTCATACTCATAGGCATTTAAATATTTCCTTTAGTCTTTTTGGGATTTCAGATAAAGATAAAACTTCATCAGCCAGTCCACTTTCAATTACTGCTCGTGGCATTCCATAAACAATTGAGCTTTGCGCATCCTGAGCGATAACAGCACCCCCCTTTTTTTTGATAAGTTGAGCTCCTTCTGCTCCATCCCTTCCCATCCCCGTTAAAACCAGAGCCAAACAAGTGCCGTTATAAACTTCTGCTAAAGATTCAAAAAGAACATCAACTGAAGGCCTGCAATTGTTTTTAGGAGGACCCTGATGTAAATGAATAATCTTTTGATTGTTTTCTTTTTTAACAACCATGTGATAGTCTCCAGGAGCAATATAAACCATACCCTCTTTCACTGGTTCGCCATTTTCAGCCTCTTTCACCTTTAGCGGTGTGATTTTGTCAAGCCTTTCTGCAAGCTGTTTGGTAAAAAGGGGAGGCATATGCTGCACTATTAGAATGGGAGCTGGAAAATCCCCAGGAAGCTCTTTAAAAATTTCTGTAAGTGTTTGGGGGCCTCCAGTGGAAACTCCGATTCCAAGAACTCTATATAATCCGGATTTAATTCTTGTGGTAATTTTAGGTAAGGTTAAAAAAGAAGCTCTTACTTTCTCAGTTGCTCCTTTGATTTTGGGAAGAAGATCTTCCTCTATTTTTTTAACACTTTCAAGAAAGGATTTAGTTGAAGGTTTAGGAACAAAGTCAAAGGCTCCAAGAGAAAGGGCTTCTAAGGTGGCTCTTGCTCCCTCCTGGGTAAGAGAAGAAAACATAATAACCTTTGCAGAGGGAACCTCTTTTTTTAAAAATCTTAAGGCAGTTAAACCATCCATTTCTGGCATTTCAATATCAAGGGTAATCACATCGGGTCTCAAGCTCTTTGCTAACTCTACTGCCTTTTTGCCATTTTCTGCCTGGCCTACAATCTCAATTTGAGGATCTTTTTTGAGAATATCAGTAATGAGTTTCCGCATAATGGCAGAATCGTCTACCACAAGAACGCGAATTTTATCGGACATATTCTTAGAATCCTTCAAAGAGATATCTAATCTTGGTTTCAAGCATATCCTTGTCAAAGGGTTTCATGAGATATTCATTAGCTCCTGCCATGATAGCGTCAATGACACTCTTTTGTTGATTTTCTGTGGTCACCATCATGACTTTGATTTCTGCATATTCGGGATTTTCTCTAAGTTTTTTAAGAAACTCATAACCATTCATAACTGGCATATGCCAATCAAGAAGAATAAGGGATATATCAGGATTCTCCTTAACCACTTTTAAAGCTTCTTCGCCATTTTCAGCTTCAAGCACGAAAAATCCCAATTCTTCAAGATACCTTTTTTCAATTTCTCTTACGGCTTTGGAATCATCAACTACTAACGCTTTTTTCATCACCAATCCCTTGGTTTGGCAAGAATTTCTCTCACTTTGAGATTAAAAAACATGTTAGAGGGCATGGCCTTTATTATAGCAACGGTGTCAGCTCCTCTTACCGTTCCTGCAACAGCAATGACATCTTCAGGAGGAATTAAACCGGCATCACAAGCCATAAGGGTAATCTCTACGCACACTTTGAGACCCTGCCCAAAAATTCTTAAAGTCTGTGCAATAAGAGTCTCCTCGGAATAATGAAAGCTTGCTCTTATGGCAGAGCCCACTCCTCTAAATACCATAGTCCCTGTATAGACCTTGGCACCAAGCTCCTGAAGTTCCTTTCTTATTTCTTCCTTCATTTCAATAAGACCAGGCTCTCTGAAACCATAATTGTGAGTAACCACAACAAGGTTTACCTTTTCATCCTTTAAAGCCCTTGCAAATTTCAAACCCGTATCTCCGTAAGTGGATGCAACAACTAAATGTTGAATATCTTTCTCCTTTAGGGCTTTTAAAGCAACTTCTATACAAGCCTCGGTATTTTCTGGTCCGGGTTTGGGAAAATAGACTGTCATTTTATCCCACCCTCTCTAAAAAAAGGCCAGGCCTTGTTTCCCTTTTTAAAAGGTTAATTTTAATAGATTTTTCTAAAAGTGAAAGTTCTTCTTTTAAATTCTGTAATTCTTCCTTGGCTAAGTTAAAAACGGTATTTTCTGAAAAGTATAAATCCAAATATATAAAATGAGATGAATAAGAAAAAATTGCTTCAACAAGTCCGAGATATTGAAAAAATAGCTTTAGAACAAAAATTTTCACCCTGTCACCCTTTTCTTCAGGAACAGGTAATTCTATATAGCCCCAGGACTTTTCATCTAAAAAAACAAAAGGCAAAAAAACTCTATCTTCCTCTATAACAAAATCGCTTATTTTGATGTTTTTACCAATTATTTCGTCTAAATCTTTTAAAACCACTTTTTTGTCTTTTCCTTCTTCTTTTGAGATTAATGCTTTTAGGATTTGTGAAAGGACTCTCCATTCCTTGTTGGAAGCCTCCTGAGATATCCTTATAGAGGGTTTTTCTTTGGCAAGAAGATATAGAATTTTTGCTTCTTCTGATTCTTTTGAACTTCCGAGAACTTCAAGCACTATAGGGCCTTCGGATTTAAGGACTTTTACTCTCAATAATTCACCTGGTTTAAAATCTTCAGGATTTAAAGTTCCTGCAAGCCTTGCTTGAAATTTATAGCCTCCAAATTCAAGGTAAAGAAGTTTTCCCTCAATTTGTAAAACCTTTACAGTTAGTTCCCTTCCTGGTCTGGAAAATAAACTCCAAAGATTTTCGGGTAAATAGTAAATGGGAAGAGGAGCTGTAATCTGCATGTTTCTTTAACTTAAAAGGTTTTTACGCTTTAAAATTAACTCCACCTCTCCTTCACTTAATCCCGTTTTTTTCGCAATTTCTTTAACGGTTAACCCCTTTTTATACAAATAAATAACCTCTTCTTTTGGATCAATATTTTTGATATCGTAAACCTCTTTTACTTCCTTTAATTCTTTTAACTTTTCAACAAGGGCCTGAGCTCTTTTTACGCTTTCTTCAATTTCTTCCCAAGGGAGATTTAAAAATTTTTTAACCTTTAAGTATAAAAAAATCAATAAAATAATGATTATTATGTCAAAAGCTAAAAGTCCCCAGAGCAAAAACTCTTTTTCCACTGTTTATACCCTCAAAAGAAGGGGTTCAAATTCAATTTCAGCTGGATTTAACTGATTATTGGTCTTTTTTAAATCTTCTAAAATTTTTTTCTCATAATCCAAAAGTTCCTTTTCATTTTGCCATACCAAAGGAGGGGTTTTTTTGAGCTTTTCTAAAAAAAATCTTCTTAAAAAAAGTTCATTTTTAAGGGCTATTTTAAGATCTTCGTAAGAGCTAAAGTAAAGATAGATATCACATTTCAAAAAGGTATTTTCATTTAAAGGGAGTAAAAAATTTTTAAGTTCAAAACGATAGGGGAATTTTTGCTCGGATTTAAAGAGAGATTTAGAAGCTAAAACTTTTTTTTTAGATAATTCTTCAGCTTTGTTGGAAAAATTACCAGTTTGCTCGGTTTTGGAAAGAAGGATTTTTTCCCCTTTATGGCCTTCTAAAGAGGTTTTAAAGGAATTAGATTTTTGAAAAAAAATTTTATACAAGGTAAAAAGCCCGCCAAGGAATAAGAAAAAGAGAATTAAACCCAAAAAAATAAGGAGGAAGGTTTTGGAGGATATCTTTTTAGGTTCCCTTTGAGGTGCTTCCTTATCCTCAGTCTCTTTTTCTTCTTCAAGAAGCTCTTTAACTAATTCTTCAGTTTTTTCTTTTGATTCTTTGGGACTTTCTTCCAAGTTAGCCACCGAAGACTTTCTCCAGCTTTTCTTTTAAAGTTTCTGGTGTAAAGGGTTTAACGATATATTGATTAACCTTATATTTTATGGCTTCAAGAATATTCTCTTTTTGAGCTTCAGCAGTTACCATAATAAAGGGAATATCTTTGGTTGCCTCGTTTGATCTCACAGCTTTCAAAAGTTCAAGCCCACTCATCTTGGGCATATTCCAGTCAGAGATTATGAGATCTACCTTTTCTTTAGAGAGAATCTCAAGGGCTGTAGTGCCATCATCAGCTTCAAGAATATTTTTAAAACCGAGCTGGGTTAGAATATTTCTTATAATCTTCCTCATAGTTGAAAAATCATCTACTATAAGAACTTTAATATTGGTATCCAAAGGCATTTTCTAAGTACCTCCTTTGTTTTTTGGTTTATTTATTTTAAAATAACTTCTGAGTTTTAGCAAAGCCTGGTGATGAAGTTGAGAAATTCTTCCTTCGGTATATCCAAGAACTTTGGCAATTTCCTTCATATTTAGGTCTTCATAATAATATAATGCAAGAACAAGTCTTTCCTTTTCACTCAAAAATTGTAGAGCCTCCTCAAGTTTTTCCTGAAGTTCCTTTAGGAGATATTTTTCAAAGGGATTTTCTTTATCAGAGGAGGGGGCAAGAAATTCAAAAATATCGTCGCTATCAAGTTCCGGCATTTTTTGTTTAAGGGTTTCAATATCAATAAAGGATATACCTTTTATATTTTCAAGGAGCTTGTGATATTCTTCAAGGGAAATTCCCATAGCCTCTGCTATTTCCTCTTCCTCAGGCATTCTTCCAAGTTTAAGATAAAGTTCCTTAACCTTTTCTTCAAGCTCTGAAGTTTTTTCCCTTACACTTCTTGGTATTATATCTATTTTTCTTATTTCATCAAGAATGGCGCCTCTTATGCGATATTCCGCATAGGTTTTGAAATTAACCTTTTTGGAGGGGTCATAACGATGATAGGCTTCAATTAGGCCAATGATTCCCGCTGAGACAAGGTCTTCCTTGGAAAGAACAGGCTGTCCCAAATAAGCGTATTTACTGGCAAGATGAGTTATTCTTGGGAGAAAATCTTCAATTACTTTTTCAAGAGGTTCTTTAAAAGTAGGTTTTCCTGTCATTTTATAGCTGAGAAAATCTCTCCAAAAATTCTTGAAATTCAAGCTCCTTCTTTTGGGATTTTTGATTAAGCAATTTATAAGCGATTTCTTTAATTTTGGCACTAAGTTTGGTATCAGGGCAAAGCATTAAATAGGGCACCTGTGACCTTATGGCCTTTTTTACGCATTCATCATAATGTAAAACCCCAAGAAGGCTTAATTTTACTTCAGGTAGAAACTTTTCAACCACATAAAGCAATTGCTGATATATCTTTTTTCCTTCTTCCTCGTCTTTGACCATATTTACCACCAATTGAAAATTTTTAATCCTGCCTTTTTTATAGACCACCTTAATATAGGCATAGGCATCTGCCATAGAGGTTGGCTCTGGAGTTACAAGGACTATTCTTTCATCTGCCAATTGGGAAAAGAAAAGAACATTATCTGAAATTCCTGCAGAAATGTCAAAAAATAAATAATCATAGGGATAAAGGGCTTCTTCCATCTGAGTTTTTAATAAAAGTTTTTGAGAGGAATTTAATTGGGTAAGTTCATAGACCCCTGCGCCAGCTGGAATTATAGAAAATTTATACTCCGTTTGATAAATAATTTCTTTTAGGGTTAAAGTGCCATTAAGCACATATCTTATGTCAAATTTAGGAGAAAGTCCAAGCATTATATCCACATTGGCAAGCCCCAAATCTGCATCAAAAATAACAACCCTTTGGTTAAGTTGACTTAAGGCCAAAGAAAGATTTATTACAAAACTGGTTTTTCCAACTCCTCCTTTACCACTTGCTACAGAAAAACTCTTCATAGGTACCCCCCTATTAATTTAAAAGTTTTTCAGTTCCTTTCAATAGATAATTTAAAAACCTTTCTTTTTCTAATCTTTCAAAGTCTTCGGGAATCCTTTCTCCTGTTGAGGCATAACTTGGAATAGGGATCTCAGGAAGTAATAACCAGAAAAGGGAAAAGCCACTATAAAGTTTATCAAGGAAAGAAAGGCTTATATTTTCAAGGGGCAGTTCTTTAATTTCTTTCCAGAGATTAAAGAGATTTTTGGAATTTTCAGAGGCCCTCAAGACCCAGTGAAATCTTAAAAAGGGATAAGCCTGAGAAAGCTCTGTAAGTTCATAGAGGGAAAATTTTTTTCCAAGACTGGGGGTGTCAATTAAAATATAATCAAAATTTTTACTTAGAGAATTATATTTATCTCCGAAATCATCCCAATCAACTTGATATAGAGGAATTTCAAGAAGCTGGGCCAATTTTTGGGTCTGTTCCTTTCCCCCAATTTTATAATTATCAGCATTCAAGACTGCCACCTTTGCATTTTTTTTGATTTTTAGCCAGAAGGCCAGTTTAAATATAAAGGTGGTTTTTCCTGACCCTGGCTCTCCTATAAAAATTTGAACCTTAGAAAGAGGGCTTACCCCCTTTTTTTGAAGGGTCTCAGATAAAAATTCCTTTAAAGATTTTTCAGATTTTTCTAAAAGTTCAATTATTTCTTCAGGAACCCCTTCCTTCAAAAGATAAGTATATTTACCAAAGGAGTTTTTACTTTTTAAAAGAAGTTTTATATCCCTTTTTATTTCTAAAATTTCTTTTTTTAAGATTTCCATATTTGAATTCTCATGCTCTGAGAAATCGGGGGTATGTGAAGGATTCACCTCTATTTGGGGTTCTCTTTCGTCAACAGCTGCAATAACTTCATAATAGGAAACTCCGTTTTCATCCACCTTTCCAGAATCAAGGATTACTGCATCTTCTCCCAGTTCAGTTTTAACCTTTTTTAAAGCCTCTATCATATTTTTAGCCCTGAATTTTTTGATTCTCATCTTTTACTCCCTGAGGAGCCTCACTACCTCTAAAATTTCCACCTGTATATCTCCTGGTATTTCTGCCTGAGATATAACAGGAACATATTTAAGACTTCTTTCTATGAGTTTCCTTAAGTGCCTTCTTATAGTGGGGCTACAAAGGATTACGGGCATTATATTTTTTTGTCCAGCTCTTTCTACAGCCTGAGAGAGTGCTGTAACAATTTTAGCTCCAATTTTAGGGTCAATCATAAGAAAGATACCCTGTTCTGTTCTCTGCAGGCTTTTCTTAATAAGGTCTTCAATATCATCACCCACTAAAAGGGAGGGAAGATTTTGGTTAACCAGATAGGGTTTAACTATAAATCTGCTAAGTCTTTGCCTTACATATTCTGTTAAAATATCAGGATCTTTAATGGTTCCACCATAATCACTTAAAGCTTCAAAAATGGTTACAAGATCCTTAAGGGGAATGCTTTCCTTTAGAAGGTTCTGCAAAACTTTTTGAATAGTTGTAAGATTTACTACATTTAGTGTTTCTTCAACAAGCTTTGGATAGTATTTGTTCATAGTATCAATAATTTTTTGAACCTCCTGTTTGGTGAGTAATTCATCAGCGTAAGTCTTAATAACTTCAGAAAGGTGTGTGGTTATTACCGTTGAAAGACTAACCACTGTAAAACCTGCCATTTCTGTAGTATCTTTAAGTTCTTCAGAAACAAAATAAGCCTTCATACCAAAGGCAGGATCAGTGGTAGGAATAGCTCCTTCAGGAGGCAAAGTATCAGGACTTGGCGGAATAGCAAGATAATAATTGGGAAGAAGTTCAGCCTTTGCAACTTCCACTCCTTTTATAAGAATTTGATATTCCCCGGGTTTTAAAGAAAGATTATCTCTTACATGCACTGAGGGTATCATAATCCCGATTTCATGGGCAAGCTGTTTTCTTAAAGCCTTTATTTTATCAAGGAGATCTCCACCCTGAGCCTCATCGGCAAGATAAATCAGACCATATCCAAGCTCAACTGCAAGAAGTTCAACAGGTTTGACTTCCTCAATCTCAGGAGGAGGTGGCGGAAGCTCCTCTTCAGGTTTTGCTTCCTCTTTTTTCAAGTGTTGATAGGAAATAAATCCCAAGGAAAAGAGAAAAAGTGAAAGAAGGAAGAAGGGATGAAAGGGAAGTCCTGGAATTAGTCCAAGGGCAAAAACAGCTCCTGAAGCCAGAAACAGGGCCTCAGGCTTCATGGCAAATTGTTTGGCTATATCCCTTCCCATACCAGCCTCGGCAGCAGCCCTGCTGACAATAATACCCGCAGAAGTTGAAACCACGATAGCAGGAAGCTGGGAGACAAGCCCGTCACCTATAGTCAAAATGGTATAGGTCTTTGCAGAGGTTGCAAGATCAAGCCCTTTCTGTAGGGTTCCAATAAGTATTCCACCTATAATATTTATAGTGGTGATAACAAGACCTGCTATGGCCTCTCCTCTTATAAATTTTGAGGCACCATCCATGGCACCATAAAATTCAGCCTCTTTGGCAATCTCTTCCCTTCTTCTTCTTGCTTCCCTCTCATCAATAAGCCCGGCGCTTAAATCGGCATCAATAGCCATCTGTTTCCCCGGCATGGCATCTAAGGTAAATCTTGCTGCAACCTCTGCAATTCTTCCGGCACCTTTGGTAATAACCACAAAATTAATGAGAACCAAAATTAAAAAGACAATAAAACCAACTATATAATTTCCTCCCACCACAAATTCACCAAAACTTTTAATGAGGTGTCCTGCAGCATCGGTTCCTTCATGACCTCTTAAAAGGATAACCCTTGTTGTGGCTATATTCATGGTAAGCCTGAAAAGGGTGGTTATAAGAAGAAGCGCAGGAAAAGCGGTAAAATCAAGGGGTTTATTAACCTGCATAGCCATAATAAGAATCAATAGAGATATAGAGAAGTTTAGGGAAAGGGCAAGATCAATAAGAAATCTTGGTAAGGGAAAAATAATCAAGGCAAAAAGAAGAATAATTCCAAGGACTGCTGAAAGGCTATAAAGATCAATAAGATTTTTAAGATTTAGGGTTCTTTCCATTTAAATTAGCTCCACTTCTTATTTTTAAGCCTATAAACATAGGCAAGCACCTTAGCCACCACCTGATAAAGCTCCTCAGGAATATATTCTCCTACTTCAACTTTTTTATACAAAATTTGTGCCAGAGGGGGATCTTCATAAATGGGAACTCCGTGTTTTCTTGCGATTTCTTTAATTTTAAGGGCAAGGAGGTCCACTCCCTTGGCCACAACTTGAGGAGCAGTCATTTTTCCAATTTCATATTTTAAGGCTACAGCATAATGTTCAGGGTTAGTGATAACCACATCGGCTCTTGGGACTTCAGCAAGCATTCTTCTCCGGCTTAGCTCTCTTTGTTTCTGTCTTATACGGGCTTTTACCCAGGGATCACCCTCAGTCTGTTTGAGTTCCTCCTTTAATTCTTCCCTTGTCATTTTCAATTTTCTCTCAACATCCCAACGGGCATATAACCAATCCAAAACAGCAAGAAAGAACAATACAAAAAGAAGTTTTCCTAAGAGATCTTTTAATAGGGCTTTTATACTGTAAAGAAGATAAAAAGTGCTTGATCCAAGGAGTTTAAGGAGTTTGTCAAAATTTTGACTTATAATCCAGTAACTTATTCCACAGATTATGGCTATTTTAAGAAGGGCTTTAGCAAGTTCAAAAAGAGAGGTTATTGAAAAGAGTCTTTTAAATCCTTCAACGGGATCAATTCTTTCCCATTTTGGCGAAAGCACCTCAGTTGCAAAAACTCCGCCTCCTGTTTGCAGAAGATAAATTATTATGGCAGTAAGAGTTATTATTAAAAAAAGGGGAAATAAAAACTTCATAATTGAAAAAAAGTAGGATTTGAAAAGGTATAAAATATTAGAGGGTAAAAGTTCACTTCCGAAGTTTGAGAAACTAAATTTAAGAATTAAGAGATATTGTTGTAAAAAGAGAAAACTTAGCAACAAAAAGGAGAAAAAAGCCGTTGAAAGAATAGCAACAGAGGAAAGTTCTCTGCTTTTTACAATTTGTCCCCGGCGTCTTGCTTCTTCCCTTCGCCGGGGGGTAGCTTCTTCTGTTCGTTCCTGTGCTGGTTCCTCAGGCATGCCCCTAAACCTTTAGAAGTATTGCCAAAAATTTTACAAAGTCTTCAAAATAAAGTTTGTATAATTTTGGTATAAAAATCAGCATAATTCCAAAAAATAAAAGACCGAGTCCCACAGTAAGGGGGAAACTTACAAAAAGCACATTGATTTGAGGAATAAGCCTTCCAATTACTGCAAGAACTACATTTATAAGAAACATAAAAACAAGAAGGGGAGCAAGGATTTTAATGGCTATCTCAAAGAGAAGTCCGCTTTTTTTAAGCAAAAATTCAAAAAGTCCTTTTTTAAAAAGAAAGGTTCCTGGGGGGATTTCATAAAAGGATTTAACAAGAAAATAAATTAAATAGTGGTGAATGTTAAAGGTGAAGAAAAGAAGAATAAATACCAAATAAAGAAACTGGGAAATAATGGGCATACTAACACCACCCAGAGGGTCAAAGGTTTGGGAAATTCCAAAACCCATTTGAATGCCTACCAATTCCCCACCAAGCTGAAGCCCAGAAACTATAATTCGAAAAAAGAATGTAACAAGAAAAAGTAAAAATAGGTCAGAGATAGCAAAAAGAAAAAGTTCTATAAAAGAAGAGGGTGGGTTAAATTTACCTGTCAGAAGGGGAGTAAAGGTAAGAGCAAAAACTAAGGATAAAGCAATTTTGGCTTTAGTGGGAAAAAAGGGAGCAGCAAAAATAGGAAAGAGAAAGAGCAAAAAAAGTGTTCTTAAGAAAATGACTAAAAAGACAAAAAAATTTTTTTCCAAAAAATTTATAAATTCTACAGGCATATTATTTAATCAGCCCTGGTATATTCAGGATCAAATTTTCGGTAAAATTAACAAGTTTTTTGATAAACCAGGGAATGCTAAAGAAGAGAACAAGCGCCATAGCAAGAATTTTTGGGACAAAGGTTAGGGTCATTTCCTGAATTTGGGTAACTGCTTGAAAAATACTTATGGCAAGACCCACAATTAAGGCTGTGAAAAGAAGGGGAAAAGAAAGAAAAAGACTTAATTTTATGGCCTCTTTAACGAGTGTCATCACAGTGACATCTGTCATTTTTTGGACCCCCCTTTAGTAAAAGCTTTTTACAAGGGACATGACTAAGAGATTCCATCCGTCAACAAGAACGAAAAGAAGTAGTTTAAGGGGAAGAGAAATCATCATGGGAGGAAGCATCAAAACTCCCATGGAAATAAGCACACTGGAAACTACAATATCAATTACAAGAAAAGGAATATAAAGAAGAAAGCCAATCTGAAAAGCTGTTTTAAGCTCGCTTATCATAAAGGCAGGAATCAATGTTAAGAGGGAGACTTCTTCTTTATTTTTAGGTCTTTCTTCACCGCGAAGATTGATAAAAAGAGCAAGATCTTTTTCTCTGGTATTTTTAAACATGAATTCCTTTAAAGGGGCGCTTGCCCTTTTAAAAAGTTCTTCTTCACTTATTTCTTTATTCATATAAGGTTTAAGAGCTTGCTGATAGATGTCTTTAAAAATAGGGGCCATAATGAAAAAGGTCAAAAATAAAGCAAGGGATATAAGAACCTGATTGGGAGGAGTTTGCTGAAGTCCGAGGGCGTGTCTTAAAATGGAAAAAACCACAATTAAACGTGTAAAGGAAGTAAGCATAAGAAGAAGAGCAGGAGCTATAGATAAAATAGTCAACAAAAGAAGAATTTGGAGAAAGATGCTGAATTGAGGAGCATTTTGAGCTCCTTCTACGCTAAGTTTTACTGTGGGGATTGCCAAAGCCAAGAGGTTAATCATTTTTTATCTCCCCCAGATGGGTGAAGCCTTTATCAGTAAGGCCAAGGAGAAATTTTTTGCCTTCAATTTCAATTAGCAAAAGCTGTGCCTTATAAGAAAGGGGTTTAATTTCAAGCACCTTTATGGTAGAGTTGCTTTGGCTCTTAATTTGATACTTTCTGTAATAATGAGCAAGAAGGGGTAAAGCACTAAGAATTAAAAGGAGAATCCCGATTGCCTCAAGATAATCTAGCCAGGGCATATTAACTTCCCAGTTTTTTAATTCTTTCCTGGGTGCTTATAATTTCTGTTATTCTTACTCCGAAGCGATCGTTTACCACAACCACCTCTCCTCTTGCCATAAGTTTTCCGTTCACATAGATTTCAACAGGTTCCCCTGCAAATTTTTCAAGTTCAATTACAGAGCCTTGATTGAGCTTGAGTAGGTCTTTAATCAGCAACTTTG
Source organism: Thermodesulfobacteriaceae bacterium UBA6232 (assembly GCA_002441555.1). Taxonomy (GTDB): domain Bacteria; phylum Desulfobacterota; class Thermodesulfobacteria; order Thermodesulfobacteriales; family Thermodesulfobacteriaceae; genus Caldimicrobium. The sequence continues at coordinate 76,195 of DJWK01000022.1, forward strand.
TTCTTCCGATTTCTACAGAGATCTCAAGAGGGATATCCAGAATAAAGTCCAGTTCAGGATGAATACCCTCTTCTTTAGGAGATAATTCTTTAAGAGGAGAGGACTTGGCTTGAGGCGATTCCCCTTTAGAAGGTTCTGAGGATGGGGTTTCTGTCTTTAAAGCAGGGCTTTCAGTCTCTGTGTTTTGTGAGGCAGCGGTTGATTCTTTTAAAGCTTCCTCCCACATAGACATTAAATCTTCGGGATTGAAAGCCTCCTCTTTTCTTTCATCTTCCATTTTTTCCTCCCTTAAAGCTATTCTTCTTGAGGTTTAATAAAATTTTCTATCTGAATAGCCAAATGTTTTTTATAAATACCCAGTTTTCCCAGTATTTTTGGAGTATTTTCAATAAGAACCTCTATGGGTTCTTCAATTTTTTTTTCTAATACAAGAACATCTCCTTCCTTTAAGTGAAGAAGATCTTCAAGGGTAATGTTTGTTTTCCCAAGAATTGCCTTTACTTCAACCTGACTATCTAAGACCGTCCTTTCAAGAGCCCTTTTCCACTTGGGATCAACAACTTCCTCAATCTGGTAAGGCGAAAAAAGCTTATCTTTTATGGGTTGTAAGGCACTCAAAGGATGACAAAATAATATTTTTCCACTGAGATTTTCTAATTCTATATTGAACCCTGTTACAATAACGGTTTCTTCCGGTTGGAGGACCCTCGCAAATTGAGGATTTACTTCACCTCTTATGTATTTGGGTTTAACAGGATGAATATTTCTCCAAGCCTTTTCAAGCTCAATGAAAATCATATCTACTACTTTTTTAATAAGCCTTTGTTCAATGGGAGTAAATTCCCTTCCTTCAACCTTGACAATTTTTCTTTCACCACCCCCGAGAAATCTCTCCACAAATATAAAAACAAGAGGGGCGTCAATAATAAGAAGATAATTTCCTTTTAGAGGCTCCATTTTGAAGATATGAATGGAGGTTGGCACTGGGATTTTATTCATAAACTCTTTAAATCTTTCCATCTGAGTGGGAAGAGAATTTATATCTATCATCTCTCTTAAAAGGGTGGAAAAGCCAAGTCTTAAAGAACGAATGAGATGATCATTAATAACATCTAAGCCTGGAATCTTAAGTCTCGTTGAGATAGTAAAGTGTCTGAAATCAAAGGGTTTTACTTTATCTGTTTCTGTTTTCTCAGGGGTGGTATCAATTTGCCCGCTTTCTAAACCTGCCAAAAGGGCATCAATTTCTTCTTGAGAAAGAATGTTTTCCATCTCTTTACTCCACTATATACTGAGTAATATAAATATTAGTAACCACTTCTTCTCCTAAAACTTCATTGATTTTTGTAAGTAATTCCTGTTTAATCTTATCTTTTGCCTCAGGAACAATGACCTCCTCAACAGTCTTTCCTGATAGCACGGTTATAATAGTGTCTTTGATAACAGCTTCCTTTTTCCTTATTTCTTCTTCTAATTTTTGATTAGGAATTTCAAGGGTGAGTCTCACCTGAAGATATCTTTTTCCTGTAGGATCAAGAAGGTTAACAATTATGGGTTCAAAGTCCACATAAAAGACCTGGGTGTGTTCTTTAGCTTTTTTACCATGGGCGGCCTTATTTTCCTCTCCCTTTTTACCAAGTATAAAAAATACCCCTGCTGAGGCTATTACTATAATTAAAAATCCCAAAATTATAAAAATTAAAAGTTTCTTTTTTCCCTTCTTTTGAGGTTGAACTTCCTCTTTGGTTTCTTCTGCCATAGGTCACCTCCTTTTTTCTATTGATTTAGCAAAAGTTATGCCTAAAAATTATAATAATACACCCTTGTTTTATGTCAAAGTTTTGACTTAAAAATTTTTCTGTCAGAATTTTGATAAAGGTATTCCCAGTAAAGAAGAAACCATTTAAGGAGAATCCCCTGAGAGAACCCTGAAAGTCCTCTTTGGGAAATAACCCTGTGGCATGGATAAATAAGGGGGAGGGGATTTAGAGCAAGAATTCGTGCTACGGCCCTTTGTCCCTTAGGAAGGCCTGTTTTTTTGGCAAGTTCAGCATAAGTTATGATTTGGCCCTTAGGGATTTCCCTTAAAAGTTTAAGAACTTTTATAGAAGCAGGCTTAAGTCCCAAACGATGGGGTAAATCCAGAAAAGCTTTTTTACCGTGAAAAAATTCTTTAAGCTCATAAAAGAATTTTATAAAAAAACTTTCAAGAAAGGGATGAGGAATAAAAATTTTTTTCTGAGGATATTCCAAATAAAAACGGAAATTTAATTTAATAAGCTCAAAGGAGGAGTTAAAATATAAATCAAATTCAAAGGGAAAAACCTTTAAACTTCCCTTTAAAAGTTTAGGATTTTCCAATTTTCTTTTTTGGAAGAGGTAGATATTCAACAGAGGGGACACTTCTTGTTGGTTGAGGAAAGAGTTTCATAAGCTGATAGATTTCAAGGGGCATATCACTCCTTACCGGAAGACCGAGTTTTTTGGCTTCTTCAAAGGTGATAGGATGATCATGAGTGAAATACCCCTGAGATAGAATTTCTGCAAGTTCTTCAATTTTTTCTGGAGGATAGCGATCATTAAGGATGAGTTTTAAGTTATCCTTCATTTGTTTTAAGGCCATTTCTGCAATATCAGCAAGAATGAGGGTTTTGTCCTCGATTTTTTCAAGGGGCTTTTTTTTGGTAAGTCTAAGAATAGAGGCTGCAGGATAACCCTCAATCTGTGGATCAACAGGCCCGAGAACCGCATGTTCATCCATTACAATTTCATCGCAGGCAAGGGCAATAAGGGTTCCTCCACTCATGGCATAATGAGGAACAAAAGCTGTTACTTTGGCAGGATGTTTTTTTATAGCAAGGGCAATCTGAAGGGAGGCAAGAACAAGCCCACCAGGGGTGTGCAAAATAATATCAATAGGCACATCCTTGTCTGTTAAATGGATAGCCCTTATGACCTCTTCAGAGTCATTGATGTCAATATAGCGCATGATAGGGAATCCAAGAAGACTCATAGTTTCCTGTCTGTGAACAAGAAGGATGACCCTAGAGCCCCTTTTTTCTTCTATTTTTTCAATAAGTTTTTGCCTTGCCATTTCAAGAAATTTTTGTCTCAAAAAGGGTTGCATAGCAAGGGCAAGTAAGATTAACCAGAAAAGCTCAAATCCTGTCATAGGGACCTCCTTATTAGAGCCTGTCTAAGTCAAAAAGGGAGCCAAAAACTCCATATTCGTCTTTATAATAGCGACAGCGTTTTTTACAGAAGAATTTATAGGTAAAGGCTCCAGCGAGAAAACCTCCAAGATGGGCAAACCAGGCTATACCTCCCACATTCCCTGGAAGAGCCAAAGAAAAAAGTCCGCTATAAAGTTGGATCAGAAGCCATAACCCCAGATATAAAAAAGCAGGCACTTCCACAAAAAAGGGAATAAAGAGAACAGGAATTAAAACAAGAATTCTTGCAAAGGGATACATCATAAAATAGGCTCCCATAACTGCAGAAATAGCCCCACTTGCACCAACAAGGGGTATGGTTGAATCAGAATAAATAATGGAATGAAATAGGGTGGCAAGAATCCCTGTTGCCAGATAAAAAACTAAAAATCTAAAGGAGCCTAAGCGATCCTCCACATTGTCACCAAAAATCCAGAGGGTCCACATGTTTCCTATTAAATGGAGCCAGCCTCCGTGTAAGAAAAGATGGGTAAATAAAGAAAGATAAGAAATTAAGGGGTGGTGACCTGTAAGAATGGCAAAATAATCATCAAAAAATCTGGCTGGAACGAAGCCCCAGGTATGAAAAAAAAGAAGTCTTTCCTCTTGAGAAAGGGAGATTTCATAGAGAAAAATCAATACATTAATTATTATTAAGCTCCAGGTAATAATAGGGGGTTTCCTTCTTGGGTTTAGATCCTGAAGGGGTATCATCCAAGGGCCCCGATAAGTTCTCCGCGAACCTTTTTTCTGAAGGCCTCACTTTTTTCTACCACCCTTGAAAATTCCTCTTTTGAAGTAGGAACAGAAGCAAATTCATAGCCCTCTTCCAGAGTTTTCGCATGAGCTTTAAGTCTCTCTTTTCCTCCCTCAAGAAAGAGTCTTGCAAGTTCTTCAAAAAGATAGGCCTCTTTGGAAAGGGCATAAAACTCGGCACTTCTTAAGGCATAGCGGTTTCCATTGAAGGAAAGGCTTATTCCTCCTTCTTTTCTTAAAAGTTCTAAGGCTTCAACATCAGTAATACTATCTCCGCAGTAAAATCCCCTTGAAAAGGGTTCTCCCAATTCTTGAGAGATTTTTTCACAGGCCTTAGCCTTTTCATGCCCCCCAATAGGATTTACTTCTCTTAAAAAGATACCGCAATCCATATTCCAGATAATTTCAAAAAAGACTTCTTCCAGTCTGTCAAGGAGATTCCTTAAGCTTTGCGGTAAATCTTCAGGGGAGGAGGCTTCCTTGGGAAGTTCTATTAAAGGGTAATTAATGATTTCCTCGTAAAGTTTTTGAAGGATTTCTCTTTCGGCTTTGCTTAGTTTAACTTTATCAAGGTCAACCTCTGTGCAAAAAATCTGAGACATGGGAAAGTTAAGTCTCTTTGATAGGGCAGAAAGATAGGGTTTATAACTTGTGCTTATGATAAAGGTGGGAAGCATTTTATTAAGTTTTGGAAGAACCCTTTCAACCCCTGGCAATAAAATAAGGGTTTTTTCTGAGAATTCCTCAAGAAGTTTGTTGGTTGCTCCAAAGAGTTTAAGGAAGGGTAGGATGAGTTTAAGGGTGTCTCCAGCTTTATAACCTGGTTTTTTCTTTATGTCAGCCAAATAATCATCAAAGCGAGAAATCTGGGTAAAGAAATGCTCTCCCTTAGGGACAAGATGAGCGGTAAATTCAAAGGCGTTATCATTTAAAGTGAGGGGACCTTCACAATCAAAGGCTAAAAAAGGCATACCTTAATTATAATCTTTAATTTCATTTACGCCAAGAAAAATTTTCACTCATTTTGTGTGGATATTTTTGCTGGCCAGAAGTCTTTCTGCCAAAAAAATATTTACGTAAAGAGCTTATAAATTTGATGCTAAGTCTAAATCCATGTGTAATACCTCATTTAAAAATCTAAAATGAAATAGATTTTGATGCCTCATTAATTTTAGGTGTTCACATTTTAGGTGTTTTTAAGTATTTTGACCTCTCATTGATACCTTTTTGCAAGTTCTTTTGTAAGTTCTTTTTTTAGTTTTTAAGCTCAAAGCCATCCTCCTTTCCCCCAAGTTATTTAGTTAATTCAGGGGATTTTTTAAAATTTTTGTTTAGATTTTTACATGAGGCAACTATAAAATTTTATTTAGAATTTTAATGAGGCAATTCGGGCTCTTGACAGATGCACATATGGTGTTTTATAATTATATTTAAAGTGTGGCGACGTAGCTCAACTGGTTAGAGCATGTGGCTCATATCCACAGGGTTGGGGGTTCGAGTCCCTCCGTCGCCACTTATTTTGAAAAACCAAGGCGGCGTAGCCAAGCGGTAAGGCGACGGCCTGCAAAGCCGTGAATCCGGGGTTCGAATCCCCGCGCCGCCTCGCTTTTTCTATATGTATAAACTCAAAGTAAAAGATCACTTTTCTTCAGCTCATTATCTCAGAAACTACCAGGGAGCCTGCGAAAATCTTCATGGACACAACTGGATGGTTGAACTGGTGGTTGAGGGAGAAAAGTTAAACGAAATTGAAATTCTTATTGATTTCAAAGAGCTAAAAAACATTCTTAAAGAGGTGCTTTCCGAACTTGATCATCGCCTGATAAATGAACTTCCCTATTTCAAGGAGAAAAATCCCTCCTCAGAAAATATTGCAAGATTTATTTTTGAAAGGGTAAAAGAAAAGCTTAAAAATTACCCCAATGTCAGAGTAAAAGAAGTAACCGTTTTTGAAACAGAAAAGGCCTCAGCCACTTATTCAGAAGCGTGAGCCTTAAAGTCTCTGAAATCTTTTTTTCCCTGCAGGGAGAAGGGCCCTTGGTAGGATTTCCAACCTTTTTTGTGAGACTGTATGGTTGCAATCTTTACTGTAGCTGGTGTGATACCCCCTATGCAAGTAAAGGAGATAAATACCAAGAAAAAGAAATAAGTGAGATAATATGGCACTGGAAAAGGTATTATCCTCATATACCCTATGTGACAATTACAGGCGGGGAGCCCCTTTTACAGGAAGAGACCCCAAAACTTATAGAGGCCTTTTTTTCTAAGGGGGCAGTAATTGTTCTTGAAACCAACGGCTCTTTAAGTATTGAGAAGATTCCAGAAGAGGTTATTGTGGTTATGGATTGGAAGACCCCCTCCTCAGGGATGAGCAAGTTTAACAATTTGGAAAACTTAAAATTTTTAAAGAAAAAGGATGCCTTAAAATTTGTTATAAAGGATGAAGAAGATTTTAAATGGAGCCTTAAGGAAATTGAAAAACTTGATCTTCTTTCAAGAACAAATTGTATTTTTTCCCCCTGTGCCCCTTTTATGAAGTCAGAAAAACTTGCCAAAATGATTCTTGAAACCAGAAAACCCATAAGATTTCAGATTCAGCTTCACAAATTTTTGAAAATAAAATAAATTGAAAAAACTCAACCAATGAATTAAAATACCATTTTATGAATAAAGAAAAAAATAATAATCCAGAGACTTATACTCTTGAAAAGATTGAAGAACTTAGTGTCATTAGTCTACCTGAAGCTATTGAAGAAGAGGAAAAAAGGCTTCCTGCGAAGTTTGATCCTTTACAGAAATATCTCCAAGAAATTTCTAAGTATCCCGTTTTAAGTCGAGAGGAAGAGGAGGCCATTGCCAAGGCCTATTATGAAACCAAGGATCCAAGGCTTGCTTATAAACTGGTGGTTTCTAATTTAAGACTGGTTGTAAAGATAGCCTTTGAATTTCAGAAATTCTGGGCTTATAATTTTCTTGATCTTGTTCAGGAAGGGAATCTTGGGCTTTTACAAGCAGTTAAGAAATTTGATCCCTATAAGGGGGTTAAGTTTTCCTATTATGCTTCTTTTTGGATAAAGGCTTATATTCTCAAATACATTATGGATAACTGGAAACTTGTTAAGATGGGAACAACTCAAGCCCAAAGGAAGCTTTTTTATAAATTAAGAAAAGAAAAGGAAAGGCTTGCTGCCCTTGGATTTGAGCCAACTCCTAAAGAAATTGCCAAAAGGCTCGGTGTTAAAGAAAAAGAAGTGGAAGAAATGGAAATGAGAATGTTTTCTCAAGATGTAAGTCTTGAAGCTCCGATAAGCCCTGATTCAGAGGATACCTTTGGTGACTTTTTAAGTGATACAAGGCCAGGTCCTGAAGATACCGTTGCCAGAGAAGAAATTCTTAATAATTTCAAAAGACTTTTAAAGGAATTTGCCAATCAGCTAACTGGGAAGGACTATGTGATTTTTCATGAAAGACTTCTTGCTGACGAACCAAAAACCCTTAACGAACTTTCTCAGAAACTGGGAATCTCAAAGGAAAGGGTGCGGCAAATTGAGGAAAAACTTTTAAAGAAACTTAGAAAATTTTTGCAGGAGAGACTACCCGATGCAGCCTTTTACCCCAAAGCCCTATCTGAGAAGATTTAGCATAATCCTTCTTATAAGTAGCCTCTTCACTTTTATTTCAGTACATTATGTATTTTCTGATTCCAAAGAAGATGCCTATTATTACTTTTTACTTTCTCAGATTGCTGCTGAAAATGCCACCCAGGCAGAGGCCTATCTTGAAAGAGCAGCAAAACTTGATATAAAGTCCCTTTACCTTAAAAAGGTTTTAATGGCCTTTTATTTTCAAAATAATAAGCTTGAAAAGGCAAGAAATCTCGGTGAAAGCCTTTATAAAAAAGATCCCTATGATAAAGAACTGGTTTTCCTTTTAAGCAGGGTATATTTGCAGGAAAATCGTCCCAATAAAGCCATTTCTGTTCTGGAAAAGTATTTGGAAAAAAATCCAAGGGATCAGGAAATTTTGGGCTTTCTTATCTCTCTTCTTATTCAACAAAAGGAATGGGATCAGGCCTTGCAAAAATTGGATCAATTGGAAAAAATTCATCCTGAAAATTATGCCATTAATCTTTTTAAGGCCAGAATTTATAGGGAAAAAGGGAATTATGAATCTGCTAAAAAGGCCTATCTCAGGGCTATTGAACTTTCCCCTGAAAATAAGCCCCTTATTTTTGAGGCCCTTCGCTTTTTAGAAAGTATCTCTGCCAAAGAGGAAATAGAGAAAATTTTAGTGGATTATCTGGTAAAAAAACCCGAAGATAAGGATTTTTTAAGGCTTCTTTTCGGTTTTTATATGGAGCAAGGGGATTGGGAAAAATCAGAAAGCCTTCTTAAAAATTATCTCGAAAAACACAAAGATCAGCCTGAATTCCTTTTTTATTTAGGTTTAACCCTTGAGTATAAAAATAAACCTAATGAGGCCTTAAAAATTTATAAGGAAATTCCTCCGAAATCTCCCTGGTTTCTTGAGGCTCAAAAAAGGGTTCTTGAAATTTTAAAAAAAAGAGACCTTAATGAGGCAAAATCCTATCTTGAAGAATTGAGAAAGGTTGATTTCAGGGAAAAGAGCTTTTATGTTTTTCTTTCCCATGCTTATGAAGATCTTGATCTCTGTGAAAGGGGTATTGAGGTTGCTAAAAACGGTCTTATAAATCATCCCGAAGATCCTGATTTGCTTCTTGCTCTTGCTTCAAATTATGCCTGCCTTGAAAATTATGAAGAGGTATTAAAGATAGTTGAGCCCCTATTAAAGAGATTCCCAGAGGATGCCTATATTCTTAATTTTGTAGGATATAGCCTTGTTGAACTTAATAGAGAGCTTGATAGAGCCGAAGACCTCCTCCTTAAGGCTGATCAACTGAAACCTGAAGATCCCTATATCCTTGACAGTATCGGATGGCTTTATTATAAAAAGGGGGAGTTAGAAAAGGCAAAAAACTATCTTCAAAGAGCTATGGAAAAGGTCAAAGAGGATGAGCCAGTTATCTGGGCTCATCTTGCTGAGGTGTATTTAAAACTCGGTGAAAAAGGAAAGGCCTGTGAGCTTTTAAAAAAGGCTCATGAAAATACCATTCATATTAGAGAGAAGAAAAAAATTGAAGACCTTCTCAAAAACTGTCCATAAATTTTATTTTGTAGTTTTAATTAGTTTTTTGTTTTTTTCTTGCACTTATAAGGCCCCGATTAGGGATCCCTATTTTATTTTATTGGAAGAGGGGCTTTCTGGTAAAATTCTCAAAGGAAAGGTTTTTTTTCAAGGTGAGTCTTTTTTTTTGAAAAACAATTTAAGCGGTGGGGCTTATGGTGATTTTATAGTTTCTTCAGATTTTCTTTATTTAACGCTGAAGCCGCCCTTTTCCTCTGAAGTTTTAATTACCTGGCAAAAAGGCGAAAAATTTGTCAAGATTGTCAATTTTGATAAAAAAAAGATTTACCGAATACTTTTAGAGGGAGCTGATAAAATTGATTTTCCTCAATATTTTTTAGGATTAAAGGAAAAAAGGCTTTCCATAAAAAGGGGGTTACTTGAAGGAGAATATAAATTTTCACCTGAGGAGAAAGAGGGAGAGTTTGCGAGCAATCTTTTGAATCTTCGCTGGAAAATTAAAGAAATTCATTTTTCTTCTGAAAGAATTTCCTTACCAGATTTTAAGGAATTCAAAGAGAAAGAACTCAGGCTTTCTTTTTGAGTAACTTTATAAGAACCTCCTCTATTGTATGAGGAGAAGCCTTTTTAATTATAATTTCAAGATTATGATAGCGAATAATTTCTCCTTCCTTAGGTATTCGGTTTAAAAGCCAGTAAATAAATCCGTTAAGGGTTTCATAATCTCCCTTGGGGATTGATATTCCAAGTTCTTGCATTTTTTCCATTTCAATGGAGCCCTTGACCAGATAGGTATCCTTTGAAATTTTCTGAATTTCTGATTCATGATAATCAAGGGCATCGCGAAATTCCCCGAGAACTTCCTCAACAAGATCCTCTAAGGTAACTATACCTGTAACAAGGCCATATTCATCTACCACAATGGCTATTTCTTGGATTTCTTTTTGCATGATTTTTAAGGCCTCATGGGCAGGAACAATTTCCGGGATAAAAAGAGGGGTTCTTGCAAATTTTATAAGGGGAGTTTCTTTTTCAAAAAGAGGCCTTCCAATTAAGTTTTGCACTTTTACCACATATTTTATACGAGAAAGCTCTTCTTCATATAAAGGAATGTAATTAAAATTGTATTTGCTACTGAATTCAATGGCATCTTTAATAGTGGCATCTATGGGAAGGGCTTTTACTTTTGAAAGGGGCACCATTACCTGACTTAATTTTTTCTTTCCAAATTCTATTATTTTATACATAAGTTCCCTTTCCTTTTGATCAATTTCTTCTTCGTAGGAAATCATAGTAAGAAAAACCTCTCTGAATTTCGTTAAAAAATAGGGGCTTTTATTTTCCCTTCTTAAGAATATTTTTGAAAGGTAGGAATTGATAACATAAACAGGATAAAATAAAAAGGAGACTATATAAAGGGGGTGAGCAAGAATAAGTACAAGGGAGTTAGAAAATTTTTTCCCCAGGGTTTTTGGAAGAATCTGGCCGAAAAAGAGGATAAAAAAGGGGAGAAAAAAGGTGGCAAGTAATACTCCCCAATTTCCAAGACTCTGAATTAAAAAATAGGAGGTAAAAATACCGTTTCCTGCAATACTCAAAGTTATTCCAAGAGTAGTGGTAGTAAAGAGTCTTTCTGGGTCGTTCCAGAATTTCAAGCAAATTCTTGCCCCTCTTTTTTTTGAGGCTAAGCGTTCAATAAGAAGTTTTTCTGCTGAAACAAAGGCAATTTCACTCATGGCAAAAAAGGATTCTAAAAAGCTGAAAAATAGAAGAGATAAAAGGGCCTTAATCATTTTGAGAACGCTTTACTTCTACGAGAATAATCTTCCTTCCTCTGGTTTTTTTTATAGTAAATTCCCAACCTTGATACTCAATCCTTTCACCTTCCTTTGGGATGCCCTGAAAAAGGGAGAGCATAAAACCATTAACCGTTTTTAGATCTTCTATGAGATCCGGTTCAAAGGAAATATCAAGGGTTTCTTTAACTTCTTCAAGAAGTGCCTTGCCTGAAAGAAGAAATTTATTATCCGAGAGTTTCTTGATTGGTTCAAGGGGTTCATCCTTATCTATTAGAATCTCACCAAAAAGTTCTTCCAGGATATCTTCAAGGGTGACAAGACCTTTTAAAATTCCGTATTCATCAACCACAAGGGCTATTTTTAGATGGCGCTTCTGAAACTCAAAAAGAAGGTTTCTTACTTTATAGCTTTCAGGTATGAAAAGGGCTGGTTTAGCAAACTCAGAAAGTTTTTTTGGAGGCGGAGAATCGCCCTCAGTAAATTGCTTTATAAGATCTTTGACATAAAGAATTCCTATTACTTCATCAAGGGTATTTTTATAAATGGGTATTTTATTAAAAGGCAGAGCCTTGATTCTTTCCATAATTTCTAAAGTGAGGGGTTGATCTTTAAAGGCTACTATTTCTGAACGGGGAGTCATGATAGCTGAAACAGGGATTTTTTCTGAAAGAAAAAGTCCGAAAATGAACTCTTTTTCTGTGAGAGTGATCTTTCTTTCTTTAAAAGCAAGATCAAGGGCATGAAGAATGATCTGTTCAACCGGACTAAAAGTTTCAAGCTCTTTTTTCTTTTTTATTTCTGGAAAAGCCTGATTTATTTTCTGATAAATAGCATAGATGATGGCTCTAAAGGGAAATAAAATTTTATAAAAGATATAAGTAAGAGGTATAATTTTAAAAACCAGTTTTTCTCGAAGTTTAAAGCCCAAAACCTTGGGAAAGAAATCTCCCAGCCAAAAACTCAAAAGAGCATAAAGAAAAAAAACAGGGGTTTGGTATTCCTCATAGAATAATAAAGTTATGGCAGTGGCAAAGGAAAAACTTGCAAAATAATCTGCAAGTTCATTTCCCACAAGAAGTGTGATGAGAAGCTCCTCTGGATTTTTAATAACTTTAAAGTATTTTTCTTTTAATCCGAGATCTTGAAGGCCTGCAAGATCAATTCTTGAGAGGGAAAAAATGCTTGCCTCACTGGCAGAAAGGACCATAGAGATAAAAATTCCAAGAAGTGCAAGCCCAAGATATAGCTCTACCATTACCTAACAATCATTATTCTTGTGAACTTAGGAAAGTAGTAATTTTCTGGAATGTCAAGCCTTTCATTCAAAGGTTTTTTTAGCTCTAAAATTAAAATATCTTCATTTAAAATTTTTTCCTCATGAATCTCAAGATCATCTCTCCACTCATCAAAAATTTCCTCTTCACTTATTAACAGGGTATCAGGTTTATCTTCAGAAAAATCTGCATCAGGAAGTAAGATTTTTAAACTTTTCATTCTTTTTTGAATTTCCCAGAGTTTTTCCTTTTCGGCCTCTTCAAGGTAGGAAATATTTAGGGATTCCTCTTCATGAAAATATAGATCCTTAAAGAGAATCTTTTCTTGAAAAATTTGTTCCCATTTTTTGGTAAACTCATTAAGGGAGAGGGCAACTTCAAGCAAAGTAAAGTCAATATCTTCAGCAAGAGAGAGAAGTAAAAAGGCCCTTTCCGTGGAATTAAGAGATCTTTCTCTTCTTTTGAAAAGGGGATAGGTTTCTTCAAAAAGCTCTTGGTGAAGTTTATAAATTTTGAGACTATCTGGAGTTCTAAGAAAGAGACCAAGGTTTTTAATTTCTGAGCTTATCTTTAAAAGAAAGGACATATCAAGTTTTATTTTAAGGGACAATAATTGGATTTTTGGAATTTTATCGGGAAAAAAGTTCCTTAAACGCTTATCTGTTTCAAGAAGGTTTAAAATAAAATATTTTTCCACAAAGGGATCTGCCCTTAAAAGACGAAGTGGGTAAAAAAGGGTTTGAGGATAGAGAAAAACTTTATAGGACATTAACTTACGATTTTTAATAGAATGTTTTTCACATATTCAAGATGTCTTCCGTATTCATTGTCAAGATGTTCTTTTATTTTTCTCCACTCTTCCTGAAATTGGGGGTGTGCCTCAGGGGAGAGTTTGACTTGTGTACCCATCTCCTCTGAAACAGCGCGTTCAAGGGCAGAAAGGCTGGCTGCAAATTTTTTTTCCAGCTCTTGATAAATGGCCTCCTTTTGAAGGAGGTACTCCTTTAGAAGTTTTTTAGTCTCCTCAATAAGTTTATCAAGTTGAGGAACCTCTGAAAATAGATTTTTTAAGGCCTCAAGGATTTCTTCCATTTCTTTAAGATGATATTCTTCTCTTGGTAAAACAAGGTTTTTTAAAAGAGCCTCAACCACAGTCTTAAGAGCCCTTTTTTGAAACTTGGAAGGAAGCCCGGCTATAAATTTATTTATTTCTTCCTTAAAATTAGGAAGCTCTCCCCTTATAAATTTTCCCACATAAATCAGGGCTTCTTCTTTATATTTTTCCCACTCCAGTTCCTCTTTACTTGCCTTTCCGAGTTTTTCAGCTTTTTCTAAAGCAATCTCTAAGGTGCTTTTTATTTCTTCTCCCATAACTCCCCCTTGGTATAAAATCAAGTTTAAAAATACTCATTAATAAAGGATTTGTCAATGAGAGATAAAGTCAACTCAAAGGATAAAACTTTTGAATTTTTCTATAAGCATAAAAAGGGCAACCCCTGCAGAAACTGCCACATTTAAAGATTCCTTTTTTCCATAGAGGGGAATTTCAAAAATGAGATCCGAGGCTGATAAGACCGCTTCAGAAACCCCATAAACCTCGTTTCCGATAATCAAAGCAAGGGGAAAATGCTTTTTTTTAATATCAGTAAGGGGAATACTTTTATCAGTAATTTCAAGACTTGCTACAGTATAGCCCTCTTTTTTCAATTTTTCTATGGTTGAAAGAACAGAGAGTTCGTATTCCCAAGGAAGAGTATTTGTGGTTCCAAGGGCTGTTTTTTCTATGCCCTTGTGAGGGGGACAGGGGGTTATTCCACAGAGAATAAGTTTTTCTATACCTGCACATTCACAGGTTCTGAAAATAGAACCTACATTATAGGCACTTCTTAAATTATCAAGAATTACCACTATGGGGAAGGTTCTCCCAGCGCGGTATTTTCGCCATTTTTTAAGAATTTCCGGGCTTGAAAGTTTCCTTGGCATTAAAAATCAAAAAAGTTTATGCATAAGGGTGTAAAAGGTGAGTTCTGGATGAATAAAGTAATCAAGGGCAGTTTTGGCCTGTGAGATCTCCCGTAGGGCTATTTTAGGATCACCTTTAAAGGTTTCTTCAGGTAGAGCCATGGGATAGGGGAACCCAGCCTTTTCTTTCAAATAGGACCTCCAGACCCAAAGGGTTAAAAGATAGAAAAAAAGCTCATAATTCTCCCTTTCCATACGGGAGAGCCTTTCAGCGGTTTTAAACCTAAGCTCAGCTTTTTTAGAAAGACTTGCTTTTACAAATGCATGAAGCTCTTCAAGCAAGCCCTTTTCAGCTATTTCAAGAGCCCTGCCAAGACTTCCAAGAGATAATTCTGCAAGAGTTTGAGCCACTCCTTCTTCATATCCAGCATATTTCATAAGAAATTCCTTTATGGTTTTTTCAGGAAGGGGACGAAACTTAACAATCTGGGAGCGAGAAATTATCGTTGGAAGAAGCTGGATAATATTTTCTGTTACAAGAATAAAAATTACGTAGGAAGGAGGCTCTTCAAGGGATTTAAGAAGGGCATTACCTGCCTCGGGATTTAATTTTTCCGCCTGAAGAATAAGAATCGCTTTATATGGAGCTTCAAGGGGTCTAAATCTGATAAATCTTTCTATTTCCCTTACAGTATCAATGCGAATATCCCTCTTTTCAGGGGCAATTTTAACAAAATCAGGGTGAATTTCTTTATCAAGTTTTTTGCAGGAAAGACAGCTTCCACAGGGATCCTCACGGCTAAACTGACAAAAGAGGTGATAAATTAAGGCCTTGGCAGCAGTTTCCTTCCCTACACCCTTTGGGCCTGTAAATAAATAGGCATGGGCAATTTTATTTTTTAAAAGAGCTGATTTTAAAAGATTAACTGCTGGTTCCTGGTTAAAAATATCTTTTAGATTACGGACTATTCTCATTGTTATCTTCTATAACCTCAATCCTTCCTCCAAGGGCTCTAATTCTTCCTGGAAGGTCTTCATATCCCCTTTCAATTAGTTCAACTTTGTATAAGGTAGTTGTATTTTCTGCAATAAGTCCTGCAAGAAGAAGAGCAGCTCCAGCTCTCAGGTCAGTTGCTTTAACAGGAGAACCAGAAAGAGGTGTTGGCCCGGTAATAACAGCCACTCTATCCTCAACATTAATTTTAGCTCCAAGACGATTCAATTCAAAGGCATATTGAAAGCGATTTTCAAAAAGATTTTCCCTGATAAGAGAGGTTCCTTCTGCCTGAGTGAGAAGCACTGCAAAAATTGGCTGAAGATCTGTTGGGAAGCCGGGATAAGGTGCTGTGGAAATCTCTGTGGGAAAGATTTTATCGCCTCTTACTGTGGTAAAGGCCTTTTTGTCTATCCTTTTTACTTCTATACCCATTTCTTTAAGCTTAACAATGGGAGTTTCAAGATACTCTATAGGGAGATTTTTAATGACTACTTCATTTTCTGGAAAGAGGGAAGAGAGTATAAGAAAGGTTCCACCTTCTATGCGATCCGGTATGATTTCTATTTTAACGGGTTTAAGTTTTTTCTTGCCTTTAATGTAAAGGGTATCTGTTCCTGCGCCTTTGATTTCAGCCCCCATTTTGGTAAGCATTTCTGCAAGGAAGACCACTTCAGGCTCTTTTGCCGCATTTTTGATAACCGTTTCTCCTTCAGCAAGGCAAGCAGCCATAAGAAGATTTTCCGTTCCGGTAACCGAGGGAAAATCAAGAACAAGTTCTGTTCCTTTTAATCTTTTGGCTTTGGTAATAATATTTCCGTGTTTAAAATCAAGTTCACAAGAAAGCTGAAGTAATCCCTTTTCATGAATATCCGTTGGGCGTTTCCCTATGTCGCACCCACCTGGTCTTGGAATTACAGCTTCACCATAAGCGGCAGTAAGAGCACCGAGAAATAAAATTGAGGCCCTTATCTGTGAGGCAAGTTCATAGGGGATATCACAACGCTTTACCCCCAAAGTATCAATCAGAAGGGTTGCTCCATCAAAGCTTGTTTTAGCTCCCAGGTATTCGAGAATATTAAGCATGCAAAAAACATCTCTCACTCTGGGGACATTTTTTAAAATAAATTTTCCCTTTGCAAGAAGGGTGCATGCAAGGGCTGGAAGAACAGCATTTTTAGCACCCTTAACCTCAATCTCACCCTTAAGAGGAAAGCCACCCTTAATCACATATTTTCTCTCCATAAAAGAGCCACCCTTTCGTAATTTAAAAGATCCCTAAAAAATTGATATTTCCAACCATAAAATTTAGAAAGTTTAGAAATTTTTTGGGATTGATTATAACCCATCTCAAAGATTAAAAAACCCTCTTTTTTCAAATAATGATGAGCCTCCTTGAGAAGCCTTTCTTGAAATTCCGTTCCCTCTTTCCCGGCATATAGGGCCTCTTTAGGTTCAAAGAGTTTTACTTCGGGATCAAGGCTTTCCCATTCTTCTTCGGATAAGTAAGGAGGATTAGAGATAATAAAATCAAAGAGTGGCCACTTCTTAATAGGTGAAAACCAGTTCCCTTTTATTAGCCTCAGTCGCTCATAAACTTTGTGATAAGAGGCATTTTTTTTGGTGATAATCAAAGCTTTAGAAGAAATATCTATGGCAAAACCGCTAAATTTAGTAAGTTCAAGTAAAAGAGTTATAGAAAGAATGCCCGAGCCACATCCTAATTCAAGAAAAGTTCCAGAATCTATGGATTTTTTTCTTAGTATATTTAAGACAACCTCAATGAGAACCTCGCTTTCCTGCCTGGGAATAAGAACTCCCTCTTTAATGTAAAAGGGTCTTCCGAAAAAATAGGCTTTTTTTAAGATATAGGGAAGGGGTTTTAAGGTGAGCCTTTCTTTAAGAATTTTTTNNNTTAACCTTCACTTCTAAGAAGCTTTCGGGATGAGACGGTTAAGGATAATGGTGGCAGTTTCATCTGGAGATTTTAATCTCCTAACACTGGTTTGAATTTCAAAAAAGTTTTGAGCCTTAACAAGAAAGGAAATAAGGGTTCTTTTTCTTTCTTCAGAATGGGCAAGAAGAATCTCTCCTTTTGGATTTAAATAATCTTTAAAAAAATTAAGAAGGGGTTCATAGAAACTTTTTTTATAAAGTATTTCTGAAGCTGCAATAATATCAAAGTTTTCTTTTAGGTCAGGGTTTAAAATGTCAAGTTTTTGAATTCTAAGGGAAAGATTATTTAATTCTGCGGATTTATGAAGAATTTTTAGGGGAAGCTCTTCCAGATCTGTTGCTAAGACCTCATGACCAAAGGCACTTGCAAAAAGACTAACTACTCCAAGGCCGCAACCGAGCTCAAGGATTTTCTTTTTTTCAGAAAGGGTGGCCAAATAATCAGCAAGGATAAGGCTTCCTTCCCAAATCTTAAACCAGAAAGGAAATTTTTCGGTTTCAAGAAAGGGGTCTCCCTGAAAGATATCCTCAAGCCTCTTAGGTCTAAGAATTTTAAGAGTTTTCCCCCGAAGGGTTATAGCTTCTTCCTCAAGTTCCATATTTAGCTCCTCTTTCATAAATTACTCCTTAAATTTTGAAAAGTATTATAACGGAGATTTCCAATAAATGCAAAGTTAGATTCAAAAAAGGAGGATAGTTAAAAATATGGCAAGAGCAAGGGCAATTCTATAGAAAATAAAAATATTTAAAGAATGCCTTTTTAAAAAAGGTATAAGAAAGGCAATGGCAACAAAGCTTGATATAAAGGAAGCTATAAAGCCTAAAGTGGCTACATACCAGTCAATGGGGGAGGTTTTTAAAAGTTTTAGACCCTCATAAAGGCCTGCACCAAGAATAAGAGGGGCTCCTGCTAAAAAGGAGTATCTTGCTGCTTCTTCCCTTTTTAGACCAAAAAGGAGTCCTGCTGAGATGGTAATCCCACTTCTTGATGTGCCAGGAAGAAGGGCAAAGGCTTGAAAAATACCTATAAATAAGGCTTTAAGGTAGGTTAAGTCTTTTAGAGTATTCCTTTTTTTCCCAAATTTTTCTCCAAGAAACATGGGTATGGTCATAAATAAAAGAAAAAAAGCAACTACTAAGGGGGTTCTAAAATGCTCTTCAATGAAATGCTCAAGGGAAAGACCTGCAATTCCTCCAGGTATAATAGATATGAGGATGTAATTTTTTATTTTCCATATCTCCTTTAATTCTTTTCTAAAATAAATAAAAATAGCCAAAAAAGAGCCCAGATGGAGAAAGGCATCAAAGGAAAGATTGCTTGGTATGTCAAAAAATTTTGAAAAGAGGATGAGATGTCCTGTACTTGAGATGGGAAGAAATTCAGTTAAACCTTGAAGTAAGCCGAGGAAAAAGGCCTGAAAG
>DJWK01000013.1 GCA_002441555.1 Thermodesulfobacteriaceae bacterium UBA6232
TATCCATGATATCCTCCGTTATTAGGAATTTTTTTGTCATATATCTCCCCCTTTGAAAATGTACTTTTAGGAGAATAAAGGGGGAGTATACCAAAAATGTGACATTTTAAATTAGTAAAAACAGGTGACATTTTAAATTTGAATCCACACAGAGATTAATTAAACATTGAAAAAAGGAAAAAGCTGATTAAAATATTTTTAGTGTAAGATGGAGGCCGTAGCTCAACGGTAGAGCACCGGGCTGTGGCCCCGGGTGTTGCGG
This sequence comes from Thermodesulfobacteriaceae bacterium UBA6232, assembly GCA_002441555.1. Taxonomy (GTDB): domain Bacteria; phylum Desulfobacterota; class Thermodesulfobacteria; order Thermodesulfobacteriales; family Thermodesulfobacteriaceae; genus Caldimicrobium. The sequence continues at coordinate 263 of DJWK01000013.1, forward strand.
GTTCGAGTCCCGTCGGCCTCCCTTGAGGGGAGATCTTTAAAAAGGATGATAAGGTTCCGGGGTCGTCTAACGGGCAGGACATGGGACTTTGACTCCCAGAATCGTGGTTCGAATCCACGCCCCGGAACCAGTTTTTTTATTACGGAGGAGTGGCCGAGAGGTCGAAGGCGCTCGCCTGCTAAGCGAGTGCACGGGTTAATAGCCCGTGCCGCGGGTTCGAATCCCGCCTCCTCCGTTTCTTAATTTTGCCGGCGTAGCTCAATCGGCAGAGCATGGGATTTGTAATCCCAGGGTTGAGGGTTCAAGTCCCTCCGCCGGCTTATTTTTTAGTTTTCAGAACTTCTTTTCGGACTTTGGTTCAATCCGACAATTTTCCGAAAGTTAAAAATCGTTTGTAACTATCCATAATCAACTTTGACTTTACCTAAGTGGGTAATAAATAAAAGTAGGATAGAAGTTTTCAGGAGCAGTATCAATGCACTGGCGGTTTGAGAATTACAGGAGTGTAAATTCTAAAAAAATCAAGAAGTGTAAAATTTGCAAGGAGTTTTGAGATTTCAGGTTATGAAATTGAAATAATGATTTAGAGAGTATTAATCAGAAGAAGATTTCAGAGAAAAGAATATGAGTTTGCTAATAATGCTGCGCTTAAGCTAAAGAAAAAAGGAGAAGACAGGTTATATGTAATACACACTCAATTGGCACTAATCTTTAAGTCATTAAATAAGCTTTAAATTAAACTAATTTCTTGCATAACTCTGATATTCTATATACAATTAAATACTATATGAAAAGCCTTTCAAAAGGTCTTATGTCAGAATTCTTAAAGATTCCCAATCTCTTGAGTCTTTTCAGGCTAGCCCTTTCCATTGTAATACCGGTTCTTTGGTTTGTGAAAGCCTCAAATAAAATTATTTTTAGTTTAATTTTTTTTGGTGCTTTAAGCGATACCCTTGATGGAAATCTTGCAAGAATTTTAAAACAAAAATCAGAGCTCGGAAAAATTCTTGACCCTCTTGCTGATAAATGTTTTATAAATATGCTCTTTTTTCTTTTTTTTCTTGAAGGAAAAATTGAACCTTCTTTTTTTGGGATAATTCTTGCAAGAGATATAGGAATTCTTTTGGGCGTGGGTTACCTTTTTAAAAGGGGGATTCAAGTTAAAAATTTAAATCCTTCTCTTCTTGGAAAGATTTCCACAGTTTTTCAGCTTCTTTGCCTTTTAACCCTTTTTATCTCAAATTACATAAAACCTTTGCCTCAAGGGATTATAAAATCTGTAATTACTCTTACTCTTTTTTTTACCGTGGCTTCAGGATTTCATTACTTTTTAATGTTTAGAAAAGTAAATGCCTTAAATAAAGGGGCTTTGAGAAGTTAAAGAAGTTCTGCTTTAATGGACTCATTTAAAATTTCTTTTAATTTTACTTTTCCAATTTTTTTTGCTGAAAAATTGAGCTTGTTTGAGTTTTCCTTAAAATCAATCAATACAGTGATGTAATTGTCTGTTAATCCAGTAAAACCGCTTTTTGTCACCCTTTCAAAAACAGCAGTTCTTGTTGAGCCAAGGTTTTTGGAGAGAAAATCTTTTCTTTTTTGAGAGTGTAGGCTTCTAAGATAGGAGACCCTTTTTTTGATTTTTTCTTTAGGAACCTTTTCTTTCATTTTTTCAGCAGGGGTATTTGGTCTTGGTGAAAAGGGAAAGACATGGAGCCAATTTAAAGGCGATTTTTCAATAATTTCACAGGTTTCAAGAAACTCCTTTTCACCTTCACCTGGAAATCCCACAAGGACATCCGCTCCGAAAGTGGCTTGGGGAAAAAGTTTAAAAAGTTGATTAAGTTTTTCAAGATATTCCTCTCTGGTGTAGCGACGATTCATTTTTTTCAAAATGGTATCTGAGCCACTTTGAAGGGGGATGTGAAAATGAGGGCAGAGAAATTGGCTTTCCCGTGCAAAGTAAAGAAAATCTTCATCTATTTCATTTACCTCTAAGGAGGAAAGTCTAAGATGAAGAGGTTTTTCCCATTTCTTAAGCTCCTCTTCAATTTTAAAAAGAAGATCTGTGAGTTTTCTTTTGGGTTTTAAATCCTCTCCCCACATTCCGAGGTGAATGCCCGTTAAGACAATTTCTTCATATCCCTGAGAAAGATAAAGCCCAATTTGTTTCAGAATATGCTCCTCAGGAAGACTTCGGGAGGGCCCTCTTGTGTAAGGGACAATGCAATAACTGCAAAAACTTGAGCAGCCATCTTGAATCTTTACAAAAGCCCTTGAGTGTCCGTGAAACTCTTTGAGAAGAAAGGGATAACAGAGGGTTAAATCCGAGTTGATTTTTTCATAAATTACAGGAAGGTTTTCAAGGTTTTCCAAAAATTTTTCAAGTTCAAATTTTTCATTCTGACCAAGAATTAAAAAATGAGGGATTTTTAAGGAACTTGCAAGATTTTTTAATTCATCAGCGTAAACTGAAGCAGCACATCCTGTTAAAATAACTGCTTGAGGCTTATAATTAGCAATCCCTTTGAGAATTTTTTTGACATCTTTGAAGGCCCTTTCAGTAACCGCACAGCTGTTTATTATAAAAAGCTCTCC
>DJWK01000009.1 GCA_002441555.1 Thermodesulfobacteriaceae bacterium UBA6232
AAGGTTATTCCCTCTATCAAGGGATGATTTCCCTAAACAATTTCTTAAACTTACAGACAATGAAAGCCTTCTTCAAAAAACGGTAAAAAGAGCTCTTAAAATAGTGGAAACCTTTGAGAACATAATTTTCCTTACCAATAAAAACTATCTTTTCACTTTAAAACAACAGGTTTACGAAGCAACAAAGATGTATCCAAAACACCTTATTCTTGAACCGGAACGAAGAAATACTGCCCCTGCTATTGCACTTGGTGTAAAGTACCTTTTAGAAAATGAAAAGGCAAAACTTGATGAACCTCTTCTTATCCTGCCTTCAGATCACATTATACACCCAGAAGAAGTTTTTATAGATTATGTAAAAACTGCAGGTCAGATTGCCAAAAAGGGGTATATCGTTACATTTGGAATAATTCCCACCCGTGTGGAAACAGGGTATGGATACATAGAAGCCGATAAAAATGAGCGAATCGGAGAAATGGAAGCCTATAAGGTTAAAAAATTTCATGAAAAGCCATCCTTTGAAATTGCAAAAAATTACATTGAAAGCGGTAATTTTTACTGGAATAGCGGAATGTTTGTGTTTACACCTGAAGTCTTTTTAGAGGAACTTCAGAAATATGCACCTCAAATATTCGAAAACCTTCAAGGAAAAAGTTTTGATGAAGTTATGAAGGCTTTTGGGGAAATGCCAGATATTTCTATAGATTACGCTATTATGGAAAAAACAGAAAAAGCAGTTGTTCAGCCTCTTAATATCAGCTGGTCAGATGTAGGGTCCTTTGAGGCTTTGTATGAAGTATTGAAAAAAGATGATAAAGGAAATGTTTTAAAGGGAAAGGTTTATACCTTTAATACCCAGAATAGTTTGATACTCGGAAATAAGAGACTTGTTTCCGTAATAGGGTTAGAAGACATAATTTTGGTAGAAACTGAGGATGTGGTTCTTGTAGCCAAAAAGGGAGAGGGGCAAAAAATAAAAGAACTCTATCAGAGATTAAAAGAAAATCTCGAAACGAAAAATCATACTGAGACAGGCCCCATGGTTTATCGCCCCTGGGGAGCTTATCTTGTGCTTGAAGAAGGGGAAAGATATAAGATAAAAAGAATTACCGTAAATCCTGGGGAAACTTTAAGTTTGCAGATGCATTATCATCGTTCAGAACACTGGGTGGTGGTTAAGGGAACAGCCCTTGTTGTTATAGAAAATGAAGATGGAGCCCTTTCTGAAGTGTATGTGCACGAAAACGAGAGCTTCTTTGTCCCAAAAACAAGAAAACACAGGCTAATAAATCCCGGGAAAATACCCCTTGAAATAATAGAAATTCAAGTGGGAGAGTATATAGAGGAAGATGATATAGTTAGGTTTGATGATAAGTATAAAAGAACTGAATAAAAAACTTTTTTACAAGGGCTTGTGAAAAAACTTTTAGTGCTTTCTGACGCATAAGTTTACATCCTAACCAAGTTCTCACCTTTCAAGTGTAGAGGGCAAATTTTTGAACTCCTACAAATCCTTTAAAAGGTCGTAATGCCTCATTTAAAAATCTAAATGAATTAGATTTCGATGCCTCATCAATTTGTAGTTACAATCCAGGTAGTGTGTTTTTAAATTTTTATTGATTTTTCCACAGGTTAAAAGTTTTGCGGTTACTGCACAAAGGGCTTTATCATTTTATTTCGCAAGAAGATAGGAAAGGCCACAGAGAAAGACATAGGCAACCAAGGTTCCAAGGCAAATGCCTGCAAGGCCAAGACCAAGCTTAAAAACCAAAAGATAATTCATAAGAAAGTTCATTAAAACCCCAAGAAGGGCTATAAAAAAAAGGGCTTTCAGTTTTTCCTTTACCAGGAAATATCTGTAAAGAATGGGCCAGGCAAAAAAGAAGGGAAGGCTTAAGGCATAGTAGCGAAGAGCCTCAGCAGTAAGATTCACATCAAGATGTGAAAATTTACCATATCCAAAGAGAAGTTTCACTATAATCGTTGAAAAAAGAAAAAATGTCAAAGCCATAGGAGGGATAACAAGGATTATCTTTTTCAAAAAGAAGTTTAATCTTTCTTTTCTTGGATCTTCAGAAAGGGCAGTAATGGCCATGTGCTGAAGCTTGATTATACCTGTTGGGGCGGCTGCTATCATTAAGCCATAAGCCAGGGCTGAAACTGCCTTCTCACCAAGATAAGAAGCAAAGGCCCTGTCAACAAGAATGTATAGATGAAAAACCCCATAGAGGGAAGAAAGATAAAACAAAGTTTTAAGAAGGTATTTCACAGTTTCGTCAAAATAAAATCTAAGATGTAAAAATTCCTTTCCCACATAAAGCATATAGAGAGTTGCCACTCCCTGGGCAAAGGATAAAGAAAGGGGAAGCACTCTCCAATCTGAAGTAAGAAGAAGACCAAACAGGGTAAACGAAAAGGTAAAGAGAGAAAAAATGAATTCTCCCACAAAATAGGCAGTAAATCTTCTTTCACTGCGAAGAACTGCTCCAAAGTGGTGAAAAAAGAAGGAAAAAAAAATGTAAGGGATAAGTAAGAGATAGGCTATTTGGGTATAATGTAGGGCTTCAGGAGTAAAACCTCTCGGAATTTTTAAAATTAAAGGCATGAAAAGTAGGGAAAGAAAGAGGGCTGAAAGACCTAAAATTAAAGTAAAGCTGAATAAAAGGCCAGCCAGTTTTTTGAATTCCTCAGGATTTTTAAGCCTTGCCCGAACTAAATTCGGAACCCCGATGGAATCAAAAACATCCACAAAAATAAGAAAAATTCCCATAAGGGAAAGTGCCATAAAAAAGGCGTCTGTTTTTAAGCTAAAACCGAGAAGGACGGCAATGGCAATCTGCCGAAAATAGCCAAGAGCCCTTGCAAGAAGATTTAAGACAGAGCTTCTAATGAGGGCATGCCTTATACTCTCTTGCCCTTTCGGGAAGAGAAAGGTTAAAAGAATTTTCTTAAAAGAAGTCTTCATAGTAATTTATAGATTGTGGAGGCCCTCTTCAGATTTTTTCCAGGCTAAAGCCTTTTGTAACTAAAAATTAAATCAAAGGCTTTGGAAATTCTATCATGTTTTTAATTTTCTGATAACTGTAACCTTGAAGTTTTATCTTTTAGATTTTTTGATTTTTAGAAGAATCTTTTAACTTCTCTTGACGGTTATATTATAAAGTGTTAATTTGACTATAGATCTACTATTTTAATGGAGAAGATTTATGGCCTACACCATACCAGTAAAAATTTATGAAAAGCTTGAGGAAAAAACTTGGTAAAGAAACA
>DJWK01000020.1:0-214 GCA_002441555.1 Thermodesulfobacteriaceae bacterium UBA6232
TCAGTTTTTGAGTATGATGAAGTTAAGTATGCACTTACTGATAATAAGGAAAAAATAGAAGATAATACTTTATATTTAAAAGAAAACTCACTAAGCTATCTTGAAAATCTTGAAGAAAAGAAGATAGCCATAATTTATAGAAACAAAATCAAATTTCAAAATTACATTGGAGTAATTTCATTTGATAATATAACAATAGAAATATTACCAAAAT
>DJWK01000020.1:276-23663 GCA_002441555.1 Thermodesulfobacteriaceae bacterium UBA6232
TCAGATTTTTTTGAAATTTTTATTTATCTTTTTGCAAAAAATCTTGTTGATTTACTTAAAAAAACAAGAGATTATTCTTATATTAGAAAATTTGATGAATTAAAGTTTGTTAAAGGAAAATTTGATTTTAGAAAATACTGGAATCCAGCAAGATATCACATAATCCCATGTATTTATCACGAAAGAAGTATTAATACTATCATAAATCGCCTTTTAAAATATACTTCATANNATACTTTTAAAAAAGAGCAAGGTTTCTAAAAATATAAAATATTTAAAAGAAGTTTGTTCTCTTTTGGACCCTGTTCCAGTTTCATCTGTTAGTCTGGGAGAAGTTAAAAACTTGACCTACAATCGTTTCAATTTATGTTTTAAGCCTTATGTTGAAATTTGTAAAACTTTCCTTAAAAATTCAGTAATAACCTTTAGAGAAGGAGGTGAAGAGAACTATATAAAATTTTTTTCCTTTCTTATTCCAATGGAGAAACTATTTGAAAAATTTATCAGTGAAGCCTTCAATGAGATTATAGAGGAGTTAAACAAAAAATCTGGAAATAAATATGAAATTTTAATTCAAGAGCCTTGTGGCTATCTTTTAAGAAACAACAACAAATGTTTATTCGAATTAATACCTGATATAGTGATTAAAAAGATAAAAAAAGAAAACGGACTTAAAAAGGAATTGATTATAATTGACACAAAATACAAGCTTTTAAAGGAGGATTCAAAAGAGGAGGGGACAGAATTAGAAGAAAATCTGATCAAAAAAGTTTCTCAACAGGACCTCTATCAGATTTATGCCTACTGTAAGGAGATCAGATATGATTTTGCTGATAAAGACTCAATAAATGTAAAAGGTGTTCTTCTCTATCCACAAGAAATTAATAGCGATAGAGAAATTAATGAATTCTATAAACTTGGAAAAGAGGGGATTGATTTAAGAATCAGGAGCATTCCTCTCAACAACATTTTTGAGGAAGATACCCTAAAACTAAACGAAAATTTTAAAGAAACCTTAAGGGATATTATAGAGAATTAAAAAAAATAAGTAGTGTTTTAAATTTTTGTGCATGGATTAAAGGGATGATTTTAAAGGATTCCCCTTCTTTCAATCTNNTTTTCTTCTCCATACCTTGCCCTCCTGGTTAGTTTTCCTTAAATTTCCCCCTTTTCTTTAAATCCATCCTTACCACCAATCCATCCACAAAATTTATAATACTACCATTTAGCATCATATTCTCCCACTTAGGTAACTTCTGTATAGTCTTTTTCCAAATCTCTAATTCTTATTAATAGGAAGATATCTGGAGTTGTCTTCTTTAAAATACTTAAAACTGAAGGGATACCCTTTAGGGAAATCGCCTATCTTTTTAAACTTAGCAACTTCTTAATCTTCAGGAATCTTATATTAAGCCTCACCTCTTGGTAAAACTCCATATTATTCTATTCCTATGAATTTAATTCTCTCAGCCTCACAGCAATCTTTAAAATCGCTATCCAGAGAAGCCAGAGAGAAACCGTAATACTTGCAGGTTGCCAAAATTAATGAATCGTTTGGGAGCAGGTTAAAATTAATTACATATTTTTCCGCAATCTTAACAATCTCTTTAGTTAAGTCGAGCATGATGAAGGAGTTCAAAAGCTCGAAAACCTTGGTTAAATCCTTTTTCCCGTACTTCATGTAAATATAGGTGACCTCGCTGAAGACGATCGGGTTTATCGCAAGTTCGAAATCCTTTATACTATGCAATAAATCTATTGCTCTTTCATTCCCCTTAAGACATTCAACTATCACAGAGCTATCCACGAATATCCTGCTCATGAGCCTCGCCCTTCAAATCCCTCCAAGACTTGTCCGTTTCAATCGAGCCCTTTAACGCCTCTACAAGCTCAAATAAACGATTTTTCTTGTTGTAAAATTCCGCGATTTCCTTAACTACTCTTTTAAATCTCTCTTCCATGCCATCAGGAACTTTAAACTTAATTTCAACTTCACCCATAAAATCACCTCTTTTGTAGTTTATCAAAGTATACCATATATGCTCTTCGGATTGAAGCGGGGATTAATAGAAATTTTGTAAAAAATTTGATTCACCGAGCAGGATATTTAAAATTTACGAGGAGGGTTAAAAAATGAAAAAAAGAGGAACATAACTCCTTGTACCAAAGCAGGAACTTCTTAACTTTGTAAAATCCTTTGAATCCTTTCTTCAAAAAGGAAAATACCCAAGCTTCACCCTTTTACTTGATGCTATTCTTAATTTCATCATGCGAAAAGAAAGAGAACTTTTCCTTAAAAACAATCCCCAGGAGCACGCAAATGGCTTCTATGAAAGAACACTTTCAGCTAACTTCGGAACCCTTCAATTAAAAATACCTCGTGCCTGTTACTCAAATTCCTTTAGACCCTCTCTTTTACCTGAACGATGGAAACGCTTTAATAAAGATTACAAAGAATTCATCCTTGCTTAGCTAATGGTTACTCTAAATCCAAAATTAAATCCTTCTGTAAAAAACTTCAAATCCCCTTCTCAGAAGATGCCCTCCAAGCCTTTGAAGAGCTAATCTTAGAAAAGCTTGAATACTTTAAAATAAGCCCCATCCCTGATAGTATGTTTGCAGTATTTATCAATGCTTATCATACTGAGAATCAGAGAAGATAACGAAATGACAGACTTTAGCAATTTTGTTGCTGTAGGAATAGATTTAAAGGGTTACAAATATATATTCTTGGTTATTGGACTTTAAAAGGTAAAGAAAACCTTGGATTCTGGAAAAAATTCACTATTCTTTTACCTCAAGGCCTTTTCACTTTATACCTTCATTTCCTTATCAGATTCTTTACAGAAGATTCCATCTGCAAAAAAAGAAAATTTCACAAAGGCGCTTTAAAATTTTTTGAAAAATTTTTTCTAAACACAAAATTTTCGAAATCCAGTTTAGCGTGAAAAATTCTAGAAAGCCTTGCTATTTCTTCTTTTCAAGACTTTGCTTAAAAAACTGAACAGAAAAAGGTGCAAAAATTTGTCAAAACAGAGGGTGAATTAAGAAATTCCGAACATTTGTGGAAATTCTGAAATTTTTTAAGAAAATCACAAATGTTTTCCTGAAATTTCTGGAGGTCACTCCATAAAAATCAGTTTTAAAACCGGAGTGAATCGCTAAGCGGTGCAGGGAATCCCGTTAAAAAAGCTGAAGTCAATGCTCACTTTGCTCCAATTCTGAAAAACACCCTTCTTTCAAACTCCTTTTCCCTTCTCTCTTTCACCAAAGAACTTATTGGCACAAAAAATCCCACAACTCATGTGAGGTGATCCGTGATAGGCTCCCCGCACACCTGACAAATTTAGTGCTTTTCAAGGACATGATGGTTCCTCCTGCAGACAGAGAAAACAGGGTTTACGGCAAAGTGATCACTCCCTTTTTCCACACAAAGTTCAATGAAAAACATCAGCCCATACCTTGAGGTAGGTTGGAAGAGGAAGAGGGGTTTTATTTGCATAATCAGTCCAGTGAGGAATCTCCTCTTCAAACTTTTTGAGAGCCTTTCGCAGAAAAGAGGCAAGAGCTTGTGCTCTTTCACCGAAAACCCATGCATTTTCCACATAATAGGCTGCAATGGCAAGTGCCTCCTGAAATCGAGGATGATCTTTTTGTCCGGAAAGCACAAGCAAAAAGGGGAAAAACTTTTCCTTTTGATATCCTTCAAAATCTCTGACAAGCTTTTTAAGACGGACGAGCAGTTTTTGACGGGTAAGCATAGACTTTTTCTTCCCCAAGTTCTTTCAACTTTTCTTTGTATTCGGATTTTTCAAGAAGAGAGATAAAAACATCCCAGTTGTTTTTCATTTCCCACCCAATATTGAAGCCCTTCAAAATACAGCTATTTAAGTTTTTTCAGGTCAATTTGCTGAAAAAGATCAGACTCAATCAATCTTTGAAGTTCTTCTGTTCCCCGGCAGGCAGCTATTTTGCTCAACGCGAGATCATAGGAACCCAAACCCCACAGATGGATTTTCCCGATTTTTTCCAAAGGCTCAAGGCGATCTTCATAGTCAGGGTGAAGATACAAAAATGTCTCAGGAATGACCAGAAACCCGTATCGTGATAAAAAGTGGGCAATGCCTGATGGGATCTTTGTTTCAACCTGCGGCATTCCATCAAGGTCTCCTGCTCTCTGACAAACACTGCGTTTCAGAATAAGCAAGGCTCCTTTGACAAGAATGAGATGCAGCTCACTTTTCCAACCGATTTTGGTGAGGAGTTGAGAAAGCACATTGCAGGCTTGGGTCAGGTTTTGTTTGATTTTTTGAGTATCCGAGTGTTGGAAATAGTTTTTCCAAGTCATACAGTCGTTATTGCCTTTGATGGATACCTATGAAAATAATACCCGTTGTTCACTTTTCTTTCAATGATCATCCTTTCAGGAAGCCCTCTTTTGTTGTTTATTTCTGCGGTTGCCCTCACAGGTGCAGGGGCTGTCACTCTCCCCAGCTTCAGGATCCTGACTTTGAACTCTGCACCGAATTTTCTGCAGAGGAGTTTGCCGATCTCATTCTCGGTTACCACGGCAGAATGCAGGGAAGAGTGAAAAGTCTTGTTCTCCTTGGTGGAGATCCTGTGATCTACTCCGAAGAGCTTGAAAGAGCTCTCAGGCTTGTAAAAGAATCTATTCCATCTTTTGAGGTTGTTCTTTACACGGGCTTTCTCTTTGAGGAAATTCCGTAAGAGAGCAGACTGAAAAGGAGTATTTGAGGCTTATTGAAAGCATTGAAAAATTTGAGATTGCAGCGTAGAGCAGGTTCAGCCTTTTTGTTCCGATGAAGGTTCTGTGGAAAGGTGTAATCACCAGGGGAAGGTTTTTATGCAGGATTTCTTCAACGGGAGCTGAGTTCTTTTTGAGTGCAAGGTGGAGAAAGAAAGCACGGTTTCGTGAAAATAAAGTGTTATTACATTCAATATCCTAAAGCTTTTCATCCCTTCTATAAGCTTTTCTGCTTTTCTATCCGAGAGCTTGTATTAGTGCTTGGAAGCTCATTTTAATTATTTCACCTCAAGCATTTACCTAACAAAAAATCCAATAATTTTTGCGAGATGGTCCGCAACTTTCTCTTTGCAAATTTTACATAATCTCAACATTCTTTGAGTTTTTACACCTTAATAATTGTCTTTTCAATTTGCCAAAAATTGCTTTTAAGGAGGGGATAAGTTATTTAAAATTTCGGCAGAAGATACGATAGAAATCTGTCTGAATGGGAGGTCTGTCAAGGAGTCAAAAGGAGGCAAAGTGAAGTATTGAAAGAAAAGAACATATCCCGCTACTTTCAAAAGGGAATATGGATTTTTTTAAACATATTAAGCTCTGCCTCAATCTCACGCAAGCGCTCCTCCATCCAGGCAAATGGATCATCAAAATCAGGATCACGCCCTTTTGCCATTATAGGCTCCTCAATCCTTTCCTCAACCAACCCCTCTGATTTTTCACCATCTATGTTCTTAAATATAACCTCGTGTCTCCTTAATCTCCTTATTTTTTCCTCAAGAAAAGTCTGAAATTCAGAATTATTGCAAACAATTTTTATTCTGCTTTCCCTCCTCAACCAGGCCTCTCCTTCAACTTCAAACAGTTGACCTTTCCAGTAAGTGAGAACGCAATCACAAAGCTTTTTCTCCTCATCCCGATTCTCCCCGTCTCTCAGCCACTCACGCAAAATTTTTCTCACATCCCAGCTTGTTATTTCACCCTTCAACTCCACCCTGACAGGAAGAGAAAAATAATGACCGTTCTTTTTTCCAATTCCTTTTCTCTTTGTTGAAGAAAGAAAGGAAGATGTCTTCTGATGGGAAATTCCCCAATACCTGAAACGGTTCCTATCCATCAAAGCCGCCTCAAGAAGTTGTAACTCCTCCATCTCTACCTTTCCCTCCTCAATCTTAAACAACGGTGCAGTCATATACTTTGAAACATACTTGACCGCCTTTTTCTTATTTCTGATACCCCTGATGTCAACCACATAACTTCCACTGATGTCCCGCCAGATCAAACTCAAAAGAATCTGAGGAATATAATGAGTCACAACTCCATGCCAGTGAGGGTGCCACCCAGTTGAACTGTGTGTAATTTGAAACGCAAAAACCCCAGCCAGATATTCACGGATACGAACTCGGCCAGTTACCTTAAGCTTCTTCATAAACTCACCATACCGTTCTAAATGCTTCTTTATAATTTTTCTCACCACCCATTTTTCGACTCCATTAGCTTTTAAACGCCTACCATAATGAGCCAAGGCCACTATAAAACGCGGAAACATTCGCTTAAGCTTTTTGTAAGATAAAACATAATCTCTGAAAGCAGACAAACAGTCATACGCAAAGCCCACCGCCTCTACTACATCAGGCATGTTCAGAAGAGTCAGCGTCAAAAAAGCCGCCCTGTCACTTTTTTTCAAAAGCGCCTTTATAAGTTCTTCAATTATACCTTTTTGCCGCAATGCCCTCCTCTTGGAGCATGGTTCACATAACAGGCTCTTACAAGTTTTTGGGAAAAACCAAATATCCAGATTTTCTGAAAGCATGAGAAAACCATGCCTGCCACACTCCTTAATGCGCTCCTGACGAGCTTTAGCTCTCATCAATGATTCAATGGACACCTGATAAGTTCGCTTACTTTTGTGCACTATATTGGCATATATATCAAGTGAATTTGTTAGGGCAGAATTTTGGGTAAGGCTTGTTAGTGTTTTTGTAATCCGTTCAGGCTGGCATAGGATGTTATGGTGTGCGGTTTTTAACTTCTTTTCTATCTTCATCTTTCTCCCCCGTATCTGCTTTTTGGATTTGTTTAAAAATAACGGGGGCAAAAAAAGAGAATACGGTCATACTTTCTTCATGCATGACAAAGTAGATGTAATTCCAGAAGAGATTAAGGACGATCAGATGAACAGTTTTCTTTGAACTCCCTTAAGTTCTCGGATCTGTATTAAGGAACAGGTTTTTTGTCTACCAATACATTTTCTTTTCAAAGGAAAAGTGAAGTTTGGTTACAAAGAGACTTTGGAAAATTGATATTATAAGGGGTGGTCAAGAGTGAGCTTACAAACATAGGCGGGAAATGTTGATTAAGAAGCTGAAAAAGTAAAATTGAAACTTGCAAAGTTTATGTTCTGATTTTTATCGTTCAATGCACTTTCTTGGAAGTCAAGTGAACTGCTTAATTTTTATCTGGGCTTTTGGGTTTTGTAATACAAATCAGGAAAAATAGATAATCGTTATTAATACTAAAAAAACACAAAAAGGGGGGATTAAAATGGCCAATAAGGTTTACAGGTTAAAGGAGTTAAAAGAGATTCTCGGAGTAGGGAAAAGCACGATTTATTGCTGGATAAAGGAAGGAAAATTTCCAAAGCCCATTTATCTTGGTCCGAGATGTGTAGGCTGGCTGAGTTCTGATATTGAAAAGTGGCTTGAAGAAAAAAAGCTTGAAACCGTTGAATATAAAAACCTTCGGTACAGAAAAAGGACTTTTTCAATTTAATAGTCAAGTGCAATTCTCTGTGTGTTATAGATGGGTTTTTTAAAAAAGTGTAAAGGGAGTCTGGATTATTTTTTTCGGGTTTTATTAAATTAAACAGTGTTTAACCAGCCAGAATAGATGTTGAGTTCAATTTTATATTTGGTTTCTAAGGCTTCAAGGAATTCTTTTTCCTTGTCCGTTCTTAAAGCATCAATGTAATCGGCCCACATTTGCATCATTATTTTTCTTTGTGGTAAGAATTTTGGTCTCGCGTAGGCTTCACCGAGTCTGTCGGGTACTTTATGACCGAGGCTTATTTCAATTATGTCGGGTGCCCATCCCAGAACCTCGTGTAAAATGGTTCTTGCAGTTGCTCTGAATCCGTGAATTGTTTGTTCTTCTTTTGAGATTCCCATTCTTCTTAAGGCAGCAGACAAAGCTTCAACTGAAATGGGTCTGGTAAAGTCTCTTAAGGAAGGGAAAACATAGAGGCTATTTCCCGTGATTATTTTAATTTCCTTGAGTTGGGTAATGACCTGCTTGGGAAGGGGTTTTATGTGTTCCTTGCCTGTTTTACTCAGGACAAATCTCCATTCAGCCCTTTCAAAGTCAATGTCTTCCCATTTCATACTTACGAGCTCGTTCGGTCTCGGGAAAAGATAAACAGCAAATCTCAATGCAATTTTTATGATGGGTGAATGGGGATAGTCCCAGATGGCCTTTAACAGACCTTTTAACTTTTTAGGATCAGTGATAGCTGCCATGTGTTTAACCTTTGGAGGTAGAAGTATTCCTCTTAGAGAGGGGATGGGGTCTTGAACCTCATACCCGCAGGCAACGGCATATCGAAAAATTTGACTGATAAGAATTTTAATTCTTTTCAGAGTTTCCAGTTTCCCTAACTTTTCAATGCCTCTTAAGAGATTGAGAATTATTAATGGTTTTAATTCATTTATTGGAAAGGAACCAATGTGAGGGAAAACATATCGTTCCAATCTATATAGAGCATTTCTGTAACAGGTGGGATGCCAGGTTTGTTTTTTCCTTTCTACAAATTCAAGGGCAAGTTCTTTGAAAGTGGGATATTTTAAAAGTTTTCTTTCTATTTTTTCAATTTGTGGATCAATTCCTTCGAGTACCAATTTTTTGAGTTCAAGGGCTCTTTTTCTTGCCTCAGTGAGAGAAATTACAGGATAGGGACCTATGGTTATTTCTTTTTTTATTCCGTTAAGGGTGTATCTAAATCTCCAGACTTTGTAGCCGGTGGGTTTGACAACTAAGTAAAGGCCCTCTCCATCATTTAGCTTGTAAATTTTTTCGGCGGGCCTGGCGTTTTTGACCCTAAGTTCGGTCAATTTTCCCATTTTATTTCCCCCTGGTAAAAGTTTTCATATTTCTTAAATAACATCCTGCTTTCAATGTAAGGAAAAATAAAGAGAATGGATTGATTTGAAAGGGTTTAGACCCTAATAGACTAAAAACCCTTGAAAAATCTTGCTTTGAAGACTTTTTGAAACCCTGATGAACTCTACTGAGTGAGGTAGAAGCGCCCCCAGGGGGATTCGAACCCCCGTCGCCGGCGTGAAAGGCCGGTGTCCTGGACCTGGCTAGACGATGGGGGCTTTTTTATCTTCCTATGGGCCGGGCAGGACTCGAACCTGCGACTCCCAGCTTAAAAGGCTGGTACTCTGCCGACTGAGTTACCGGCCCAAGTATCCCTAAATATAATCTATCTTCCTTAACTTGTCAAGAAGAACCTGGCAAAAAAGGCACCAACAAGAGGAATCCAGAGATTATCCCTCTCTGTAAAAAGCTCAGTTAATGTAAGAATAAAAGAAAATAAAACCATTTTCGTTAAAGAAATCTCCTTGAAATACCAAAAAGTTAAAAGCAGGGAAGATATGAAAAAAGTAAGTGTACCACTTAAGGTTTTTTCATTAAAAATTTTCCTGCCTTTTAAAATTTTTCCAGAAATTTCAGCAAGGGGATCAGAAATTCCAAGAATTAATATTAAAAGTCCAAGAGTTTGATAAGGAGAAAAAAAGGTAGCCCCAGTTATCCCGAGAAGATAAAAAAAGGCATCCGTTGGTTTGTTCTTCTCTTTATTTTTTAAAAGCCTTCCCCAGAGGTTTTTAAAAGGTAAAAGGGTGGGTTTTTTAAGTCTTAAAAATTCCCACGCTAAACAGATAATCAAAAATATTCCAAGAAAAATTTGAAAGTTCTTAAGACTTAGATTTAAATACAGCAAATAAAGAAAAAGGGAAAAAAATAAATGGAAAAACTTTCTTGAAAGATTTATTCCCATTCAATGGTAGCAGGGGGTTTGGAGGAGATATCGTAAACCACCCTGTTTACCCCTGAAACCTCATTTATAATGCGATTGGAAATGCGGGCCAAAAGATCATAGGGGAGCCTTACCCAGTCTGCTGTCATGGCATCTTGGCTTTCAACCACCCTTAGAGCTACCACATATTCATAGGTTCTTGCATCTCCCATGACCCCCACGGTTCTTATGGGAAGAAGAACAGCAAAACTCTGCCATACTTTGTAATACCAGCCAGAATTCAACATTTCTTCAGTAACAATAGCATCAGCTTCACGGAGAATGGCTAATTTTTCCTCAGTAACTTCTCCGAGGATTCTTACAGCAAGTCCTGGCCCAGGAAAGGGCTGCCTCCAGACAATCTTTTTCGGAAGGCCAAGAAGCTCGGCAATCTTTCTCACTTCATCTTTAAATAGTTCTCTTAAAGGCTCAATGAGCTTGAGATTCATCTTTTCAGGAAGCCCTCCCACATTGTGGTGACTCTTAATTCTTGCTGAAGGGCCTCTAAAAGCGCAGGATTCAATGACATCAGGATAAAGGGTCCCCTGAGCAAGATATTTAACATTTTCAAATTCTCTGGCCTTATTTTCAAAGACCTCAATAAAGGTTTCTCCGATAATTTTTCTTTTTTTCTCAGGATCGGTTACCCCTTTTAGTCTTTCGAGAAAGAGCTTTGAGGCATCTACATAGACCACCTTTAAGCCAAGCTCCTGCATTAAATTCAGGACTTCTTCAGCCTCCCCCTTTCTCAGAACCCCGTTATTCACAAAAACAGGAATAAGCCTATCTCCGATGGCTCTATGAACAAGAAGGGCAGTAACGGTTGAGTCAATTCCTCCTGAAAGGGCACAGATTACCCTTTCATCTTCTTTTACTGTTCTTTTTATTTCCTCAACGGTTGTATCAATAAAGGAGGGCATGGTCCAAGAGGGGGAGCAGCCACAAATTTCAAAGACAAAGTTTTTAAGAATTTGAGCTCCAATTTCTGTGTGAACTACTTCAGGATGAAACTGAACTCCATAAAGGGGAAGCTTTTCGTGCGCAAAGGCGGCAAAGGGTGAATTTAAAGTTTTTGCAAGGGCGATAAATCCAGAAGGCAAAGCTTCAACGCGATCGCTGTGGCTCATCCATACACGATACCCTTTACTGAGGGATAGACCCCTAAATAAGGGGCTTTCAACAAGAATTTCAATTTCTGCCTGTCCAAATTCTCTTTTAAGGCTTCTTTCAACCCTTCCACCGAGAAGATAACTCATAAGCTGGGCACCATAGCAAATCCCAAGAATGGGAATACCCAGTTCAAAAAGCTCAGGGTCAATTTTGGGTGAATCTTCATCATAAACACTTGCAGGGCCTCCAGAAAGGATAATCCCCTTGGGTTTAAAATTTTTTATTTCAGAAAGATCCACAAAACACGGTTTGATCTCGCTGTAAACGGAAAACTCTCTTATTCTTCTTGCAATAAGCTGGGTGGTTTGAGAGCCGAAGTCAATAACAAGAATTTTTTCAGGATGTTCCATTATCTTTTACTCCTCCTAAAAAAGATTATACCCAAAATAAACAGCAAGACGAGGCCTCCTATGAGGGCCATTTCAATCAAGTAAAATTTAATCCTTTCAGGAGAATAAACCGTTGGGTGTGAGATTTCAAAGGAAAGAATTAAAAGTCTTCTAACAAGAGCAGTTATAGCAACAAGGATAAAGGGTTCCACGCACTTTACGGCACTTTCTTCGGTTATGGCTACAATTACTGTATAAAATATTTCAAGAAATATTAGTGAGACAAGAACTTTGTCCAGAAACTTTATGGCCCCCTCAGTGAAATTGGAGGTTTCATAAAGATGGATAAGCACAAAAAGGCCATCTATCATAACGATTATAAAGCCTATAATAAGACCAATAGCAACAAGCACATACAAATACTCTTCAAGGCTTATCAAGAATTCCCTGATTTTGAGACGAAGCTCTCGTGATTTTTGATTATTCATTGGGTTAAATCCTTTAAAGAATTAATTTTTGTCATAGTTTTTATAAATCCCAGATAAAGAATATCTTCAAGAGCTGAAACTGCTATATCAATAATTTTTTTTACAAGAGGCCATTCTTTTTCAGAGAAGGGAGAAAGCACATAATCCTTGGGATCTTGGCCTTTTTCTGGTCTTCCTATACCCAGTTTTAATCTTGGAAAATCTTCAGTTCCAAGGTCTTCAATAATGGATTGGACTCCTTTATGTCCTCCTGAGCCACCCTTTGGAAGCATTTTAATTCTTCCCAAAGGCAAGTCAAGATCATCATATATAACGAGAAGATTCGCAGGAGGACTCCCAAACTTATTTAAAATCTTTTTTACTGCTCTTCCAGAGAGATTCATATAGGTCATGGGTTTAACTAAAAGGGCTTTATTTCTATATGTGGTTATTTCACTTTCTAAAGAGGGTTCAAAGTTGAAGGAAAGCTTGTGCTTTTCAGCAAAGGCAGAAACCACTAAAAAACCGAAATTATGGCGGGTATTTTTATATTTCTCTCCTGGGTTTCCAAGACCGCAGAAAATCCACACAAAAAATTAATCCTTTATTCAGTGGTTTCTGTAACCTCTTCTATCTCTTCAGATACTTCTTCAGCCACGATGGTTAAAATCGTTTCTTCAGGGCTGTCAACAATTTTTATGTTTTCTGGAACCTTTATATCGGCAACATGAAGGCTATCTCCCACATCGAGGTTGCTTATATCTACGGTAATTTTATCTGGTATGTCCTTGGGAAGACATTCAATGGTAAGTTCATGAAGCATGATTTCAAGAACTCCTCCCTTGGTAACACCAACAGGTTTACCCACAAATTCAAGTGGAACTTTGATTTCAATGGGTTTTCCTTCTTCAATGGCCTGAAAATCTACATGAATTACCATATCTGTTACAGGATGCCTCTGGATTTCCTTGAGAATGGCCTGTTTTCTTGAAACCGATCCATTTTCAAATTCAAGAGTATAAATCACAGCCTCACCTTTGTAGCGTTTGTAAACCTTTTCAAAATCGGAATATTTAATAGTAAGAGGAAGAGGCTCCATGCCTTTTCCATAAAGTATAGCGGGAATAAAGCCAGCCTTTCTCAATTTTTTAGCCACTTCTTTTCCAGTTTTTTCTCTTTTGTTAACTTTAAGAGTAACCTGTTTCATAATTAACCCTCCCTATTTTAAAAATTTAGATAAATAAAGAACTTATAGAGTCATCAGTGTGAATTCTTCTTATGGCCTCACCAAGAAGATTGGCTACACTTAAAACCTGAATTTTTCCTATGGCCTTTGCCTCTTCTTTCAAAGGAATGGTATCACTCACTATCATGGCTTTAATAGGAGAGGCGGCAATTCTTTCAACAGCCTTTCCGGAAAGAACAGGATGAGTGGCAATGGCATATACCGCTCTTGCCCCTTTATCCATCAAGGCCTCTGCAGCTTTACACATGGTTCCAGCTGTATCCACCATGTCATCAATAATTATGGCAATTTTGTTTTGAACATCACCGATTATATTCATAACCTCACTTTCATTGGGCCTTGGTCTTCTTTTATCAACGATGCCCATAGCAGCATTTAGGCGCTTGGCATATTCCCTTGCCCTTTCAACTCCCCCTGCATCAGGTGAAACTATAACAATATCATCAGCTTTAAATTTTTCCTTAATATATTGAAGGAAAACAGGCATGGCATAAAGATGATCCACAGGAATATCAAAAAAACCTTGAATTTGTCCAGCATGAAGATCCATAGTGAGAACCCTTCTTGCCCCAGCAACAACAATGAGATTGGCTACAAGCTTTGCTGAAATAGGGGTTCTTGGTGCGGTTTTTCTATCCTGCCTGGCATAACCATAATAGGGAATAACCGCAGTAATTCTCCTTGCTGAGGCCCTTCTTGCTGCATCAATCATAATAAGAAGTTCCATAAGATTCTCATTCACGGGAGGACAGGTAGGCTGAACAATAAAGACATCTGCTCCTCTCACATTTTCTTCAATCTCCACAAAAAGCTCTCCATCACTAAATCTTTTAAGGGTACTATGCCCAAGAGGTGTGGCAAGGTATTTACAAATCTTTTCTGCAAGTTCAGGATTAGCAGATCCGGAAAAAATCTTAAGATGATTAACAAACATTTTTACAAGTCCTCCCCATCAAGATTTTTGGCGAGATATATTTTAACACCATTTAAAATTTTTTTTAGTCTCATAAAAGAAAGAAGGGGCAGTTCTTCAAAAATTCCAAATATGGTTGATCCCGTGCCAGTTATATTAACAGCCCTTGCTCCCTCCTCAAGTAAAAGCCTTTCATATTTTCTATAAACAGGATATTTTTCGTAAAGTAGTTTTTTAAAATCATTAATCAAACCATGTCTTGTTTTCCAGGGTGGAAGGGAAGGTTCATATTTAACAGGATCTTTTTCTGTTGTCAAGTTTAAGGCCTGATAGGCCCACCTCGTTTCTACTTTAAAACCAGGATAAATGAGGATATAAAAGGCCTTAAAATTGGGAAAAAGTTTTAAAATATCTCCTATTCCTCCAACTTCAGATGAGAAAAAGGAAGATACAAAAAAAGGAACATCGGCTCCAACCTTTTTGGCAATCTTTAAAATTTTTTCTTCAGGGACTTCATATATCTTTAAAAGGGCCCTAAGAAGGGTTCCTGCATTGCTACTTCCTCCACCAAGGCCTGCCCCAAGGGGAATTCTTTTTTTCACCTTTATGGCGATTTCTTCTTTAATCCCAAAGGCTTCTTTAAAGACTATCCAGCTTTTATAAAGTAGATTTTCCTTTAAGGGAATCGCTTCTTCACAGAAAAAATCAAGTTTAAAGGTTCTTTTAGGCCTTGAAATTTCTATTTCATCAAAGAGGGCGATTTTTTGAAAAATTCCGTAAATATCGTGATACCCATCTTTTCTTTTTCTAAGAACCTGTAGGACGAGATTGACCTTAGCAGGGGAAAGAAGAAAATAAGTGGACACAAAAAATAACCTGCTAAAGGTTATTTATAAGGGATTAGGCCGTAAGTTTAATGTATTTCAGTTTCAGCTCATAAATAATGGCGTTAAGAAGATTTTCCTCATCGGGAGTTAGATTACCCTTGGTTTTTTCTCTTAGCATTTCAAGGGTTTCAATGGTGTGTCTTGCCAGGGTTAAATTGGGTTCCTTTCTGTTGGTAATGGGGTCTGGAAGTTCGCCAAGGTGAACCAAGGCAGCAGTATTTAAGGAGAGAATAAAGGTGTTGAAATTAATAAGATGACATAAATCTTTGTCCCAGTCCATTTAAATCACCCCTCTTTCTTTTTCAAAATAGTTGCCTCTCTTTTTATTATAAACCCGCCTTTGGGCGGTTTGGCTTCTGAAAGGGTTTCAGAGAGTCTTTTAATTCTATCTGTGGGATGAAATTCTTTGGCCTTTTCAATGAATCTTCTTGCATCTTTTAATTTTCCGTCAATAAGATAATCCCTTGCTCTTTTAAGGATAGCCCGCTCCCTTTCTTCTCTATAGGTACTTTTATCCTGAAAACCAAAGAGTGAGGGGACCTTTATTACTTCATTTGAACCGCAGGAGGGACAAGAGGGAAATTCTTCGTCCCTTTTCATAAGAACTTCAAAGGCTTTTCCACAGGCTTCACATTCAAATTCATAAAGGGGCATACCTAAAATTTAATGCACTTTTATAAGTCTTCAATAAAAAATTAGTGGTTTCTAATCATGTGCAAAAAATTACAAAAAACTTGACTTTTGATAAAAAACTCATTATCTTTTTTATAAAAAAAAGTCAATACAACCTTTTTTTGCTTTAAAATAATCTTTTTTGATCTTTTTAAATTCATTTCATCTAGAAATGAAGGAGGAGGTGAAGAATGGGTGTTAAAATCAACTTTATTACTAAAATTGAGAAAATTGAAAATATTCCTAAGGAGGAAAGGGAAAGGCTAAAAAAGGTCACTCAAAGATTTCCCTTTAGAACCAATGAATATTATCTTTCTCTTATTGATTGGAACGATCCTAATGATCCCATAAAAAGAATTTCTATTCCTTCAGAGAAAGAACTAATAGAGTGGGGAGATCTTGATCCTTCCTCAGAAAAAAGTTATACCAAACTCAAGGGGCTGGAACATAAATATACTGATACCTGTATATTATTGTTAACGGATGTATGCGCCATGTATTGTCGTTTTTGTTTTAGAAAAAGGCTTTTTATGCATCACGGTGCTGAAATCACCCTCAAGGTAGATGAGGTTATTTCTTATATCAAGGCCCATCCAGAGATCAATAATGTGCTTTTAACAGGTGGAGATCCGTTGCTTCTTGCAACCCCAAAGCTTGCCATGGTGTTGAAAGAACTTTCAAAAATTTCTCATGTAAGAGTGGTAAGAATTGGATCAAAAATACCTGCTTCTTATCCCTTCAGAATTCTTGAAGATCAGGCTCTTCTTGAATTATTTACAGACTTCAATGAAAAAAATCCAGACAAAAGGCTCTATCTTATGACCCATTTTAACCATCCTAAGGAACTTACTTCTTATGCGAAAGAGGCTATTAAGCTGGTTCAAAAAACCGGAACTATTCTTTGTAATCAGACTCCCATTTTAAGGGGTATAAATGATAATAAAGAAACCCTTAAAACCCTTGCTGAAGAACTTACAGCCCTTGGAGTTGCTCCTTATTATTTCTTTCAGTGCAGACCAGTTCTTGGAAATAGACACTTTGTTGTTCCTATTGAAAAAGCCCTTGATATTCTTGATAAGGTGCGCTCTGAGGTTTCTGGGCTTGCTGGAAGATTTCGTTATGTTAAGTCTCATAAAACTGGGAAAATTGAGATTCTTGGAAAATGGGGAGATTTTGTTTTATTCAAGTATATCCGAGCGGCCAATCCAGAATATAGAGCAAGGCTTTTTGCCTGTAAAGAAAATCCAGAGGCCCTTTGGTTAGAAGATTATGAAGAGATCGTGCCAGTCAATCGTATTTCAAAATCTCTGGTTAAGTCACCCAGTAAAGCTCTGAGTCTTTGCCTTTCATAGAATGAGAGGTGTTCTTACAAAAAGATTTTCACACTTATTCTCTTCCCAACCTTTTTTAAAGAAAGTGCTCTTTATAAGTCTTAAGGTCTGAACAAGATTTAAGTTTAACTTTGAATTCCCATTGGGTAGCTCAGGTTGAAATTTTTCGGGGTTAGTTTAATTTAAATATAAATTTGTTTTCTTTTGCGGGAGTGGCGGAATGGTAGACGCTCCGGACTTAGGATCCGGTGGGGTAAATCCCCGTGAGGGTTCAAGTCCCTCCTCCCGCATATCTTTTATCCTGAAGGCTTTAAAAACTTCTTGATATTTTCTTGGCTCTTTCCTCCACAAGTTCTAACTTTTTAAAAAATTTTTTTTCATATTAGCCTAAAGAAAAAACATAATTGGATGGAAGATTTTGGAGAAATTTTAAAAGGTGTATGGATTTACGAATCAAAACTTGACGTATGGAGACCTTAAATTATCAAATATGAAAATTGAAGAATTAAATTTTTAAGAGATCTTCCAGAGGGAGTTCTCCTTGACTCAGAGCTTTATTCTACTAAAGGAAGAAGAATACCTTTAGTTTTGGCAAGAACAGGTTCTGCAGATTGAGTATAAATTGCTTAAGGATTGTGAAGAAGCTTTAAAGGCTCCTATGTCCATCTATTACTGGAGGAAGATAAAGGGGTAAAGAATGATTGGACGCTTTCAAGTTATGGCAACTTTACAGGCAGCAAGGGCTTATGCCCTTGGATATTCCCTTGATGAGGCCAAAAGTTTTGGATTAAACAGGGCTATTTTTTATGCTGCAGCCAAAAGGGGCTTTAAAATACCAAGAGTGAGAATAGGTATCAAGCTTCCAAAATGGAAATTAATCCGCAAGTTTTCCGAAAAGGAAATTGAAGAGATGGAAAAAAATTTTACCATTGAGAGATTAGGAGATGAAATGGCCTATTGCACTAAAATCGGTGGAAAAAGATATTTTATAATAGGTGATGAGATTCAAACCCCAGAAGATTTTGAAAAACAGATAGAGAGCAGATTTAAAGGGAAATTTGATAAGGCCTGGCAAGAGGCCTTGGATATTGTTAAGTCCTACGATAAGAGAGTTCTTCTTTCTCAAAGATATTTTTATGAAGTGGTTTACAAGCCAAGAAGGGATGAACTTGCTGAAAAATGGTCAAAAATGGTAAAGGAAGAATAAAAAATTTGCAAATTTCAAAAAAAGGTATAAATTTTAGAAAACTCTAAAAGGGGTATAAAATGGAAACCCTATTGATAGTTTTTCAGATAATTCTTGCTATTCTTATTGTGCTTATTGTGCTCGTTAATGTGACAAAGGGTTCGGAATATGGAGCAGTATTCAGAGGGGCCGAAGCCATTTTTGGTGGGGCAGGGCCGACAAGCTTTTTAAACAAAGTAACCATGGTGCTTGTAATTTTATTTTTTTTAAACTCCATTTTTTTATCTAAAATAATTACTAATAAGCATAAAATAACTTTACCAACCCAACTTCCCCAAAGGGGAACCCAAAAAGAGACCCAAAAAACCTCACCCCTTCCTCTCCCCCCTAAGGAACTTCCTCCTCTTCCACCAAAAACTCAATAAATGCTAAAGCTTGTTATTTTTGGCTCAACTGGGTCTATAGGAAAATCTGCCATAGAAGTTGTTTCTCAATTTCCAGAAAGGTTTAAAATTCTTGGTCTTTCTGCAAAAAGGAATCTTCATCTTTTAAAAGAGCAAGCAGAAACCTTTAAAGTGCCCTATCTTTTTTTGGAAGACAAAGAAAGTGCAGAGAAATTGAAAAACGCCCTTTCCTATAAAGCTTTGGTTTTTTATGGAAATGAAGGTCTAAAAGAACTTGCAGAACTTGACGAAGCAGATATTGTTTTAATTGGAATATCAGGATTGAAGGCTCTGATTCCTGCTTATTATGCCTTAAAGAAAGGAAAAAGGGTTGCTTTAGCAAACAAAGAATGCATTATTTCTGCAGGCTCTTTTTTAAAAAAGATTGCGGAAAAACATGGCGGAGAAATAATTCCCGTTGATAGTGAACACTCAGCCCTTTTTCAAATTCTTCGCTGTGACAAAAAGGCCTTTGTAAAGCGGTTGATTATTACTGCCTCAGGTGGTCCTTTTTTTAAATGGGATTTAAAAGATTTTGACAAAATCACCCCAGAGCTTGCCTTAAAGCACCCAACCTGGCAGATGGGAGCCAAAATCACCATTGATTCGGCAACCCTTATGAACAAAGGCTTTGAAGTACTTGAGGCTGTCGAGCTTTTTGATTTTTCATCAAGAGATATAGAGGTTCTCATTCATCCCCAGAGTGTGGTGCACGGTCTTGTTGAGATGGTTGACGGCGCTCTCCTTGCTCATTTAAGCAAACCTGATATGAAAATTGCCATTGCCTACGCCTTAAGTTATCCTGAAAGATGGCCTCTATCTTTTTCTCCTCTTAATCTCAAAGAATTGAAAGAACTTACCTTTTATGAGCCTGATTTTGAAAAATTCCCTTGTCTTCGCCTGGCCTATGAGGTAGCTGAAAAAGGTGCACCCTATCCCCTTATTCTTGAAGCAGCAGATGAAGTGGTGGTCGAGGCCTTTTTAAAAAAAAGAATCTCCTTTTTAGAAATTTCCTATTTTCTTGAAAAAATTTTAAATGAGTTTACATTTACTTTTAAACCCTCGGAAAACCTTGAGGATTATCTTAGTTTTTATCAGCAGGTTATTAGTTTTTCTGAAGAATTAATTGAGAGGGAAAAGAAATGATAATTACTTTGCTTGCAACCATTATTGTCATTGGAGTGCTTGTTTTTGTTCATGAGCTTGGTCATTTTCTTGCGGCAAAACGCGCAGGAGTTAAGGTTGAAATATTCTCTTTTGGCTTTGGCCCAAAATTACTGGGTATGACCTTTGGTGAGACAGAGTATAGAATTTCTCTTATTCCTCTGGGAGGATATGTTAAACTTTATGGAGAACATCCCGAAATCCTTCCCAGTGTGGCTGAGCCTGAAAGGGCCTTTGCCTTTAAGTCTCCCTTTCAAAAAACTTTTATTGTAATTGCAGGGCCCCTTGCCAACTTTATCTTTGCTTTTATCGCTTTCTTTTTTGTTTTTTCCATAATGGGAAAAACCTATACACCACCTGTTGTGGGAGAGGTTTTAAAAGACAGCCCTGCTGAAAAAGCAGGCCTCATGAGAGGTGATAGAATCCTTGAGTTGAACGGTAAAAAAATTAAAGCTTTTGAAGATCTTTTACTTGAAATGAGAAAGGATGAAAATTTAAGGGAAATCGAGCTAAAAGTTAAAAGAGGAGAGGAGATTCTTACTTTTAGAATAAATCCCATGTTAATGGAAGGTTCCAATATTTTCGGAAAAAAGACTCAAATTCCTGTTATCGGAATTAGAGCAACCTCTGAACTGGTGCATGAAAAGGTTGATCCCCTTACAGCCCTTTATCTTTCAGCCAAAAAAGTGTATGACTTTACCGCCCTTACATTTCTTGCTATTTATAAATTAATTAGCGGTGAACTTCCCTTTTCAACCCTTGGAGGGCCTATTACCATTGGGAAATTTGCCGGTGATTCTGCAAGATTGGGTTTCTTTGCCTTTGTATCCTTTATGGCTCTTCTTTCTATCAATCTCGGGGTTTTAAATCTTTTACCGCTTCCCATGCTTGACGGAGGGCATATTGTAATTTTTGCTATAGAAGCAGTAAGAAGAAAACCCCTTTCTCTTAAAACCCAGGAACTTATTTTTAAAATCGGTTTAATTATTATCATAGTTCTTTCTATAGCGGTTTTTTACAATGATATACTTCGCCTTGTGAAAGGATGGAAACTTCAATAAAGCCTCCTTTAATTTTTTCACTTTCAAGCTCCGGAAAAATTGGTGGAATAGCTCTTTTTCAAGAAAGACTTCTTTTAGAAATAAATTTTCTTGCAAGGGAATCCTATGCCAGCGGGATTTTTAAGGGGCTTTCCTTTATAAAAGAAAATTTTAAAGAATTTCTTTCACAGATTGATTATATTGCTGTGGATGTAGGCCCAGGAAGTTTTACAGGCCTAAGAATTGGTCTTTCTGTCATAAAGGCCTTTGATCTCTTTAGGGAAATTCCTTTTATTCCTGTTTCAAGCCTTGAAATTCTTGCCTGGAATTATCCCTGTTGTCCTTATCCGATTCTTACAATAATTGATGCCTATTCAAAGGAGCTTTTTATAGCTCTCTATAAATGGGAAGGGGAATTTTTCAAGAACATAATTCCTCCAAGCCTTATTCCCTTTGAGAAATTGAGTAAAATTATAGACTCTCCAACCCTATTTGTAAGTGAAACCCTTGAGAAATGGGAAGAAGAATTTAAGAGGTCTTTCGGTGAAAAATTTCTCAAACCATCCTTTTCACCAGTATTAAGAGCGGGCTTGCTTTCTCAAATTGCTTCAATAAAGTTAAGAAAGGGCATGGTTGAATTTGTAAAAGGAGAGGAGCTTTTGCCCCTTTATCTCAAACCCTCTGAAGCAGAAAGAAAGAGATGTTATTTTATCTCCTGAAGCGTTTCCTTATTTTGCTTGTCACCCTTTGGGGAGTAACGGTAATAAGTTTTGGGATTTTGCATCTTGCCCCTGGAGGCCCTTTAACCCCTTTAACAGAATTCAATCCTAAAATTACTCCTGAGTATAGAGAAAAGTTAGTGAAAATGTATGGTCTTGATAAGCCTTTGCACATTCAATACCTTAACTGGTTAAAGGGAATTATAAAGCTCGATTTTGGAAGGTCCTTTAGTTTGGATCAAAGGCCTGTTTGGGATAAAATAAAAGAGAGGCTTCCTGTTACCCTTCTTATAAATTCTCTTGCCTTGATACTTATTCTTTTAATTAGCATTCCCCTGGGTGTGCTTTCTGCTGTAAAAGCTGGAACCAGATTTGACCAGGTTGTCACCTTTTTGACCTTTTTTGGTTATGCCATGCCCAGTTTTTGGTTAGCCCTTATTCTTATGATGATTTTTGGAGTTAAACTTCAATGGCTTCCTATTTCAGGGCTTCATTCCGTTGTAGGATATGAAAAGATGACCTTCTTGGAAAAGTTTTGGGATTGGACAAAGCATCTTCTATGTCCCCTTTTTGTGGCAACCTTTGGAGGGATTGCCGGGTTTTCTCGCTATCTTCGCAATTCCATGATAGAAGTCTTACATGCAGATTATATAACCTATGCAAGGGCAAAGGGGCTTCCAGAAAGGGTGGTTCTTTATAAACATGCCATGAGAAATGCCTTGCTTCCCATGATTACCCTTCTCGGTTTATCTCTTCCCGGCTTAATTGGGGGATCTGTTATCTTTGAAACCATTTTTGGCATACCGGGTCTTGGACAGCTAATGTGGCAGGCAGTTATGAGCAGGGATTACCCTGTAATCATGGCAAATTTACTCCTTGTCTCCTTTTTGACTCTTATTGGAAATTTTCTTGCTGATATAGGATATGCCCTTGCTGATCCGAGAATTAGACTCAGTGAAAAGAAATAGGAATGCTTAAAGAAATTTGTAAAACTAAAAGCGGATGTTTTGCCCTTTTTACGGTATTTTTAATTGTTATTTTGGCACTTTTCGGTCCCTACCTATCGCCTTATGATCCATTAGAGATAAGAGTTGATGAAATTCTTTTACCGCCAAGTTTAAAACACCCCTTTGGGACAGATCTTCTGGGTAGGGATGTTTTAAGCAGAATGATTTACGGTGCCCGCATATCTATAGAAGTAAGCCTTGTTGCTGTTGGCTTATCTTTGATAATTGGGGTTTTTTTAGGGGCTATGGCTGGATATTTCGGAGGATTAGTAGATCAAATAATATCAAGATTTATTGATATTATGCTTTGTTTTCCCACCATTTTTCTTATACTTGCAGTTATTGCCTATCTTGAACCTTCCATTCTTAATATCATGATAGTTATAGGGCTTACCTCCTGGATGGGGGTTGCCCGTTTGGTTAGGGCTGAATTTTTATCTCTGAAAGAAAGGGAATTTGTGCTTGCAGCTAAAATCTATGGAGCCTCGTCTATGAGAATAATTTTTAAACATCTTCTTCCTAATGCCTTACCTCCAGTTCTTGTTTCTGCCTCTCTGGGAATGGGAAATGCCATTCTTATTGAGTCAGCCCTTTCTTTTCTGGGAATAGGGGTTCAGCCTCCTATTCCATCTTGGGGAAATATGTTGATTGAGGGAAAGGAAACTCTTGAGGTGGCTTGGTGGCTTTCTGTTTTTCCAGGGCTTGCTATTTTAATTACTGTTTTAGCTTTTATTTTGCTTGGTGAAAGAATTCAGGAGATAACCAATCCGAGAAAGAAATAGAGTGCCGAGGGCGGGACTCGAACCCGCACGGGCCTACGCCCACTAGCCCCTCAAGCCAGCGCGTCTACCAATTCCGCCACCTCGGCAGAATTAATTTAAATATAACCTTAACTTTCCTTTTGTCAAGTAGAGGCATAAGTTCTGTGGATTCAAATTTAAAATGTCACCTCTTTTTACTAATTTAAAATGTCACAT
>DJWK01000007.1:0-1478 GCA_002441555.1 Thermodesulfobacteriaceae bacterium UBA6232
ATTAATCCGTATTCTTTATAATTTTGAAACACAGGGTCTTCAAAATATCCGCTTATAATAATGGCTTTAAGCTCGGGATCAATATTTTTCATTTTATGATAGGTTTCAAGGCCGTTTAATTTTCCCGGAACAATTAAATCAAGAATAACATAGTTAAAAGGTTTTTCCTCAGTATAGGCCCTGCTAAAGATTCTGAGGGCAGATTCACCGTCAGGTGCAGTTTCAACCTCAAAGCCGAAATGTTCAAGAAGTTCCTTTAAGGTATTTCTAATTATGTCATCATCATCCATAATAAGAATTCTTCTTCCCCTTTTTTCTTTTTCTCTTTTTGTAAGGAGAATTTCATTTTCCAAGGCAGGAAGGAAAATTCTGAAGGTTGTCCCTTTACCTTCTTCAGTTTCCACTTTTACTTCTCCTCCGTGAGCTTTAACCACCTCTTTTAATACATATAATCCAAGGCCGCTTCCTCCAGGTTTAGTGGTAAAAAAGGGCTCAAAAATCTTATCAAGATATTTTTCTGGGATTCCAGGGCCTTCATCTTTTACAGAAAGTTCAATCCATTTTTTATGATTGATATAATGTGGTTTTATACCTACGGTGATTTTTCCACCATAGGGCATGGCCTCAACGGCGTTAAGAATTAGGTTCATCCACATAATAGAAAAAAGCTCTCTATCAATTTCAATTAAGGGTAAAGGAGTTTCAATATTATAGATAATTTCATATTTCTCCTTTCCAGCAAGAGAAAGGGTGGTATAGTCTTTAACGAGATCAATAATGTTTACCTTTTCCTTTTGAGGAGCCTCTCCTCTAACAAGGGTTAAAAGCTCTCTTCCCAGGATTCTCAAATTTAGAAGGCTCTCCTGAAGATTTTCAAAGAGTCTTTCAATTTCCTTTGGAATCCTTCTCTTTTTAAGTTTGGTTTTAATAAGTTCAAGTTGGTTCATTACACCGAGAAGACTGTTGTTAAAATCGTGGGCAAGACCTCCTGCTACATTTTTTAAAACATTAAGCTTTTCCAGATAGAGCTTTTGTTTTTCCATAATGACCTTTTCAGTGATATCTCTTAAAAAGAGGATAATACCTTCAATTATGTTAGCTTTTTTAATGGGAATTAATTCTCCCTCAAAGGTTTTTTCCATATCCTCAAATTCAACAGTTTCAACAAAATTTACCGGTTCTCCTGAGGTTAAGGCCTTTTCAAAATGTTCTTTAAAGCTTTTCATATTTTGAAGGGTTGGGCAGAGATTCCATAATGGTTCTGGTTTAAGGTCTTCTAAACAAATTCTTTCACCTTTTTGATTAGCCCAAAGAGTTTTTCCTTCTTTATCAAGAAGGAAAACCATAAAATCCGTATGTCTTAGAACAGTATCAAGAAAGGCCTTTTCTTTTTCAAGATCTGCCTGAGTTAGTTTAAGCAGCTTGTTTTTATAATAGAGTCCATAGGCCAAAAGGCTAAGAAAAAGTATAAATAAAAT
>DJWK01000007.1:1596-4857 GCA_002441555.1 Thermodesulfobacteriaceae bacterium UBA6232
TCTAAGGCAAGAACAGGCCACTCAGGATAAAGATCGGAACTCACAAGAAGGGGAAACTCAGCATAATTTTTTTGATTAAGGATTTTGATATCCTCCAAAGAAATTTCACCGATACTTGCCATTCTTTCAAGAATGCCCGTTCTTACTGTTCCTGCAGGGACCTCACCTCTTAGAACAGCTCTTACCACCTCATCATGGGTTCCGTAAAATTTTACTTTAATATCCCTTTCATAAATGCCTTTTTTATAAAGCTCAAAGAGAGCCACAATATAACCACCGAAAGAATCGGGATTAACGGCTCCAAGGGTTTTTCCTTTAAGCTCTGAAAGAGACCTTAGAGAGCTCTCCTTTTTGGTAAAAATCACCCCTCCGAAATAGGGATAATATTTTTCATCTTCTAACTGACCTAAACTGAGGATTATTCTGTAAATTACAGGCGGTTTTTCTTTTAAGGCAAGTTCTTTAATGGTTATAGCGTGATAAGGATTGGTTAAAATAAAGTTTAATTTTCCAGAAAGAGCCTTTGCCTTAAGCTCCTCAAATGGCAAAAATTCAAATCTAATTTTGTAAGGTAATTTTTTTTCAAGATAAAGTTTTAATTCATAAAAACGATTTTTTTCAATTTCCTCTCCTCTTTTGGCAAGAATCCCAAAGGTATAAATTTCTGAGGGGCTTTGACTTTCTTCTGGAAGAGAATAAACTGGAAGTGATTGAAAAAGTAAAAATAAAAAGAAAATAAGAAAAGAGGATTTACTAATAAATCTCAAGGGTCTCCTCTTAATAATTATAAAAATCTTTTAAAACTGGTCAAGAAGGACAAGATTATCCCTGTGAATAATTTCCTTTTCGGGCTTTGAAGAGTTTTCCAGAAATTTTC
Source organism: Thermodesulfobacteriaceae bacterium UBA6232 (assembly GCA_002441555.1). Lineage (GTDB taxonomy): Bacteria > Desulfobacterota > Thermodesulfobacteria > Thermodesulfobacteriales > Thermodesulfobacteriaceae > Caldimicrobium. The sequence goes on from DJWK01000007.1 coordinate 2,474, forward strand.
GTAATTCTTCAGAGGAGTAATTGATAAGGCCCCTTGCTACTGGTTTTTCATTTTCTCCAAGGCATTCTACACAGGCTCCCTTTCCGAAATCGCCCTCAATTTTTTTAATTCCTCCCATAAGAAGACTTTTTCCAGAAAGACATAGAGCCCTAACCGCCCCTTCATCAAGATAAAGTCTTCCTTCAGGCTTTAAATAATATTTAATCCACAATTTTCTCATGGAAAGGGTTCTTTTCTTGGGAGCAAAAACCGTTCCGATATCTTCATGACCATAAAATTTTTCAAGGACAAGGGGGGTTTTTCCTGGGAGTATAGCTACAGGTATTCCTGCAGAGGTTACCATTTTTGCTGTCAATAATTTGGAATACATCCCCCCTCTTCCCAGTTTTCCAGGTTTACAACCCGCCATTTTCATGATTTCCGGGGTGACTTCTTCCACATAGGGAACCCTTTCGGCCTGCGGATTGGTCCTTGGATCTTCCTTATAAAGGGAGTCAATGTCAGAAAGAATAATTAAAGCCTCTGCAGGTAAGGCAAGAGCCACAAGCCCTGAAAGTAAATCATTATCACTGAACCGTATTTCTTCAGTGGAGACAGTGTCATTTTCATTAATTACAGGAATAATTTCCCAATTGAGAAGTGTTTGTAAGGTTTTTTTGGCGTTAAGATAGCGTTGTCTAACAGAGAGATCCTCAGAGGTAAGAAGAATTTGAGCCACCTTTAAGCCATATTGAGAAAAGACTTCTTCATAGGCGTGAATGAGATCTGCCTGACCACAGGCTGCAAGGGCTTGCTTTTCATTAAGAGCAAGAGGCTTTTTATAAAACTTAAGTTTTGCCCTTCCACAGGCAATAGCTCCAGAGGAAACGATTAAAACTTTTTTGCCATTTTTATAAAATCTCTGAACCTCATAGGCAATATTAGAAAGAACCTGATAATTTAGCCCTTCATCATCCTTGGTGATAACTGCACTGCCAATTTTTAAAACCAGGATTTTGGCTTTTTCGAATTCCTTTAAGACCTCAACTCTCTCCATTTTTTAGCTCTCCTCGCTTTCTCTTTGAGCTGAAACAAGTTTGTAAAGTTCAAAAAGTAGAGCTTTAAGCCCTTTTCCTGTTACACAGGATATGGGATAGATTTTACATCTTAACTCTTCGGGAAAAAGATTAACAATCTTTGAGATTTTCTCATCCCTTTCTTCCGGAGGGATTAAATCAATTTTATTCAGGGCTATTAAAAACTCCTTTTCCAAAAGGGCTGGATTATAGAGTTCAAGCTCTTTTTTGAGGATTTCAAAATCTTTTATTACTTCTTTCTCTTTTGAAATATCAAGCATGTAAAGGAGAACCCTTGTTCTTTCAATATGTCTTAAAAATTCGTGGCCAAGTCCTACTCCACGATGTGCCCCTTCAATAAGTCCGGGAATATCTGCCACAATAAAGGTTTCTCCATCAGGCATTTTTACCACTCCCAGATTGGGTTCAAGGGTGGTAAAGGGATAGTCAGCAATTTTTGGTCTTGCTGCGCTAACCCTTGAAAGAAAGGTGGATTTTCCTGTATTGGGAAAGCCAACAAGCCCCACATCGGCAATGAGTTTAAGTTCTAAGATAAGCCAGCGCTCTTCTCCAGGGGTTCCAGGTTCTGCAAAGCGGGGAGCCTGTCTCACAGGGGTTGCAAAACGGGCATTCCCCCTTCCACCTTTCCCTCCCCTTACCACAACCAGTGTCTGCCCAGGCTTAACAAGGTCTCCAAGGATTTCTCCTGTTTCAGCATCTTTCACTACCGTTCCAACAGGCACCTTCAATATGAGATCCTCTCCGTCTCTTCCTTTCATCTTTTTTCCCATCCCAGGGCGTCCGTTTTCCGCCCGGAAATGGACCTGATGATAAAAATCGTAAAGAGTATGAATCTGAGGATCAGCAAAAAGGATTACATCCCCGCCATCTCCCCCATCTCCACCATCAGGCCCACCCCTTGGGACATACTTTTCCCGTCTAAAACTTACACACCCACTTCCCCCATCTCCTGCTTTTACATATATCTTTACCTGGTCAACGAAACGAGCCATTTTTCTATCCCTTCCCAACTATTACTTTACCACAGGATTTAACAGTTTTAAGCTTATTCTTAAAATCTGTAAATATTAAGGTAATTCCTTTTAAAAAACACTTCAACAGGAAAGCCTAACTAAATACTTGAAACTTTCAGCTTGCAGGAATAAAAAGCAAGACCTTAAAGCTTTTATGAGGTTTGTGGAATCGGGGAATAGGATAAAAGTTAAGCCCTGTGAAATTTAAAGAAGTGGTAAGAGGCCTTAAATAGGAGGTGCTGACTCTATGAGAAGTTGCGATTTTGCTTCCCTTTGAGAAAAATATTTTCTAAAA
>DJWK01000006.1 GCA_002441555.1 Thermodesulfobacteriaceae bacterium UBA6232
GCCCTTGGCGGACTTTACGATCTTCCCCATGGGGCCTGTCTTAGTATTGTTATCCCAGCTTGGATGAAATGGTATCTTCCTAAAAATCCTTCACAATTTGAAAGATTTGCCAAAGAGGTCTTTGACTTGTCCACACCTGAAGAGGGTATTGAAGCTTTGAAAAACTGGTTCAAAAAAATAGGAAGCCCCGTAAGTTTTAAAGAGGCTGGCCTTGATGAAAAGGCACTTGAGGAAACGGCAAGAATGACAGAAAAAATTGCCCCAGTATGGGACCTTGAGAAAATATATAATTACGAAACTGCCAAAACCATTCTAAGCTATGCCCTTTAAGTTTGCCCTTGAATAACAAAAGTTTCTTTTTACAGGCTTTATGAAGCGAGGTAAATTGTATAATTCCTTTTATTTGCTATAATTCTCTTTAATGCTTTCAAGAAAAGAATTAATTGAGCTATACAAAAAGGGTGATCTTTTTGAGCTTGGGCAAATTGCCCACGAGATTAAAGAAAAAATTCACGGAAAGAAATATTACTATACCATCAATCGTCACATTAATTACACCAATATCTGTGTTCTTAACTGTAAATTCTGTGGGTATCACAAAAAACCTGAAGAAGAGGGAGCTTACACTCTAAGTATTGAAGAAATCCTTGAAAGGCTCTCTCAGGAAAATTCTCTAAGGGAGGTTCACATCGTAGGGGGGTTAAATCCAGCCCTTCCCTATGATTACTATTTAAACCTAATTAGAAAAATCAAGAAACTCAAGCCCTACATACGAATTCGGGCCTTTACCTGTGTAGAAATAGATTTTTTAAGCAAAATCAGTAAAAAATCCGTTGAAGAGGTTCTTTATGAACTAAAAGAGGCTGGACTTTCAGCCATTCCTGGAGGCGGGGCAGAGGTTTTTTCAGAGAGAATTCGAAAGGAACTCTATCCAACCAAAATTAGTTCAGAAAGATGGATTGAAATTGCCAAAACTGCTCATAAACTTGGAATTAAAACCAATGCAACCCTTCTTTTCGGGCATATTGAAACTGTGGAGGAGGTTGTGGATCATCTTTTAAGACTAAGGGAGATTCAGGAAGAGACAGGCGGCTTTGAGGCCTTTGTTCCCCTTGCCTTTATTCCTGAAAATACCGAGCTTTCCCATTTAAGGGAACCCTCTTCCCAGAAGATACTTAAAACCATAGCTCTTTCAAGGATAATACTTGATAATTTTCCCCACATTAAGGCTTACTGGGTTTTTCTTGGGATAGGGCTTTCCCAGGTGGCTCTATTATGGGGGGCTGACCACATCCACGGAACAGTTATTGAAGAGAAAATAAGTGAGGCCATGAAAAGGGAACCAGTAAAAAAATTACCGCCTGAAGAAATAGAAAAACTCATTTACGAAATCGGAGGCCACCCAGTATTGATATGACCCACCTGGAGAAACCTCTCCTTTCTTTAATTATTCCTACCTATAATCGCCTTTCCTTGCTAAAGGAAACTTTAAATTCCGTTATTTCCCAGGCTGAAAATAAACCTATTGAAATAATAGTTGTTGACGACGGTTCAGATGATGGCACATGGGTATACTTAGAGGAAATTAAAAAATCTTACTCTTATATAAAAATTGTCCGCCACGAAAAAAATCTGGGAGTCTCCTCAGCAAGGAATACAGGATTAAAATATGCTGAAGGCAAATATGTCTTTTTTCTTGACTCAGATGATTTATTACTCAAAGGAAGCCTTGAAACACTTTTTAATTTGGCTTCTAATAACACTTATGAAGTTTACTTACTTAACAGCTTTCGTGAGAAAAGGGGTAAAAAAAAGTTTAAAAATTTTCCAGAAGAATCTAATCCTGTGAAAATTCTAAAATTTTTTCTTGAAGGAGCCTATTCAGAGGGTCTTTATCTGGTAAAAAGAGAGGTAGCCTTGCTTTATCCTTTTCCTGAAGATTTGAGAGTAAGGGAAGACTTTGTGGTTAAAGCCAAATGGTTATCCTTACATAAGCTTAAAATCTTAAACACACCTGTTGCTCTTATTAGGGAACATCCCGAGCGTTTACGATACAAAATTTATAATTATTTTGAAAAATCTTTAGCCTCGGTGGATTATCTTTTTAAAGATTTACCATCTCAGTTTCAACCTCTTTATTCTTATGCTTTGTATCTCACTTATTTAGAACTTTCAAAAAAGGCCTTAAAATTAGGAAAGAAAAACCTTGCTTTAACATATTTGAAGGAAGCTAAAAAAAATTATCCTCGCGGAATATTTAGCTTTAAATTTTTAAAACTTTTGATAAAATTGGCCTTTTAGTAATATAACAGAAATTAATTTTATTTAATTATTGACATAAGTTTATGCAAAACAATTCTGTAAAAGTTTCAATTTTCAGCTTTAAAATATTAATCATTATTTTTTCACTTATTACCATAAACTTGTTTTTTAAAAAAACGAAAGGGCTTTACTGGATTGCATCAGGATTGAGTCTTATCCTTTTCTTCTATCAAATTATTTATTACAAAGATTTATTAAAAAGTATCCTTCAATCTCTTCCAAAAAGTTTTATTTTAAGCCTCCTTGCTTTTTATATATTTATAATCCCTTATGCCTTTATTTCTCACTATCCTCTTGCCTCTTTAGAAGCTTTCTTTTTGAATTATTTTTCTTCTTTATTAATTTTTATACTTTTGGCCATTTATCTTTATACCATTCCTTTTGAAAAAATTATAAGATATCTTTTTATTCCTTTTTCCTTAATAAATTTATCAGCTAATATATACTATACTTTATTTCTTGTATACAAATGTAGATATGAATTTTTCTGTTTTACAACTCAAGCCATAGACTTTATAAATTCTTCTTTGCTAAAAGGTATTGTAATTACCTCCTTTCCTTATGTTTTTTTCTTTTTACTATTCATAGCCCTTGCCTTTCATACTTCCAGTAAAATAAAAGCTCTTTTTTTACTTACAGGATTCTATGATCTTTTTATGATTTTACTCCTCGGTAGAAGAGGGGCCCTTCTTGGCCTTTTAACAGGAGTCTTTTTTCTTATGGTTTTAACCAAAAATAAAAAAATTCGCTATAGCACCCTAATTTTTTTCTTCGTCCTTTTGGTAGGTCTTGGTGTTCTTCTTCCTACGAAGTTGGGTAAAGAGATTTTTATACGAGAGGATAAAATCAATTATCTTTTTACTTTTCAATATGAAAAATTTGCTGAAGCTGGCTCTTTTGGACAAAGGCTCTATATCTGGCCAATATACATAAAAAAAATTCTTGAAGATCCCTTTTCAGGCACAGGCCTTGGAAGAAGAGTTCAAAAGAGAGCCCTTCCTCAAACCAATGAAAGGGCCCTCAAACTTGAGCATGCCCACAATATCTTTCTTAATCTTTCTTTACAAGCTGGCATCCAGTCTGCCCTTGCCTTTTTTATGTTATATTTAGTGGTCTTCACCCTGGCCTATCGTTTGTGGAAAAATACAGAGGAAAATCCCTTTACAGGGGCCCTATTTCTCTTTTTTATAGCCTATTTTGTAATGTCCCTTCTTGAAGGAACTGAAGAAGGCACAAGATTTACCCCTTTTTGGATGGCCCTTGGAATTTTGATAGGAGAATGGGCTAAAAATAAAAGTAAGGCCTCTCTCATAGAACAAAACAACTTTGAACATGGGAAAATTTAAAACAGCCCTTTTTTTAGATAACAAAGGAAACAGGCGCCATCACCTTCAGCTTGAAGCTTTAGAGGAGGCAGGCCTTAATCCTTGTGTAATTGTTTTTAAAGATTTTCCCTCTAATAACTATTTAATTCAAAAAGGACACGAAAAAAAATTATTTTACCTTTCAAAAACCCGGGAAGAGGGTTTCCGCAAATTCTCTTTATACTTGGTCTGGGAATTGATAAAAATCTTTAAAAAAGAAAACATAAAAGTTGTTCTAACCCAGAGATGGCGTCTTGTTAAATATCTCGTGTTAGCTAAGCTTTTTTATCCGGAGCTTAAAATTATTTATTACATCGTGATAGGTGGTCGTTTCAAAAGGTTAAGAAGAAGGCTTGGACTGCATTTTTTTTCTCCATTTATAGATAAGGTCCTTGTGAATAGTGTGGCACTTAAAGAGGAGATCTTAAGATACGGACTCTTTCCTTCCCAAAAAATTGATATTCTTTATTCTTCAGTTGATCCTTCGGAATTTGAAATTCCCTTTTCCCAAAAGGAAATTAGATTAAAATTAGGGCTACCAGAAAATCTCTTTCTCTTTGGAATGATTGCCTATTTTCGCAAGGAAAAGGATCAAGAAGGTTTAATAAAAGTTTTTTACGAGCTCCTTAAGGAAGGGATTTCTGCGGGCTTAGTTCTTGTCGGGGATGGACCAAATCTTGAAAAATGTAAAGCTCTTTGCAGGGAGTGGGGAATTGAGGATAAGGTTTTTTTTGTAGGAAGAAGGCCTCTTGAGGAAGTGCCCCTCTGGTTAAAAGCACTGGATGTTTTTGTTTATGCAACCTTCAGAGAAGGTATGCCCATGGCAGTTTTAGAAGCTATGGCTTCAGGTCTTCCCATAATTGCAACCTCTGCCGAGGGCCTTCCAGACATCTTTGACACCAACCTTAAATTAGGCTATCTTATACCCATAGGTGATTATGAGCGCATGAAAAAGGCCATGCGAGAAATCTATGAGCTTTTCCCTGAGGAGAGACAAAAAATGGGAGAGAATGCCAAAAAGAGACTTCTTGAAGGATTTTCAGTGAATCAATTAAAGAAAAAAACTGTCTCCATATTCAAAGAACTTCTTAAAAGGTCCTAAGTTTCAGCATATCTATTGAAATTAAACCAGGAAGAGAGAAGATAAAGGCGAATGTAAAGGCGTTGAAATAATTTATCCCTCTCGCACTGGGTTTCAATTTTCCTCCAAAGCCTTTCCATACCCTTTTTATCCCAGAGAGGGCAAGAAAGAACCATATCTCGCACATAATGCGGTGCGCTTTTTAGAAGCTTAAAGGCATCAAAACCGTAAGAGTATTTTCCAAGGACATCAGAATCAAGGTCAAGGGCTTCTTTTAAAAGTTTGCGTAAGATTAGTTTATTTTTAAGGGTTTTTCTATCAAAGAGATATTTTTCCGGAAGTTTTCCTATGTAGTCTGCAAGATCTTCATCACACCAGGGGAAAATAAGATCCAGATTGTAGGCCTGAGAAAAATTTCTTACTTTCTGAGTAACAAGGGCATATTCTGCATGGGTCCCCCAGAGATCAGCTTTTAAATCCAAATAATCCCAATTTTTTCTTTCTTTCTCCCAATTTCTGAGAAAGCTTGTTAAATCTACAGCCTCAGGATAGATCTCTCTGCAATCCCTTAAGGTAAGCCCGAGAAGATGATAAAAGGGATATTCACAGCGAAAAAGGGCTATTTTCTGAAAGGGATTCCCTGTATGTAAACTCTGAGCAAGGGGTCTAAGAGCCCTTAGGGAGGAATAATACCTCTGTCTGAAATATTCAACCCTTCGCGGGGTATGTCCAAAATAAATGTCATTTCCCGATCCATCTAAAAGGATTTTTCCTGAAAAATCAAAAGAAAGGGTATAAAGGGGATAAGCAAGGGAAACACCGTCCCCGCAGGGCAAAATTATTTCTGAAAAATATTTTTCCAATATTTTTAAATGAGTTTTATCCAATCTTTGAGGTAAAGGCAATTTATAATGTTTAAAACCAAGTCTCTGGGCAATTTTTCTTGCAACCTCGCTTTCATCCTTTCTATCACCAGTTGCAAGGGTTACACAGGTTACCTTATCTTTAAGTCCTGCTCGGGCTAAGGCAAGGGCAATGGTGTTACTGTCTTTTCCAAGGCTTTGAAAAAGAACCAAAGGGGTCTTTCCATCCCATTTTTTAAAAATCCCATTCAAAAGAAGCTTAAGCATCAAATCTTCATCAGGGCTTAACAATTCATTCCTTAAAGCATTAAAAAAGAGAAATTCATGGGAAAAGGTAAATTTTATCTCGTCATTTTGGTATTCTATTCTTACTCTATCACCAGTGGAGAGCACATAGAGGCTTTGAAAAATAGTGAAAGGGGTCGGCACAAAGCCGTATTGAAGAAAAAAGGTTATTCCAAAGGGTAAAACCTTAAGTTTTTTTGGAAAAAGAGGATGCCCAAAAAGGCTTTTTAAGTCTTTGCTTAACAAAATTAATTCCTTTTCTTTGAGATAATAAATATAAAGAGGTTCTCCCACAGTAACAGGACCTTTCAAAGTATACGGAAGATTCTCTTTAGCAATTAAAGAGACCGTTTTCATAAAGGCTTTCCCTTAAGCCTTCTCTTTATTGTTCGCTTTCTTATTCTGGATATCTTAAATTTTAGAAGAATTTTCTGAAAAATTGAAAGTTCTTGCATATTTTTTTCATAAAATTTTAAAAAGACCTGAAAATAAATAGGTCCTCTTTGTCCCAAATATTCTTCAAAGGAATAGCCAAGCTGAGAAAGATCTTTTACTTGATAGTAAAAAGCAAAAACTTTTGATGACTTTACTCGGGCAACATCAAGAAAAGAGATCTTTTGTGAGGCTTCATCCCAGTAAAAGTGGTTGAGATAACAATCCTGATGAAAAAGAGAATTTTTGTGAAGTTGGCTTAAAAGTTCAGCTAAAGCCTTTAAATAAAGCTCAGAATCCTGAGAATCAGGAAGAATTTCTGAAAGGGGGGTTCCCATTAAGGCCTCTGTTGCAATAAAAACTCTTTCTTTTTCTTTTTTGAAAAAAAGGGGGGTCGGAACTGGATAACCCATCTCAGAAAGCAATTTGAGATTTTCCCACTCCCTTTCCCCTTCTTCAAGGTTAGAGAGATACATCTTTATAAAAATCTTTTTTCCCTCTATTTCATAACCATAGATTTTGCGATAGGCCTTCTGGTGAATAAAAAAGGGTTGAAAGAACTTTTCTAAGTCACTTATTTCAGTTATTTTTTCTTTCAATATTAAAAGGTCTCTTTTGAAGAATTTTTAAACATATGTTAAATTCTATAAATTTTGAGGATCTATATGAAAACCAAAATTATCCTTCTTAGGCCAAAAATTGGGTTTGGGATTGGGGGGGCTGAATATCATGCAGCCATGGTGGCTCTCAAACTCCTTGAAAGGGGTTTTAAAGCAGGCCTTATCTCCCACACCATATCCTTTCCCGAAGATATTAAAAAGCATTTTGAATTTTATCCCATAAAATTTAAAGGCTTTGGTTCCCTTCCCAAACATCTTTTCTTCATCTATCAAGCCAAAAAAATCCTTTCTAAACTCAATAATTATAAACTAATCAGTTTTTTTCGCTACCCTTACCCTTCAGACCTTTTCATTATGTGTGATCCCCTCATAGCTCATCTTATCCATCAAAAAAAGCCGATTCTTTCCTCCTTTAGACCCCGCTATCAAATTCTTCTTGAACTTGAAAAAAGAACCCTAAAAAACTCACAAAAGATTATTTCTCTTTTCTCTCTCGGTAAAGAATTGATAAAACTTTATTACCCCTTTGCCGAAGAAAAAACCTTTGTTTGCTCTATGGGATTAGATTTTTCAAAGTTTAATCCCTCTTTGAAACTCAAAAAAAGGGAATTACGCAAAAAATGGGGATTTTCTGAAGAGGAATATCTCATTCTTTTTGTAGGCTATGATACCAAAAGAAAGGGACTTGAGCTTTTGTTGAAAATTTTTTCTGAACTTCCTGATAAAACCAAATTACTTATTGCAGGGGCAGAGGGAAAATCAACTCAAAGAATTCACTATCTGGGAAAGGTAAAAAATGTAGAAGAACTCTATGCCCTATCAGACCTCTTTGTGCTTCCTACCCTTTATGATCCTGGAGCCCTTGCAACCCTTGAAGCCTTAGCCTGTGGAACTCCAGTAATTACCACTCCCTCTGACGGAACCTCAGAATTTGTTAAAGAGGGAATAAATGGCTTTGTGGTTGAAAGAAATCCTTACTCCTTAAAATCAGTCATTTTAAAAGCCTTAAATACCCCTTTTGATCCAATTAAAATCCATGAATCCATAAAACACCTTACCTGGGAAAACTATGTAGATTGTCTGCTTACCCACCTTGAAATATAACGGAAAAAAAATATGCTAAAACTTCTCTTTCCCAATTACAAAGATTTTAAATTTTTTACTTTCTCTGAAGTTGAGTCCCTTGACAAACTTTTCTCAAGACCCTTTATTTTTAAAATTCTTAAACGCTCTCCTTCCCACTTAGCTATTTTTCTTATTCCTTTCAATTCTAATAAACCCCTTTATTTCTTAAAAGCTTATCAACCAAGATTGTTTAAAAGAAATAGAGTAAAGGCCTTTAAAAATAATTTTCAAAAATTACAGAATAAAAAAATCCCTGTACTTATCCCTCATATCCTTTTTTATGAAAATCCCCTTTTTTCTTATTTAAATAATAGAGGCTTTTATGGAGGGATACTCTATCCCTATTTTGAGAAGGGCTTTTTAAAAAAAGATTCTTTTTTTAAAGAGAATTCAAAAATTTTACTTAAAAAATTAGTAAAATTCATTTTTGATCTTCATGAAAAGGGAATTCTCCTCGGGGATACCAAATACAATAATTTTTATTATGATGAATCTAATGGTTTTAAAATTTTTGATCTTGATGGATTAAAAATACTTAAGAAAAGGCCTGAAATCAAGAAGCGCCTTAAAGATTTATCTTCCCTTGCTATGACCCTTGAATGGATAGGTTATAAAGAAGCAAGTTTGATAACTTTTGAAATTTATAGGAGCTTTATTGAGCCCCTTTCTCCTGAAGATAAAGACTTTTACAAAAAGTGCATAGAAATTAAAAGAAGAAAGCGCATGAAAAAACTGGGATTACTTTAAAGCTTTTAATTAATTAATAAAAGATGATATTTCTTCTTTCTTATCTCAATAGGATAAATTTTCACAATTTTTTCTTTTTCAAAGGAAAAAGGTATATTTTTTACTAAAATATAACTGCTCTTTGGTAACTCTTTACAATCCTTTAAATATTCTACTTTATTTACTAATTTATAGCGATATTTAAGATAATATACGAGATGATGGGGAATAATATTGCAAAGATAGAGTTCTCTTTTATCTTTAACAAGTTCAGCAATTTTTAAGGCCGCCTTTCTGAAATAATTCATTTCTTTTTGATGAAAAGGGTAATAAAAGGTTACATAAAGTTGTTTAATTAAAAAGACATAGAAAATCAAATAAATAAATAATTCTTTAAAAGTGCCATTTTTCTTAAGAATTATCCGAAAATTGAGAAACATAAAAAGAAAAATAAAAAAATAGAAATAAGAAGAATTTTCAGGGAAGCTTAAAAGCAAATATATCAAAAATATCAAAGAAAAAAGGATACTTACTGAAGGAAAAATTTTAAAAAGGAAAATTTTTAATTTTTGAGAAACCTCTCTTTGGGAGAAAAGATAATAAAAAGATATAGTTACAAGAAAAACAAGCCCTGAAACAGAGGGTAGCATATAACGAAGTCTTGCCCCAGGGAAAAGAAAATGAAAGAGATAGCCTAATAGGAAGAGGCATCCACTAAAAATAAAGAGGTTATAAAGAAAAGGGGATTCACTTTTAAGAAAGATTTTAAACTCCTTTTTTCTGTAAACCAGGAGAGTAATAATCCAGGGAGAAAAGCCGATTAAAGCTTGGATGGTAAAACTTTCAAGATGCTGTAAAAAGCTCATTTCTTTTGCCTTAGCTGCTGAAAGATATTCACTAAGCCAAGCAGAAATAAAAGGTTTTAGGCCTATTTTTTGACTTACTGGGATAGCCCAAGCTAAAAAAACTAAAAGGACTGTTAAAACCCCTAAAAAATGAGGGAAACTTAAAAATTCTCTCAAGCGTCTTTGAAAGAAAAGATAGGGAATATAAGCAAGATAGAAGAAAACTAAGGCCTGAAAGGTTTTGGTTAAAATCCCGAGACCGAGAAAAAAACCAGAAATAAAAAAAGCCAAATATCTTCTCTTTTGAATTTCATGGAGGTAAAACCAGCTATAAAGGGCAAAGGTTATAAGCATGGTATAAAAGGCATCAATTTCAGCCCGCAAGGCTTTGTCAATGACCTCAGGAGTGGTTAGAAAAATCAAACCTGGAAGTAAAAGTTCTATAAATTCAATTCTATTTTTAAAGGTTTTTAATATCCTAAACCAAATAAAAGTCAAAAAAAGAGAAGATATAATCATGGAAAGAGCTGAAAAAGCCCTTGCTGTAAATTCCGAATAATCTCCGGTCAATTTAAAAAACAAAGAAAGAGCCCAGTTAAAAAGGGGAGGTTTTTGAAAATAGGGCTCTCCAAAGAGCTGAGGAAAAAGATATTCTTTAGTTTCAAGCATTTGAAGGGCTATAAGGACTCTTCTTCCCTCTTCTCCCTGAAACTCTTTAATAGAAATAAAAGGAAGATAAAGAGTTAAGCCAAAAAACAAAAGAATAGTGAAAATCAAAAATTTGATTTTCATTTCTTTACTCTCTGGTAAATTTAACACAAGCTTTGATTTTTTAGGAGGCTTTTTTCTATGTTTTTAAAAATATCTCCCTTAATGAAGGGTCTTTTTATCTTTCTTCTCTTTATTGGAATTTTCTATAATCTCTGGGATAGACCTCTTTTTGGGGTTGAGGGAAGATGGGCAGAGGCCTCAAGGGAGATGTCCCTTCGAGGCTCCTGGTTTGTTCCCACCATAAATTTTGAGCCCCATGTCACAAAACCACTTATTCCCTTTTGGCTGATAAAAATAAGCGGAGAATTATTAGGATATTCCGAATTTTCAGTAAGATTACCAGGGGCTCTCTTAGCCCTTATTTCCCTTTTCCTTTTTTATTTTCTCTCAAAAAGATTTTTTGAAAAAGAATATGCCCTATTTGGCACTATGATTTTTGGCGTTTCTCTCGGTTTTCTTCAATTTGCAAGACTTGCTCAGTCTGAGATTTATCAACTCTTTGGAATAGTTTTTGCCCTTACAGTTTATGTTTACTATCGAGAAAAACCCTCCTTTACAGGCTATATTCTCTTTATCTTAGGGTTGCTTTTTGGAGCTTTAAGTAAAGGATTGACCACCCCTGCAGTTTTAACCCTTTTTGTATTAATAGACACTATTATCCATCGTAGATATTATCACTTCAATTTTAAGCTTCTTTTTGCCCTTTTTATAGGAATTTTTCTTTATTTTCTCCCTTATTATCTTACTGCAAGGGAGCTTCAAACAGACCTTCCCTTTTATCTGTGGTTTCGTGAAAACCTTAAACAGGCTTTTAATCCCTATGACAATCTAAGACCTTTTTATATTTATTTTTACTTCTGGCCACTTTGGATTTTCCCTTTCAGTCTTTTTCTTTTAACCTCTTTATATGACAATACGAAAAAGTTTAAAACCCTTTCAAATGATGAACTGGTCTTTTTTCTTTCAAATATAGCTATCGTTTTGCTTTTCACTTTTGCCAAGGCAAGAAGAGGATATTACCTTCTTCCCATACTTCCCTTTACGGTGATTATGCTTATCTTTTATCTAAAAAATTTTTAAAATTTATTGGCAGTTAAGTTCCATCAATGGCTTACCTATTTACTTCCATTTTTAAATATTTTAACCATTATTATTCTCAAGAAAAAAAATTATCCTTTAACATACGAGATTATACTTGCACTTTCTCTGGCAACTATTATTCAGATCATTCTAATAGTAAAACTTTTAAAATTACAATCTTTTCTTGAAAAGCTCTTTTTTATCGGAATGCTTTTTCTCATTTCAGAAATTCTTTATTTCTCCTTTTTACAACCCGCTTATACCTCAACCAGTGAAAAAGAAGCTGGCCTTTTCATAAAAAAGCTTTATAAAATTAATCCTAACATTAAGATTTGTAGTCTTTCTGTTGAGGAAAAACCTGTTGCCAACTTTTATTTTTATGCAGAAATAAAGAAAAAAATTGAAGATTTTAAAAGCTCTGAAGAGGTGCTTACACAAAAATGCGAAGTTGTAGTAATTAGAAAGGTTTTTAAAGAGGAATGGAAAAAACTTTTTCAAGAAAAGGGATTTAATTTAATCAAAATTGAAACTAAAAGTGACAAATCCAAGAATTATTACATTTTTTACAATTCTTCTACCTTAAAGACACCCTCTTTTTGAGCGAGATTGAAGCGCCTTAAGTTTTTGTGTATAACATAGCTTACAAAGGCACCCAATAGTAAGGCTACAAATAATCCAGCTTTTAGAAAGGTGGGATTTATTAGTAACCATATCCCACAGGGTAAAAGTAAAATTAAATGTAACCCTGCCCAGACCTTGAAAAATTTTTCGTAAAAATCCGCTTTCTTTAAAAAGGGAAAGGTAATTAACTCCCTTAAAACCTCAAAGGTTCTCTTTAGTCCATAATGGGAGCGTCCCCAATGGCGTTTTCTATCAATTACTGGAATTTCAGCCACCTCTTCATTTTTTACTCCAAAAAGGGCTGGTAAAAAACGGTGAAATCCATGGGGAATTTGAACCCTTTTTGGAATTTCTGCTACATAACCCTTAAGGGAACAACCGTTATCCCGAACTTTAATCCCCGTAACCAGGGCAATTATGCGATTAGCGATAAAAGAGGGTATTTTCCGAGTAAAAAGGGGTTCCTTTCTTTTGAGACGATAACCTGTGGCAACTAAATATCCTTCTTCAAGTTTTGCAAGGAGATCTTTAAAATATTTTGGGTCATTCTGCCCATCTCCATCCATAGAGAAAATATAGTCTCCCCTTGCCAACTGAAAACCAGCAGTTAATCCTGCAGCCTCTCCTCGATTTCTATCCATATTAAGAATTCTAAGCTTGGAATCCATTATTTTTATGGCTTTAAGCTTTTCAAGGGTTCCATCAGTGCTTCCATCATTAACAAAAATAATTTCGTAATCATAGCCCTTTTCTGCCTTTATTTCTTCACAAACAGCTTTTACCTCTTTATACACTAAATCCACATTTCCCTCTTCGTTGTGCATGGGAATAACTATAGAGATTAGCCTTTGATTCATCTTCCTATGCGTTGAAAAAGGCCTTTATGGAATCAATTATATAATCAATTTCCTCTTGAGTTAATTCCGGATAAAGGGGGATAGCAAGAAGCTCCCTTGCAAGCCTTTCTGCCTGAGGAAGATTCCAGGTCTTTCCAAAGGTCTCAAGATAGGCTCTTTGTTGGTGAAGGGGTATGGGGTAATAGTAACCCGTTCCGATTCCCCTCTCTTTAAGAAATTTAATGAGCTCTTCTCTTTTGGGAGTTCCTATCACATAGCGGTGATATACACTCTTTTTATGGGGTGGATCCAAGGGAGGTAAAAGAAGCCCAGGAATCTCAGATAATTTCTCCGTATAGTATCGTGCAATTTCTCTTCTTTTTTCATTTTTTTCATCAAGGGTTTTTAGTCTTGCTCTGAGGATAACTGCCTGAAGTTCATCAAGTCTGGTATTTAGACCTGGAAAATGGGAGTGATTTTTTTCAACCTGTCCGTGGACACGAAAATATTTTAATTTAAACGCAAGCTCATCATCATCTGTTACCACAACTCCAGCATCTCCCACAGCATTTAGATTTTTTACTGGTCCGCAACTAAAACATCCTACCTTTCCGAAAGTGCCAACCTTTTTCCCCCGATATTCTGCCCCGTGGGCATGGGAGGCATCCTCAATTAGATAAATCCCGTATTTTTGGCAGATTTCAAGGATATCGTCCATCTCGCAGGGATGCCCATACATATGAATAAGCAAAAGGGCCTTTGTGCGAGGAGTAATTTTTTTCTTGAGATCGTTAAGATCCGGACCAAAAGTCTTGGGATCAACTTCAAGAAATACAGGCTCTGCACCGGCAAAATAAATGGCTTCAAGATCAGCTATAAAACCATTGGCCTGAAGGAGAACCTCATCTCCCTTTCCGATACCAAGGGCTATTAAACTCGCAAGAAGAGCAGAGGTTCCACAGCTATAACCTATGGCATATTTTACTCCCAGATATTCAGCCCACTCCTTTTCAAAGGCCTGAAGATTTGGGCCATTAAGAATTTTCATACTTTGAAAAACCTCTTTAAAACCCTGAAGAACCTCTTCCTCTATTTCTTTAAAACCTCGCCTTAAATCAAGAAGAGGAATCTGAAACATGCTTATACTCCTTTTCCGAGTTTACACAGCTTTGGTTTAAAAGGAAAATAAATTTCCCTTCCTCTTTCTGCTGATTCATAAAGTCCGATTATTAACTCAAGAGAGGTAAGGGCATCTTCACCGATAGCCAAAAAGGGAACTCTGTTTCCATTTTTAAAATATTCAAGAGCAGCCTTAAGATAAGCAAAGTGAGAATATCCAAGGGGATTTGCTGGATTTTCAGTAAATCCCTCAATGAGAGACTTTGCATCTTCAATTCCTTCAATAGCAAGATAATCAAGCTTATTCATAGCGAAACCGCCAATTATGGCTGAACCTTTTTCTCCAAGTAAAACCACCTCTGCTTTGATGTCTTTAGGCCTTGCACAGGTGGTGGCTTCAATGGTTCCAAGGGCACCATTTTTAAATTTAATAGTGCCTACAAGGAGATCCTCTGCCTCAATGTTAACAAGATAGGTGCCCATTTTGGCAAAACAACTTTCAACCTCACCTAAAAGATAGGTCATCATATCGGCAAAATGACAGCCTTGCTGGGCAAGAGCTCCTCCATCATAAGCCCAAGTCCCTCTCCAGCTT
Organism: Thermodesulfobacteriaceae bacterium UBA6232; assembly: GCA_002441555.1. Lineage (GTDB taxonomy): Bacteria > Desulfobacterota > Thermodesulfobacteria > Thermodesulfobacteriales > Thermodesulfobacteriaceae > Caldimicrobium. The sequence goes on from DJWK01000006.1 coordinate 14,686, forward strand.
GCACTGTCATAATAATTTTGCCTTCTTGACCAGTAAAACTTTACAGAAAGTAAAACAATCTTTCCAAAAAGGCCTTTCTCAAGAAGTTCTTTTACCTTTATTATAGGAAGATTGGCTCTATTTTGGAAAATGGTAACCAGTTTTAACCGAAATTTTTCAGCTAAATTTACAAGGGTTTCTGCATCTTTAAGGGTTAGGGCAAGGGGCTTTTCCACAAGAAGATTTTTACGAAATTTTTTCAAAACCACTTCTCCCACTTTTTTGTGAAGCCCTGATGGAACAGAAAGATCTACAACATCAATGGGCTCCATTTTAAGCATTTCCTGAAAATCCGTATAAGGTTTCGCTGAAAGGGCCTCTGCAAAGGCTTTTGCTTTTTGAGGATCAAGATCAGAGACTGCCACTACCTCTACTTCATCCCTTAGAGCTTGATAGATTTTTAAATGGCGCTCTGCTGCTTTTCCGCACCCTATTATGGCTACTTTCAATTTCATAACTTCACAAGCTTATAACTTTTTTTAAAGTTGTAAAGAGGTATCTTTTTAATTTTTGAAGCAGAGATATAATCCTTCATTATGAAAGCCTTTCACATAAAATTTAATAAGTTTGAGCGACCTCCCGATCTCCTCTATGCAGGATTTTTGCTTCTTACCTTTATTATTCTTCTCATAATTGCTGGTTTCCTTCCTCTTCTTTCTTATCAAGAGGCAAGAAGAGCAATTATAATTCAGGAAACCTTTCTATCTCATTCCCTTATTCCCCAATTTAACGGTGAGCCCTATTTTACCAAACCTCCTCTGCATACCTGGCTTTCTTTCCCCTTTTTTGCCCTTGGAAAAATAACTCAACAAGAAATCTTTTTTATGCGCCTTCTATCTTTTTTAAGTTATTTTGGAGCAATTTACTTTATTTACCTCTTTTCACAAAAAAATTTCTCAAAAACTCTCTTAAGTGTATTAATTCTTTTCTCCTCCTATAGATTTTTAAGTTTCATTTATAGAATTGATCTTGAACCCCTCTTTGTGTTTTTAACCTTAGGAACTATCTATTTTGCTTTGAAATATAATGAAAATTCCCTCTTTAAATATTCCTTTCTTTTTTATCTATTCTTTGCTCTGGCTTTTATGGTACGCGGACCTTTACATTTCTTTCTTCTTCCTGCTTTTCTGCTCTATGCCCTTTTTTCTATAAACAAAAATTTTTTAAAACTCCTATTTAATCCAGCCGGCTGGTTCATTTTTCTAAGCATAGTTCTCCCTTTTTATGTTTTCGGTTATCTCAAATAAGGATCTAAAATTTTTCATGAATTCCTAAAAACAGATCTTTCAAATAGGCTTTTCGAAAAAAAAGACCCCTTTTATTATTATTTCAAGGCCTTTATTTTGAATTTTATTCCCTATTTTTTTCTCCTTTTTTTAAAAATTAAAACTCTTAAAGAAAGCTTTTCCTATTTTCTAAAAAATTATCCCTCCAATCTTTTTCTTTCTCTTTGTATTTTTCCCCTTATCTTTCTAAGTTTTACCGGACAAAAATTTGACAAATATTTGCTTTTTCTCTATCCCTTTTTCTCATTATTTCTTGCAGAACTTCTCTTGAAACTCTATAGGGAAAATTTTTTATTTAAATTGTCAAGCTTATTCTATGGATTAAGTTTTTTGGCTGTAATTTTAACTCTTTTGATTCCTTACAAAAATCTAAAAATTGAAACAAATTTATGGAAAATTTATCTCGATCCCACAAAGGAATACCTATTCTACCAAAACATTCAGCCCCTTGCTCTCTTTCTTTTGAAAAGACCTGTTCCATTAATAGAAAATCTGGAGAATCTGCAGGATAAAAATAAAATCCTTATATCCTCAGAATTTATAAAAGAAACAGAATTTATAAAAGAAAAAAATCTCCTTTTTAAGCTTAAAGATCCCTATAAAAAAGAAACCTACTGGTTCTTTTATCAAATTGAATAATCAAAAAGTTGATTTATTTTCTAAAAAGAAGATTCAAAAGAAGAGTTAAAAGGATACTTAGAAGTATTGAAGTTCCTAAGGGAAAATAAAAAGTAAAGTTATCCTTTTTAATGTATATGTCTCCTGGAAGTTTTCCAATAAAAGGTATTTTGGGAAGAAAGGTTAATAAAAGCCCTATTAGAATAACAATTACACCAAAAAGTATTAGGAATTTCCCAAGGCCAGAAAGTTCCTGCATGGTTATAAATTTAAACAAATTTTTTCTTTTTTCCAGAAGATGATTGTATCTTTTTATCCAGGTTTTGAAGGAGATCTGAATTTTTTTCAATTTGAACCTTTACCTTCTGAATTTTTTGAGGCACTTCCCAGAATCAGGGCAATTATCTTTCCACCCACGATAACCCCTGAAATTTACTTTTTTATAAAAAATCTTGGTATCCCTGTTTTTCCCGAATACACCTATCGGTTCCTTTTCCCTGGGAAAATAGGACAAATTCTTCTTTTTAGGTTATTTAATCTTCCCCATCCAGAAAGCATACTTATTCCCAGATCCTGCGGAATAGAGGAAAACCCCTACCAAAGAACTTTGCAGATTAAATTTCCCTGTATAGTCAAAGGAAATTGGGGAGATGAAGGAAGGGAGGTTTTCTTTGTGGAAAATAAAGAAGCTTTAGAAGACAT
>DJWK01000033.1:0-120189 GCA_002441555.1 Thermodesulfobacteriaceae bacterium UBA6232
GTTCTTCCTCCCTCACGAATGGCAAATCTCAATCCCTCCTCCAAGGCAACCGGCTTTATCAACTCAACCTCAAGCTCCACATTGTCCCCTGGCATCACCATCTCCACTCCCTCAGGTAACTTAACAACTCCTGTCACATCCGTCGTCCTAAAATAAAACTGCGGCCTATATCCATTAAAAAAGGGAGTGTGCCTCCCACCCTCCTCCTTCTTCAATACATAAACCTCTGCCTTAAACTTAGTATGTGGCTTAATACTCCCAGGTTTCGCCAATACCTGCCCCCTCTCTACATCATCCTTACCTACTCCCCTCAACAACACCCCAATATTATCACCAGGTAATGCCTCATCCAATATCTTCCTAAACATCTCAATACTTGTCGCAACTGTCTTTATCGTCGGCCTAAGCCCTACTATCTCCACCTCCTCCCCAGGCTTCAATGTACCCCTCTCTACCTTCCCTGTAACAACCGTTCCCCTCCCACTTATACTAAACACATCCTCAACAGGCATAAGAAATGGCTTATCTACATCCCTTACAGGCTCAGGTATATAATCATCCATCGCCTTTACAAGCTGCCATATAGCCCCACACCACTGACACTCCTCCTTACCACACCCACACTCAAGCGCCTTCAAAGCACTACCCCTTATCACCGGCACATCATCCCCAGGAAATCCATACTTGCTAAGTAACTCCCTCACCTCAAGCTCAACAAGATCAAGTAACTCTGGATCATCCACCATATCAATCTTGTTCATAAATACCACCATCGCAGGAACATTAACCTGCCTTGCAAGAAGCACATGCTCCCTCGTCTGAGGCATAGGCCCATCTGTTGCTGCTACAACAAGAATCGCTCCGTCCATCTGAGCTGCCCCTGTTATCATGTTCTTAATATAGTCAGCATGCCCAGGACAATCTATATGGGCATAATGCCTCTTCTCACTCTCATACTCCACATGGGCAAGCTGAATGGTAATACCACGGGCCTTCTCCTCAGGAGCCTTGTCAATCTGATCAAAGGGTATCCAGTTTGCCCACCCCTTTGTGGATAAAACCCTTGTCATGGCACTTGTCAAAGTAGTCTTTCCATGGTCAATATGCCCAATGGTTCCCACATTCAAATGCGGCTTTTTACGCTCAAACTTCTGCTTTGCCATTTCACTCCCCCTTAAAAATTTTTATCCTTTAGCTTTCTTTATAATTTGCTCAGCAAGATGGGCTGGAACCTTATCATAATGATCAAACTGCATAGTAAAGGTGCCTCTACCCTGGGTAAGAGATCTTAAGGTAGTTGCGTATCCAAACATTTCCCCTAAAGGCACAAAGGCCTTTATAACCCTTACATTACCTCTCATATCCATTCCTTCAATACGTCCCCTTCTTGAAGAAAGATCTCCAAGAACATCCCCTAAATAATCTTCAGGCACTATTACTTCTACCTTCATAATAGGTTCTAATAACACAGGATTGGCCTTTTTGCAAGCCTCCTTAAACCCGATAGATCCAGCAATAGCAAAGGCAAGATCTGAAGAGTCAACCTCATGATAGCTTCCATCAACAAGCCTCACTTTTACATCAATTATGGGATAACCTGCAAGAACTCCTTCCTGGGCTGCCTCCCTTACACCCTTTTCAATTGCAGGAATAAATTCCTTGGGAATGACTCCACCTACAATTTCAGAAACAAACTCTATTCCTTTACCAGGATTTGGCTCAACAATAAGCTTACAATGACCGTATTGACCACGACCTCCAGTCTGCCTGATGTATTTTCCTTCTGCCTCAGCCTTAGCAGTAATAGTCTCTTTATAAGCAACCTCTGGTCTTCCTACATTAACCCCAACCTTAAATTCCCTGATAAGTCTATCAACAATGATTTCAAGATGAAGCTCTCCCATTCCCCAGATAAGGGTCTGCCCTGTTTCGTGATTTACCGTTACTCTGAAAGAAGGATCTTCAAGAGCAATTTTTTGAAGGGCAAGAGAAAGCTTTTCCTGATCAGCTTTAGTTTTTGGCTCAACAGCAACAGAGATAACTGGCTCAGGAATATCTAATTTTTCAAGCTCAATAGGATGATTCTCATCACAAAGGGTATCTCCAGTGGTAGTAACTCTTAAACCAATGGCTGCCACAATATCTCCTGCAGCAGCCCCTGTTATTTCTTCTCTCTGATTGGCATGCATTCTAACAAGCCTTCCAATTCTTTCCTTCTTCCTTTTGGTTGCATTATAAACATTCATTCCAGATTCAAGGCGTCCTGAATAGATTCTTAAAAAGGTAAGGGTTCCGATATAAGGATCTGTCATAATTTTAAAAGCAAGAGCAGCAAGCGGAGCATCAGGATCGGTAAGTCTTTCCTCAACCTCACCAGTATTTGGATTAATTCCCTTTACTGGAGGGATATCAAGGGGTGAAGGAAGATAATCAATAATAGCATCAAGAAGAGGTTGAACCCCTTTATTTTTAAAGGCTGAACCGCAAAGTACAGGAACCAGTTTCAACTGGCAGGTGGCCTCACGAATGGCCTTTCTTATTTCATCTGGAGTTATTTCCTTACCCTCAAGATATTTCTCCATTATGGCATCATTAACATCTGCAAGGTTTTCAAGCATAAGTATACGATACTCCTCAGCCTGGTCTCTCAAGTGATCTGGGATTTCCTCGTAATGATATTTAGCTCCAAGAGTTTCTTCTTCCCAGACAATGGCCTTCATATCAATTAAATCAATTATGCCCACGAAAGAATCTTCAGCTCCATAGGGAATTTGAACTGGCAAAGGCTTTGCTCCGAGACGGGTTTTCATCTCCTCAATAACACCAAAGAAGTTGGCACCAATTCTATCCATCTTGTTAATAAAGGTTATTCTTGGAACCTTATATTTATCAGCCTGTCTCCAGACTGTCTCAGATTGAGGTTCAACTCCACCCACTGCGCAGAAAATAACTACCGCACCATCAAGCACACGAAGAGCGCGCTCAACTTCAATAGTGAAGTCCACATGCCCAGGAGTGTCAATAATGTTAATTCTATGTTGTCTCCAAAAAGTGGTGGTGCAGGCTGAAGTAATGGTAATTCCTCTTTCTTGCTCCTGAGGCAAAAAGTCCATTACTGCTGTTCCTTCGTGAACTTCACCAATTTTATAGGTTTTTCCAGTATAGTATAAAATCCTTTCTGTGGTGGTCGTTTTCCCAGCATCAATATGCGCAACAATTCCAATATTTCTTGTCATTTTCAAAATTTTTAGTTCCTCTGGCGTCATAACTCCACCCAACTCCTTAATCTTTATTTTTTAAATAATAAACTCCCCTTCCAAAAGGAAAGGGGATTATTAAAAACCTGAAAAAGCGTTAATTACCAGCGAAAATGGGCAAAAACCCGGTTAGATTCAGCCATGCGGTGTGTATCTTCTCTCTTCTTTATGGCAGCCCCTCTCTCATTATAGGCGTCCCAGAGTTCATTCGCAAGCCTTTCAACCATGGTCTTTTCAGAGCGAGCTCTTGCAGCCTTAATAATCCATTTAATAGCAAGAGAAATCTGCCTATCTGGCCTTACTTCAACAGGCACCTGATAATTAGCCCCTCCAATTCTCCTTGATCTTGTCTCCAAAAGGGGCTTTACCTTTTCTACAGCGGTTTCAAATATTTTTAAAGGCTCCTCCCCTCCTGATTTCTCTCTTAAAAGCTCAAGGGCTGAATAAAAGATTTTTCTTGCAGTATTCTTTTTTCCGTCTCTCATAAGATTGTTAATAAACTTGGCAACAAGAACGCTTCCATATTTAGGATCAGGGGGTATCTCTCGTTTAGGAACTGGTCCCTTTCGTGGCATAACTTAAACACTCCTTTTAAGATTTTGGCTTCGGTGTTCCGTATTTGGAACGGGATTTCCTTCTATTCTGAACCCCGGCTGCATCAAGGGCTCCTCTAATAATCTTATATCTCACTCCAGGTAAATCCCTAACACGCCCGCCTCTCACTAAAACCACTGAATGTTCCTGAAGATTATGCCCAATTCCAGGTATATAGGCAGTAACCTCAATACCATTGGTAAGCCTAACCCTTGCAACCTTTCTTAAAGCAGAGTTAGGTTTCTTTGGCGTAACTGTATAAACCCTTACACAAACCCCTCTTTTCTGGGGACATCCCTGCAAAGCAGGGGCTTTTGATTTTTTCTCCTTTTTCTTTCTTCCGTATCTTACCAACTGGTTAATGGTTGGCATCTTCCTTTTCCTCTCCTTTTCTTAATCTCTAAAATTTGACGAAGCCTTTATATACAACTTTTTTTGTAATCTGTCAAGAGGGGTAAATATAAAAACTAAATTAAATATAAAAACTAAAAGGCAAGGGCTTTTAATATATCCGTTGCTGTAATTATTCCAACTGGCACATATTTACCAAGCCCTGTGGGGTTAATAACCAGCAATCTGTGAACCCCATGGGCAAGCATCCTTTTAGCTGCCTCTTTTATGGTTGCCTCACCTTCTATGGTATAAGGCTTTGGACAGAGCAAATCCTCTGCTTTTTTATTAAAAATCTCAGCCCCATATTTTTTTAAGGCATCTATTATATCTGTTTTGCTTACAATTCCTAAAAATTCGCCATTCCCAGCAACAACAATTACCGCAGAAATTCTATTTTTAAGCATTGTATCAATAATTTCACCAATTGTAGCTTCCTCAGCCACAGTAAAAAGAGTCCTATTCATTACTTCAGATACTTTTTTATTTTCAACACTCATATTGCACCTTCCTTTATTTTTTCAAAATTATAATACCATTTTTAGAAATTTCAAAATTTAGGATAAACCCTTCCAAGCGTTAGGATTCGTTGAAAGGTTTAAAAATTGCATAAGTCTTATGACAAAACTATTAACAAGCTCCTCAAGGTTTTTGGGTTTATGATAAAACCCCGGCATAGCTGGAAAAATTATTCCTCCTGCCTGAGTAACCGTTAGCATGTTTTGAAGATGGATCAAATTAAGAGGGGTCTCTCTCACCACAAGTATTAGTGGCTTCCTCTCTTTAAGCATGACATCCGCTGCTCTTAAAAGCAAATTTCTTGCCTGCCCTGTTGCAATACCGGCAAGGGTTCCCATGGAACAGGGAATAATAATTAACGCCTCGTAAGGTGCTGAGCCACTTGCAGGAGGTGCCCAGATTTCTCTTTCTTCATAAACCTTTTCAGCATAATTGGAAAGATCTTCCCAGCTCATTTCCAGTTCCTGCTCAAGGACAATTTTTCCTGCCTCAGTGATAATAATTTCAAAGGGTATACCAATTTTTTTAAATTCCTCAATTAAGGCAAGGGCGTAAATGGCGCCACTTGCACCAGTTATTCCTATGAGATACTTCTTTTCCATTTTTCTGCCTCTTTTTTGGCGATTTTGTCTGCCCTTTCATTTTCAGGATGCCCTGAATGGGCGGGAACTTTTTCAAATTTAACCCTGTGAAAGGAAAGCCACCTCTCAAGCTCCATCCATAAATCCTGATTTTTAACGGGCTTTCCCTCTGAAGTTTTAAAGCCTTTAAGCTTCCAGCAAAAAAGCCACTCTGTTGCCCCTTTAATGACATATTCAGAATCACAATAAATTATAAACCTCTGTGGCTCCTTAAAAGAAGAAAGGGCCTTTAGGACCGCTGTAAGTTCCATTCTGTTATTGGTGGTATAAGCCTCACCCCCTGAAAGAATTATTTCATCTTCACCCCTTTTTATTATTGCCGCATATCCCCCCGGGCCTGGATTTCCAAGGGAACAGCCATCAACATAAACAATTAAAGTAGTATTTGCTTCCTTTAAACTTTCTTCAAATTCCTTTAAAATTTCATAACCCGAGCTTGTGCCAATTACATCAGCCCCTTTTGAAAAAAAAGAGAGAGCCTCTTTTAAGGTTTTTATGCCCCCTGAGGCCTTGATTTTGATTTTTCCTTGAGATAATTTCTTTAAGAGCTCTACTTCCTCAAGAGAAGTTGCCTTTCCTGAAAAACCCGTTGAGGTTTTAACAAAATCAATACCTGTATCAATAAGAATCGGAAGCACCTTCTTAATTTCTTCTTTGGAAAGTTTTGGGGTCTCAAGAATAACTTTTATTATAGTCCCTGATGTAAGGTCTCTTAATTGTTTTAACTCCTCTTCAAGGGCCTTAAATTGTCCAGATTTTATGTGAATTATATTGGGAACATAATCAAGTTCTTCAGCCCCTGAGGATAGAGCTCTTTCTATCTCTTTAAGTTTTATAGAAAGCTCCTGATACCCAAAGGGGAATGCAATAACCGTGATATATCTTAAATTTGGCTCTACAGATTTTGCAAAGGAAAGCAAAGCTGGGGGAAGACAGATACCTCTAAAAGGAAACTCCTTAGCCCTTTTCAAAAAGACCTCATATTCCTTTAGAGAAGCATAGGGATTCAAAAAGGTGTAATCAATTTTTGCAGCAAGCTCTTTAAGAGTCATAAAGTTATTTTACTAACTATTGAGAAAAAAGCCACAGCTTGATTTTTATTTAAAACAATGAAATAATAAAAGTATAAAAGTTGCTAATTCTGAAATTAAAATGGATATTGACCATCTTATAAAAAAATGTAAAGAATTTCTTGAAAAAATAGAATATATTGATTTCGCTTTAATCTTTGGTTCTTATGCTCAAAGAAAGGCCTTTCCTTTTAGTGACCTTGATATAGCCATTCATACCTCAAAAGAACTGGATCTCCTTGAGCTTGGGGAACTCACTATTCAACTTGAAAAGCTTACAGAAAAAGAGGTGGATCTATTAATACTAAATGATTTATACAAAAAAGATCCCCTTTTAGCCTACAATGTGGTTACTGAGGGAATTCTACTTTTTGCAAGATCTCAGGATCAATGGGTGGAATACAAAACCAAAGCCTATCTTTATTATTTAGATCATAAACCTCTGTATGAGGCCATGACGAGAAGTTTTCTTAAAAGAATTGAAGAAAACAAAATAGGAAAAAGAAATGTCAAGTAATAAGGTAATTGAAAGATTAAAAATTCTTGAAGAAAATCTTTATATTCTGGAAGATTTTAAAAAAAATTTAACTTGGGAAGAACTTAAAAATAAAAGAAATGAATGGGCAATTAGATATGGACTGTTTGAATCCATTCAAATAATAATTGATATAAGCTGTCATTTAGTCAGCAAATATAATCTTGGCCATCCAAAAACCTACGGAGAATGTATTGAGTTATTAAAAAAGTATGACTATATTTCAGAGGATATGGCAAAAATTCTTTTAAAAATGATTGGATTAAGAAACCTGTTAATTCATGAGTATTTAAAAATAGATTTTAAAAAACTTTTTTCTTTTTTAGAAAATATTGAAGATTTCAAAAATTTTATAAAAGCTGTCAAGCCTTACCTTTAATGAAACCTTCCTAATTTTTAAGCCTATCAAATTTTTTTAAATTAACTTTTTAATTTTAATAAAGAAGTTTGAGGCGATTGCTAAAGCGGAAACCGGAAAGTTGGGGGAATTTTTGGCCCCCCAAAAATCTTCCCTGAACTAACACCCAGTGAGACTGGCCAAAACCCTCTGGTAAGACAAGCATCTTTAGAGCCTCTTTATCTTTGAAACTCCCCTCTGAGACCTCCTGAAAAACCTTGTCAATTCCCAGTGAGGCAAGATAGGGGCCTTGCTGAGTAAACCCGAGATTTATAAAGCCGTATTTTTCAGCAAGTTCTCTCAAAAGGGTAAAATCTACATGGGCAGTAATGTCAATGTGCCCGGGTTTGAAGTATGGATTTTCACATGTCTTGTGCTGATAATAACACAGAAGGGTCCCTCTTTTTCTTCCAGGATGGTAGTAATCTGCCCGGGGATAACCATAATCAATAATAACAAGAAGCCCCCGCTTCATCTTTTGAGAAAGGGCTTTATAAATTTCTTCGGCCTTAAGGCAAACTTCGGTTCTATATCCATCAGGCCATAGGGGAACATAGGGTTGAACCCTTTTCAAAATTTCTGGTTCTGTAATTTTTTCAAGCCTTTCTGTGACCTCATTTCCTTTAAACTCAAGCCATATTTCAAAGAGCTCCCCCTCTCTTTTTTCAACAAGATGAACTGGCAGGGCATCAAAGAGCTCGTTGCAAAGAAAAACTCCCTCAAAAATAGGAAGGTCTTTAAAATCCTTAAACCAGCTAATTTGGCCTTTAAATTCAATTAGAGTCTCCTCTTGATGAGCTCTTAAGACAGGGAAGGGTTCAATAATGTAATAGGGAAATTGATATCCCTTTAGAGAGAGGTAATTAAGCATATCTAAGGCAAGATAGCCTGCTCCTGCCCCAGCTTCAACTATAACAAAGTTTTTTGGTCTATTTAACAATTCATAGGCTTCAAGTATTTGAAGGGCAAGGGTTGCCCCAAAGACATTATGAACGCAGGGTGAGGTTATAAAATCACCATCCTTTCCAGGCACATTTCCACGGGCATAATATCCGTAATCCGGATGATAAAGTGCAAGTTCCATATAGGTTTCAAAAGGAATAGGAGAAAGTTTCTCAAGAAGGGTAAGAAACATCTCTATTAATTATTTAGGAGAAGAGGGAAATTCATAAAGGGTTTCAAGGAAGGCACTGATCCCTTGAGGACCTCTACCTTCTGCTTTAATGGCATAAATACAGGGATAATTATCGCAATCTACTTTTATTCCCTGACCAGCTGGCTGAGCGGAATAACCAACAGAATAAAAAGAAAAACCCATAAGACATACTTCACTATGCACTGGAAATAGTTCATTATACCCAATGAGCCTAATTTTAATCTCTGCTTTGCAACACCTTATGGCAGTAGCATTTGGAAGATTTTCTGTGCCCGGAGGACAGTCTTGCTGATCTATTTTTGAAAAATACCTTTTATCCACATAGGTTGCTATAAGATTAACTGTTCCAATAACTCCCTCTCTTATATCAGAATATGTCCTTATGGGAAAAATCACCATAAGACTCCTATAATAGGCATAATACAATCCTGCAAGCACAATCAATCCAATTAAAGAAAAAATAATAGCTATAAAAAGAGCAGAACCTTTTTTCTTTTGAAACTTATGCATTTTTGTTCTCACCATATATTATTAAGGGTTATCAATTCCTTAACAAAGCGATAGCGAAAATATCTATCTTCAGAAGTAAAGGCTACATTACAATCTGTGCACCCACAAAGAGAAGGAAAATCTATTGTATCTCCCTGGGGTGTGGAAGATCTTCCTCCCACCTGAAGAAGTAGGCAAACCTTTAGAATTGGTGGCTTTGAAGTGGCGTTAAAATCAAAGTAAACCTTCCTTACACAGGATACAATGGGTTGTGAGGGATCATTTCCAACTCTCAAAGAAAGTTCCTGAGATTGTGGGGAACAAATTCTATCAGAACTTGGGTTCAGTTGCAACCTCCCTTTAAATTGGTCAGGATAGGCCTTTCTGCCTTTGTAAAACCATATGGTTCCCTGATATGCTAAATTGCAAGTTACAGAAGTTGGATTAATTAAATTTTTACTCGAACTATCAAGGACAATGTAATAATCAGTTGAATTAGTAATTCCTAAAGGATCTGGGCAGGGCGCACCAAGTCTTGAAAGAGCCGTGCTCATAAATTGAAAACTTCCCTCTTCATTTTTTGAACAAACCCACCAGCATCCACTCCATCTATCCTGCCTTAAATTTAAAGAGTAAAATTCTAAACAACTATTATCAGATGCACAATAGGTTATCTTGTCAACTGTGGCAAGGGATCTATCCATTCCGAAACCAATTCCTGCAAGTTCTTTTCTCAGATAATTTGTAAAGGCTGGAATATCCTTTTCATTTTTAATTCTAAAGCGAACCTCCCTCTCTGACCGAAGAAAGGCAGTGTAAAAACTTAAAAATCCTGCGCTAAAGATCCCAATAAGTAAAATTAGGAGAAGAATCTCCATAAGGGTATATCCCCTGAATTTATATGGTCTTAAAATTGTTTCATTTTTCATTGATACACCCTGAAATTTAAGATTATCTTGCGATATTCTTTGGTTTGATTTGAAATAGGATCTATTAGACGGGTTCTTAAGCAGGCTCCAAGACCGATTAAAGCTTGGGTTTCAGGATCTTTGATATTATAAAAATCATAATCCACATACAAGGGATAACCTGAACTACAGGTTGAGTTGCCAATTTTGGGCTCAAGCCTTTGACCAGAAAGGCAGTAAAGACAATAAAATCCCTTGGAAGCAATATCACACTGAGTTGCATTGAAATGTCCCGAGGTAAAACAGCTATTTTCAAAATCACAAGTTCCATTTAATTGACAGCTTCCAAGCTTAGATGAAAGGTTTAATCCCAGGTTCTGAAAATCAACCAAAGAAAGGGTTGCAATTCTTGAAGCTATATCCTCAAGAAGTTGTCTTGCCTGGTTGTGTAATTCCACCTGTTTTTGCCCCTTAAACAGATATAAAAATCCAGTAGTTATTCCAGTAATTACAAGCATTAGAATAACAAGGGCTATTAAAAATTCTATCAAACTAATTCCTGAAGTTTTATTCAACTCTTATTCTTCCAAGCCTGTCTAAAATGATCTTGTAGGTCTTGCCAGTTACACTGGAAAGGAGAGTGGCATTATTTTCCCCATTTCCACAGGAATAATTAAAGGCCCATCCTTTACGATCAAAGACTACATAAAAGGTATTATTGAATACAACCCCCTCAGGCAATGTTTTTATAACCTCAAGGGGTAGACAGGAATTGGGCACATTGTTACAGTCATTAATACTTCCACAGGTCTTATTAAATATATTTACACAAACGGTAGTCCCATTGGCATTATCACAGGTTATGTCTTTGTCTCGGCAATTGCCATCTTCGTCCATAAAGATTTTATACCTATTAGTTCCTCTGCACCCCCTTATCCCCCAAGGAATGGCAGATATTTCTGCTCTATTCTTTACATATTCAAGATCTGAAAGGAACTGATTAAGAGCCTGTCTTAATCGCTCATTGGAAATATAATTTCTAACTTCCCTTACAAAGAGAAACCCAAGAATAGCTATCATTCCCAAAACCATTAATAATTCTAAACTTGTATAGGCTGCTACTTTTCTATCCATAAGATAAATCTTCCCTTGGTAATCTTTGGTAATTCTGGAGGTTTAGGAGGACCGCTTGAGGTCTGAGTAAACAGAACAAATCCTGTTTCAGTTGGGAAGGGTGCAAAGGGAACTCCTAAGGGAGGTGCTCCTTGAGCAAGGAATCTACTAACTACAGGAGAGGTCTCTCCTCTAAAGCTGTAACAGGGGCAACCTACTTCAAAACAAATCTGCCAATAAGAGGTCTCTCCCCCTATGGAACATATATCTCCTGAGGGAACAAATCCAAGAGCATTGACAATTCCTGCTATAATTAAGGGAGAAGAATACATCCTTTCATTCTCAGAGAGTTCATGGAACCACCCCTTAGAAACATAAGAGAAGTTATAAGCATAAAGGACTTCAGTTACATTACTTCTACACCCTGTCTCATCACAAGAACATATAGGCTGAGTGGAATTGTAAAGAAGTGTAGCATTGTAATTAGAAGGATTATTACAATAATTGGTACGATTGCTTAGATCACTTAAACTAAAGGTGCAATTTCCTGTATAGCAAGTATCTTTAAGTCCAATAAAATAGTTTTTAAAATTTAAGGTCAATTCTTTATCGAGATAGATTCCCGTTCCTATAAAAACCCAAAGGTTTTTATTACTATCAAAGGTTAATTCAGGTGCTGCAAAAATAGGCCTGTTAAGGGAAGGAGAAAAAAGGGATTTTATGTCAGAGTCAGTAAGATCTTCTGGCATTTTATGATTATTTGAGGAATCAAGAAGATAAATTCTATAAAGATTTCCTGAGGCACCAGTTCCATAGGTTCCAAAGTAAATAAGATCATCGCTATATCCGCCTTCAAAGCCATCATCATTAAAAGTTCCTAAATCAACGGCTCTTAGACTACCTACAGCCTGAGAAGTAGAAGGCACAGAAAGGCTCTTCTTAAGCTCTCCACTTGAAAGGTCAAAGAAATAAATCCTTGGCACTGAGGGATAGACAATCTTATAAGGTGTCCCAACTCCTGTTACTTCAAGTGGTCCGCTTCCTAAGACCACATACCATTTATTTTTCACTTTAATGATCTGAGGATAGGAAAGTGTAAGAGTGTTATCAGGAAGTTTTATTTCCCACTTTAAAAGAGGTCTATCAGATCTACCTTCAAGCCAATCAGTAAGATCAAGGAGAAAGAGAGAGGAACTACACACTCCATTAGGACAACCAGTAGCATTAATTACCTTTCCACCAAATCCCATTATTCCAAGTAAATAAGTTCGCCAGGTTCCTTCAAAATTGGCATCAAAAATAAGTGGTTTATAATCCACTGTAGGAATATGACAATAAGAATCCGAACCATACCACACAAGATAGGGAAGGGCATTTTGAGGAATGAAGGCCCATTCCTCCTTTCCGATGGAACTTACAGTTTCACTATTAAAGGCATCAATTAATTTCAAAGGAGATGTGGGATTTCCCGTTTCTTTTAAAAAGCCGACTCTAAAGGCATGGAGCATACCATCATTTGCGCCAACAATAACATAGGCATTTCTGCGTTTATAGCCTTCGCTTCGTATGTATGAAAGATAAGTTTTATCTCCATATCGCAGATGATAACTGTTGTTAGGCTGGGAAGAGACTATACTGGGAGTTGAAAAAAAGATATCTCCTAATTTCCAGGTTGCTCTTCCACTAATGTTTAAACAGACTCTTTCAATGTGCTCAAAGGTTCTTGAACGCATAACCAAGGTGGAATTGCAGGGTTCATCTTCACCTCTTAGGTAGCGAATTATACAGGTGGCATTTGCTGTCGGTTCAAGGGAATCCCACATATTCTGAAGAAAATTTACAACCTCCGAATTGGAAAGACTTAATTCTTTAAGGGTTCCATTCATGTTAAAAAAGATTTTTCTTACATCAGGAGGGGTTGCTGCAAGATTACAGCCTGCATCCATAACGGGTTTTAACTCTTCCCTTGAGGTGCCAACATACTCACAGGTTGTATCATTGGTAATTTTCCAAATAATATCAGCAGAACTTGTGAAATGGATGGTATAGTCTTGAATTAAATCAAGTATTTTATTCAAATTAGTATCTTCTTTAAGTCTGGTTTTAAAATCAATCCAAAAGGCTTTAAGAAAACCAATCCAGGAGAGTTCTTTAAAATCAGAGAATCTTGGATAAAAATAGGGTTGAAAGATGAGAGCTCCGGCACTTACCCTTTGAGAGAGGGTAGCAACTGTTGCACCAGAAGAGGCCCTGCGAAGGATGTCATAAATAGCGTTCACAATGCTCTCTTTGATTTCTTTGGCATTGGATGCTGAATAAAAAGTATCGGGAACTCCATTACCGTCGGCATCCCAGTCTTTGGATGAAGGGGGTAAAGGTGTACAGGATGAACCCTTTCCACAATTTGATCCAGAACAACAATCATCTACAGGTCCACAGGTATTTTGAGGGTATCCAGTCAAATTATCAGGCCATTCTTTGCTTCTATCAAAGGATCCATACATAGCCACATTTTTAAGGGATAGCTCTCCCGTTCCTCCAAGCCAGAGCCCTATTCCATAAATGGCTTCAACATAGGAATAAGTGTTATTGGCAGCTTGATTGTAAAATCCCTTTTTGTGAAGCCAGTAAGCTGGGACTACTGGATCTGCTGAAAGGTTTTCAAAGCCGTTATCAATAGTGCAGGTAGTTGATCCAGTGCTTCCAGTATTCCACTGTCCATCAGTTAAAAGAATAACAAAATTTTTGGCACAGGGAACAAAAACAAATTCATTTCCCTGACAATTTCCGTCATTATTTTGGTCTTTACATTGATACATATAATTTTTCCATTTATCTCCTTCTCCCTGTTGAGGACTTAAACCTCCGAACTGGGGATTCTTTTGAGCAAAATAATTATAAACATCCCATAGAGCAGGACCTGTAGGGGTAGCACCTTCGGGATCTTCTGCATTAATGGCTGTAATAACATTTTTATAAGGATTTAAAGCATCAAAACTCGCAGATGCAGTAAAGTCTCCTATATAAACTTTACTGTCCCTTATAAAATTGGTTTTATTCCCTCTATCGGAGTATTCCATTAATCCAAATCTTGGTTGAGGGCTAACTCTTTTTAATTGAAATAGAATCCCTCCTTCAGTTCCGTTAATTCTTTCCCATCTTGCAAATACTCTCACCCCTCCGTAGGTTTTAAGAAGACACCCATCCTCATTACAAGAAGTTTGATCGCCAGACTGACCATAAGCCATGGGATTACAACGATCAAATTGGGGATTATTTACATTTACATCTGTGGGACAACTATCCAAAGTTCCACCAGTTAAAGCCCATCTCACAAGATCAATTCTCCTCATATAGTGAAAATTGAGACAGCTTCCTTTATATCTATTATTAGTATTAATCCCGCTTGCAGATTTAGGACAATTTGAATAGCTTGTGCTATTTGAGATAACCCAAGCCCAGACATTTCTGCTTGATCCTACAGTGACTTGCTTAAATTCATAAATCTTATCAGGCTCAAAATATCCTTCCTCACTACCAGTATAAGTCCAACCGCATCCATTATTATTATCACAACAGCCCCATTTTGAACTTGTTGGATTATAGGCACACCAACCCATAGAACCACTTACATCTATGACAAGCATAACATTGGGTGGAACAGCCTCACTCACTATGGGAGGGGTATAGCAATAATCCTGCATGCCTCCTGTGAGAGGCTTGGTTTCACGATAAATGAGGGATAAAATTACAACAACAAAGATAAAAACTATTCTCTTAAAAAACAAAAAAAGATTTCTTTCGGGCATAAATGCCACCTATTTTAAATTTTCTCTCATTATTTTCAATTTATAAATTTTTTAAGGTAAAGTCAAGGGAACTTAAGGCCCTAATTTTTCCGTAACAAAAGCCCATTTTAATCTTGAATTTTTAATGGCAATAGTTAAAATTAGATTATCCTTAAAAAATATAGGGAAAATGCAGGAAAATTTGCAAATAAAAGCATCTGAAATTGAACAGGCACAAAAAGAATATATAATCAGAACTTTTCATGATCTTATAAAAGCCTTAAAGGACCATCCAGATTGGCTTGAAGAACTTCGCAAATATGTCTTAACAGCAGATCTTTTAGATGTTCCTAAAAAACTGGATGAATTAATTGCCAAATTTGAAACCTTCAAAACCGAAGAATTTCAACCATTAAAAAAGAAAGTAGATAAAATTGAACAAGATGTGGAAATTTTAAAGCAAGATGTGGAAATTTTAAAAAAGGATGTGGGGGTTCTTAAGGTGGATGTTGCAAATTTAAAGGGGGATAATTTTGAAAGAAAGGTAAGAGAAAAAGCTCCTGCCTACTTTGGGAAACTCTTTAGAAAGGTAAAAGTTATTCCCATAGAAATTTGGGCAGAAAAACTGGATGAAGCTGAAGAAAAGAATTTAATCACAGAAGAGGAAAGAAATGAGGCCCTTCTTACTGATATTCTTATTAGATGCCTCCGTAAAACAGACAAAAAAGAAATCCTTTTGGCTGTAGAAGCCTCGGTTACTGCAGATAAAAAAGACGCTAAAAGAGCTCTTATAAGAGCTGATATTTTTTATCGTATCTATCAAATAGAAACAATCCCAGTTGTCATTACAACCAAGGTTTCAGATCACATAATAAAAGCCTTTCCTACTGTCCTTTTTATTAAAGCCGAAGTAGAATAATGCAAAATTTTTGGGAAATTAAAATTTAAACTATTTCAAGCATTCTCTTTACAGCCTGATAGGCTTTGACCCTTATCTCCTCAGGCACAATAACTTCAAACTCAAAGTTCTCAAGAGCATTTAAGACATCCTCAAGGCGGGTCTTTTTCATTGAGGGGCAAAGCATTTTGTCCGGGGCCGGATGATAAAACCTTTTATCGGGATTTTCTTTGGAGAGGGGATAAAGGAGCCCTATTTCTGTCCCTATGATAAACTCCTTATGGGGAAGCTCCCTGGCAAGCCGAAGCATTCCGCTCGTTGAAGCTACATAATCGGCAAGATCTATTACCTCTGGCCTGCACTCAGGATGAGCAATAAAAATAGCCTCTGGATGCTCGGTCTTGGCTTTAAGAACATCTTCAGGAGAGAGAAGATGATGGAAGGGACAAAATCCTTCAAAATAGATAATCTCCTTATCAGGGAAAAATCTCTGCACATATCTTGCAAGGTTCATATCAGGAAGCATAAGAATGCGTTTATCCGGGAAAGTTCCAACCACTTTTACCGCATTGGCTGAAGTACAACATACATCACTTAAAGCCTTTACTTCTGCCGTGGAATTAACATAGGTTACCACAGGCACACCCGGATATTTCTTGCGAAGCTCAACCACCTCCTCAGGAGAAAGCATGCTTGCCATATCACAGCAGGCTCCTGCAACAGGGATAAGCACCCTCTTTTGAGGGGATACAATTTTGGCTGTTTCTGCCATAAAAAAGACCCCGCAGAAAACAATCACTTCAGCATCCGTTTTACTGGCTTTAAGACTAAGCTCAAGAGAATCCCCTCTTAAATCGGCAATATCCTGAATTTCAGGCGGTTGATAATTATGGGCAAGAATTATAGCCTTTCTTTTTTCCTTAAGTTCAAATATTTTTTCAATGATTTTTTCTCTATCCAAGGCACTCTCCTCCATTAAAGGAAAAACTAAAGGATTAACCAAAGAGTTTCAACAAAGTTATAAGAAGTGTTAAAAAGGCAAAGCCTCCGGCAATAAGTTTTTGCATAAAATCAAAGCGCTTCTCCAAGGCCTCAAAGCGCTTTTCTATAGCCTCAAAACGCTTATCCATCTCCCTCTGCAAAGCCTCAAAACGCTTATCCATAGCCTCAAAACGCTTATCCATCTCCCTCTGCAAAGCCTCAAAACGCTTATCCACCATCTTCATCATTTCAATCTGGATTTCCCTTAGGGCTTTGAGCTCCTCTTCCACCCGAACTACTCTTTCAAGAAGAGAAACCTCTGAAAGGCTCTTTTCTTTCTCAATAATTTTTTTCTCAAGAATTTCAGAAATTCTCCTTTCAAGCTCTTCATTAAGAATTTGACTTACAATAATCCTTATTTCCCTTTCTCCAAAATCAGGAGATAAGCTCATTTATTTGGCCCCCCTATAGGTTTCTTCTTATCAATCTAAGCTAACATTGATTTTTCGTCAAGGGATCACTTGGTTCTCAAGTGCCTCTTTTAAGTTTTTATAGCAATCAAAGGGAATATTTAAATTCCCAAGGCCCCTTCCAAGTTTTATATCAGGCTTGTTTGCTCCATGAAAATCACTTCCTCCAGTAATTAAAAGATCAAGCTTTTTAACCAAATCAAAAAGAAACTGAGTAAATGAGGGGCTGTGCTCCGTATAGAAAACCTCAACCCCTTTAAGGCCCTTTTCTTTTAGCTCATAAAGATACCTTTTTAAGAAATCTTTGTCCACCTTTAAAGTCACAGGATGCGCCATTACAGGAATTCCCCTGTTTTTCAAGATTTCCTCAATGGCCTCTTCTGGAGTTAAAAAAGCCTTGGGAACATAGGCCGGGGCTCCCTTTTTGAGATATCTCTCAAAGGCCTCATCTAAGGTCTTTACCACTCCCTTTTCCAGAAGAAGTTTGGCAATATGGGGCCTTCCGATTTCACCAGAAGCAATATTTTTAAGCTCTTCAAGAGTAATTTCTACTCCAAGGGCCTGCAATTTTTCTATCATAAGCTCATTTCGGCGGCTTCTTGCCTCTTTTAATTTTCTCAGCATCTCTTTAAGTCCAGAAATCTCTGGTGTTAAAAAATAACCAAGGAGATGAAAATGCCCAGGCCCGTTAAATTTTACACTTATCTCAACCCCGCAAAGAAAGGGAAGACCTACCTCTTTTGCCGTTTCATAAGCTTCTTTTAGACCATCAATGGTATCGTGATCTGTTAAGGCAAGAGCAGAAAGCCCTTCCTTTATGGCTAATAATACCAGTTCTCTCGGACTATATGTTCCGTCTGAGGCTGTTGAATGGGTATGAAGGTCTATCATTTTTATCTTGCCTTTTTTCTTTCATAGGAGGCTTCAATAAATTTAACAAAAAGGGGATGAGGATTAAGAGGCTTTGACTTAAATTCTGGATGAAATTGCACCCCCACAAACCATGGATGATCTTCAATCTCAATTATTTCAACCAGTTCCCCATCTGGAGAGGTCCCAACAATTTTTAGGCCCGCACGAACAAGGTCTTCCCGGAAAGCATTATTGAATTCATAACGGTGTCTGTGCCTCTCAAAGATTTCATCCTGATTATAGGCCTCATAAGCCCTTGAGTTTTTGATAAGTCTGCAAGGGTAGGCCCCAAGTCTCATGGTGCCACCAAGGTCGCAACCCTCATCCCTTCTCTCAATCTTTCCCGTTCTATAATCAAACCATTCCTTCATAAGATAAATAACAGGATAAGGAGTTTTAGGATCAAACTCCGTGGAATTGGCCTCTTTCCAGCCAAGGACATTTCTTGCAAACTCAATAACAGCAAGCTGCATGCCAAGACAAATCCCGAAAAAAGGAATTTTATTCTTTCTTGCATATTCTATGGCAAGAATTTTCCCTTCAATTCCGCGAATTCCAAATCCTCCTGGAACAAGAATACCGTCAACCCCTTTCAAGGTTTCTTCAATATTTTCAGGAGTTAATTCATCGGAACTCACAAATTTTAGATTCACCTTCAAATTATTAGCAAGCCCCCCGTGCACTAAAGCTTCATTAAGGGACTTGTAAGAATCCTTAAGATTCACATATTTTCCCACAATGGCAATGGTTACTTCATCCTTTGGATTTTTAAAAGTTTTTACCAAGTTATGCCAGGGTGTTAAATCAGGCTCCCTTGTCCAGATATTAAGCTTTTCAACAATTTTTTCATCAAGGCCTTCCTGATGAAAAATCAAGGGGATTTCATAAATACAATCCACATCCTTGGCTGTAATTACTGCATCTTCCTCTACATTGCAAAAGAGGGCAATTTTTCTTTTGATATCTGGGGGTAAGAATCTATCGGTACGACAAAGTAGTATGTCTGGCTGAATTCCAATAGCTCTAAGCTCTTTAACGCTATGCTGGGTTGGTTTCGTTTTAAGTTCTCCTGCAGTTTTAATATAGGGCACATAGGTAAGGTGAATATAAAGGGCATTTTCCTTTCCAAGATCATACCCAAGCTGTCTTATAGCCTCAAGAAAGGGAAGACTTTCAATGTCTCCAACGGTCCCCCCTACTTCAATAATGGCCACATCCACTTCTCGAGAAGCCAGTTGAAGAATTGCTGACTTTATTTCATCGGTCACATGGGGAATAATCTGTACGGTTCCACCGAGATAAACCCCTTTTCTTTCTTTGGTTATTACGGAATAATAAATTTTTCCTGAAGTGTAGTTATTTATGGAAGACATAACTGCCGAGGTAAATCTTTCGTAGTGGCCAAGGTCAAGATCTGTTTCTGCGCCATCATCGGTAACATAAACCTCCCCGTGCTGAAAGGGATTCATGGTGCCTGGATCCACATTGATATAGGGATCAAGCTTCTGAAAGGTAACCCTCAAACCCCTTGCCTCAAGAAGGGCTCCGATTGAGGCAGCGGCAAGGCCCTTTCCAAGGGAAGACAAAACTCCTCCGGTGATGAAAATAAACTTGGTATGAAGCTTTTTCTTTTTTTTCATGGCTTAAAGGCCCCCTTTTTGTTTTAACCCTCTAATTCAAATAAATCCATTTTCGCGGAAAGGTGGTAATCCTTTTTAAACCCTCCTTGGTTACAACAAAGGTATCTTCAAGCCCAATAACACCAAGCTCTGGCACATGAAATTTCGGTTCAAGGGCAAGGACCATATTCTCTTTAAGAACTGCTTTATTTCCGGGACATATCACCGGAGGTTCGTCAATCTCAAGCCCAACCCCATGCCCCACAAAATTAATTTTTTCTCCATGACACATAAAATATTCTTTAAACCCATATTTTTCTGCTACTC
Source organism: Thermodesulfobacteriaceae bacterium UBA6232 (assembly GCA_002441555.1). Classification (GTDB taxonomy): domain Bacteria; phylum Desulfobacterota; class Thermodesulfobacteria; order Thermodesulfobacteriales; family Thermodesulfobacteriaceae; genus Caldimicrobium. Next base: position 20,065 of record DJWK01000033.1, read on the forward strand.
CCTCTGCAAGAAAATATAGGTCTTCACAGGGCACTCCTGCCCTTCCCTTTTTTTCAAGGGTTTTCATAATTTCAAGGGAGGCCTCAAAGAAATCTTTAGCCCCTTTACATTCGCCAAAGCTTGCCATCCTTGTCTGATCCACATAATAACCCCTATAAAATCCTCCATAGTCAATTAAAAGAGGCTCTCCCTTTTTTATTTTTTTAAAGCTTGCTCCTCCAGGAAACCCTTCCACCCCTTTTCCTCCTTCACCTGTGGTAAAAGGAAGGGCAAAAAGTCCCTCTTTTCCAGAAATAAAGTATCCATAAGCCAGTTCAAACTTGTTTGATGATCTGGTATATCCAGGATGTCCTCTAACCCTTAAAGCCTTCTCAAGAATGGCAGAGGCCTCAATTTCTTTCATTCCTGGCTTTAATAAAGGAAGGCTTTCTTTTAAGGCCTGAGAAAGGAGCCTTGAGGCCCTTTTTTGGCACTCTATTTCATAGGAACTCTTTATCATGCGCAATTCCCAGATAAGTGAATCTACGGGAAATAACTTAAAATCAGAAAGAACCCCTTTTAATTTTTCTCCCTCTTCCCAAGAAAAGGCCCTAAATTCAAGTCCAATTTTTTTTAAAGAGTGCTTAGTAAGAATCTCTGGAAGTTTTTTAAAACTTTCAAAGGGATAAATAGAAAGATTAGCCTTTCCTTTAACCTGAAAAAAGGGCCTTTTTACAAAAAGTTTGGCCTCTTCTTTTGTAAGAAGTAAAAAGCCTTTTATCCACTCTCCTGTAAAATAATAGAGATTTACAAGTGAAAAGACAAGACAGGCATCGATTCCCCTTTGAGAGATCCCTTTTTTTAAGGCTTTAAGCCTGTTTTCAATTTCCTCTTTGCTCATTATCTTTAAGAGTCAACTTATCTTTTAAAATTTCTGAAATGGTTAACACCGTTTCTGCATAGGGTTCACTTATATTATATTTCATAATAATTTTCTTTTTGTAATCCCGATTCCCTTCCATGCGATACCCTTCCATTTTTAAATAATTGGCAATACTTGCAAGGGCATCGGGAAGGCTATAAAGATCTACTTTTCCGTCTCCATCCCAATCGTATCCGTAAAGAAGATAACTTTTCGGAACAAATTGGGGATAACCAAAGGCACCAAAGATGGAACCTTTTATTTCATAGGGGTCCCAATTATTCTTATAACATATTTCAAGAAAATAAAGAAGTTCCCGATAAGCCCAAGAGGCCCTTTTTTGCCAGCGCGCCTTTACAGTTTCGTTATTAAAATCAATCTCAGGCTCCTCCTGAAGATATTTTTTAAAAAGCTCTTCATCCCCTGTTAAGGCCAGACTAAAAAAGGTGTTTATAACCACATTTTTTCCCGTTTTTCTTCCAAGATCAGTTTCCACAAGGAAAATGGCTGTAATAACCTCTTTATCAACCTGAAAATAATTTTCTATGGCTGAAAGAAGTTCCTCATTATCTTCAAGAAATTTACGGGCCCTCTCTATGCGACTCTCTTCAAGAAATTGAGGATAGGGAAGTTTTGCTTCCTTCCAAGTAAGGCTTTTTAACATTACATAGGGATTAAAATTAAGTTCCTCCCTGCAAAGGGCTTTTTCGACAAACTCTTCAGGAACTCTTTCTTTTAAATCTTTTTTTATTTGTTCAAGAAGTTTTTCCGCAAAAGGCCTTTCATCCTCTTTAAGATTGGAAAAACATTGATTTTCTATTTTGGTTCCATTTGAAAGACTTACAAGAAGAATCAGCCCGAGAGCCAAACTCCAAAACATAAGTTACTCCTTTGCAAGATTTAAAAGGGAACCTGCAAAAAGGGAAGCCCTTTCTCTCTCTGTAAACTCTCCTCTTAACCAGACCTCACCTTTCCCCTCTATTTCCATCTTGAATCTAATTTCTCCTGAGGAAAGGGCCTTTTTAATACCCTTTAATCTGAATCTATCTCCCTTTTCAAGCCTTTCATAATCCTTGGGATCTTCAAAGACAAGAGGAAGAATTCCAAAATTAATGAGATTTGACCGATGAATTCTTGCAAAGGATTTAGCAACTTTTAGTCTTACTCCGAGGTATCTCGTGGCAAGGGCTGCATGCTCTCTGCTTGAGCCCTGACCGTAATTTTCACCACCGATAATACCTACAGCCAATCCTTTCTCCTTTAAAGATAAGGCCTCCTTCGGAAAATCAGCATAAACATTACGAAAAACATACTGACTTATGGCTGGAAGATTGCTTCTTAGAGGAAGTATTTCTGCTCCAGCTGGCATAATATGATCCGTAGTAATATTATCCTCCACCTTTATGATAAAAACTCCCTCCAAGTCCTCTGGCAGAGGATCAAATTTAGGAAGAGGAGCAATGTTTGGGCCTCTTATAATTTCCACCTTTTTTGCTTCCTCCTCTGGAAGGGGAGGTATTAAAAGGGAATCGTTAATAATAAACTTCTCAGGAAGAGCAACTTCGGGATACTCACCGAGCTCTCTTGGATCAGTGATAACGCCCTTTATAGCGCTTGCAACTGCTGTTTCAGGGGAGACAAGATAAACGAAATCCGGTCTTGTTCCAGAGCGTCCGGGAAAGTTTCTGGTAAAGGTTCTAAGGGAGATGGCATTGGTTGGTGGCGCCTGACCCATTCCTATACAACCAAGACATCCGCATTGATGAACCCTTGCCCCTCCCTCAAGAAGATTTTTAAATCCCGATAAAACCGTTAAATTCTCAAGAACCTGAAGGGATCCGGGATTTACTTCAAAGGAAACCATGGGATGAACTTTGTGCTTTTCAAGCACCTTGGAAACAATGAGTAAGTCTTTAAGGCTTGAGTTGGCACAGGATCCAATAATTACCTGATACACGGGTTTTCCCGCCTCTTCTGCAACTTTCTTTACATTATCAGGAGAGGAAGGGCAGGCACAAAGAGGCTCAAGCTTTGAGAGATCAACCTCAATGATTTCATCATATTCGGCATCTGGATCGGCAGCCATAGGCACAAAATGCTCTTCCCTTCCCTGGGCATAAAGCCAGGCCCGGGTTTGTTCATCAGAAGGGAAGATGCTTGAAGTTGCTCCCATCTCAGTTCCGAGATTACAAATGGTTGCCCTTTCTGGCACAGTGAGCGTTTTTACTCCCTCTCCAAAATATTCAAGAACCTTTCCAAGCCCGCCTTTTACAGTAAGAATGGAAAGTAAATAAAGGGCAACATCCCTTGCCGATACCCAAGGGTTTAATTTTCCCGTAAGATGAACTCCCACCACTTTTGGCATACGGAGATAAAAGGGCTTTCCTGCCATGGCCATAGCTACATCAAGACCACCTGCTCCGATGGCAAGCATTCCGCACCCACCGGCAGTAGGAGTGTGAGAATCAGAACCAATAAGGGTTTTTCCAGGGCGGGCAAATCTTTCAAGATGAACCTGATGACAAATCCCGTTTCCGGGTTTGGAAAACCATATTCCGTATCGCATAGCCACAGTTTGCAAGAAAAGATGGTCATCGGCATTCTTAAAATCCGTTTGAAGCAAATTGTGATCCACATAGGATACGGAAAGTTCTGTTTTGACTCTATCAATGCCGATGGCCTCAAATTCTAAATAACACATGGTCCCTGTGGCATCCTGGGTAAGGGTCTGGTCAATGCGAATGGCTATCTCTTCTCCGGGAATCATCTTTCCACTAACAAGATGCGCTTCAATAATTTTTTGTGTCAAATTTTTGCCCATAAATAACCCCCTACTTTAGAATTCTCCAAAACAATCAGGAAAAAGACTTTTTAATTGATTAACAATGGCCTCTACTTCCAATTTTTTTAAAACCTTTCTTTCACTAAACTTTTGAGATAAATACATAAACTCAGAAATGGAGAGGGGAAGAAAAACTTCATAAAGCCCTTCTTTTAGCTTTTTAAAAGCATAAAGGGATATTTCAGGAAGGATGGCTATGATTTCCTCACAGGTTCCTTTCAAATGAAAAGGCAAAATAAAGTGCTTTACCTTGAGATAGGGAGGAAGCTCTGCTTTTTCCTTGGAAGTAAGAAGTTGAAAGAAAATATCCTGAGAGGTTATAACCTCTCTTTTTGGTGCGCAACCTCTAAGAAACTCAGAGGGAAGCTTATCTTTCAAAAAATTATAAAGGTTTTTGGTAAATTTAAGATCAAGATGTTCTCTCAAAAGTTCTCTAAAAGTGTAAATAGATATGGTAAGAAGATATTCCTTTTTTCCGATTTCATCAAATTTCAAATTGCAAAGGGTTCTTTCAAAGAATTTAAAAAGAACGAGGTCTGTTAGGGCTTTTAATTTAAAGGTAAGAAAATAAAGTTTAAAGGCCTCCTCATTAGGGAGACCAAGGGCTGTTCCTGCAAATTCAAGAAATTCCTTTGGTTTTTCTGGAAAAAGTGTAAAAAGCTTAAATTCCATAGAAACTGCTTTATGAGAAAAAATTTGTCCCTAATTTTACTTTGAGATAAGCCTTTCTGCAAGGATAAAATCTTCTGGATAAGTAATTTTTATGTTAAAAATAGAACCGGGTATAATTTTTACTTCATAACCGAAGTGATGTAGAAGGGAGCTTTCATCAGGGAAGTAAAGGTTTTCTTTTTTTGCTTTTTCAAGACACTCTTTTAAAATTCTGGCCTGAATGGCTTGAGGGGTCTGAACAAGATATAACCCCTCTCGTGAAACAGGGTTTTGCAAAATCCCCATTTCAACCTTAATTAAGGCATCCCTCACAGGAAGAGCAGGAACCACGGCCTTTGAGGTCTTTGCCTCTTTAATCAATTGAGAAATTAAGGCTGTTTCAACAAAGGGTCTTACCGCATCGTGCACAAGGAAAATTTCCGTTTTCTCAGGAGAAGCTAAAACACCGTGATAAACCGATTCCTGCCTTGTCTTTCCTCCTTCAGTTATCGCATAAACCTTTTTAATCTCAAAGGCCTTGATTTTTTCTTCCACATAGTGAAGAAACTCCTTCTCAACAGAAAGAACAATAGCTTCACACTCAGAATGATTCTCAAAAACTTTTAAGGTTCTTATAAATAAAGGGATTCCTTTTAGTTCTTGATACTGTTTAGGAAGGCTTCCGCCAAATCTTTCTCCCCTTCCTGCGCAGGGTATCACAACGGTTATCATTTTTCTCTCAAAAAGGTCTGGTAAAGTTCTCTATAGAGGGGTGACTTTAAAAGTAATTCTTCGTGATTTCCTTCGGCAACAACCCTTCCCCTATCAAGGAGAACTATTTTGTCGGCTCTCGTTATAGTTGAAAGTCTGTGGGCAATAACAATGAGGGTATGCTTACCCCTGAGTTCATTTAAAGCAGCTTCAATGGCTCTTTCTGTAAGGGTATCAAGCTGGCTTGTTGCCTCATCAAGAATAATAATAGGGGGTCTCTTAAGAAAAACCCTGGCAAGGGCAAGCCTCTGTTTCTGTCCACCTGAAAGGGAAAGGCCTTCTTCACCAAGAACGGTGTCAAACCCCTTGGGAAGAGACTCAATGAAATCCAGAGCCTGAGCAGCTCTACAAGCCTCCCTTACCTCCTCAAAGGTGGCCTCAGGTTTAACGAGAATCAAATTATCCCAGATGGAAAGATTAAAAAGAAAGGGCTCCTGCCAGACCATTCCAAAAAGCCCTCGCAAACTTTCAAGGTCAAATTCTTTCAGATTGACTCCGTCAAGAAGGATTTCTCCTTCTTCAGGGTCATAAAATCTTGGAAGAAGGGAGATAAGAGTGCTTTTTCCTGCACCGCTTGGACCAACAAGGGCAATCATTTTTTGAGCTGGCAAATAAAGATTTACCCTATAAAGAGCATAGGGTAAATTAGAATCATAACGGAAGCTAACCTCCCTAAATTCAAACCCTTTTTGAGGGGGGTGCGCCTTAAGGGTTCCGCCTTTTTCCTCTTCTAGGTGAAAGACCTCCTCAATTCTTGACCAGGCTCCCTGGGCCTCTTTAAGCCCGGTGTAAGCCCTTGAGAGCTTTCTTATAGGATTAAAAATTAGCAAAATCGCTGTTAGAAGAGAAAGAAAAGCCCCTGGGGTTAAAGCACCTTTTATTACAAGGGACCCTCCATAACCAATAAGAAGAGCCGCCCCAAAACCAGTCATCAAATCCACGAGACTCTTAGAAGATTCCCTGTATTTTGTAACCTTCAGACTTAAACGATAAAACCTTTCAAGCTCCTTAGCAAAAAATTTTAACATTAAATCCTTTGAAGCAGAAATTTTTATCTCTCTTATTCCCTGAAGAATTTCTCCCATTCTGTGAGTAAGCTCTCCTGTTGAAGCCTGGGTGAGTCTTCTCGTTTTTCTGGTTTTAGTTCCGAGATATTTAGTTCCGTAAACAATGGCTGGAAGGGTTATTAGGGCAATCAAGGTTAAATCCCACCTCTGATAAAAGGCCACAAAAAGAAGCACTACCACCGTAAGGGTCTCTTTAAAAAGAATTTGTGAACTCTCACCAAGCAAAGGCTCTATCTGAGAGGTATCATTGATAACCCTTGAAATGGTCTGACCAGTTCTTTCTTTAATTAACCTTGAGTAAGGCAAAGAGAGAAATTTTTTAAAAAGATCAAGACGGATGCGGTTAATTATTCCAGTGGATACACTTTTCATATAATAGGCCTGTAAAAGAGAAAAAAGCCCATTTAAACTGAAGATAAGAATGAGATAAAAGGGAATAAACTTAAAAATCTCGTAGTGCTTTTCTACAAAAACATAATTGAAAATGGGTTTGATTGACCAGGTTCCAAGGCCTGTAAGAAATGAAGAAAGAATTGCAAAGGTAATACCAAGGGAAAAAGGTTTATAAAGATGTTTTAAATATTTTAAGAGATAACTTAAAAATAAAAGGGTATCATTTTTCAAAGGATGTTTCCCTTAGAAAGCCCCAGACATCCTATAAAGCCTTGCAACCCTTTCCTCAATGGGTGGATGAGTAGAAAAGAGATTTATAAGGGATTTTCCAGAAAGAGGATTTACAATAAACATCTGAGCCTGAGCAGGATTAACATTCATAGGATAAGCCCTATTCCAGGCATCAAGTTTTTCTAAGGCTTTAGCAAGAGCAACGGGATTTCTTATAATCTTAGCTCCTGTTTCATCGGCAAGATATTCTCTGCTTCTGCTTATGGCAAGCTGAATAAGGGTTGCGGCAATGGGAATAATTATTATGGCAATAACTAAACCTATAATTGAAAGGGGATTCCAACCTTCTTCCTCATCACGATGCCCAAATCCTCCAAAGAAAAGGCTCCACTGAGCCATCTGAGCAAGATAACTTATGGCTCCCACAATGGTTGCAGCAATGGTGGAAATAAGGATATCTCTATTTTTGATATGGGCAATTTCGTGAGCAATAACTCCTGCAAGTTCCTCCCTTGAAAGAAGCCTTCTAATACCTTCAGTTACAGCAACAACCCCATTTTCTGGATTTCTTCCTGTAGCAAAGGCATTGGGAGTTTCTGAAGGTATAATATAAACTTTTGGTTTAGGAATACCTGCCCTTCTTGCAACTTCCTCAACTATGGCGTGAAGTTCAGGATCCTCTGAAGGACTTACTGGTCTTGCTCCGCTCATGGCAAGAACAATCTTATCGGAATAAAAATAGGCTATAAAATTCATTAAACCTGCAAGAATAAGGGCAATGGTTGCTCCTGTTTTTCCACCAATGAGATTACCTACAAAAACAAAAAGCACCGTTAATAGGGCAAGAAATACAAAAGTTTTTATGGTGTTCCACATATATCTCACCTCCAGCAATTGAGGTTTTTGTTAAAATATAAAATAATCAACCCTTAAAGTCAAGTAGCTCCTTTCTTTATTTTGCACCCTTTTTCACAAAATGTTAGGACAAAAAATTCAGGTGCTTACATTACTTTAATATGGGTATGAAATTTCTTAAAAAACTAAAAAAATTTTTCTGGCCAGATATTTACGAAAAAAATCGTATTAACCTCTTTGAAAAATTTTCTTTTATCAAAAGATTCTTTTACAAGCGCAAAAATTTTGCCTATATAAGAAGCTTCAGTGATATTGTTTTTCTTTCTCTTATAATACTCGGACTTTTTGGCCCGCAGGAAAAAGATAAAAACATTATGCTCTTTCTTGCCTGGGGAGTCTGGTGGACCTCTCTGGTTTTTTCCTGGTTCTTTCTTGGAAGAATGTGGTGTGCCTTCTGTCCCTTCCCAGGGCTTGCAAGACTTTTGCAAAATCTGAATCTTTCTCTCTTTAAAAATCCTCCTGAAATTTTTAAAAAAAATGGGATCCATCTTGCAACAGCACTCTTTTTCCTCATAATATGGCTTGAGACAACAACTCCCCTTACCTCCTCTCCCCGCTATACAGCCCTTTTCCTATTAAGCATAGTTTTGCTTGCTGCCTTTTTTGGTGTCCTTTACAGAGAATATGCCTGGTGCCGATACCTCTGCCCCCTTGGTCGTATAACAGGAGTTGCAGCAACTATGGCAACAATTGAATTCAGGCCAGATTACCAAATCTGCAAAAACTGCAAAGAAGCTCACTGTAAAAAAGGAAAAGCTGGTGTTAGACCCTGTCCGGTTTATTTAGGAGCAGTTGCTGTGCAGAATAATCTTAACTGCTTTATCTGCGGACATTGTCTCATCCTCTGTCCTTATGAATCTCCCGCTATCTATTTGCGTCATCCCCTAAAGGAAATCATTTTAAATAAAGGAAAGGGAATTACCTGTGCCTATGTGATCCCCTTTTTAATTGGTTCACAACTTGCCCGCTTTCTTGTGGAAAAGGACTTTTTTCACAACTGGGCTTTGGGCCTTGGAATTTCTTCAAATTTTCTTTTCACCCTTCTTTTCTTCTGGTTTTCTGTATCGCTTATCATTATTACCAAACTTGCTGCTTCTTTTTTCAGGGTTATTGAAGATCCCATTCTCGGAAAATTTAATTTAACCATTGCCATCCTTATACCTTTCGCCTTTACAGGAGAATTAATTTATCGCTCCAAATATTTTCTAAAAAATTTAGGAGATTTTTTCCCAACCCTTGGAAGACAATTCGGAATAGAAAGCCTTTTAAAATGGGGATTTATAATTTAAATCTTTCTCTAATCGGAAGTCTATACTTAATCTTTTACTTTTATTACAAAGATTTTGAAAGGGAAATCCCCTTTAAAAGATACCTCCACTTTTTGGGAATTGTTTTAGGATTTTATTTCTCCTATTTTCTTTTGATTTTTACCTCAAGATGAAAAATGCTTTCCGGGATGTCCTTCAACCCTTTCACAAAACCTAAAAGCATTTCCTTCAAAATTTTTTGAATAAAAGGCTTCAAAAAAATTCTTTTCCCGTTTATATAAAGAAAAACCTCTTCCTCTTTATTAATCAATCTTTGGAGAACAAAATTTAAACCTTTTTCTTCCTCACCCTGTCTAATAAAAAGTTCTATCCCCGAATACTTTGATTTAATCTCTTCTTCTTTCTCATCATCCCTTAACACCCAAATTTTAGGAATTTCTGGAAAACCTTTAAAACCTTCAAGCAAAATCAAATCTTTTTTCCAGAAAAGTCTTTCCAAAAATTGAAGAAAACTCCCTTTATCATCAGGTAGTTCTTTAATATAAAGGGTTAAAAGATTTTTTTGGTAGAGACAGACCGGGTCTCCTCCGCTCTCTCTATAGCGAAAGGTATCTGATCCAGGTTGATCAGTAAGCTCTCCCTCTTCCTTGGTTGACTTAACTACAGCGATTTTATAACCGAGATTTTTAAGCCTTTTAACAAGGTAAGTTCCAAAGGTTGTTTTTCCAGAATTGTGATATCCGCAGATGGCGATAATTAAAGGCAAGGTGACCTAAAGAGTTATTGATTCTCCGGGTTTTAATGGAATTACCTCAGGTTTAAAGGGATATTTGGAAAGTTCTTTAATAAAGGCCTCAACTGTTCCTGTAAGAATGGGAAAGGTTCCATAATGCATAGGAATTACCTTTTTGGCATTAATAAGCTGGCAGGCCTTGGCTGCTTCCTTTGGCCCCATGACATAATGATCTCCTATAGGAAGAAGGGCCAAATCTGGCTCATAAAGTTCTCCAATAAGGGTCATGTCTCCAAAAAGGCCGGTATCCCCAGCATGATAAATTTTGAATCCGTTTTCAAGGGTTATAACAAATCCACAGGGCTCCCCTGCATAACTGCCGTCAGGTAAGGAAGAACTGTGAAGGGCTGGAACCATGGTAAAAGAAAGACCATTAACTCTATATGTGCCTCCAATATTCATACCTGTTGCCTTGGGCACACCTTTTCCGAGAAGATATTGCTGAATTTCGTGAATGGCAATAACCTCTGTTACAAAAGTTCTTGCAAGTTTTATGGCCTCACCAAGATGATCTCCATGTCCGTGAGTAATCAAAACGAAATCATAGGGGCCAAGGTCAACTTCCTTAGGAGCAAGAGGGTGAGTTAACCAGGGATCAATAATAATTTTTTTTCCTTCAGGACTTACTATTTTGAAACAGGCATGTCCGTAATAGGTGATTTCCACAGGCATTTGTCTAAAGGGTTTCTCTTAAATGGAGCGGGCGACGGGATTCGAACCCGCGACCTACAGCATGGCAAGCTGTCGCTCTACCAGGCTGAGCTACGCCCGCTTAATTTTTTTAATTATAGTTATTTTTCACCAAATGTCAACAGCCCTGTATGAGTCCATAGGATTTTGACTGGTGCTATTTTTAATAATTCTTCCACAATACCATTGGATTGGGTACTAATAACCCGATTAAAACTCTTCACATATCCATTTCAACCCCCCTCTTGTGAGATTTTTTCTCTATTTCTTGACTCAAAATAAAATTTTTAAACAATTATTTTAGATTTGCGGCCGGGGAAAGGAGGGGGGAGATGATAGGAATGGACTTTGTAAGCTTTATTATTTTATTAGTTATTGCTGTAATTTCTGCTTATATTGTTCATTATGTATTTTAAGCTTTTTGTAGTGCCTGGAATTTGGTCCTTTATTGTATGTAAAGTTATTATAGGGTGGATTGGTACTTGGCTTGGTTCTCCAGTTTTCGGATATTGGTTTTCTAATCTAAATTACCAAAATGTATATTACATCCCTGCCATTTTAGGGGCCTTTGCTTTACAAATTTTGGTTGTAGATGTAGTTAAAACTCTTAAATCTTCTTCCTAAAAAAATAAAAAATTCAAAATACCGGCCGCAACCCTTCCAAGATATTTCTTTTTTGTCTTTAATTTTTCCCTATTCATGGTAATTATTTTATTATGAAACTTCGTCCTCTAACCCTTAAAGAGAATCTGTTTCTTCTACAACTTCTGGCTATTATTCCCTGGATTCTTGGGAGTGTTTTTCTCTTCTGGCAATATTATCCTGAGATTAAGTCCATGCGTTATAGACTGGAAGCTAAAGAAAAAATCCCTCCCCTTTTTGAAACCATAAAATTTCTTCAGATTCATAGAGGCCTCTCTTATTTAAGGGCCTTTACCTCAGATCCCCAGGAACTAAATCAAATAAACTCAACCATGCAAGAAACTGAAGCCAAAATAGAGAACTCCTTTAAAAAGGCCTTTTCCTCTTATCCTCCTTCTACCTCCAAAAAAAGAAAACTCCTTTTAAATTATTATAATGACTGGCAAAAATTGAAGGCCATCCATCTTAAACTCTCACCGCTTGAATCTTTTTATCAACATCCTGAGATTATCATTAAATTGCTTCAATTTTTAAAAACCCAGGGAGAAAAATATGGTCTTTTTGCAGAACCTGATCTTTATCTTCGCACCCTTGCCCAGGTAAGTTTACTTGAACTTCCAAATTTGATAGAAGCTTTAGGAAAATTAAGGGCCATAGGAAGCGCAGCTGTGGAAAGAAATTTTATGCCCCTTCAAGATAAAAATATTTTTTTAGAAATTTCCAAGCTCTGCAGGGATATCAAGAGGTTTTGCGCTGGACCCTTTTAAACATCAAATTTCCAAGAGAAACTATTATTACCCTTGAAAGCGCTTTTAAGCTCCTTGAAGACTTTATGCATATTTCTGAGAGCCTTATGATAAAGGACTTCCAAGAAGAGTTCGCTTTAACTGGTTATGGCTATTTTAAATTGGCAACCGCTTGTATAGAAAGCTTTTATGATCTTCATTCTTCCATCTTTGAAAAGTATCTTAAAAAAATTGAAGCTAAAAAAGAATTCCTTATAAAAACAGGGCTTCTTAGTTTTCTCTTTCTCAGCTTGGTTTTGGGGAGTATCTGCTTTTTCTTTTATCTTACTTACCAGAAACTGGCTAAAAGGCTCTCCAGGATAGCTCAAGAAACTCAAAAGATAGCAAGCGGTGATCTTTCAGCCAGAGTCACCCTTGACTATGAAGATGAATTAGGAAAGGTAATAAAACTCCTTAATGCCTCTTTGGATGAACTTGAGAAGCGCTTAAAAGAAATTTACTTTCTTCATTATTATGATCCTATAACTGGGGCTCCTAACAGAGAAAAACTCTCAGAAGAGCTTAAAAAGAAAGAAGTTATTAATCTGTTGCTTGTTGATATAGACAATTTCAAGGACTTAAATGCCCTTTACGGAGAAGAAGCGGGAGATGAGGTTCTTAAATATATAACTCAGAGATTAAAAAAAGTTTTTAAGTCAGAGGTTTATCGGGTAGGACCGGATGAATTTGCCCTTATCCTTCCTGAGGAAGAGATAAAAAAACTCATTCCAAAGGTTGAAGCCCTTTTACTTGCAGTAGAAAAAGAACCCCTTTACTATCAAGATTTTGAAATATTTTTCCATCTAAGAGGAGCCCTTATATCTGAATGCACATGTCCTGAACATGCTTTATCCTTTGCTTATACTCTTTTAAAGGAAACTAAGGAAAAGGCTAAGGTTATTGATTATTCAATTAGACCTTCAATGGAGAGAAAAAGGCTCTATGAAGAAACCCTTTTTTACTTAAGAAAAATAAGATCTGCCATAGAAGAAAAAAGAGTTATACCCTATTATCAGCCAGTTTTTGATAACCAAACAAAAAAGATAATAAAGGTTGAGGCCTTAATGAGAATCAAGGAAAAAGATGGAGAAACTCTGCCTCCTTCCAAATTTCTTCCCATTGCTAAACAAAGTGGATATTATCCTATGCTTACTCTTAGAATGTTTGAAGAAGTTAAAAATCACCTTCCCCTTATTCCTTGGGATGTCTCTTTAAATCTTTCCTTTACAGATTTTCTCCATAAAGAAATAATTCAAAGTTTTTTATCTCTCGTTAAGGAAAGCTCAAAAAAGCTTGCTTTAGAGCATAAACTTGTCCTTGAGCTTCTTGAAACAGAAGAAATAGAAATTTATGAAAGAATTATTCCCTTGCTTTTTGAGTTCAAAAAGCAAGGAGTTTACCTTGCCATTGATGATTTTGGAGCAGGTTATTCCAATTTACAGAGGTTAATTGAACTTGAAGTGGATTTTATAAAAATTGATGCCTCAATCATAAAAAATCTTCCTGAAAGTGAAAGGGCAAGAAATCTGGTAAGGGCTATTGTGAACTTTGCCAAAGCAACAGGCATTAAAACCATTGCTGAATTTGTGGCTGATGAAAAAATCTTTAAACTGGTCTGCGAGCTCGGGATTGATTATTCTCAGGGCTATTATTTTTCTCCACCTCTTCCCCTTGAGGAACTCTTAAGGCTTGGTCAAAACCTCACTTAGAACTTCCTCCCTGGCAGCCCTTTAAAAGTAGAGCCATTTAAATTCCATTCACAATCCATCAATTGTTGAGGTTATAAAAGTCAAAGCATGCTTTTACCAAAACTGTTGTAAAAAATTTTCGAAAAATCCCTCCAATTATGGATTGACTTCACATAGGAATAGATTATCTTTTAGAAAACCCTTTTTGGGAATCTTCTATGAATCCTCAAGATATGGTAATAGGAATTCTTGGTGGTGGGCAGCTTGCAAAGATGTCTGCACAGGCTGCAAGAAAAATGGGTTTTTCTGTAAAGGTGCTTGATCCCACACCAGGCTGTCCCGCCAGCATGGTGGCTGAGCAGGTAGTTGGCTCCTTCAAAGACCCAGAAGAGGTAAAAAATTTTGTAAAACTTTGCGACATTATCACCTTTGATATTGAACATGTGGAAGTTTCACCCCTTCTGGAAATACAAAAAGAAAAAAAAATTATTCCCTCACCTCAGGTTCTTTCTCTTATTCAAAACAAACTTGAGCAAAGAAAAGCCTATAAAAGGGCTGGTCTTCCTGTCCCTGAATTCAAAGAAATTAAAGATTTTTCAGAGCTTGAAAAGGCTATCCCCTGTGTTCAAAAATCCATAACTGGAGGTTATGACGGAAGGGGAACAGTCATTTTGAGAACAAAGGAGGATCTCAGTAAGGCCTTACCCCTCCCCTCTTTTATTGAAGAACTTCTTGAGATAGAAAAGGAACTTGCAGTAATGGTTGTTAGAAATGAAAGGGAAGAAATTGCCGTTTATGATGTGGTTGAAATGGTCTTTCATCCAGAGGGAAATCTTCTTGATTATCTCTTTTGCCCAGCCCAAATTGATTTAAAGACCGCTCGTTTGGCTCAGGAGCTTGCTATTGAGGCAGTAAAAGCCATTGAAGGATATGGGCTTTTTGGAGTTGAGCTTTTTCTTGATAAAAGGGGAAACCTTTATATTAATGAAATTGCTCCAAGGCCTCACAATTCAGGACATCACACCATTGAAGCCTGCTATACCAGTCAATTTGAACAACACATAAGGGTTATAACCGGACTTCCTCTCGGTTCAACCAAGCTTCTATCTCCAGCGGTAATGATGAATTTACTCGGAGAGGAGGGCTACTACGGAAAACCTATTTATGAGGGCCTGAAGGAGGCTCTTTCTATTCCAGGGGTTTCTGTGCATATCTATGGAAAGAAGGAGACCTTTCCCTTGAGAAAAATGGGACATGTAACCATTCTTGGCGAAACCTTAGAGGAAGTTCTCTCCAAGGCTAAAAAAGTAAAAGAGCTTCTCAAAGTAAAAGGAGAGGTGAAGAAATGAAAGTGGGAATTATTATGGGAAGTGATTCGGATTTGCCTGTTATGAAAGAGGCAGCAGAGGTGCTTGAGGAATTCGGAGTCCCCTATGAGATTACGGTGGTTTCTGCACACAGAACACCTGAGCGCATGTATGAATATGCAAGAACTGCAGAAGAGAGAGGAATTGAGGTAATTATTGCAGGAGCAGGGGGATCTGCTCATCTTCCAGGGATGACCGCCTCTATAACCACTCTCCCTGTTATTGGTGTTCCCATAATGACCAAGGCCTTAAAGGGAATGGACTCTCTTCTTTCCATTGTGCAAATGCCTGCAGGCATTCCTGTGGCAACGGTTGCTATAAATAACGCCAGAAATGCAGGTCTTCTTGCGGTGCAAATCCTTGCCATAAAATATCCCGAATTAAGAGAAAAACTCAAAAATTTCCGTAATAAAATGAAAGAGGAAGTGATTAAAAAGGGAGAAAAACTGAAAAGTCTCGGTTTCAAAAAATATCTTGAAGAGAAAGAAACTTAAAGGTATTTTAAAGCCTTTTTACCTATGTCCTTTCTGTAATGGGCTCCTTCAAAATGAATGCGGCTTACTGCTTGATAGGCTCTTTCTATAGCCTCTGGGATGGTTTTCCCAAGGGCAGTAACTCCAAGAACTCTTCCTCCATTGGTTAAAAATTTATCTCCCTCTTTTTTGGTCCCTGCATGAAAAACTATTACATCTTCCATTTCTTTTACTTTATCAAGCCCTGTTATCACCTTTCCCTTTTCATAACTTCCTGGATAGCCCTTGCTTGCCATAACTACGCAAACACAGGCCTTTGAGGTCTCTTTAAGTTCATAATCCTTTAAATTACCTTCAAGAGCCTTTTCGACCACCTCAAGAAAATCGTTTTCAATGCGAGGTAGGATGGCCTGAGCCTCAGGATCACCAAGCCTGCAGTTAAATTCAAGTACATAGGGCACCCCTTCACTTATCATAAGACCTGCATAAAGAAAACCTTCATAGGGATGTCCCTCTTCTTTCATCACTCTTAAAACAGGGGAAATAACCTTTTCTTCAATCTTTTTTCGCAGGGTTTCATTCACAAGGGGAGCAGGGGAATAGGCTCCCATGCCTCCTGTATTGGGCCCCTCGTCATTATCAAGAAGTCTCTTATGATCCTGAGAAGTGGGAAGGGCCTTAAAGTTTTCACCATCTGTTATAACAATGTAGGAGGCCTCCTCCCCTTCCAGACATTCCTCAATCACTACCTTTGAGCCGGCCTCACCAAAAATTTTTTCAATAAAAATTTTATTTAAAGCCTCTTCTGCCTCCTCAAGGGTTTTACAAACAAAAACTCCCTTTCCCGCGCAAAGTCCGTCTGCTTTAACCACAATGGGAGCGCCCTTTTCTCTTATAAATTTTAAGGCCTCATCATAATTATTGAAAACCTCAAACTGGGCTGTGGGAACCCCTGCCTTTTTCATGATTTTCTTAGCAAAGGCTTTACTTCCCTCAAGAAGAGCTCCGTATTTATCAGGACCAAACACCCTAATGCCTACTTCTGAAAGATAATCCCTTATCCCCTTAACCAGAGGTTCCTCTGGCCCGGGGATAACGAGATCAATTTTTTCTTTGAGACAGAATTCCTTTATTTTTTCAAAATCATTTAAACTTATCCCTTCTGGAATTTCTGCTATCTCCGATATACCGCCATTTCCTGGAATACAATAAAGCTTGGTTAATTTTGAGCTTTTGGAAATTACATAACAAAGAGCGTGTTCCCTTCCACCGCCACCAAGAACAAGAACTCTCATCTCCTAAAGGCCTCCTTCACTCTTTTTTCAGAAAGGATAAAACCAGCAAATAAAAGGGATTTAATCACATCCCAGGGAAGAAAGGGAAAAACTGTAAGGGTTAGAATTTCCTTTAAAGTATAGGAAGTGCTAAAAAATTTATAGCCAGAAACAAACCAGAGGACACCAAAAAAGTAAATAATAAAATGGGCAAGAACTCCGCAAAGGAAGGCATAAATTGGTCTTTCAAGGAGCCCCTTTTCCTTTGCCTTTCCAACTAAGTAAGCCCCTGCAAGAAACCCAAGGAGATATCCACCAGTTGGGCCACTTAAAACAAGAAGTCCCCCTTTAACTCCTGAGAAAAAGGGAAGGCCTGCTGCCCCTAAAAAAAGATATAGCAAAATACTGAGTGTCCCTGACTTAGCGCCAAGATAATATCCGATAAGTAGAACTCCAAAAGTCTGAAGGGTCAAGGGAACAGGGGTAAAGGGAAGAGGAATTCTTATCTGGGAAAGTAAAGCAAGTAAGATCGTAAAGGAAAATACTAAAATGCCTTTGGTAAGGAGTTCTTTTTTCAAGTCATAGACCTCTTCTACCCTCTTCATCCCATCCTCCTCTAAATTTTATCTGGAAATTATAAAGAAGATTTAGCAAATGTCAATTAAATAGAAGCCTTCCCTTGAAAAAAAATTTTAATAATCTATTATATAGATAACCAATAAAAATTAAAAGGAGGATGGATTAAAAATAATGGCACAGATGGTTCAGGATGAGGTAAGAAAAGAGGTTTTTGAGGGCAATCCCTATACCAGGGAGT
The DNA here is from genome assembly GCA_002441555.1 of Thermodesulfobacteriaceae bacterium UBA6232. GTDB lineage: Bacteria > Desulfobacterota > Thermodesulfobacteria > Thermodesulfobacteriales > Thermodesulfobacteriaceae > Caldimicrobium. Next base: position 37,633 of record DJWK01000033.1, read on the forward strand.
TAATTTTTGAGGATTACCCTGTGGTTCGAGCCCTTTATGGAGAGAGGGGGTCTCATTTTAAGATACTTGAGGAGGCCTTCAAGGTTAAGCTTATTTTAAAGGGAAATCACATAATCATAACTGGTGAACCTGAGGATCTTGAGCTTACCGAGAAGACCCTTGAGGAACTTTATGGTCTTATTAAAGCAGGATATTCCATTTATCCCTCTGATGTAGAATATGCCTCAAGAATTCTACTTGAAAATCCAAGGGCCAATCTTAAAGATATTTTCCTTGATACCATTTTGATTACTTCTGGAAGAAAAATGATTACCCCTAAAGGGTTAACTCAGAAAAAATATGTAGAAGCTATAAGAAAATCCGAAATAGTATTTGGAATCGGGCCTGCAGGAACAGGTAAAACCTATCTGGCTGTAGCTATGGCTGTGTCTTTCCTTATGAGGGGAGAGGTAAACAGACTTATACTTGTGAGACCTGCTGTTGAGGCTGGAGAAAAACTGGGATTCCTTCCGGGAGATCTCGTTGAAAAGGTTAATCCCTATTTAAGACCCCTTTATGATGCCCTCTATGATATGCTTTCCTTTGACAGAGTGGTCAAGCTCTTTCAAAAGGGAGTAATTGAAGTAGCCCCTCTTGCCTTTATGAGAGGGAGAACCCTCAATGATTCCTTTATTATCCTTGATGAGGCCCAGAATACCACTACAGAGCAGATGAAAATGTTTCTCACAAGGATTGGGCAGGGCTCAAGGGCTGTTATCACCGGAGATGTCACCCAAATAGACCTTCCTGATCCCAAAAAATCCGGGCTTCTTGAAGCTATGGAAATTCTTGAAGGAATTGAAGGGATAACCTTTGTATATTTTACCAAGAATGATGTGGTAAGACATCCTATTGTTCAAAAAATTATCGATGCTTATGAAAGAAAAGAAAGGGAAAGGAAAGAAAAATGAGATATAAAACCATTCCGGTTGAAGAAGCAGTAGGAATGGTTCTTCCCCACGATATAACGGAAATTGTTCCTGGGACCTTTAAAGGAGCCCGCTTCAAAAAGGGACACATCATTCGTGAAGAAGATATTCCCAAATTAAAAGACCTTGGGAAAAACCATATCTATGTCCTTGAACTTGAGGAAGATGAAATACATGAAGATGAAGCAGCCCTTTTGCTGGCAAAAGCTGTTGCAGGGGAGGGAGTTGAGTGGTCAGAGGAAATAAGGGAAGGCAAAGTGAATTTTAAGGCAGCCTATGAAGGTTTATTTAAAGTTGAAACCGAGGCCCTTTTGAGAATTAATTTTCTTGGGGAAATAAGTCTTTCAACAAAGCATACCAACCTTTGGGTGAAAAAGGGTGAGCCCCTTGCTGGAGGAAGGGCTATCCCCCTTGTTGTCAAAAGGGCTCTTCTTGAAGAGGTAGAAAAAATATGCAGTGAATATCCAGAGAAGGTGTTAAGAGTTCTTCCTAAAAAAATTAATAAAGCTGGACTTGTCATCACAGGTTCTGAAGTTTTTTACGGAAGAATTGAGGATGCCTTTGCCCCAAGAATGATTCCCAAATTAGAGGCCTTTGGGCTAAAAGTCGAAGGCCCTCTTTTTGCCCCAGATGATAAAGATTTCATCAAGGAAAACATTGAAAATCTCTTAAAGCGGGGCTGTGAAGTGGTCTTGGTTACAGGAGGGATGTCTGTTGACCCTGATGATGTTACCAAAGTGGCCATAAGAGAATTAAATCCAGAGATTTATCTTTACGGAACTCCCGTCCTTCCTGGAAATATGTTTCTTTATGCTTGTCTTCCTGACAATAAAGTAATCCTTGGGGTTCCAGCCTGTGCCATGTATTTTAAAATCACCATCCTTGATCTGATTTTACCGAGGGTACTTTCGGGAGAAAAGCTTTCCCGTTATGAGATTGCCAAACTCGGGCATGGAGGATATTGTTATAACTGTGCAGAATGTAGGTATCCCATCTGTCCCTTTGGGAAGGTATGTTAGTGTTTGAAGCCTTCTTTAAGGCCCTTTTTCAAGTAATAGATCTCCTTCTTACCATTTATGTTTGGATTATAATTGCAAGAGCCATAATTTCCTGGGTAAATCCCTCCCCTTTTCATCCTCTGGTAAGATTCCTTTACAGGGTAACAGAGCCTGTTTTAAGCCCTATAAGAAGGCTTATTCCTCCAATCTATGGCCTTGATTTAAGCCCAGTTATTGTAATTTTTATAATTTATTTTATTAAAGAACTCCTTTTTCATCTCAGATTTAGCCTCTAAAAATGCTACTTGAAATTAAAGTTAAACCCAATGCCTCAAAGGATGAGATTTTATCTTTTAAGGCGCCAAATTTCCTTGAAATCTCTCTTAAGGCCAAAGCGGAAAACAATCAAGCCAATGAGGCCTTAATAAAATTTCTTGCCAAGGTTTTAAAGGTTGATTCAGGAAAAATAAAAATTATTAAAGGGAAGACCTCAAGGAAAAAGATTGTTTCTGTTGAAAATCTTACAGCAAAAGAGATTTCAGAGGTGATTTCTCTATGAAGGAATTTATTTTCTTTGACCTTGACGGGGTTCTTCTTGATTCCATGCCCTATCATGCGAAGGCCTGGATTCTTGCCTTTAAAGAGTTCTGCCTTGAATTTACTGAAGAAGAAATTTTTCTTCACGAAGGGGCCATAGAGCTTGAAAGTGCCAAGGGACTCTTTTTAAGCAAAGGAGTTAATCCAACACCTGAATTTTTTGACAAAGCCTTTAAACTTCAGAAAAAAATCTTCAAAGAAAACTTTGCAAACAAAATAAGGCCCTTCCCTGAGGTACCAGATTTACTTTCGGAACTAAAAAGGGAAAAAAGAAAACTTGCTCTGGTTACCTCTTCAAGCAGTGAAATTTTAAAGGAAGTTTTTCCTGAAAAGTTTCATCTTTTTTTTGAAGTAATTATAACCGGGGACAAAGTGGATAAAAGGAAACCCCATCCCGACCCTTACTTAAAGGCTAAAGAGGCTTTAAGAGCCCCTAAGGAGGAAATTACAGTGGTTGAGAATGCACCTGCAGGGATACTTTCTGCCAAAGGAGCAGGGCTTTTCTGCATTGGCATAACCACCACCCTTAAACCCGAACATCTTTCCCTTGCAGACCTCATTGTTAAGAATCATCAAGAATTGAGAAATCTTCTTCTCAATGGAAAAAAATAAAGGCTCATCAAACTTTGAATACATAGAGTATTTTTCGCGTTATAGAGAAATAATCCCGGACTTTGAGGAATTTCTTGAATATCTTAAGGTTCCCCATCAGCAATATTTTCGCATAAACAATTTAAAGGTCTCCGAAGAGGAAGAGGCTAAACTTTTAAAGATTCTTGAAAGCAAAGGCATCCTTGCTGAAGAGATTTTGGCTATTCCTAAGTTTTACAGGGTGGTAAACAATGAAGAGGTTTCCCTCGGAAATGTAAAGGAATACGGGCTTGGGCTAATTCACTCCATGACCCTTGCAAGTTCTCTTCCTGTCATTGCTTTAGATCCAAAACCCGGTGAGCTTATTCTTGATCTGTGTTCAGCCCCTGGGGGGAAAACCGCCCTTATGGCTATGCTTACTGAAGATAAGGCCATAATAGTTGCCAATGACAAACGCATTGATAGACTCACTGCTCTTTCTGCTAATCTCAAAAGACTGGGAGTAACCTCTGTAATTATCACCCGCTCGAAAGGCGAAGAATTTCCCTTTGGAATTGAATTTGACAAAGTGCTTGTGGATGCTCCTTGCTCGGGTGAGGGAAGATACAAGGTGGGGCTTGAGGGAGAAATTCTTTATCAAAAGGGGCAGGGAAGAAGTAATCTTCCCTCCATTCAAAAGGGACTCCTTGTTAGAGCCTGTGATTTAACTAAACCTGGCGGAATCATTGTTTATAGCACCTGCACCATTAATCCCGAGGAAAACGAGGAAGTGGTTGACTATTTATTAAGAAAAAGACAGGTAAAACTTCTTGACTGGGAAGCACCCCTTCCCATCTCTCCTGGGCTTACTGAATGGAATGAAAAACCCTTTCATCCAGAAATGACAAAAACCAAAAGATTTTATGCTCATAAAATAAAAGCAGTGGGCTTTTTTGTTGCAAAAATTCAAAAATTGTAAATTTTACCTGCAAGGGATTTAAACAAATTCTTCAAGGTCCTGCCAAGGCACAAAGCTTATGCTTATAACTTGTGAAAATTCTAATAATACTTAAATCCTTCAGGGGCTTTCCAATCTGAAACTCACTGGAAGTTTTACGCGCACTTCTACTTCTGGCTTTGGAAAGTATTTAGCCACCTTTAATAAGGTTTCTTTTGCTTGCCTATCAAGAATTTCATAACCTGTGGATTTTTCAATTTTTATATCCTTTAGTTCACCAAAGGGAGTTAATACAAAGCTCAAAATAAGGTCTCCTTGCCAGCCCATTCTGCGAGCAAGATATGGATAGGTAAGGTGACTTCGCATTATGTTTGAAATTATGGAGAGTTTTTGAGATAAAAACTTAGCCTCAGCATCAGCCTTTTTTCTTAAAAGAGCTACTTTTTTATTTTCATTTGCTGAATTACTTAAAGAGGTCGGTGAACCTTGAGTCTTAATGCCTTCTTTAGGCTTTAAAAATCCCCCCTCAAAATTTTGTTTTTGGGTATCCTCTTCCCAGGTATTTTCTTGAGAAAGTGCATAAACTTCAAAGGAAGAGTCCTTGTTTTCAACTTTCTCAATTTTTTCAAAACTTTCTTTAAAATCTAAGGAAGACTCCTTAATGTTTTCTTTTTTTGTAAAACCCTCTTTTTCTATGAGCAATTTTTTATTTCCATAATTTTCAAAAGAAGAGAATTTCTTTGGAAAATTCACTTTAGCTGGAGACTTGTCATCTTTCATTCCTTCTGAATTCTTTTTAAGCTTTGACGGGGATTTTTTAAGTTTATAAATCTCAAAATCAAACTTTTGGGCCTTCTTATTATTTTCTGAGGCCCTTTCCAAGAAGTCTATCTTGGATAAATCAATTTCAAGGCTTTTATTTTGAATATTTTTTACAGGAGACTTAAATAGGATGCCCAGAATAAATATAAGAATTAAATGTAGAAAAAGCGAAAACAAAAAGCTTTTACTGGATAACATTTACTTTTTCACCCTTTAAAATTTTCCAGCTTGCAAGGATTTCTCTTACCCTATTTTATTCGAAGAATAAAGAAAAAAAACACTAAGCGCCAGAAGCAAGCCTATTTGCCATTATCAGAATTAATTTTAAGAATTCCATTTATAACCCCTCTTAAATTATGTTCTGGGTATTTTAATAACCCTTGCCTTCTTTAAAGGATTTCCAGAAATAAATTGAGGTAAACTAACACTTTACAAAATATTTTTATATGCTATAACATACTAAAAAATGGAGAAACTCAAAACTTTTATAGATTTTGTTAAGAAAAATCCTCAGGCTTTAGAAGAAATCAAAGGCTTTTTAGATACCTTATCAAAGGAAACCGCAGATAAATTATTAATTTATCACATCTTGGAGCTTTGTAGGGATAAAACCTTACCTTCTTCAACAAAAAGATTACTTCTTGAATCTGCTGCACAAATTGTTGAAAAAAAACTGGAAATCTCAGAGGCCATAAAAATATACAATCTCCTTTTGAAAAATTTTCCCAAGGAAGAATACAGAGAAAAACTCGAAAAATTAAAAACTTTTAAATTTATTGAAAGGTTTAAGGAGCTTGCTCCGAAATATAATTTAAGTTTGGAAATACTTAATGAGTTTTATTTTAAGGCCTTGGAACAGGATAAAAGTTTAGAGAGTTTACTCATTGAAGAATTTAAAATCCCTAAAAAGGAAATACTTGAAGCTTTGGAAAAATATTATCAAATTCCTGCCTATGATTTAAAAGCCCTAATATCTCAAAAAAAGCTAAGAAGAATACCTAAGGTGCTTAGCATTAAAAAGCATTATTTAGAAGAAAATTTGTGCATTCCCTTTGAAATGGAAAAAAAGACCCTTTTATTTGTTTACAATCCCGAAGACATAGAAAAAATAGAAAAAATCAAAAGGGTTCTTCAGCTTCCTGAAATTAACTTAGCCATCGCTTTAAAAGAGGACATTTATGAGGCCATACAAAAATATTTTGAATTAACCTTTGAGGACGCTGAACTTCATATTGAGCCCGTTGAAGAAGAGGAAGTTGAAGAAGAACTTTTAGATAGTACCATTGTTAACTTAGTGAATTTTATTATTGAAGAGGCTTACAGGAGAAGGGCTTCAGATATCCACTGGGAAAGCCTTACGGGTAAAAGGGGGCTTCTTGTTCGTTTCAGAGTTGATGGTGAGTGCTTTGAATATACTACCATTCCTGAACACCAAAAAAGAGGATGCATTTCCCGTATCAAAGTTATGGCAAACCTTGACATTGCTGAAAGAAGACTTCCCCAGGATGGAAAGATTAAATTTCGCACAAAGGATGGGAAAACCTTTGAAATCAGAGTAGCAACCATTCCTACCATTGAAAATAATGAGGATGTTGTGATGAGAATCCTTGGAGGTATTGAATTTAGGGCCCTTGAGGAAATAGATCTTCTTCCTGAGAATTATAATAAATTAAAGTCTATTCTTGATCTTCCCTATGGCTTGATACTTTGTGTTGGCCCTACAGGTTCGGGGAAAACCACCACCCTTCATGCCTGTTTGAAATATCTCAACAAACCCAATAAAAAAATCTGGACAGCGGAAGACCCTGTAGAAATTGTGCAAGAAGGTTTAAGACAGGTTCAGGTAAATCCCAAAATTGGATTAACCTTTGCACGAATTTTAAGATCTTTCTTAAGGGCTGACCCCGATATTATCATGATTGGTGAAACCAGAGATCAGGAAACAGCGCATACCCTTATTGAGGCCTCTTTAACAGGACACCTCGTTTTAAGTACCCTTCACACCAACTCTGCTCCTGAAACGGTAACGAGACTTCTTGGTATGGGAATTGATCCCTTTAACTTTGCAGATTCTTTACTGGGTATTATCGCCCAAAGACTTGCCAAAAGACTCTGTCCCAAATGTAAAAAACTCTATAAACCAAATAAAGATGAAATTGAAAGACTTAAAATTGAATATGGATCTCATCCTCTTAAACCATTGACAGATGAAATGATTGAAAAGGGAAAATTTTATGAACCTGTGGGATGTGAATTTTGTAATTATACCGGATTTAAAGGAAGGATTGCCCTTCACGAAATCCTTGTGCCAGACGAAGATATAAAGGATCTCATCATTAAAAATGCTCAAGCCAGTGAAATTAGGAAAGTGGCTCTTGAAAAGGGCTTTCATACTTTAAAGCAGGACGGAATTTTAAAGGTTCTTATGGGAGAAACCACCTTAAAACAGGTGCTTGCTGTAACTTTGAGGTAATCCCTATGGAAGCCAAAATATCTTTTTATGGAGCAGCCTCTGGAGTTACAGGAAGCTCTTTCCTTTTGCAAATAAGGGATTATAAAATTCTTATTGATTGTGGGCTTTTTCAGGGGCATGAGTCTGAAAAGAATCACCTTCCTTATCCCTGCAAACTTCAGGATATTAATTATTTGATATTAACACATGCCCATATTGATCACTGTGGAAGATTTCCTTGCCTTGTAAATCAAGGTTTTAAAGGGAAGGTTATTTCCACAAAACCCACTTTCCAAATTGCAAAAATCATGCTTCTTGATGCCGCTAAAGTTATGAAGGAACACTATAAAACCCTTTATAAAAAATCAGTAAGAAGAGGCCTTGATCTTCCGCCACCTCCTCTTTATGATGAATACGATGTCCTTGAGAGTTTTAAATATTTTCAGATAGAACTTCCCTATCATACCCCCTTTTTTATAGAAAAGGAAATAAAAATTACCTTCAGAGATGCAGGTCACATTCTCGGCTCAGCCTTTGTGGAAATTGTTGATCTGAAGTGGAATAAAAAATTTCTTTTCTCTGGTGATCTTGGAAATAAAAATAAACCCATTGTAAGAGACTACGAGCTTCCCCCTGAGGACGCAGACTATGTTTTAATAGAAACCACCTATGCTGATCGCAATCACAAAACCTTTGAGGAAAGCAAAATTGAACTTCTTGAAGTAATTAAAGATACCTGCAAAAGAGGCGGAAATGTTCTTATCCCTACCTTTGCCTTAGAGAGAGCACAGGAGATCCTCTTTGTTTTGAGAGAATTTTATGAAAAAGGAGAGCTTCCAGCTTGCTATATATTTCTTGATAGCCCCCTTGCTATAAGGGCCACCAAAATTTTTAAGGATAATCCTGAATTTTATGATGAGGAAACCTATCAGATTTTCCAGGAAAAAGACCCTTTTAATCTTCCCAATCTCTTTTTAACTGAAGATGTGGAGGAATCCAAAGCTATAAATCAGATTAAATCTTCAGCTATAATTATTGCTGGAAATGGCACATTAAGCGGGGGAAGGATTCTTCATCATCTCAAAAACAATCTCTGGAGGCATGAGTGCAGTCTTGTATTTGTTGGATTTCAGCCCAAAGGAACCCTTGGAAGAAAAATTGTAGATGGTGCGGAAAAAATTCATCTTTTCGGAGAGGAAATTTATGTGCGTGCCAAAGTGCACACCATAAACGGCTTTTCCTCTCATGCTGGACAAAGGGAATTGCTGGAATGGATTTCACCTATAAATAATCCCGAAAAGATTTTTCTCATTCACGGAGAACCTGAAAAAATGGAAATTTTTAAAAATCTTCTTTCCCAAAAATATCCGCCTGAAAAGCTTTATATTCCTCAGTTAATGGAAGAAATAACCCTTTATTGAGGAATACCCAAGCAGTTTTGCTTGTCCTTTTTCCTATTTGTGCTAATTTTTATTGATACTTAAAAGGAAAGCTTCTCTATGATTCGGCTTTCCAAATTTCTTTCCCTCTGCGGATTTGGTTCAAGAAGAAAAAACAAAGATTTGATTTTACAGGGAAAGGTAATTATAAATGGAAAGGTGATAAAAGATCTTTCTTACAGGGTTGACCCTGAAAAAGATAAAGTATTTGTTGACGGAAAGGAAGCTAAGCTTCCTCCCAAAGTTTATTATCTATTTTACAAACCAAGGGGTTATCTAACCTCTTTGTATGATCCCCATCATCGAAAAACCATAAAACCCTTTTTAAATAAATTGCCTTTTCCCGTTTTCTATGTTGGAAGGCTTGATAAAGAAAGTGAAGGGCTTTTGCTTTTAACTAATGATGGAGAACTTGCCAATAAACTTTTACATCCCCGCTATGAAGTTCCACGAACCTATCATGTCTGGGTAAAACCAAAGCTTTCAGAAAAAGCCATTAAGGAGCTTCTCAAAAAGGGTCTTAATCTTGAAGGAAAAGTAATAAAACCCCTTGAATTTAAATTAATTAAAACTTTAAGAGGAAGCTATATCTATCAAGTAACCGTTAAAGAGGGTATTAAAAGAGAAGTAAGAAAGATGGTTTCCTTTCTGGGAGGTGAGGTTTTAAGGTTGGTAAGAGTTGCCTTTGGGCCTTTAAAATTGAAAAATTTAAAGCCCGGAGAAATTAGGCCCCTAACAGATAAGGAAGTGGAAAAATTGAAAAGCTTTTTTAGCTCAAAAATTCAAGCACCTTAGAGATGGCTTCCTCAGCGGAATTTACATAATAAACCCCTGGAATGTCCTTCCAGGTTTTCAACCCAATAACTGGTTTCCACATTTTCAAAGCAAGGGCGATTTCAGATAGGGTGCCATACCCTCCTCCAATGGCAACCACTATTTCTGCAGATCTAACAAGGATAACATTTCTGGCATGTCCCATATCAGTAACAATGGGAATAAGCACAAAAGGATTGGCTTCTTCTGCTTTCTGCCCCGGAAGAATCCCTACTGTAATAGCACCTGCCTCTTTGGCTCCTTTAGAAGCTGCCTCCATTACTCCTCCAAGGCCCCCGGTTAAAATAATTGCCCCCTCCTTTCCCAGAGAAAATCCCACCTTATAGGCAAGGGCTTGCAACTCTTCATCGGCAATCCCTGCCCCAATAATGGCAATTCTCCTATTCTTTAAAACCATATTCCCCCACCAGTTTTACAAATCTTACAGGTTCTAAGCTTTTGGTATGTAAAGTTCCGCCTTTTTTAACTCCCTTTATAAGCATCTGAGAAAATTCGTCCCCCACAGGAATAACTATTCTTCCTCCTTCTGCAAGCTGCTCAATAAGAGGAAGCGGTATTTGAGGGGCTGCTGCAGTAACAATAATAGCATCAAAGGGAGCTGCCTCTTTCCATCCAAGGGTCCCATCTCCAATTTTAAAGGAAATATTCTTATATCCCAGCTCAAAAAGAACTGCCTTTGCCCTTTCCTGAAGGGTTGCATACTTTTCAATGGTATAAACCCAGGCTGCAAGTTCAGCAAGGATGGCAGTTTGATAACCAGAGCCTGTTCCTACCTCAAGAACCCTTTCTTTACCTTTTAATTCAAGAGCCTCTGTCATAAGAGCCACAATGTATGGCTGAGAGATGGTCTGCCCTTCCCCTATGGGCAGAGGAAAATCTCCATAAGCCTGATCCCTAAGGGAGGGAGGAACAAATAAATGGCGGGGGACTTTTAACATGGCCTTTAAAACCCGCTCATCCTTAATACCCCTGGCTTTAATCTGGGTATCAACCATTCTTTCGCGGGCAACCCTGTATATGTCCTTTTCTACCATGGCATGAACTATCTTTTTTGTTTGGAAGGATTAACCAAGGTATAGTAAATCACATCTACAACTTTTTCTCCGGAAAAAACTATTTTTAAAACTTCGGTATAATCTTCCCCCTTATAGGTGCTCACCACTGGTAATTTATCCCGGAAATTTCTTACCCGATAATAGTAATACCACTCTTCTTTTCCGTCGGGAAGAAGAAAGGCTTGAACAGGAGGGCCGAGATAGGAAAGTACCTCTCCCTTGGTAGAAATATTTTTGTGAATAAGAGAGGCTTTAGAGGCAAGATTTGGCCCGGGAGTTGTAGAACAGGAAATTAAAAATAAACAAAATAAAAAAATAAAAGCCCCTTTCATGGCTTCATATTTAACCATATTTTTAAAGTTTGTCATCTNNATTTGGGGTGATAGAGCATGCAAAGACATAAAAAGTTTATTTTACCTATTCTCTTAAGTGCTTTTCTTTTTATCCTCTTTTCACAGGCCTTATCCTTAGAAAAAAAGGAAGATACCTTTAAGGCCTTAAAACTTTTTTCTCAAATCTTTCGCTTAATTGAAGAAAATTATGTAACTGAGGTAAATCCAAAGGAACTTATTTTTGGAGCAATAGAAGGAATGTTATCATCTCTTGATCCTTATTCTTCTCTTTTAAAACCCGACGAATTTAAAGAACTTGAAATTGAAACCAAAGGTTCCTTTACTGGAATTGGAATAGAAATTACCATTAAAGATGACATTCTTACGGTGGTTGCTCCTATTGAGGATACTCCAGCCTGGAAAGCTGGTCTTAAACCAGGGGATAGAATTCTTAAAATTGATGATAAATCTACAAAGGGGATGAAAATCACCGAGGCTGTTAAACTTCTTCGCGGTCCCAAGGGAACTTCTGTTAAGTTAACCATTTTACGCAATGAAAAAGATGTCTTCGAGGTTACAATTATTAGAGATGTAATTCCCATAAGAAGTGTTAAGGCAAAGATTATAGAGCCTGGTTATGGATATGTTAGAATCTCTCAATTTCAGGAAAAAACCATTGATGAACTTGTTGAGGCTTTAAAAAAACTTGAAAAAGAAACTCAGCTTAAGGGTATAGTTCTTGATTTAAGAAACAATCCAGGGGGTTTACTTAGTTCTGCTGTTGAGATAAGTGACGAATTTCTTGAAAATGGAACCATTGTCTCCATCAAAGGAAGAAGTTCCTCCAATCAAATGGAATTTAAAGCTACTTCCAATCCTCAAGATAGAAAACACAAATACCCTATAGTAGTCCTCATTAATCACGGGACAGCCTCTGCCGCAGAAATTGTCACAGGGGCTCTAAAGGATAACAAAAGGGCGGTGGTTGTTGGTGAAAAAAGTTTTGGAAAGGGCTCAGTTCAGACAGTTATTCCTATTGAGGATAATTATGCTGTGAGACTAACTACTGCCTATTATTATACTCCCAACGGAATAAACATTAATAAACAGGGAATAAAACCTGACATCGAAATTCCTCAGGTGGAACTTGCTAAAAAGGAATCTCCTCATGAAAAAATACCCATGGATAATAAAACTTTTTCACATTTCCCCTCTCCTGAAGAGGACTTTCAGGTTAAGATGGCCTTAAATATTTTGAAAAATATTTCAGTTATCTCTCAATTAAAATATTAAACGGAATTTTACATGTGGAATTTTCAAATTTTTATACTTCTTGTTCCGGTTTTACTTTTTGCCTTAACTATTCATGAATTTTCTCACGGATTTGTGGCCTATCTCCTTGGAGATCCCACCCCTAAAAGGGCAGGAAGGCTCACCTTAAATCCCTTGAAACATTTGGATTTATTTGGAACCCTTACTCTTTTTCTTACTCAGGCCATCGGATGGGCCAAACCTGTTCCCATAAATCCCAACTATTTCAGAAATCCCTGGAGAGATATGGCTATTACCTCTGCTGCAGGTCCTCTTTCAAATTTTTTTTCTGCAATTTTTTTTGCCTTTTTATATCATTTTTTCAATTTTTTTCCTCTTCAGTTTGGAGACTTTAAAATTTCAGAACCATTAATGGTTATCTCTCTTCTTGGTGTTAAAATCAATCTCGGGCTTGCCATTTTCAATTTTTTACCTATACCTCCCCTTGATGGAAGTAAGATCCTTGTAAAATTTTTACCCTATCATTTAAGAGAGGATTATTTAAAACTTGAATTGGTTGGTTTTTTTATAATTCTAATACTTGCTATAACAGGAATTCTCGGAAAAACCCTCTATCCTCTATTAAAATTTCTTTCAAACCTTGTTCTTTATTATACTGGCATAATTTTCTTTTAGTCTTTTCTTTCAAAAATAAAAAAAAGTAAAAGAAGGGGCAAAAGGGCTATAAAAAAGGTAAGCCCAAAGAAGTAAAAATATCCCAGAGTTTTGGCTCCATATCCACTTACACTTCTTGAGATAACAAGTGTAAGACTAAAAAGGGTTGAAAAAAGGGCATACTGACTGGCAGAGACTTCCTTTTTGCAGATACCCGTTAAAAAGGTTAAAAAAGCAGCTGTGCCAAGCCCACCTGTAAAGCTTTCAATTATGCTTGCTCCATAGATCAATTTTTTGTATATTCCTGGATAGGCAACAAGAGTATATCCCAAATTAGAAAGTGCTTGAAGCATGCCCAATCTAAATAAAGCCTTCTTTATGCCCCATTTTTCTGCAAGATAACCGCCAAGAAGGGAGCCAAGTATGGTAAAAAGCGAACCAAGAGTTCCAGAGATAAAACCAATCTCAAGCTTACTAAAACCACTATCCACCCAGAAGGGATAAATCATTCCTCCAAGAAGGGCATCTCCTATTTTATAAGTGGCTATAAAAAATAGAAGTAAAATGACTCTTTTTCTCTGAAATAAATCTTTTATGGGATATAAATACTGTTCAAGAAAAGAAAAATTAGATTTCCTTTTTACTTTTATTTTTAATCCTTGATGCCCCAAAATTATAGTTCCTCCCAAGGCACAAAGAACTGCCAAAAATACAAATAAAGTTTTAAATTGAAGGTATTCTGCAAGGGCAACAAGAATTCCTCCTGAAAAAATAAGGGCAATTCTATAAGTGGAAAGCCTTACTCCATTGGCTTTCCCGAGTAAATTTTGAGGTATATATTCAATAATGAATCCGTCAAGGGCTGTATCAAGGAGCGCTGAAAAAAAGGTCAAAGCAAAAAGAATTAAAAAGAATATTTGAGATTCCGGGCTTAAAAAAGCTAAAAATAAAAGAGTAAAAGTTATACCAAAAAGAGAAAAACCTATCCACAAAGATTTATACCCATAGCGATCAGTAAGCGGAGCCCACAGGGGTTTTAAACTCCAAAAAATCCCCGCAGAAGATATAAGGCCTATTTTAACGAGATCAACCCCTTCTATTCTTAGATAGACAGGCAAAAAGGTATAGAAAAATCCAAAGGGGAGACCAGAAAAAAAGTAGAGAAAGCCTATCCAGAGAAGAGGATTTAAAAACTTTTCTCTTTTCACGGAATTTTACTTTACTCTAACTTTTAGATTTTTACAGAGAAGACCATTCTCTTGTTAACTAAGGGATTTTTATTATAATATTGGAACATTTTTCATCAGGAGGGTATTATGTCCTTCTTTTTAGCGATTTTTCCTATAATTGTAGTTCTTATAGGGATGATTCTTTTTCATCGTTCGGGGACCTTTGTTTCTGTAATAGGCTGGATTCTTGCAGCCCTTCTTGCTGCCACCTATTTTAATACTCCCTGGGAGGTTGTAATTGGGGCCTCATTGGTTGGCATAATTAAAGCCCTGGGTATAACCCTTGCTGTTATTTTTACCATGTTTCTCATTTTTCTTATGAGAGAAACCCTGGCCCTGAGCAAAATTATTGAATATGTAAGGGGTATTGCCAAAACTAAAGAAGAACAAACTTTATTTCTCGGAATGGGCTTTGGCTCTCTTTCAACAGCCCTCGGAATGGTGACCCCAGCTATGTTTCCTCCTATCTTTAGACTTCTCGGATTTACCCCTCTTGCTGCCATTGCTGTAAGTATTCTCTGTTATGATCCCCTTACATCCTTTGCTCTTTTTTCAATTCCCATAACCCTTCCTGCAGAAGTAGCCTACAAGGTTTTCAAAATTACTCCGCCAGGAATTGATTCACTTCAAAGTTTTATCTGGGACTTTACCTTTAAAATCGCAGCCTTTTTACCCCCTATTTCTATTGCCTTTGCCCTTCTAATGCTCTGGACTGTTGGCGGAAAAGAAGCAATTAGAAATCACTGGGTAGGAGCAGTGCTTTCAGGGCTTGTGCTTTCTCTTTCAGCCTTATTATTTGCCTGGACAAGGATTGTTCCTGTGGAAGTAATTGGAATTTTTGCAGGTCTTCTTACCATGCTCTTTGTCAATATGTATTATAGAAAAAAGAATAACCAAAAAGATAACCCCAAGGATAAACCATCCTTTAGTAAAGAACTTTTTGTTGCTTCCTCACCAATTTTTCTTTTAATTCTCTTATCCTTTGTGGTTAATTTTCCTCAAATTAAGGGATATCTTGCCAATGTTCTTGGTGATAAAGAAATTATACATGTTTTTGCGGACAAAAAGGAAGATCTCAATATCCTTGCCAATGTGTGGTTTTGGATTTTTGTGGTTTGTCTGCTTTCCATTTTTATTTTGCGTCCCTCTACAGAGGTGCTCGGAAAAGTAACTAAATTGTGGATTTCAAGGATTGGAGGACCCTTTCTTGCCTATTCTCTCTTTTTTGCTGTGGCTTTTATTATGGCCTGGTCAGGCATGGAAATCGTTGACGGAAAATTAGTGCCCGGTCCTTATTTTAAGGAATACAATATGAACATCGTAATCGCCCAAACTTTTGCTAAAGTTTTTGGAAGTGCCTATCCCCTTGTAGTTCCCTTTCTCGGACTGATTGGTACCTTTGTGGGAGGAAGCACCACAGCCTCTAATGTGCTTTTTGCCAAAATTCAATGGGGAACTACCCTTCAAACCCTCGGAGCTCAAGCCTTTATGTGGATTTTTGCTGCCCATGCTGTAGGTGGAGGAATCGCCTCTGCTATTACTCCTTCTAAAATAACCAATGCAGCAGCAACCATTGGAGTAAGCGGAAGAGAGGAAGGACGCTTTATCAAAGCAACCTTGCTCCCCATTACTTTAATTACCCTCTTTACAGGCCTTATTTTAATGCTCTATATCTATCTTTTTGAGTAAACTTTTAATAGATGACTTATCATGCATCGGGATGCTTTTAATTTTGTCCCTTTTTAGGAGCCTCCCTTTTTGTAAGAACTCAGCCTTTGCCATATATGCTGCCATAGCCTCAATAATTCCTATTTATATAATAAGAAGTTAACTTTTCTTATGAAAAAGGCTCTTCAAAGATGGTTGTAAAGGTATTAAAACTGTTATATAATCAAGACCTGTACAATTTTAAAAAAAGCAAAATGGGCAAAAGATGAAAAAAGATAGAATTGTCGTTACAGGCGGAGCAGGCTTTATCGGATCTAATGTAGTTTCAGTTCTCAATGAAAGAGGAGAAGATAGAATTCTCATTGTGGATCACCTAAAAGAGGGTATCAAGTGGAAAAATCTTGTAGGGCTTAAGTTTGAGGATTATCTTGATAAAGATGACTTTCTCAACCTTGTGGAAGAAGAAAAAATCGGAAACCTGAGAGCTATTATTCATCTTGGTGCCTGTAGTGACACCACTGTTAAGGATTTGCATTTTCTTTACAAAAATAACTATCAATATTCTCAAAAACTCTGTCTTTTCGCCCTGAAACATAACATAAGATTTATTTATGCCTCTTCAGCAGCCACCTATGGAGACGGCTCTCTTGGTTTTAAGGATGATGAGACTTTGCTTTTTCAACTAAAGCCTTTAAATCCCTATGGATTTTACAAACACCTTTTTGATCTCTGGGCTTTTCAAAAGGGATTTTTAAAATTCATTGTGGGGCTAAAGTATTTTAATGTTTTTGGAGACAAAGAATTCCACAAGGGTGAGATGAGAAGTGTGGCTCTAAAGGCTTATGAACAAATTAAAAAGGAGGGAAAGGTCAGGCTCTTTAAGTCTCATCATCCAGATTATGAAGACGGAGGACAACTCAGAGACTTTATCTATGTTAAAGATGCAGTAAAAGTAACACTCTTTTTTCTTGAACATCCTGAAATAAATGGTTTATTCAATGTGGGAACTGGAAAGGCAAGATCCTTTAAAGATCTTGTTTTAGCTGTATTTAAGGCTTTAAATCTATCCCCAAACATAGAGTATATTGAAATGCCCGAAACTTTGAGAAAGCAATATCAATATTTTACTCAAGCAGATCTCACCAAATTAAGAAAGTCAGGATATAATAAACCTTTTAGAGAACTGGAAGAGGCGGTAAAGGAATATGTGAATTTTTTAGAGCGCGAATCTTCTTATTTTCTTGGCTAAAATGGAAGAGGTTTCAATAAAGGAACTTATTAAAACTCTACTTGGTCTTAAAGATAAATCCTTAGAAGATTTCTCCCCAGAGGAAATTGAATTCTTTGAAGAAGTCTTATCTCTTAGAGACCTTGCTGTAAGTGATTTTCTTGTTCCTCGCAATCAAATTGATGCCATAGATGAGAGATTTTCCTGGGAAGATATTAAAGATTATGTGATAAAAAATCCGAGAACCTATTACCCTCTTTACAAAGGAACCCTTGATCATTACACAGGTTACATTTCCCTTAAAGACCTTGTGAGAGGCTTTTCTGCGAGTTTTTTCAATTGGAAAGATTTTGTCAAACCAGCCCTTACCCTTCCAGAAAATCTTCCGATTTTTAAAGCCATTGAAAAACTAAAGGAAAGGGATTTAAAATTGGCATTTATAGTGGATGAACATTCCGAATTAACTGGAATAGTAAGAGTAGATGATATTTTTGAATATCTCCTTTTTTCTCCAGCAAGATGTTTTCGCGTTGACCCAGAGGGATGGATCAAAATTCCCGCTACAACGAAACTCCATCTTCTTGAAAAAGGTCTTCATATAAGTTTCCCAGAGGGAGATTATGATACCCTCTCAGGCTTTATTATTTCTCATCTTGACCGCATCCCTCAAAAAGGAGAAAAACTTCATATTCCACCAGTAGAGGTGGAAATTCTTGATGCCAATGAAAGAAAAATTAAAGAAGTCCGCCTTAAAAAGATATCTTGAAATTTTGAGTCTCCCTTTCCTTTCAGCTCTATTATTGAGTTTCTCCTTTCCGAAATTTGAAATTCCCATTTTTATTTTTTTTGCCTTAATTCCACTTTTCTTTTCCTTAAAAGATGAAAAAAATTGGGCCTCCCTTTTAAAAAAGACACTCTTTTTCGGAATCCTTCACTATGCCCTTTTGCTTTACTGGATTGTTTATACCCTTGTTAAATATGGCCACATTCCTTTCCCTTTGGCTTTATTTTTATTGCTTCTCCTTTCGGCCTACCTTTCCTTTTACTGGGTTTTATTTTTCATACTAACAAATTATTTAAACCTCTTAAAAAACCCCACCTTTTTCAAAGGGGTTTTTTCTGGTTTGATTTTTGTTTCCATTGAATATTTAAGGTCAATCCTTTTTACAGGTTTCCCTTGGGGGCTTCTTGGCTATCCCCTTGCCAATTTTCCAACCCTTTTGCAAATAGCAGATCTTTTTGGAATTTGGGGCTTAAGTTTTACAGTCTTTATTCTCAATTACTTTTTTTACTTTGTTTTTGAACATTTTGGAAGATATAACTACCAAAATAAGAAATTTTATATAAGCCTTTTCTCCTTCGGTATTTTGATGGGAATTATTTTATTTTACGGTAAAGGAAGTCTAAATTACTGGGAAGAGGAAATAAAAGCCTCAAGAGAGATTTTAAGGGTATCCCTTCTTCAGGGAAACATTCCGCAGGAATTAAAACAGGCAAGGGAAACAGAGCTCTCTCTTAAAGTTTATGAAAATCTCACCCTTCAATCCCTTAAGGAAAAACCAGATTTGATTGTTTTCCCTGAAACAGCCCTTCCTTTTTATTTTCCTTATGAAAAGGAGCCTTCCCTTAAATTTCTTACCACTTTAGAAAAAGTAAAAAACCTCTCACAAACCCTGAATACTTTGCCTCCTTCCATAATCTTTGGGACCTTCAGGGCAAATTTTGAAAAAAATCCACCCCTTGTGCATAATAGCCTTCTTGTATGGAACGGCGAAGAAATTGAAGACCTTTACGACAAAGAAAAACTCGTTCCCTTTGGAGAGTATGTCCCCCTTGCCAAATATTTCCCCTTTTTAAAGAAAATCTCTGTAGTTTCAGATATTATTAAACCAGGAATAAGCAAAAATTTAGAATTCAAAAGAAAAGAAAGAAAAATTAAGGTGCTTCCCCTTATTTGTTTTGAAAGCGCCTTTCCACAAATTCTGGTTAAAAGGTTGAAATTAGGGGCTTCTCTAATAGTGATAACCACCAATGATGCTTGGTTTGGCAAAACTTCAGCCCCTTATCAGCATTTTCAGATGGCTATAGTTAGAGCCGTTGAAGGAAGGCGTTTTGTCCTTCAGGCTGCCAATACTGGATTTTCCGGAATTATTGATCCCCTCGGAAAAATTCTCAAAAAAAGCGATCTCGAAAGAGAAGAAATTTTAACAGGAGAAATAAAACTTCTTAATAAAAAAACTTTTTTTATAAAAGGAGGCTATTTATTTCCAATCTTTTCTTTAATTATTACTTTTTTATTAATACTTATCGCCGTGCTAAAAGAGAAAAGGCTAAATTTACAAATTCAATAATTTTTTAATAACTATTAAATAGTCTCTTAAGTGTCTGAGAATTAAAAAACGGTGTCTTACTCTTTCTTTAGCATAGTATCCCATAGTGGAGATAAATTCAGGATTAGCAAGGAGTTGTTTAATTCTCATGGCAAGCCCTTCCACTGAGTGGACGAGATATCCTGTTACTCCATGAACAATTTGCCTTTTTATACCACCTACATTGGCCCCTATCACTGGTTTTCCCTTCCACATGGCCTCTGAAACCACAAGCCCAAAACCCTCTTTTAAAGACTTCTGAACCACAATGGTTGAACCGCGCTGGATGGCATTTATTTCAATATGACTATCCGGTGGCAAATTCAAAATAAAAATATCCTTATCATCTTTGGTCATGTTAAGAAGTTCTTTATAAACCTCCTCTCCCTCTGGGTCATCGGCTGCAAAGGAACCAACAAGAATCAACTGACAAGCATATCTTTTTTTAACAATTCTAAAAGCCTCAATAACACCGAAAGGATCCTTTAGGCGGTCAAATCTTGAAACCTGTGTAATAATAGGCCTTTCAAGATCAAGACCAAATCTTTCAAGAATCCCTTTAATTTGCTCTTCAGAAAGCTCTATATTTTTGGGATGAAGGGGGTCAATGGAAGGCGGTATAATATACGCTGGAATTTTTATTCCTTCATATACAAATTCTGGCATATGAAAAATGCAGACATCGTAGGCATTAATGAAATTTTCTATAAAAGCCCAGGCATGAGGATGAGGGGTTGAGGTATCAATATGGCATCTCCAGATCCACTTCTGCCCTGGAACTTTTTTTATAATTAACCCCATAGGTTGAGGATCATGAATAAAAATTACATCATAATTTTCTGTATCAATTTTTTTAATATTTTCATAGGTGATTTTTAAATAGTGAACAATTTCCTCACTTTCAATACTTCCTGGATAGGGATAATGAAGAAAATTATGAAGCTTTTTGGTAAAGTCAAAAAATTTTTTATCTCCTTCAATAACCTTCCAGTCTGTTTTAAGGCCCAATTCATTCATTAAGGGCACAAAGCGATTCAAAATTTCAGCAACTCCTCCTCCCTTTGCCGTTGAATTAACATGTAATACCCTTATACCCTTTAAGTTTTTAGATAAAGCAAAAAGTTCATTTATACACTCTTCACCGAGAAAAGGAATATAATCAGTAATAGCTATCTTTTTCATATTACCTCTCTAAAATTTTTATAATTTCCTTTTTGATTTCATACATATTCATACTGTAAATATCAAGATTATTGATTAATTCTGCCTTTTTTGGTTCACCTATCATTGACAACCAGGCTGAATAATCATTTATCAGGGTTTTGTTTTCAAGCCTTGAAGTAATAAGATGAT
Organism: Thermodesulfobacteriaceae bacterium UBA6232; assembly: GCA_002441555.1. Taxonomy (GTDB): domain Bacteria; phylum Desulfobacterota; class Thermodesulfobacteria; order Thermodesulfobacteriales; family Thermodesulfobacteriaceae; genus Caldimicrobium. The sequence goes on from DJWK01000033.1 coordinate 58,431, forward strand.
AAAATAAAGAATTTATACTGGAAGTCTTAAAAAAATTTATAAATTCCTCAAGATTATTAGCCACCATATTACACTCAAGAATTTCCCTTTCTGCTGCAATAAAAATAAAAGGATAAACAACCTTTTCCTCAGGATTTTTTGTATAATATTCATCAAGTATGGTTAAAAAGGCCCTTCTTAATTCCTCAAGATCATAATATTCTAAGGGATCAATTACCGAAATCTTTTCTGCAAGAACCAAATAATTATTTTTGTATAACCAATAGGCAAAACTATTATTATAGTGTGTTGGAAGATTATGATAATTAAAGATATTGGCATAGGTATGATAAAAAACTGATGATTCATCAATACTTCTTAAAGTTGCTATAAAATCCTTTAAACTATTCACTTTTATTCCTGTAGCCTTGGGTAGCCAGAACTCTGCTTTAAAAACAAAGGGTTTACTCATGCCTAATAAACTCCTCTAAAAGGCTTCTTATTTCCTTATAGGAAGTTGCACTGTATTTGGCAAGAGATTTGCCTGGGCCAACCTTTATGGTAATGGCATTCTCAGGCATGCTTTTGAAGAGGTCTTCGTCGGTGGTATCATCTCCTGCAGCAAGGATAAAATCAAAGGGCTCTTCCCTCAAAAAAACCCTTGCAGCAGAACCCTTATCTGTACCAGCAGGTCTTACCTCTATTACTTTATTCCCTAATATAACATTCACTTGCATGGTTCCTGTTAGCATCAAAAGTTCATCAATAAGCTCGGTAACCCTTAAGCGGGCAAGCTCTGGATCAGCATTGCGGTAATGAAAACTTATGGAAAAATGCTTTTCTTCAATAAAAGACCTTGGAAGTCTATCCACATAAATTTCCATAATATTTCTTATAGCCTCTTTAAAATCCGAAGAGATATTCCCTAAGGGAATCCACTCTCCTCCCCTCTTTTTAATAAAAAGCCCGTGTTCTGAAATGAGATTGATTTTAATGTCGCTAAACCACCTGTCAAGATCCTCTTTCCTTCTTCCTGAAATTATTATCACCTCTGTGGCAGAGTCCTCAGTTAACTTCTTCAAAAGCTCCTTCAATTCCTGATCGGGAACTGCTAAGTGAGGCATAGATACGATGGGTGTAAGGGTTCCATCATAATCAAGAAAAAGTATTCTCCTTTTAGCCTTTTGAAATTCCTGTTTTATCTCGTTTACATGATATTTAAGGGCTTTTGTTTCGGTTTTTTCCTTTACTTCTTTTAGTTTTCTTAGAGTATTAATAAAATCTTTACCCCATTTCACAATGTCATATCTTTTCAGTCTTTCTTGCATGGAAAGGAGTCTCTCTCTTTGATTTTCCTCTGGCATGTCAAGGGCTATCTCTAAGGCAGTGGCAAGTTCTTTTAAGGAATTGGGATTGACAAGAATGGCTTCACCCAATTCCTTTGCAGATCCGGCAAATTCAGAAAGAATAAGAACACCCTTTAAATCCCTTCTTGAGGCCACAAATTCTTTGGCAATAAGATTCATTCCGTCTTTAAGGGGAGTAACAAGGATAACATCTGCCGAAAGATAATGGGCCACAAGCTCGTCAAAATCAAGAGACCTGTAATAGTATAAAACGGGAATCCATTCAATAGTTCCAAATCTTCCGTTGACCTCACTTATTTTTTCCTCAAGCTGTTTTTTCATTCTCTGGTATTGCTCCACACCCTCTCGAGAAGGCACAACCACTATTATTAAAACTACCTTTCCGTGAAGATCAGGCCTTTTCATAAGGAGTGTTTCAAAGGCAAGAAGCCTATTGTAAATACCTTTAGTATAGTCCAAGCGATCAACGGAAAAAATAATCCTTTGCCCTTTAAATCTATCTTTCAATATTTTAACCAAGCCTTTGACTTTTCTTTTATTTCCAGCATTATTATACAAATCAAAATCAATACCCATGGGAAAGGTATCCACTTTTACCAGGCGATTTTGATAATAAAGTTCCCCCATTTTGTGATCTATCCCGAAGGTTCTTGTAAGAGTTCTTAAGAAATTGGAGGTATATTCATAAGTATGAAAGCCAATTAAATCACATCCCAAAAGCCCCTCAAGAAGCTCCCTTTTCCAGGGAAGTTGCATAAAGATTTCCGGTGGGGGAAAGGGAATATGAAGGAAAAAACCAATCATGGCTTCGGGGAACCTTTCCCTTATCATCATGGGAAGAAGCATCAAATGATAGTCGTGAATCCAGATAAAAGAATCTTTATCAACGAATCTGAGCACCTCATCACAAAATATTTCATTCACCTTTACATAAGTTTCCCAATATGCCTCCTCATAAACTACATAACTTGGAAAGCCGTGAAAGAGAGGCCAAATAATTTTGTTACAAAAACCGTTATAGAATTTTTCAAGTAAATCCTTAGAAAGATAAACAGGATAAGAATATTGCGCTCTTGCCCTTTTTTTCACAAGCTCAAATTTTTTTCTGTCAAGAAATCTTCCCGGCCAGCCAATCCAACGATAGTTTTTAATAAATTCTGCTTTTTTGATAAAGGTTAAAAGACCAGAAACAAGCCCGCCCGGACTTCTTACAAAGGATAAATCAGCTTGAACCGAAAAAGGTAACCTATTACTTACTATTATCAGAGTGTTCATTTTATAATTCTTTAAATTTTTTCTATTTTAGCTTTTTAACCACTCCTGTCAATGTTTTAATGAGTGACCTAACTATTTAAAGACTTTCCAGTTTTTGAGAAGATGTTTATAATTAATTTACAACAAAGAAAACTATGGAGGAACTTTCAATGGCAGAAGAAAGCAAAAGAGAGATTCCTCCAGAAATCATTGAGCGAGTAAAAAAACTGAGAGAGGAAATAGAATATCATAATTACCGCTATTATGTGCTTGACAGCCCTGTTATTTCTGATGCAGAATATGATGCCCTCATGCGAGAGCTTCGCGAACTTGAGGCTAAATATCCAGAACTTATAACCCCTGACTCTCCCACCCAGAGAGTGGGTTTTAAACCTGCAGAAGGATTCAAAGAAGTTCCTCATAAAGAGCCCATGCTATCTCTTGATGATGCCATGGAAGAGGCAGAGGTTATTGAATTTGACAAAAGAATCAAAAGGTTTCTTAATCTTCCTGAAAACATGTCCATTGAATACACCGTTGAGCCTAAAATTGACGGAGTAGCTGTTGAACTGGTTTATGAGGATGGCCTTTTTACCGTTGGCTCAACAAGAGGTGATGGCTATGTGGGGGAAGATGTAACAAACAATATAAAAACCATAAAAACCATTCCTTTAAGATTGAGAAAATTTTCAGAAGATGCCCCTGATATTCCCAAAAGAATTGACATTAGGGGTGAGGTCTATCTTACCAAGGAGGAGTTTAAACGCATAAATGAAGAAAGAATTGCCAAAAAGGAAATTCCCTTTGCCAATCCGAGAAATGCTGCAGCTGGCTCTTTACGCCAGCTTGACCCTCAGATTACCGCAAAAAGACGCCTTGATATTTTCTGCTATGGTGTAGGTTATGTTGAGGGCTATCAATTCAAAACCCAATGGGAAATCCTTGAAACCCTCCCTAAGTGGGGACTGAAAGTAAATCCACTTGTTAAAAAGGTTTCCAATATTGAAGAGGCCATAAAATACCATCATGAAATTGAGAAAATAAGGGATACACTCCCCTATGAAATTGACGGCATCGTAATTAAGGTAAATGACCTTTCCCTCTGGGAAAAGCTTGGAACCAAAGCCCGCTCCCCTCGTTATGCCCTTGCCTATAAATTTCAACCCACCCAAGCAACTACCCAATTAATAGATGTGGTCTTTCAGGTGGGTAGAACTGGTGCAGTAACTCCTGTTGCCATTCTTAAACCTGTTAAAATTGGCGGAGTTATTGTAGAAAGAGCCACCCTTCACAATGAAGATTTTATTAAAAACCTTGATATTCGCATTGGAGATTATGTGCTCGTTCAAAGGGCTGGAGATGTTATCCCAGAGATAGTTATGCCTATAAAGGAGAGAAGAACCGGAGAGGAAAGAGAAATTCATTTTCCCACGCATTGTCCCATTTGCGGAAGTAATCTTATTAGAAAGCCAGGAGAGGCCATCTGGAGATGTCCCAATAAAGCTTGCTATGCCCAGGGAGTAAGAAGGCTTCTTCATTTTGCCTCCCGTAACGCCATGAACATTGAAGGCCTTGGAGAAAAAGTGGCAAGAGACCTTGTTGATAGGGGCATGGTTCAAACCCCTGCAGATCTTTATTATCTTAAAGTTGAAGATTTTATGAAACTTCCAGGGTTTGCCTATAAAAAGGCCAAAAATCTTTATAATGCCATTCAAAAGAGCAAAAAAACCACTCTGGCAAGATTTCTCTATGCCCTTGGGATTCGCCATGTAGGTGAGGCCATGGCCCAACTTCTTGCCGAAAAATTCAAAAGCTTGGATAAGCTTATGCAGGCCTCCATGGTTGACCTTGCCTCTATACCAGGAATTGGCCCAGAGGCCGCTCGTTCCATCGTTGAGTTCTTTAAGGATGAAGAAAATCGCAAAATAATTGAAAGGCTTCTTCAGGCAGGAATTACCTTTGAAGAGGAAGAAAAGGCAGAAGAAATTCCAAAGGTCTTAGAGGGCTTGACCTTCGTCTTTACTGGAACCCTTAAAAACTTTACCCGGGATGAAGTAAAAGAACTTGTAACCAGGCTTGGAGCAAAGGCTACTGATTCTGTCTCAAGGAATGTAAATTTTGTGGTAGTAGGAGAAGCTCCCGGTTCAAAATATCAGAAAGCCTTAAGTCTTGGGGTTAAAACTATAAATGAAGAGGAATTTTTAAAACTCCTTGAAGAAAAGGGCATAACCCTTGAGGATATAAAAACCAAAATTTTAAAAGAAGGAAAAACCGAGGCTAAAACAACTCTTTTTTAAAGACAGCCCTTCTTATTTCTTCCATGGTTTCTCTGGCAATGAGCCTGGCCTTATCACAACCTTTTCTAATTATTTCAAGCCACTCTTCCCTTTTTTCCCATTTCTTTCTTCTTTCCCAGAGAGGTGTTAAAGACTCTATTACCTTTTCAGCAAGTCTTTTTTTGCATTCCACACATCCAAGGATGGCCCCTTTACAATCCCTAATGACCTCTTCCTTTTCTTCAGGAGTATAATAAAGCCTGATTAAATTAAAGGCCACGCACCTTGCTTCTGGATCTCCTGGATCACTTTTCCTTGGTCTTTGCGTGTCAGTAACATAAGAAAGAATTTTTTTCCTTACCTCTTCAGGAGAATCTTTAAGAAAAATGGCATTTCCGTAAGATTTGCTCATCTTTCTTCCGTCAATTCCCGGAACCTTGGGCACCTCAGAAAGTAAGGCCTCAGGTTCTGGGAAAAGCCCCTCTCCATAAAAATAATTAAATCTCCTTGCAATTTCACGGGTTAGCTCAAGATGAGGCACCTGGTCAAGGCCAACGGGAACTTTTTTGGCCTTGTAGATGAGAATATCAGCTGCCTGAAGAACTGGATAACCGAGAAAACCGTATGTGGCAAGATCCTTTTCTTGAAGATTCTGAATCATATCTTTATAGGTGGGATTTCTCTCAAGCCAGGAAACAGGGGTTATCATTCCAAAAAGAAGATAGAGCTCTGCGTGTTCTTTTATCTCTGATTGAACAAATAGCACAGCCTTTTCTGGATCAAGACCAGCAGAAAGCCAGTCAAGAATAAGCTCGCGGGTATAAGCTCTTATCTTGGAAGGATCTTCATATTCTGTGGTTAGGGCATGCCAATCAGCCACAAAATAAAAACATTCATATTGGTTCTGAAGATTAATCCAGTTTTGAAGCACTCCATAAAGATGACCAAGATGTAAAGGGCCTGTTGGCCTCATTCCGCTCACAATGCGAAGCTTCGCCATTTATTCCCCCTTTTTATTGTCCTCAGGGATACTTCCGCAGGAGAAGGAATTATTTTTTTGGCCCTCTCTCTGAGGACCCTGCGGAAAACCTCAAAGAGGAATTCCAACTTTAGGAAAGATATATCTTGAAATAAAAACCCAGAAAGCAATCACTCCAATTAAAATTAAAAGATCCCACATGATAAATTCACCTCCTCTTCAGGTTATAAAATTGAGAGCCCTTTCAAGCCTTCTTTTAACCCTTTCTTTCCCAAGAAGTTTCATAACTTCAAATAAGGGGGGGCTTATGGTTTTTCCCGTTAAGGCAACCCTTACTGCCTGTGCAAGTTCCTTAAGTTTAACCCCTGATTCCTCTGCAAGGGCCCTGAACTCCTCTTCAAGCTTCTTTTCATTCTCAAAGGAAAGGGAATCCATATCGGATATTAATTTCACAAAAAGGGGCTTTATTTTTTCTGTAAGATACTTCTCCCTTGCATTTTCGTCTGGTTCAATCTCTTCAAGCAAATAAAAATCAATCATTTCTGCCATTTCTTTAAGGGTTTTCACTCTGGGTTTTACTCCTTCAAGAATGGCTATCAAATATTCTTCAGAATACCTTTCTAAAGGATAATTTTTCAAAAAGGGCTTTAAATTTTTTAAAATTTCAGCGGTATCAAGGGTTTTTATCCAGTAGGCATTAAAGGCAAGCATTTTTTCAGGATCAAAACGAGCTGGAGAAAGATTTACCCTTGCGAGATCAAACTTTTCAATTAATTCCTCAAGAGTAAAGTATTCCTGATCCCCATAGCCCCAGCCAAGCCTTGCAAGATAATTCACCACTGCCTGAGGAAGATAACCCTCTTCACGATATTCAAGAATGGATCGTGCCCCGTGTCTTTTTGAAAGCCTTGCTCCGTCAGGGCCAAGAACCATGGGAATATGAGCGAAGGCAGGAGGTTTAGCTCCCAAGGCCTTGTATATCATAAGTTGTTTGGGTGTATTGGAAATATGATCATCACCCCTTATCACATGGGTTATTCCCATGGTAATGTCATCAATAACTACGGCAAACTGATAGGTCGGTGTGCCATCGGATCTGAAAATAATAAAATCATCCACTTCGTCAGGAGGAAAAACTATTTTTCCTCTCAGGAGATCTTCAAATAGGATTTCAGAAATATCCTCAGGAATTTTTATTCTTAAGGCCCTTCCGGGGCCTGGAGAAAGGCCCTTTTCTCTGCAGGTTCCATCATATCTCGGTTTTAAACCCTTTTCCATTTGGGCCTTTTTTTTGGCTTCAAGCTCCTCTTTGGAGCATTCACAGTAATAGGCCTTTCCTTCTTCATAAAGGCCTTTTGCAAATTCCTGATAAAGGTCAAGGCGTTTGCTCTGAAAATAGGGCCCCTCATCCCAATTTAACCCAAGCCAAAGAAGGGCCTCTTTTATAGATTCCACATATTCTTCCCTTGATCGCTCTTTATCTGTATCCTCAAAACGAAGAATGAATTTACCTTTGTTGTGTCTTGCAAAGAGAAAATTAAAAAGAGCGGTTCTTGCCCCACCAAGGTGTAAATGACCTGTCGGGCTTGGAGGAAAACGGGTGACTACACTCAAGTTCCTCCTCCTAATAAATAATTATTCCGCCATAACCAACCACTGCTGAATAATCCCCGGTTATGTCCCCTGAAGTTTTATAATCAACAAGCAGGGCATTTTTTGCTCCAAGTTCTTTGCAGGCAACAATGGTTACTGAAACAGGCATAATTCCGCACATGCTAATTCTCTGACCAATAACGGTTTTCAACAATCCCTCTTCTGATAATTTAAGAATTTCCTCTATGGCAAGACCATCTTTTTTATTGGCAACGGAGTGAGGTTCATAATGGCTGAAATCGGAACTGGCAACTATTAGTGTTTTCTTACCAGTTTGCTCGGTATAAACTTTAACAGCTTTTGCAAGGGCTTTTCCGAGCTCTCTAATTTCATAAAGGTCAAGTTCGGAAAGGCAAAGGGGAACGATTTTTACTTGGGGATTTAAAAACTGAAGAAAGGGAACCTGAACCTCAAGAGAATGCTCCCTTATATGGGCCCACCTGTCCTTTTTTACAAGCTTTGTTTCATTAAAGAGAAGTTCTACAAGTTCCCTTTCAACTTTTACCTCTCCGAGAGGGGTCAAAAAGCTTTCTCCATCAAAAAGGGAAACCCTCTCCCCGAGCCCTGTATGATTCGGCCCCATAATTATGGCTACATCAGGAGGTGAAATTTTTCCGTAAACCTTTCCAGCAACCCCGCCGGAATACATATAACCTGCATGGGGAACTACAATCCCTAAAGCAGGTATTTTCTCCTGGGAAAATTTTATAAGTCCTTTTAACTCTAAGAGTAAACTCTCCTTCTCACCTGGATAAAAATATCCGGCAACTGCGGGTTCCCTTTTCATCTATTCTTCTTTCCAGTGGGTTTTTATATATTCAAGGTCTTCAGGGGTGTCCACCTCTGGATAATCCCGTGGCACAAGGGTTACTGCAATGGAATACCCGTTTTCAAGGGCCCTTAATTGTTCTAATTTTTCGGCCTCCTCTAAAACCCCGGGAGAAAGCCTTACAAAAATATCAAGAAAACTCTTTCTGTAAGCATAAACACCAATATGTTTATAATAGGGAGGTTCTTTACCAGGAGCTCTGAAATAAGGTATGGGACTTCTTGAAAAATAAAGGGCTCTTCCCCTTTTATCCATAACCACTTTTACTTTATTTGGATTTTCAAGATCCTGTTTGGTATGAATGGGGGTTGCAAGGGTTGCCATTGAAATGTCCTCATAAAGAAGAAGAGGTTTAACAAGAAGGGAAAAATATTCTTCAGGAAAAAGGGGCTGGTCTCCCTGTAGGTTAATTACTATATCTTCTTCATCAAGACCGAGGATATTGGCTGCTTCGGCAACTCTATCAGTTCCTGAAGGATGATGAGAGGTCATTATAGCTTTGCCACCAAAATTTACCACTGTGTCAAATATTCTTTTATCATCAGTTGCCACATATATTTCCTGAAAGCCTGACCTTAAGGCCCTCTCATAGACATGTTGAATAAGGGGTTTCCCCCAGAGCTGAACCAAGGGTTTCCCGGGAAAACGAGTCGCCCCAAATCTTGCTGGAATAATAATAACTTGTTTCATACTTTACATATTAATTCAACTTACAAAAAAATAAAGTAGACCTTGAATTTTGAGACTTTGAGATTAAGATTAAGAAAACTTTTAAAAAGGGGCTTAAATATTAATGTCTAAGGTTAAAGTTTCTGAATTAGCAGAAGAATTAAATTTAGAAGTAAAGGAATTTCTTCAAAAATTAAAAGAAAAGGGATATGCTGTAAAAACAGCTTCTTCCTCACTTACCGAAGAAGAAGCCGCCAAAATCAGGGAAGAATTTGGAAAAAAAACAGAGATTATTATTATCAAAAAAGAAGAAAAAGAAGAGCTTGAAAAAACCTTTGTTGAGGAGGAAAAGCCTAAAAGAAGAAGGCTTGTTGTAAAGAGAAGGGCAGAAGAAATTCAGGAAGAACCTCAAATTGAAGAAAAACCTGAAGAAGTTGTTTCAGCAGAAACTCCTTCTGAAATAACTCCTCCGACTGAAGCCATTGAAAAAGAAGAAAAATTAACCATCAAAACCGAAGAAGAACTTAAGGCTCCTCTTGAAGTTGAGCCGTCTGATACGGTTGAAGAGACAAAGCCTGAGAGAAGAGTTGTTACCGAATTTAGACCTCGTAGAGAAAGAGTTTTCAAGCCCAAACCTCCCAAAGAGGAAATAAGTGCTCCCAAACCTGAAGAAGTTGAAATTCCTGTAGAAAAAGAGGAACCAAAAAAGAAAAAGAAAGAGCGCTTTGAGGAAGAAAAGAAAAAACCAAAAAAGAAAGTTCCTAAAAGAGCAAGAGAAGAGCGAGAGGAACTTGAATTTTTCGAAAGTGAAGAGGAGCTTTCCCTTTTTGAACCTATAACAGAAGTGGAGGAAGAAGAAAAAGTTGTAAAACCTAAGGTTCCTCCCAAAAAAGAAAAAGTTTCAGAAAGGCCACCCACTCTTCCACCCAAGGAAAGAAAAATCAAAATATATGAGTCCATTCAAGTTGGTGAGCTTGCAAAATTGATAGGAGTTAAAGCTTCAGAGGTTATTAAAAAGGCTTTACAGCTTGGCATGCCTCTAACCATTAACCAATCCATTGACGCTGAGACTGCTGCCATTCTTGCTGATGAATTCGGCTATCAGGTAGAAAAGGGAACTATTGAGGAAGAATTACTTCTTCAATATACACCGCCCTCTCCTGAAGAGCTTAAACCAAGGCCACCTGTTGTTACCGTTATGGGCCATGTTGACCATGGTAAAACGACCCTGCTTGATGCCATTAGAAAAACCGATGTGGCAAACAGAGAGGCAGGGGGTATTACCCAGCACATTGGTGCCTATACGGTAACCTTAGATGATGGAAGGAAGATTACCTTTATTGATACCCCTGGGCATGAGGCCTTTACTTCTATGAGAGCAAGGGGGGCTCAGGTTACTGATATTGTAATTCTTGTTGTAGCTGCTGATGACGGGGTTATGGATCAGACCAAGGAAGCCATTGAACACGCAAAGGCAGCAGGAGTTCCAATTGTAGTTGCAATTAACAAAATTGATAAACCTAATGCCAATCCTGAAAGGGTTAAATCTCAACTGGCAGAACTTGGTCTTGTTCCAGAAGAATGGGGTGGAGACACCCTTATGGCCAATATCTCTGCACGAAACAAAATTGGAATTGAAGATCTTCTTGAACTTGTTCTTCTTCAGGCTGAAATGCTTGATCTCAAAGCTGCTTATGATAGGCCTGCAAGGGGTAGAGTTATAGAAAGCAGACTTGACAAAGGAAAGGGGCCTGTTGCCACAGTTCTCATTCAGGAAGGTACCTTAAGAGAGGGAGACCCCTTTGTTTGTGGGCTTACCTACGGAAGAGTAAGAGCCATGTTTGACAGTTACGGCAACAGAATCAAGGAAGCTATACCTTCAACACCAGTTGAAATTCTTGGTTTTGAAGAGCTTCCCTCTGCAGGAGATGACTTTATTGTGATGGAAGACGAAGAGAAGGCAAGAAAGGTTGCAGAATATCGCCAGAGGAAAGCAAGGGAAGCAGAAGCTGCCCAGGCAGCTAAAATAAGTCTTGAAAAACTCTTTGAAAAACTGAAAGAAGGTGAATTAAAAGAACTCAAAATCGTTTTAAAAGCAGATACACAGGGGACCCTTGAGGCCTTAAAGAGCTCTCTTGAAAAGCTATCTACAGATAAAGTTAAGGTTTCTGTTATTAGGGCAGGAATCGGTGCCATAACCGAAAGTGATGTTATGCTTGCTTCTGCTTCTGATGCTATTGTTATAGGTTTTAATGTAAAACCCAATCCTCAGGCCAAAGAAGTGGCTAAACAGGAAGGAGTTGATGTAAGATTTTATGATGTTATCTATCATGTGCTTGAGGATATTAAAAAGGCCATGGCAGGCCTTCTTGAACCCAAATATGAAGAGGTCATCACCGGGGTTGCCGAGGTTAGGGCCACCTTCAAAGTGCCCAAGGTGGGTATTGTTGCTGGTTGTTATGTAAAAGAAGGAGTTATTAACAGAAATAATCAGGTAAGAGTTATAAGAGACGGAGTTGTGGTTTATACCGGTAAAATTGCAAGCCTTAAGAGGTTCAAAGAGGATGTAAAAGAGGTTTCTGCTGGTTATGAATGCGGAATAAAAATTGAAAACTTTAATGATGTAAAAGAGGGTGATTTTATTGAAGCCTTTGAGGTTAGAGAAGTTGCCCAGGAACTCTAAAATGGTTGTGGGAATTGCAAGAATAGAACTTTATTTCCCGGAACCAAATTCTTTAAAGGCAAAGAGGCAGATTCTCAGAGCCCTTCTTCAAAAAATAGAGGCCAATTTTAAAAAGGTCTCCATTGCTGAAGTTGATGGGCATGATCTCTGGCAGCGCACTGTTCTTGGTATAAGTATCGTTGGAAAAGATCAAGGTTTTGTTGATAGTAAACTCACAAGTCTCATAGAGTTTATTCAAAAAGAAAGTGCCCTTGATATTGTGAATGCAGAAATTGAATATCTCTCCTATTGAGGATGCCCCTTACATGTCAAGACGTCCTGAAAAGGTGGCAAGCCTTCTTAAAGAGGTAATCTCAGAGATTATTCTCTATGAACTCAATGATCCTGTTTTGAAAAATATTATAACTATAACGGATGTCAAAATAGGCGCTGACCTTAAAAAAGCAACGGTTTATTTTCGCGTTTTTGGGGCGGACCCTTCTGAGGTTGAAAAGGCTTTAAAAAGATCAAAGGGCTACATAAAAAAACTTCTCTCTCAAAAAATAACCTTAAAATTTTTACCTGATCTTGAATTTGAAAAAGATACCTCCGAAGAAAGAGAAAAAAGACTTGATGAGCTCTTTGAAAAAATAAAAAGTTCCACCTGATAAAAATATGGATACAGAAAAGGTTCTTTCATTAATTAAAGAATCAAAAGAGATAGTGCTTGTTACCCATCAAAATCCTGATATAGATGGCCTTTCTTCCATGCTTGCCTTTTCCCTTGTATTTTCAGAAAAAAATCCTCTTCCTCTTGTTGAGGAATTACCAGCAAATTCTCAATTTTTACATGGTATTGAAAAGGTAAAAATAGTTTCAGAAAAAGAAGAATTTTATCAACCTGATTTGCTTGTAGTTTTTGATGCTCAATGCGAAAAGAGAATACCTGAAAAAATAAAAAAATTATTAAAGCCAAAAAAAGTATTAATTTTTGATCACCATCAGGAAGAGTCCTGCGATTCTTTTCTTTCTTGTACCCCCTTTAAAATTATAAATTCTGAAGCTCCTTCAACTACCTATATTATTTATAAATTTTTAAAATCAGCTTATCTAAAAATCTCTCCTGAGGTCTCTGAAAATTTGCTTTCCGGGCTTTATTACGATACGGGAAGTTTTAAGTATGAAAATGTAAAAGGAGATATCTTTCTTGTTGCACAGGAACTCATGGATCTCGGAGCTCGTCCAAATTTCATTGCCAGGGAACTCTTTGAAAATATTCCCTTTGAGCAAATTGAAATGACCAAGCTGGTTTTAGAAAGACTTGAATTATTAAAAAATGGTGAAATTGCCCTTTCATATTTAAAAAAAGAAGATTTTGAAAAACTTGGAGGCGAAGCTTATCTTAATGATCCAGCAAGTCTTTTAAGAAGCATAAAGGGGGTTAAAGTTTCAGCTTTAGTCAAGGAAGTGGAAGAAGGTTTGATTAAAGTAAGTTTAAGGAGCAAAGCCCCTTTTGAGATTCTTGAACTTGCCAAAAAATTCGGAGGCGGCGGCCACAAATATGCCTGCGGCTTTAAAATAAAAGGGGAATCACTATATAATTTTCTTGAAAAGCTTAAAAGAGAGCTTGAGGCCTTTCTATGAAGGAAAAGCTTTCAGGTATTTTAATAATAGATAAACCCCAGGGTCTTACCTCCACAGAGACCCTTGAAAAGGTGAAAAGGCTTTTAAAAGTTAAAAAGGCAGGTCATGGTGGAACCCTTGATCCCATTGCAACAGGCGTTCTTCCCATATTTTTGAATGAAGCCACAAAGGTTGCCCAAATTTTTTTAGAGGGCGACAAAATCTATGAAGGAAAATTTGAGCTGGGCTACACTACCGATACCTATGATATAACCGGAGAGGTAATTGCAAGGTATGATATAAAGGATATTACTCTTGAAAAAATTAAAGAAATTGCCCAGAGGTTTGTAGGAGAGCTTGAGCAAATCCCTCCTCCCTATTCTGCTGCTAAATTCAGAGGAAGACCTCTTTACAAATACGCCAGAGATGGCCTCATTATTCCCAAAGAACCGAAAAAGGTAAAGGTTTATCAATTTGACATTCTTTCTTTTGATGGAAGAGTTGCTACCTTTTATCTTAAGTGTTCCAAAGGCACCTATGTGAGAAGCCTTATTCATCAGTTAGGAGAAGAGCTTGGCTGCGGGGCTGTGCTTTCTTCTCTCAAAAGGCTTCAAAAAAGTGTTTTTACTTTGAAGGAAGCCCTAACTCTTGAAGATCTTGAAAAAATAAATAAGGAAAATCCAGAAAAAATAAAGGAATTTATAATTCCTGTCCATCAAGCCCTTGAGTTTTTACCCAAAGTGGTCATCAGTGAGGACTTTGCAAAAAGGGTTAGAGAGGGAAAACAAATTAATAGAACCGCCTTTCTTTCCCTTATAAAATTTCAAAAACTCAGTTTTTCCCCTTCTGAAAAATGGATAAGGCTTGTTGATCCCAGGGGAAAACTGGTTGCCATTATTGAAAACCCTTTACTTTTCAAAGAAAAATCCTATGTATCCTATTTTCGCGTTTTTAAAGATGAATCTTAAAAAAATTAAAAGCTCTCTTTTTCTTTTTTTGAGATTTTCTCTCTCCTTTGGAATTCTTTTTTATCTTTTTAAAAGAACAGATTTTACAAAATTAAAACTCCTTTTTGCTCAAATAGACCTTAAGTATTATTTTCTCGCCCTTCTTTGTGTGGCCATCTTTCAAAGCCTTGTGGCTTTAAGATGGAAAAAGATTTGTGCTTCCTGGGGATTTAGGGAAAGATTTTTCTTTTATTTAAAAAGTTATCTTATGGGTTTTTCTCTGAATACCCTTTTTCCAGGGATTGTGGCAGGAGATACTTTAAGGGGATTTAATCTTTATAAAAAGGGGCTTGAATGGAAAAAAACCAGCTTTAGTGTGGTTCTTGACAGAGCCCTTGGCCTTCTGGGAATTATGTTTATTCTTGCCTTTTCTTTAAGAATGGGGGCAAACTTTCTTCCAGCGAATTTGAGCACCCTTTTAAAATTCATAGTTTATCCCTCCCTTTTAGGTTTTATGGGAGTTGTTCTTTTTTTGACTTTTTATAATAAAACCTATTTTTTTAATCCTTTAAAACTTCCCCATGTGCTTATGCCATTAATTCTTGGAATAATTATTCAGATTTTTTTTGTCTTTCAGTTTTTATTTCTTGGAAAGGCCTTACATCTTTCACTTTCAATTTCTGCCTATTTTGTGCTCATTCCTGTTATAAGCTTTCTCTCTGCTCTCCCCCTTAGTATTTCAGGGCTGGGGGTAAGAGAGGGAACCTTAAGTTATTTTCTTCATTACCTAAATTATCCTGTGGAATACGGCCTTTCCATGGGACTTCTTGCTTACAGCCTGATTTTAATTTCAGCCATTCCTGGAGTTATTTTTTATCTTAGAGGAAAATGGAATTAACCTTTTTTCTTAAATCCTTTATAGCTCTTTTTACTATTATTGACCCCATAGGAGGAGCCCCTTTCTTTTTGAGTATCACTGCAGGTTATAATGAGATTGAAAGAAGAAAAATAGCTTTAAGAGCAAGTCTAACAGTTCTTATAACCCTTTCTCTCTTCCTCTTTTTTGGACCTTATCTTCTTTCTCTTTTCAATATTTCCCTTTCTTCCTTTAAAATTGCAGGTGGAATACTTCTCTTTTTAACAGCCATGGAAATGCTTCTTGGAAAGGTAAGAAGTGTAAAGGCCACCCCTGAAGAGGAAACAAGAGTTCAGGAAAAGGAGGATGTCTCAGTGGTTCCCCTTGGAATACCCTATCTTGCAGGCCCTGGTGCCATAACTACGGTTATTATCCTAACAGAAAGGGGGAGCTTCTCTGAAAAATTTATGGTTTTTCTTTCCATAATTCTTGTTTCAGGAATTACTTATACGATTCTTTCTCATTCAAACAGAATTTTCAAGTTTTTTGGAGAGCTCGGAACAAAAGCGGTGGTTAGACTTCTCGGATTGATTCTTGCAAGTATCGCCGTAGAATACATTTTCCACGGAATTAAAGAATATCTTTCATATTAAATTCCTTTTCAATTCCAAATTTTTGGTTAAAATTATTTTAATCATGGTTAAAATTTTTTTGTTTTCAGTTCTTTTTTTAATTATAAATTCTATTTCATCTCCAGCTGAAGAAAAAAAGAGCTTCTCCTTCGCTATAGTTCCCATGTTTACTCCAGATTTTATACAGAAAAATTGGGGACCCATCCTTAAAGAAATCTCGGCTAAAACAGGTTATAATTTTGAAATCAAAATTTATAAAACAATTAAAGATTTTGAACAGGAAATTTTTAATAATTCCCTTGATTTTGCTTATGTTAATCCTTTTCAAGCTGTGATTGCATACGAAAAATCTAAATATTCCCCGATATTAAGAAATAATTCACCTTTATTAGGAATTTTGGTAACAAAAAAAGATAGCCCTTTAAAAACTTTGGTATCTCTTGATGGGAAAAAAGTTGCCTTTGCTTCACCGAGCTGCCCAATATATATTTATTTAACCATTTATGTTTTTAAAAAATATAATATTAAAATAAATCCTGTATTTGTTAAAACTCATGATAATGTTTATAGACATGTATTATTCGGGCTTGCTGATGCTGGAGGTGCAGTAAATATTTCATTTTTAAAACAATCTGATGAAATTAAAAACAATTTGCATATTATTTACACTACTCCACCCTTTGGTTCTCATCCTATTATTGTTAATCCTCGTGTACCTACAGAAGTTGTTGAAAAATTTGTAAATGCTTTCATAGAACTTAATAAAAATCCTGCTCTTAAGGATTATTTTTATAAAATACAAATACCTAACCCAGTAAGGACTAATTATGAAAAAGATTATAAGCAGTTAAAATTTATTTTACCAAATAGGGACTCACCTGTGTGTTAATCTTCTTTTAATTTATGAATCCACTTTACAATTTTAAAAATAGAACCCTCAAAACACAATTTTTAATTATTATAACTATTGTCTTTTTAACTGGTATCATAATAATTTCATGGTCAACTAATTATATACAAAAACGTTTTTTTGAAGAAATTATTAAAGAAGAATTAAATTCTCTTAAATACTCTACCATATCTGCAATCTATCCCCTTTTAATCACACAAGACTATGATCGTATAGAAAGGTTTTTATATTATTTGTCTATACATAAGGAAATTACAAATATCAAATTTATTAACAAAGATAAAATTATTTTTTTAGATATAAAAAAAAAATGAAAAGGGAAATATAAACATTTCATACCCTTTAAAGGTATTTGATCAACCTTTGTTTGAATATTTATCTGAGGACCGTGAGGCCTTTTATTTTCTTTTTCCTATAAAAAAAGAAATTACTCATGAAACCCTTGCTTGGATCCAATTCGTAATATCTAAAAAATATATTAAAAATTTACAAAGAAAGAGTTTTATCACAATTGCAATTTTATTAACATCAGGTTGGTTAATTTTTCTTTTTATTGTTTATCTAATTTTCAATTTTTATTATAAAGATTTACAAAAGTTTCAGACATTTTTAGAAAAGCTTCCTTATAATAAGGGAATACAACTTGACCAAATACTATTTTCAAAAGAGTTAAATCGTTTAAAAGATGTAATAAATTATATTTCACAAATTCTTTATATCCAGGATAAAAATCTGCAATATGAAAAAAATAAAATAGAAAATATTTTAACCTTTTTTAAAGAAGGATTAATTCTTACGGACGCAGATTTTAAAATTCAATATGTAAATCCATCTTTCTGTGCTTTAACAGGTTATAGTTACGAAAGTATAATAAACAAAAACCTTATAGAAATTTTTCCGATCTTACACCCTAATAAAAATTCCCTTTTATGGGATGAGGTTTTTCCTGAACTTATAACATAGGAAAGCCTTTTGATTGATTCTTCTTTAAAAACTGAAGGGATTTTTTTCTCCCCTGGTGGAGAAAAAAGATTTATTGAAATAAGTATTTCACCTATTGTATTTGAAGACAAAATAGAAGGTTACATCTTTGGAATAAGTGATATAACTACCAGAAAGCAGCTTGAACAGGAACTTTTAAAATTTGAAAAATTTGAAACCATAAATAGACTTGCAGGAGGGGTGGCTCATGATTTAAATAATTTGCTTGCCGTTTTATTTAATTATTTAAGTTTAATTAAATTAAATATCTCTAACAATAAAAAAGAAGATTGTATTAAATTTATTCAAAAAATAGAAAATACTCTCAATCGTGCCAAATATCTTTCTTCACAATTACTCAGCTTAAGTAAAGAAGGGGTTCCTATAAAAGAACCTCATGATCTTGAAGAATTAATAAAAGATGTGGCTGAGTTCTGTTTCTCAGGAACACCTATTAAATACAATATAATTTTTCAAAATCCAGTAAGGAATATTTTAATAGACCCTCAACAAATGGCTCAAGTATTCCAAAATATTTTTATAAATGCCAGGGAAGCCATGCCAGATGGCGGAAAAGTTAATATAGAGGTTTCTTTAAAGAAATTAAAACATGAAGAAATCCCTCCTCTTTTAGAAGGTGATTATGTAGAAATAAAAATTTCTGACACCGGACTAGGTATACCTCCTTCGATTTTACCTAATATATTTGAACCCTTTTTCACCACTAAAGAAGAGGGGACCGGTCTTGGATTAGCCATTGCTTATCAAATAATTAAAAAACACGGAGGTAATATAATAGCTGAAAATAATCCACAAGGAGGAGCTATTTTTAAAATTTACTTACCCTATTTAATTAAAGATGAGCCCGTTGAAGGTAAAAAATCTACTCCATCTTTAGAGATATCTAAAAAACACTACAGAATTTTAATTATAGATGATGAAGAAGAACTGAGAGACTCATTATTATTTCTTCTCTCAGAAATGGGTTACGAAGTTGATACAGCTGATAATGGTAAGGAAGGAATAGAAAAATATTATAAAGCTCTTAAGGAAAATAACCCCTTTCATGTGGTTATTACAGATTATGTTCTTCCTGATATAAAGGGAGATAAAGTTGTAGCTGAATTAAAAACCATAGACCCCAACGCAAAGGTCATTTTGTCTACAGGATATACAGGGATTGATGTAACTTCTAATTACAAAAATTACGGATTTTCAGGTATATTAATCAAACCTTATACCTTTGAAACTCTTATTCAAACCATTGAGAGGACTCTTTCAAATTCCTAATAAATTCTTTCTAGAAAAATCTTATAAGGCCTTGACAAAGGGGAAAATTTGTATGATGATAAAAGATTCAAGTAAATAAATTAATCAAGGAGGCTGTGAAATAAATGGGGTTCACCTTTAAAATTAAGCCTGCCAACCGAACCTGGGGAGTAGAATATGCCATAAGGGATATTGTTGAGACCTCCAAGCAGGCCCTCGAGCTTGGTAAAGATCTCATTTATCTTAACATCGGTGACCCTGTTAAATATGGTTTTGTTACTCCCAGAAATCTAATTGAAGCTGCCTACAAGGCCATGCTTGAAAATCATAATTCCTATTCAGATTCCGTGGGTGTTCCAGAGGCAATCACAGCTATAAAGGCCTATGCTGAAAGAAAAGGAATAAAGCCTGTGGATATTTTTATTACACAGGGGGCAAGCGAGGCCATAGAATTCGCCATAGCTTCCCTTGTTGACCCTGGAGAAAATATCATTCTTCCCTGTCCATGCTATCCCCTTTACCAAGCTATTGTATCAAAACTTGATATTGAACCAAGATTTTACTATTTAGATGAGGAAAACAACTGGGAGCCTGATCTTGCTTCACTTGAAGCCTCCATTGATGAAAAAACCAAAGCTATAGTAATTATCAATCCTAACAATCCCACAGGGGCTATTTACTCAAAGGAAACCCTTCTTCAAATACTGGAGATTGCAAGAAAATTCAATCTGGTAATTTTGTCAGATGAGATTTACGATCAATTTGTTCTTGAGGATGGGATTGAACACATCTCCATTGGAGCACTTGCAGAGGATGTGCCAGTGGTTACCTTTAACGGGCTTTCCAAATGCTATTTTGCACCGGGCTGGAGAGTGGGCTGGGGCATTGTCTCTGGTCCAAAGGAAATTCTTGAAGATTACATAGAAGCCATTCATAAACTTGCAAGAGCAAGGCTTTGTGCACCGCATCCCCTTCAATGGGCTATTCCTGAGGCCTTAAATAATGAGAATGGATACATTAAAAAGGTTATTCCAGATTTGCGTAAAAGAAGGGATTTAATTGTGGAAGGTTTAAATAACATACCCTATATTCATTGCACTAAACCCCTTGGAGCCTTTTATGCCTTTCCAAGACTTGATATTCCTGAAATTTCAGATCTTGAATTTGTCAAAAAACTTATCATGGAAGAAGGTGTAGTGGTTGTTCATGGAAGTGGCTTTGGCCAAAAACCAGGAACCAAACACTTTAGAATAATCTTTTTACCGGAAGAAAAAATTCTTGAAGAAGCCCTTCATCGCATGGAGCGTTTTGTAAAAAAACTTGTAGCCTCACTATGAGAATTCCCTCTGTTCATGAACTAAAGGAAAAATTGGCAAAGCTTTTTCCTTATTATCCCTTTTCATATTTTACCGAGCCGGCAAGAAAGGCAGCAAACCTTTTAAGAGAAAAGTTCTCCAAGGGCGAACTCAAAGAACTCTCCGAGGTATATCTTTCTGAACTTTTAAAAAAAATCTTTGAAGAATACGAAAGCTATCATCTAAAAAGAGTTATTAATGCCACAGGGGTTATTGTTCATACTAATCTCGGAAGAGCCCCTCTGGCAGATGAGGCTATAAAGCATCTCGTTGAGGTGGCAAGATATTATTCTAATTTGGAATACAATCTCGTTGAGGGAAAAAGAGGAAGTCGCTACAGCCATGTTGAGGGAATTTTAAAAGAATTAACTGGAGCTGAGGCTGCCCTTGTGGTTAATAATAATGCGAGCGCCGTTCTTATTAGTCTTAATACTCTTGCCTACGGAAAAGAGGTAATTGTTTCAAGAGGAGAGCTTGTTGAGATTGGAGGTTCCTTTAGAATTCCTGAGGTAATGAAATGGGCAGGCTGTATTCTTAAAGAGGTTGGCACTACCAATAAAACCCATCTTTTTGATTATGAAAATGCCATAACCGAAAACACCGCCCTTCTTCTCAAGGTTCACAAAAGCAACTATGCCATCGTGGGTTTTACCAAAGAGGTTAGCACAGAAGAGCTTGTTTCTCTTGGGAAAAAGAGAGGGCTTCCCGTAATGGAGGATCTCGGAAGCGGATGCTTTGTAGATTTTTCTAAATATGGTCTTATAAAAGAACCCACTGTTCAGGAAGTCTTAAAAGCAGGGGTTGATGTGGTAACTTTCTCTGGGGATAAATTACTCGGCGGCCCTCAGGCAGGAATTATTCTTGGTAAAAAGGAATTTATTGAAAGAATTCGCAAAAATCCCCTAAACCGAGCTATAAGAATCGACAAACTAACTCTTGCTGCCCTTGAAGCCACTCTCAAGCTTTATAGGGATGAAAACCTTGCCATTGAACACATTCCCGTTTTAAAAATGATTCTTTCAAAGCCTGAAGAGATAAAAAAGAAGGCTCAAAAACTTTTGAGATACCTTCGCGACTTAAATCTCCCCAAAACCAGAGTTTACCTTGTTTCAACGGTTGCCAAAACCGGAGGCGGAGCCCTCCCCCTTCTTGATATCCCCTCCTATGGAGTTGCCTTAGAAATTGAAGGAATTTCACCCCAGGAAATTCAGAAATATCTTAGAGAAAATGACCCTCCCATAATTGCCATTGCCGAAGAAAATGCCATAGTTTTTGATGTAAGAACCCTTTTTGATGAAGAATTTTCACTTATAAAAGAGGCTTTAAAAAACTTAAAGGATGCCTTTGAACTTACCCCCTGAAACAGAAAAAATTCTTCCCTTTTTAAAAACCTATTTCACAAAAAAATATAATCTTACCTTTTTTGAAGATATCAAACCCTTTACAGCTGACACCGAATATCTCTTAAACTTTGGAAAAGAAAAAATTTATAGCCAGCTTCTACTTGAAAGATTTCTTTTGGAAAATTTTGAAAAGGGCCTTTTATCTTCCAAACTTTTAGAAATCCTTATATCCCTTGAAACCATACCTGGCTATCTTTTTTATTTTAAAGGAAAGCCTCCAAAAAATTATCCCTTTTTCAGGATTGATAACCTTTATTTTTATCCCCTTTTTTTTGGAAAAATCAGAGAGCTATTTATTAACCTGTGGAAGGGGGGAAAAATTTTTTTGGCTCTTTTTATGGAGCTTTCTCAAGAAAATTTTGAGCCCGAAGCTATTAAAAAAGAACTAAAGCTTCAAAAAAGCCTTGGCTTTACCCGCTTGAACAGAAAAGCAAAAACCTCTCTTAAGGAAATTTTTGAGCTATACACAAGCGGAGAATTCATAAGGTGGCAAAGGGCCTTGTCAAAAGGTGGGGTTCTTCTTGTTTCTGAAAAGCCGCTTTCAGCAAATTTAGGTATTAACATAAAACCCCTTTTTACAAAAAGGGGGACACTGAATTATTATTTTTTCAAGGGAGATAAACTGGAAGATATATTGAAAAAAGAGAAGGATTCTGAAAACACCCTTGGGATAGTAAAAGCAGAGCTTCTCAAAAAGGACCCCTTTAAGGGGATAAATCCATTTCTCTTAGGATATGCAGCTTTTGAACATGCTAAGCGCGCAGGAGAAAAAATACACCTCCTTGATGGTTTCACCTTGCATGTGCTTGCTGATCTTTTTTATGAGTGGGAAGATTTAGGGGCCGCACTGAAATTTTATCACATGGCTAAACCTTACAGTCTTCAACCTATTGAATTAACCCTGAGTGAAGCTTCCATCTATTATGTCCTTAAGGATTTTCATAAAGCCAAAACCCTCTTAAAAGAAAAACTCTGCGGATGCCTGAAAGAAGATCCTCGCATCCACTATAATCTCGGAATAATTTATTTTGAGGAGGGAGACCGCAAAAACGCAGAATACCATTTATACAAAGCCTACTTATTAAATGAAGAGGAACCACTTTTCAGAAAAACTCTTTTACAATTTTTATGGAATGAGGAACGCTATGAAGAAATGGAGGAGATCCTCCAAAGGGTTTCAAATTTAACTTTGGAAGACAAAATTTTTGTGGGAAAACTTTCCTTCTTAAGAGGTGATTACAGAAAGGCCTTAGAATATCTTCAGGAAATACTTTCTTTGCATGAACTGGATGGAGCCTCCTTTTATTTTCTCTCCTGGCTTTATCTTTATTTTAAAAAGGATAAAGAGGCTTCAGAAATTTTTTTAAAAAAGGCAAAAGAACTTTTAAGTTCTAAGGAATTTAATAAACTTCTTGAAAAATTTAGATTGCCAGAATGAGATTAACCGTTCTTGGATCGGGAACAGGTTGGATAACCTCAGAAAGGGGAGCTCCTTCTTATCTTCTCTCTCAGGGGGACTTCCATCTCCTCCTTGACCTTGGGCCTGGAACCATTAAACAACTTCTTAGGATTGGGCTTACTCTTAACGATATTTCAGCCATATTTATTTCTCACTTTCATCCCGATCATGTAACAGACCTTATCCCCTTTCTTTTTGCCATGCGCTATCAACTCGGCTATATTCGTAAAGAAAAGGTTCACCTTTATGTTCATAAAAATTTTTCTCTCTTTTATGAAGGCCTTCAAAAAGCCTTTGGACATTGGGTAAGCCCTCCAGAAGTTCTTCTTGAAATTCATCTTATTGAAGAGGAAGGTCTTTACAGCTTTTCCATTGGCCCTTTTCAAGCTAAAACTATTAAAGTCAAACATAATCCCGAATCTCTTGCTATAAGGCTTGAACTTGACAATAAAAGTATTATATATTCTGGAGATACGGGTTTTTGCGAAGAGATAATTACACTCTCACAGGGCGGTGATCTTTTGCTTCTTGAGTGTGCCAATTCTGAAGTTCTTTCAGTTCCTCACCATCTCGGACCGGAAGAAATTTCAATAATCTGCGAGAGGGCAAATCCAAAAAGGGTTTTATTGAGTCACTTTTACCCTCACAGTGAAGAGGTAAACCTTAAAATTATCAAGAAAAAATTTCAGGGAGAAATTATTCTTGCGAAAGACTTTTTAAGTATTGAATTTTAGGGGAGGGTCTTTTATGGAGGGATTAGATCCAAAAATTCTTCAAAAATTAAAAGAAAAGGTTCAAAGGGAGCTTGCTCAGAGAGAAAGAGAATGTATAGAATTCTGGCTTTCTGAGATCACAAAAATCTATCAAAAAAATCACAAAACCCTTGAAGAATTAAAAAGCGATCTCAGACTTTTTATGGACAAAATGAAAAATCGTTTGGACATCCTCAAAACCAAAGGCTATTAAAGGAGAGACTTTTATGAGATATATAAGCACCCGAGGAGGACTTAACCCAATTTCTTTTACAGAAACAGTCTTTGAGGGTCTTGCCCCTGATGGAGGCCTTATAATTCCAGAAAAAATACCTGTTGTTTCAGAAGATAAAAGAAGACTTTGGAAGGGGCTAAATTATCTTGAGCTTGCCTTAGAAGTATTTAAGCTTTTTGTGGATGATATTCCTGAAGGGGAGCTTAAAAATCTCATCCATAAAAGTTATGCAACCTTTCGCCACCCTGAAATTACCCCTCTTGTAAAAGCAGGAGATATTTATATTTTGGAACTTTTTCACGGTCCAACTTTTGCCTTTAAAGATATTGCCCTTCAATTTTTGGGGAATCTCTTTGAGTATTTGCTTAAAAAAACAGGGAAAAAAATAAATATTCTTGGTGCAACCTCTGGCGACACTGGAGCTGCTGCTATTTATGGTGTCAAAGGAAAAGAAAATATCGCCATCTTCATTTTACATCCCTATAAAAGGGTTTCCCCCATTCAGGCCCTTATGATGACAACAGTTCTTGACCCCAATGTGCATAATTTAGCGATAGAGGGGTCCTTTGATGATTGTCAAAGGATTGTAAAGGACCTTTTTATGGACCTTCCCTTTAAAAAGAAATACGGGCTTACAGCCATAAATTCCATAAATTTTGCCCGTATTTTGGCCCAAATTGTTTATTACATTTACAGTTATTTTCGGGTATGCGAATTTGAAAATGTGGAAGAGGTAAGATTTTCTGTTCCCACTGGAAATTTTGGAAACATTTTTGCAGGATACCTTGCCAAAAGAATTCTCGGTTATGGAATAGAAAGGCTTATTCTTGCAACTAATGAAAACGATATCCTTGCAAGATTTGTAAATTATGGAGATTACTCAAGAAGAGAGGTTATTCCCACTATAAGTCCTGCCATGGATATTCAAATTGCAAGCAACTTTGAAAGATATCTATATTATTTGTATGAAGAAAATCCAGAAAAAACTTCTCTTGCCATGCAGACCTTTTTAAAAGAAGGAAAACTAACTTTTTCTGAAGAGGAAGTAAATAAAGTTCAAAGGGACTTTCTTTCACGCTCGGTAACCCAGGATGAAACCTACCAAACTATTAATGAATTTTATGAAAAAACTGGCTATCTTCTTGATCCTCATACAGCAGTAGGTGTAAAAGCAGGCCTTACTTTTAAAAACGAACTTCCCCTGATTTGTTTAGCAACAGCTCATCCTGCCAAATTCCCTGAAGCAGTAGCAAAAGCCATTGGTAAAGATTTCAAATTGCCAGAGGAGATTGAGGCCTTAAAAAATAAACCTCAAAAATTTGAGGTTTTACCTGCAGAAAGTGAGGCTGTGCGAAGTTATCTTGAAAAAAGGGCTATAACTTAAATTTTCCTATCTGTTCATTTAGTTCATTAACAAGTTTTACCAATTCTTGAATCTGTAAGGCTTGAAGTTCCATAAGTTTTTTGATCTCCTCAGCAGCCTCATAGTTTCCTTTCGCATCTTCTGCCATAAATTTGGCTGTTTCTCTGGTTTGCTCTATTTGTTCTGCAATATTTCGAATAGCAATACTTTGTTCTTCAACAGCTGAAGCAATAGAAGCTGCAAATTCGTTTATTTTATTTATAATCTCAACGACTTCTCCAGTTTCTTTAACGGCTTTTTTGGTTTCTTCTTGTATCTTGTAAATTCTTTCTGTTACCTCTAAGGTAGCTTCAGAGACCCTTTTGGCAAGTTCCTTTACCTCACTGGCAACTACTGCAAAACCTTTTCCAGCCTCCCCAGCGCGAGCCGCCTCAATAGAGGCATTTAAGGCTAAAAATTTGGTTTGCTCAGCTATTCCTGAAATCAAATTAATAACCTCAGAAATTTCTTCAGCAACCTCGTTCAATTCATCCATAACTTTTTTAGTTTCTTCAGCCTTTGATACGGCTTCCTTGGAAATCTTTGAAGCATAGTGAGTATTTTGGCTTATCTCTTCAATAGCCTTGGTAATTTCAGAGGTAGAGGTTGCACTATCCTCAATAGTTAAACTTATAAGACTTGCCTGTTCCATAAGATGTTGTGATCTCTGAGAAGTGGTCTCTGTTTTTTCCAAAACCTCCCTCTGAAAATTTTCAAATTCCTTTGTAAAGTGAGAAATCTTTTGCGCATCACTTTTTAATACACCCAAAAGGCCTCTTAAAGTCTGAGTGATTTTGTTTAAACAGCCAAAGATTCTTCCAAATTCATCAGCCCTTTTAATAGCTATTTCTTGAGTCAAATCACCCTCGGATATTCTTTCTGTATATTCTTCAACACGCAATAGACTTTCCTTCAGGGTATTCTCTATGGTTCTTAAAGCAAGAAGGATAATCATTCCGAGAGGTATTATGGCTAAAATGTAGATAATTTGTAGAATTCTTTTGATTTTCTTATATTCACTTCTCAAATTATGCAATTTATTATTATAATATTTGACTAAGCTTTCAAGTCCCTCCCATAAAAAGCTTTTGGAAAACTTTTGAAATTCATTGTAATACTCAATAGCTTCCTCAAGATCTTTGGCCTCTTTCATTTTCATTACAATGGCGTTCATTTTTTCACCTGTTTCCAAAATCTCAGAAATATATATAGAGTTTTTAAGATTTTTTAAAAGCTTAACGCTTTCATCAGGTTTAATAGAACTTAAATCCTCGTTTAAAAGGGCTGTCAAAAAATTTACTTTCCACCTTAGGTGCTCTGCTCTGATTTCTTCAACCATTTGATAAGCCCTTTCATATAAATTAACCTGGGATTGAAGCCTCCATAATAAATATTCCTGAACAAGATAAAAAACTCCCCCGAGAGTTAATATATAAATAACAATTCCCAAAATATAAAGACTTATTTTTCTTGAAAAACTTAAATCTTTTAACATATTTATCCCCCTTATTTAATTGAAAAAATATACACAAATTTGCAGCCTTGTCAATTGAAATTTTATATCTTTTTCTTGACTTTTAGGTTTTTATCCTTTATTTTTTATTAAAATCTTTCCCAAAAAGCTCATAAGGAGGTGTTTCATGCTTAAATACAGGCCCAAAAGGGAAAATTATGCCCTTGTGGAAAAAGAAATTCCTGAATTGTTTAAAGAATTATTCCCCTATACAGAACCACCCAAGATTTATTTTGACGGAAAATATATCCCCCCACAACCAGCTGAAAACTTTTATATAACTGATACTACCTTTAGGGACGGCCAGCAAGCAAGAACTCCTTATACACCTGAACAAATCGAACAGCTTTATAAATTTCTTCATAGACTAAGCGGTCCTAAAGGTATTATAAGAAAAACAGAATTTTTCCTTTATACTGCAAGAGATAGAGAAGCCTTAGAGCGTTGCTTATCTCTTGGTTATCAATATCCAGAAATTACTGGCTGGATAAGGGCAAGAAAAGAAGATCTTAAATTAGTTAAAGAAGCGGGACTTAAAGAAACGGGAATGTTAACTTCCTGTTCGGATTATCACATTTATTTAAAACTGGGGAAAACAAGGAAACAGGCCCTTGAGGATTATCTTGCAGTAGTGAAAGAGGCTTTATCCTACGGAATTAGACCAAGATGTCATTTTGAAGATGTAACGAGAGCTGATATTTACGGTTTTGTTATTCCCTTTGCTATTGAACTTATGAAACTCAGAGAAGAAAGCGGAATTGACATAAAAATACGCCTTTGTGACACCCTGGGGGTAGCAGTTCCCTATCCAGAGGCTGTTTTACCCATTAGTGTGCCCAAACTTGTGCGCGCTTTGATTGAAGAAGCAGGGGTCCCAGGAGAGCTTCTTGAATGGCACGGCCATAACGATTATTACAAATCAGTAATTAATGCCACTTATGCTTGGCTTTATGGCTGTGCTTATGTTAATACCTCGCTTCTTGGAATAGGAGAAAGGACAGGAAATACCCCCCTTGAAGCCATGGTTTTTGAATATATTGCCCTTAAAGGAACCGCTGACGGAATGGATACCACTGTTATTACAGAAATTGCCGAATACTATCGTAAAGTTCTACACGAAAAGATCCCTTCAAGACAGCCCTTTGTGGGTGAAGACTTTAATGCCACAAGAGCGGGCATCCATATTGATGGTATCATCAAAAATGAAGAAATTTACAATTCCTTTGATTCAAAGAAAGTGCTCAATAAACCCTTTCAGATTATTATTACTGACAAAAGCGGAACAGCAGGGGTTGCTTACTGGATTAATACCCATTTTGGTCTTACAGGAGATAAGCAGATTGACAAAAAACACCCAGCGGTTGTCAAAATTTACAAAAAAATTCTTGAACAATATGAAAAAGGGCGTATCACCTCCATTTCCAATGAAGAAATGCTTGCCCTTACCAAAAAATATCTGCCAGAACTCTTTGAATCCGAGCTTGATCACCTGAGAAATTATGCTATTTCCATCATGAGTAAACTCATTAATGAACTTGTTCAGGAAAAAGAAATTATTTCTCTTGAAAAGAAGCAAATCAAACCTGTTTTTGAAAAATTTCTCGATGAACATCCCTATGTTCAGTTTATTTATGTAGTAAATGCTGAAGGAAAGGCCATTTTTGGTCTTACGAGAGATATGGAACATAAGAAAAAATTTGATAAACTTCTTCAAAAGGAAACCTTTGAAGATAGAGATTGGTTCATCAATCCACTAAAAACCGGAAAGATTTTTGTATCAAAATTTTATACTTCAAGAATCACCGGAAGCCTATGTATAACTGTATCAGCTCCTATAAGAAATGCTGAAGATGAAATTATTGGGGTTCTTGGTATGGACATAAGATTTGAAGACCTTGTAAAGATGGAAAAAGAAGATGAAGAATAAAATAGTTTTTCTTCTCTTCATCTTCATAAGCATAACCATATTAAAAGTTAAGGCTCAGGATAGTGCCGTAATAACAGTTACACCCCAAAGTTTCAGCAAAATCATTATTAGAATACCTCCCTTTGAGGGTGAAACTGAAGAAGAAGTTTCATCTCTTATTCGTAAACTATTAAATTATCATCTTATTTGTGTAGCCTTAAAAGAGCCACCCCTTAAGGGCTTTAAGGAAAAATCCTATTATCTTAAGGGTAGGCTAAGTAAAGGAAGCCGTTTCTTCTTTGAGGGTGAACTTATTGATGTTTTTGAAGAAAAACCTATAAAACGTTACAAAGCTGAAGCCACCTCCCTTGAAAAACTGGCTTATGCCCTTTCTGATCAAATTATAAGGGATATTTCCCCTTATCAGGGGGTCAGTCAATCAAAACTGGTTTTTGTTAAAAGAAATAAAAGAGGAGACCATCTTTATATTATGGATTTTTCCAAAAGAAATCTTAAAAGAATTCGTTCAGCAGAGCTAATTCTTTTCCCCAAATTTTCCCCAAGCGGAAAAAAAATTGCCTATCTCATTTATGAAAAAGGTCACTACAACCTTGAGATTTATCATATTTTGACAGGTGAAGTGGAGAAATTTAAGTTGCAGGGCTTAAGTTCTGCACCTATCTGGGCTTTAGATGAAAGGCATCTTTATTTAACCCTTGGGAAGGAAGGAGAGATAAATGTCTATAAATTTTCCCTTGAAGAGAAAACTCTAACTCCCCTTACCAAAGGAAAAGGGGTTCATCAAGCAGGAAGTATAAGCCCTGATGAGAGATTCATAGCCTATGTGGGGGATTCTTCAGGAAATCCCCAGATTTATTTTCTTGATCTTTCCACAAAACAAATAAAAAGAATATCCTTTGAGGGCAAATATAATACTTCCCCAAGATTTTCTCCCAAAGGAGATAGGCTCTTATATCTCTCTTCTCAAGGTGGTCAAAATCAGCTTGTTATTTATAATTTGAAAACCGGAGAAAAGAAAAAATATTTACTTCAAGGAATCAACCTTACGGATCCCTCCTTTTCTCCTACAGGCGATTATTTAATTTTTAAGGCAAAGGGAAAATACGGAAAGGGCCTCTATCTTCTCCATTTAGATTCCTTGCTTTATTATTCCTATCTTCCTTTTGAAAATCTTTATTATCCAGATTGGGGGAAATTATATTAAGGGGAAGCCAATGAAACCCATTTATGAAAAGGTCAAGGAACATATCAGAAAATACGACAGGCTTTTTGATTTCCTTGAAGCAGAAATTACAGATATGGGAGAGGGTTATGCAGAAGTGGTAATGGAAGTGAAAGATAAGCACCTTAATTCTGCAGAGGTTTGTCATGGAGGTGTTATTTTTACGCTTGCTGATCTTGCCTTTGCCCTTGCTTCAAACTCTTATGGAACACTAGCCCTTGCCATCCATGTGAGTATTTCTTTTATAAAAGCCGTCAAAGCTGGGGATAAACTTGTTGCAAGGGCCCAAGAATTTAGTAAAGGAAAAACCTTAGCAACTTATCATGTAACCATTACCAAAAATGACGGCGAAAAGATTGCCTTTTTTGAAGGAATGGTTTTTCGCTTTGAAAAACCCATACTTCCAGAGGAGGAAAGCCATGCCCATAGTTAAAATTTCTTTATTTTCTGGAAGATCAAGAGAGATTAAAAAGAAAATTGCAGAGGAAATTACTCAAATTCTTGTTAAAAATCTTCAAATTCCTGAAGAAGCGGTCATCATAATTTTTGAAGATCTTGAAAAGCACAACTTTGCTCAGGCAGGAAAATTAGCAGATGAGAGTTCATAAAAGTCTCTTCCTTCAGTATCAATTCCCACAATGGCAGGGAAGTCTTCTACTTTTATTCTAAAAAAAGCTTCTGGCCCTAAATCTTCCCAAGCTATGGGTTCTACTTTTTTGACAAATTGGGATAAATAAGCTCCTGCTCCACCAAAGGTGATAAAATATACAGCTTTATAGAGTTTGTGAAGTTCTTTGACCTTACCTGAGCGTTTGCCCTTTCCCATAGTTGCGCATATCCCAAGCTTAAAGAAATCCTCTATATATGGATCCATACGGGAAGAAGTAGTAGGGCCACAGGCCCCGATTATCTTTCCAGGTGGAGGAGGGGTTGGCCCAACATAATAAATTATTTGATTGGTAAAATCAAAATTAAATCCTTCACTTTTTAAAGCTTCAAGTATTTTTTTGTGAGTTGCATCTCTTCCGCAAAGAAGCCAGCCAGAAAGGTATACAAATTCCCCTACTTTTAAAGATAAAAGAATTTCTCTATCTTCCAAGGGAAAGGTTAAAACTCTCTTGGAAGTCAAAGAGACAGCCCTATCTTAAAAACATTTCAAAGTAACCGATTCAGCAAACTTTT
Source organism: Thermodesulfobacteriaceae bacterium UBA6232 (assembly GCA_002441555.1). Taxonomy (GTDB): domain Bacteria; phylum Desulfobacterota; class Thermodesulfobacteria; order Thermodesulfobacteriales; family Thermodesulfobacteriaceae; genus Caldimicrobium. Next base: position 89,767 of record DJWK01000033.1, read on the forward strand.
CCCGCTCAGAGGCACTCATGGTCTTTATAAGATCACTTAATTTAACATTTTTAAGCATGCACTCTATATAGGAAGCAAGCTTTTTCCAAATGGGATAAGCCACACATTCATCCACTTCCTCACATCCTTCAGCAGGATCAAGGCAGGAAGCCACACATACAGGCCCTTCCAACGGTTCAAGAACATCATAAAGGGTAATTTCCTCAGGAGGCCTTCTCAAAACATAACCTCCACCTGGTCCGCGAGAAGACCTGATTAATCGTGCCTGTCTTAAACGATTGAGAATCTGAGCAAGATAAACCCTTGAAATCTTTTGTTTTTCAGCAATTTCATCAAGGGTAATGCCATTGGGATAGGCCTTGGCAATTTCATACATAGCCCTTACCGCATATCTACCTTTAGTTGAAAGTCTAAACATTTCCAATCCCTCCTTTATTTTTTATTTATTTTTATTTTTCATTAAGATAATAAAATTTAAGAAATTATCAAGAGTCATTAAAGTTTTTTTAATTTCTAAAAAATTTATCACACCTTTTTACCGGTTTGAAGGGTCACAACCTCTTCGTCACGCCTCTTCCTCTTTGAAAATTATTTTTTTAGGAAAATAAAAAGAGAGAGCCTATTAGAAACCTTGCTTATAAATTTGAATTCACAATGGCGGTTTATTGTTGTAAAAATTTAAATTTATGCTAATTTAAAAGAGAAATTTTGACGGGGAGGCTTGAAGAGATGGAAGAAACAAAAGTTGAGGAGACAAGAGAACTTCCCAAACTGGAAAAGAAACTTGAAAAAATGACCATTAAGGAATTAAGGGAGATTGCCCTCCAAATACCAGAAATAACTGGTGTTCACGGAATGAATAAAGAGGAGCTTATTTCTGCTCTTAAAAAGGTATATGGAATTAAAGAAGAGCCAAGGAAAGTTGGAGCCTCCATGAGGGAACTTAAAGCCAAGGTGAAAAAATTTAAGGCCCTTGCTGAAGAGGCCAAAAAGAATAAAGATTGGGAAAAATATGAAAGATATAGAAAATTAGCAAGTAAGTTTAAAAAGAGAACAAGAAAACTTGCTCGCCTTTCCGCTTAAAAGGGACAGCCTTTGCAAGCCCTTTTTGAAACCAATCTAACCACGGTTCCTCTTTTTCATCGAGGGAAAGTTCGGGATATTTACGATCTTGGTGATAAGCTCCTTATTGTCGCAACGGATCGTATCTCAGCCTTTGATGTGGTGCTTCCAACACCCATTCCTGATAAAGGAAAAATTTTAACTCTTATGACCCTTTTTTGGCTTAACTTTCTTAAAGATATAGTAGAAAATCATTTAATCACAGCGGAGGTTGAAGCCTATCCTGAGATTTTAAAACCCTATAAAGAGCTTCTTAAAAATCGCAGTATGCTTGTTAAAAAGGCAAGGGTTCTTCCTGTTGAATGCATTGTAAGAGGGTATATAACCGGTTCTGCATGGAAGGAATACCAAGAAAAAGGAGAGGTTTGCGGTATTAAATTACCCAAAGGCTTAAATGAGAGTGAAAAACTGCCAGACCCAATTTTTACTCCCTCAACCAAGGCTGAACTCGGAAAGCACGATATCAATATCACTTTTGAGGAAATGAAAAAAATCGTTGGAGAGGAACTCTCAGAAAAGATTAAAGAGATTTCGCTAAAGTTATATAAAAAAGCAAGTTCCTATGCAGAAGAAAGAGGTATCATTATTGCCGATACCAAATTTGAATTTGGCCTTTATGAGGAAAAACTTCTTCTTGTGGATGAAGTTTTAACGCCGGATTCTTCAAGATTCTGGCCTAAGGAAGAATATCAACCGGGAAGATCTCAAAAAAGTTTTGACAAACAATTTATTAGGGATTGGCTTAAAAATTCGGGCTGGAAGGTGGGAAGCCCCCCTCCTGAAATTCCAGAAGATATAGTTTTGAAAACCAGAGAAAAGTATCTCGAAGCCCTAAAGAGGCTTACAGGAAAAACCTTAGAGGAGGAGTAATTTGCCTCTAATCAAAAAGGAACGGCTAACTCAGGAGACAAGTATTTTTATATCCCTTGATCTTTACGGAGATTATCTTGAAAAAAGCAAAATAGCAACAGGGATAGGCTTTCTTGACCATATGTTGGAACTTTTCAGTTTCCACTCAGGGATAATCTTTGAACTTAAGGCTGAAGGGGATCTTGAAGTGGATTATCATCACACTGTAGAGGATGTGGGAATTACCCTCGGTCTTGCTTTAAAGGAGGCCTTGGGAGAGAGAAAGGGGCTTTCGCGCTATGGTGAAGCAACCATTCCAATGGAAGAGGCCCTTTCTCAAGCAGTGATTGATCTTGCCAAAAGACCCTATCTCCATTTTGAAGTAACCTTTCCCTCAGAGAAAATAGGAAACTTTGATACCGAACTTGTTGAAGAGTTTTTTAAAGCCCTTGTGAATAATGCCCTTTTTACCTTGCACTTAAGATGCTTTTACGGAAAAAATTCCCATCACATAGCAGAAAGCCTATTTAAGGCCTTTGCTTACGCCTTTAAAAAAGCCATTTCCCCTCAGGAAGAAGAAATCCTTTCCACTAAAGGAATTCTTTAATCAAGTATAGTTCGGGGAATTTCGTAATATTTCCTGGATTTCTTGATAAATTCAAGCCAAGATTGAGGAATTAGACGAATTAAAATTTTGGTAGTAGTTGAAACAATGGGATAGCTCTTTGCTTTCTCAAGAGTTGGTTTTTCTGTTGGGAAGGGAATTACAATGAGATAAAAAAGAAAGGTTGTAAAAAGTGCACCTTTCAAAAATCCAAAAAGGCCTCCCAAAATTCTATCCCCAATGCTCATATCCATGGATTTGATAAGGAGATAAAAAAGAAAACCAGCCAAAACAAAGGTAAGATAAATTAAAACAAAGCCAAGAAGATAGCTCATAAAAAAAGCTACCTTAGGATGACTTATTATATGCCCCACAAAGGGTTTCAATCTCAAAGCTAACCACCCAGAATATAAAAAAGCCACAATCATTCCTACCAAGGAAAAAACATTTTTTATAATTCCTGTAAGAAAACCTCTTATGACAAAATAGGCTGTAAATCCAAGAGCAAGATAATCAAACCAGATCATCACTCAATATACCAAAAGGTTTCTTCTTTAGTGTCTTTAAGATGAATGCCAAGGTTTTTAAGTTCCTCTCTGATTTTATCTGCCAGTTCAAAATTCTTTTCCTTTCTTGCCTGAAATCTTTTCTCAATGAGTTTTTCAATTTCTTCAAGGGTTTTCCCCAAATTCTTTATTTTTCTTTCCCTTTCATATTTGAAAAACTCAAGGGGGTCAGAATGAGAAACACCCAAGAGTTCTCCAGAAAGCCTTTGTAATTCCGCAAGCATTACTTTTAAGGCCTCAACCTCTTCTGAGGTAAGATCACCATATTTATTGAGAAAGTTATAAAGTTCTCCTTCAATGGAAAACAAATAACCCAAAGCCTGGGCTGTATTTAAGTCCTCAAGGAGTGCCTTTAAAAAATTCTCTTTAAAGGTTTGAAATTTTTCCTGAAGTTCTTTAATTCTTTCCTTGGGTGAGTGTCCCTCTTTTTTAGCTTTGGCTTTTTTAATCCAATAAAAGGTTTCATACATTCTGTAAAGGGCCTTTTCCATATCTACTATGCCTTTTTCGGAATAATCAAGGGGTGATCTATAATGTTTGGACAAAAGAAAGGCCCTTATCACTTCTGGGTGATATTTGTCAAGAAGATAGCCGGTGGTCACAAAATTCCCGAGACTCTTTGACATCTTTTCGCCGTCAACGGTAATAAGGCCGTGATGAATAAAATATCGCACAAAAGGTTTGCCCGTTGCTCCCTCACTCTGGGCTATCTCATTTTCATGATGAGGAAAAATTAGATCAAGGCCTCCTCCGTGTATGTCAATGGTTTCTCCGAGATACTTAAGACTCATGGCTGAGCACTCAATGTGCCAGCCAGGCCTTCCATATCCCCAGGGGCTTTCCCAGTAAGGTTCTCCGGGCTTGGCACTCTTCCAAAGGGCAAAATCAAGAGGATTTCTTTTTTTCTCCGAAGGATCAATTCTCACCCCAGAAAGCATCTCATCGAGCTTTCTTCCCGAAAGTTTTCCGTACTCAGGAAACCTTTCCACACAAAAATAGACATCTCCATTGCTCACATAGGCAAGCTTTTTTTCTATGAGTTTCTTAATAATTTCAATCATCTCAGGAATATGCTCACTTGCTTTAGGCTCAAAACTGGGCTTTAAAACCCCAAGCCTTTCCATCTCCTCTTGATATTCCTTGGTGTATTTTTCAGTCAAATCTTTCCAGAAAATTCCTTCCTTGTTTGCCCGATTTATAATTTTGTCATCAATGTCGGTTATATTTCTCACATAGATGACTTCGTACCCCAAAAACTTCAATACCCTGTAAAGCACATCAAAAATCACAGCACTTCTTGCATGTCCAAGATGAGAAGAATCATAGGCGGTAATCCCGCAAACATACATGGTCACTCTGGGTGGATTTAAAGGCTCAAAGACCTCTACTTTTCGGGTAAGAGTATTATAAATGGATAATTTCATGAATTTAAAAGCCTTTCAAAAGCAGAATATGCCTCTTTTTTAAGAGGGGAATCTTTCCATTCAAAGACTGGAATTTTTTTTGCCTCGTATTCAAGCACCTTTGGATCCTCAGGCAAAAAGGAAAGAAGCTTTAAGGAATGTTTTTCTGCAATTTCTTTAGCATATCTTTTCAGCTCCTCTGGAAGATTTTGTGGGCAGCGATTTACAACCATCCAAAGATTATCCACCTTGATGTTCAGAGCTTTTATAAGATCAGCGATTCTTCCAACCGTCATAATTCCCCTATAGGAGGCATCAGATACTATAATCAAATGTTCCATCTCCAAAAGATTTAAACGGGAAAGATGTTCCATTCCTGCCTCGTTATCAATAACAAGATAGCTATAAGAGCGCATAAGTTTTTCCAGGGCTTGTGAAAGAAAAGAATGGGCAGCACAATAACATCCAGGACCTTCCGGTTGCCCCATAACCAAAAGATCATACCCCTTTGCCTCAATAATAGCCTGATGAAGCCTCATCTCTACATAATCATATCTTGCCATGCTGTCTGGAACGCTCTTTCTCAGTTCCTCTTTAATTTCTCCTAAGGTTATGGAGACCTCTTCACCGAGAAGTTCATTCAAATTAGCATTGGGATCAGCATCTACGGCAAGAACAGGATTGAGCCCTTTATCTATGAGATAATTCACCAAAAGGGCAGAAAGAGTGCTTTTCCCAGTTCCCCCTTTTCCTGCAAAGGAAATTCTAACAGGCATTAATTATCCCTTTTCTTTTTATCCAGAAAAAGTTTATAGGTGTAAGAATCAATGAGGGCCTGACAGCTTGCCTCAAGGATATCCGTTGAAACTCCCACAGTGCCCCATTTGTAATTTTTGCTTTTGGACAAGATAAAAACCCTTACCTTTGAGGCAGTACCTGGAAGACCTGGAAGCACTCTGACTTTATAATCCTCAAGCTCCATTTCGCGAATCTGGGGATAAAACCTTTCAAGGGCCTTTCTTAGGGCATTGTCAAGGGCATTAACAGGGCCGTTCCCGAGGGCAGCAGTGTGCTCCACCTCACCAACCCCTGGAGGCACCCTTACAAGCACAGTTGCCTCTGCCTGAGAATGATCGTGATGATGCTTCTGGTCAAAAACCTTGTAACTTAAAAGTTCAAAATACTGCTTGGGCTCACCCATTAATTTATAAATGAGAAGCTCAAGGGAGGCCTCTGCCGCTTCAAATTCAAAGCCCTCTGCCTCAAGCTTCTTGATTTCTTCAACAATTTTGTTAACAAGGGCACTTTCTGCATCAAGCTCGATACCAAGCTCTTTGGCCTTGTAAAGAATATTGCTTCTTCCTGAAAGCTCAGAAACAAGAACCCTTCTTACATTCCCAACAAGAGTGGGGTCAATATGTTCATAGGTGCGGGGAGACTTAAGCACTGCAGAGACATGAACTCCTCCTTTATGAGCAAAGGCAGACCTTCCAACAAAGGGAAGCCTTGCAGGATGAGGAAGATTGGCTATTTCAAAGACATAACGGGATACCTCGGTAAGCTTGTGAAGAACATCCTTTGCTGAAACCTCATAACCCATTTTTAAAACCAAATTAGGAATTATGGAGCAAAGATTGGCATTTCCGCAGCGCTCACCAATTCCATTAATGGTTCCCTGAACATGAGAAACACCAAGTCTTACTGCTTCAAGAGAATTAGCTACAGCACAATCTGAATCATTGTGGGCATGAATACCAAGAGGAGCCTCATCCCCTAAAACCTCTTTTACTCTCCGAATGATTTCCCTTACTTCATGGGGAAGGGTTCCTCCATTGGTATCACAAAGACAAAGGCAATCTGCTCCAGCCTTTAGGGCCCTTTTTAAGGTCTCAAGGGCATAATCCGGATCCTCTTTAAACCCGTCAAAAAAGTGTTCGGCATCATAAATAACCTTGGGTACATGCTTTTTGAGATAACGCACAGAATTTTCAATGATTTCTAAATTGTGTTCAAGGGTGGTTTTTAAAGCCTCTTTGACATGGATAGTCCAGCTTTTTCCGAAAATGGTAACCACTTCTGTTTTGGCCTGAAGCAAACTCTGAAAAATTTCGTCAGTCTCGGGGGTCTTTCTCGGATGATGGGTGCTTCCAAAGGCAACAATTTTTGTGTGCTTTAGATGATAATCCTTTATCTCTTTAAAAAATTGATAATCCTTGGGATTGGAACCAGGCCATCCTCCTTCTATATAATCAATTTTTAATTCATCAAGTTTTAAGGCAATTCTTATTTTGTCCTCAACAGAAAAATTAACTTCTTCAGCCTGGGCTCCGTCCCTTAAAGTGGTGTCATAAATTTCAATCTTTTTCATTTTTCCTCTTTTATACCTCCCTCTAAATTAAAGGCTTCGTGTAGGGCTCTTACCGCAAGTTCTGTATATTTTTCATCAATTACACAGGAAATTTTAATTTCACTGGTGGAAATCATCATTATATTTATACCATGTTTGGCAAGGGTTTCAAACATTTTAGTGGCAACCCCTGAGTGTGTCCTCATTCCTGCTCCAATTATGGAAACTTTGGCAATTTTGTCATCCCCTTCAATGCGCTCAACCCCGAGTTCATCACAAACCTTTTTTACAATCTCCAAAGCCTGCTTGAAATCCGTTCTCGGAACAGTGAAAGTAAGATCAGCCTTTCCATCCGGTCTTCCAGTCTGTATAATCATATCAACCACGATGCCTGCTTCACCAATGGGGCCAAAAATTTTGGCTGCAACTCCAGGTCTATCAGGAACTCCGTAAAGGCTAATTCTTGCTTCATTTCTGTTATAGGTTACTCCTGAAACAAGCACCTTTTCCATCTCTTCATCCTCCTCGGTTATCAAAGTCCCTTCTTCATAGTTAAAACTTGATCTCACAACAAGAGGCACTTTATAAATCATAGCAAGCTCTACAGACCGCATCTCAAGCACTTTGGCACCTGAGCTTGCCATCTCAAGCATCTCTTCATAGGAAATTTTTGAGAGCTTTCTTGCATTGGGAACAATTCTCGGATCAGCTGTATAAACCCCCTCAACATCGGTATATATTTCACAAAGTTCGGCCTTTAAAGCTGCAGCAAGAGCTACTGCCGTTGTATCAGAACCTCCTCTTCCTAAGGTAGTTATATCTCCCCTTTCTGTAACTCCCTGGAATCCAGCAACAACCACTATTTTACCTTCAGAAAGCTCCTTTTTAATTTTATCAATTTTTATATCCTTTATGCGAGCTTTGGTAAAAAGCTCGGTGGTATAAATGGGCACCTGAAATCCGAGAAAAGAGATAGCTTTATAGCCCATACTTTGTAAGGTAATGGCAAGAAGGGAAGCTGTAACTTGCTCTCCTGTAGAAACAAGCATGTCAAGTTCTCTCAAAGGTGGGTCCGGAGTTATTGCCTTGGCAAGATTGATGAGTCTGTCCGTTTCCCCAGCCATGGCAGAAACCACTACCACAAGGTCATGCCCTTTTCTTTTATAACTTGCCACCCTTTCAGCCACCTTCCTTATTCGCTCAAGATTGGCTACCGAGGTCCCTCCATACTTCTGAACAATCAGCATCTTTAGCTCCCCTCTTTGTCTTTTTCCTCATGGAATTTTCCCCAAACAGGGTCTTCCCCAAAGTGTTGAAACCAAAAATCAGCAGGATCCTCTGTCTTTGGGTCTGGCCTAAATTCAATTTTATAATTATCGCAATACTCCATAAGAATCTGATAAGCCTCATTTAGAGCTTTCATCTTTTCAGAATCTCCGCCTTTATCAGGATGTAATTCCTTGGCAAGATGATGATATCTTTCAACAATCTCTTTTCTTGTAGTAGTTAAAGGAAGTTTTAAAAGTTTCCTTGCTTTCTCAAGCCTTTGCCACTTTTCTTTCCACTGCATGGTAAATATTTAATATTAAAAGATATCTTGAAAAATACAAGTGAATTGTTTAGATTTCCCGTTCACTGAAAACTTCAGCTGTGAAAATGTAAAGTTCTGTTTCTGGATCCTCAAGACAATTTTCTGGAAGACCCGCTTTGAGGCAGCCGTGTTTTAAAAAGGTCTCCCGATCCCACCCATATTCAGTAGCAACCTGAGGTAAAAGAAGCCCTCTGAAAGGACCTTTTTTTATATAAATCCCGTGTTTTCCTACTTCTACCTCTTCTGGATGTGCCTTTACAAAAGGAGATAATATGGAAATCTCTATCTCTATCTCGTCAAGCTCACTTTCCTTAAGAGGTAGAAATCTCGGGTCCCTAAAGGCAGAAGAAAGAACTACCTCACAGACCTCTTCATACAAAGGTTTTTCACCCTGAAGAACACCGATACACCCCCTAAGACGCCCTTCTTTGGTCAGGGTAACAAATACTCCTCTTTTCTCATAAAGATGGGGATATACATCCTTTGGTGGAGGCTCTGGTTTGAAGGATTTCCCCTGAAAATAAGCTTCCAGGGTTTTTCTACAGAGTTTTAGTAAATAACGCCTTTCTTCTCTTGAAAGCATTAACTTTTATTTTCAAATTTTCCAAGGATGTAATCAGGGGAAAGAACACCGCTTTTCATCTCTCCATCAGGAAAAACAAAAGTGGGAGTGCCTCTAACCCCGATTTTCTGCATAAGCTTTATAGAATCTTCAACCAATTTTTTTCCTGCTTCACACTGATTATTACTAAGATATCCGGCCTTCAAACCCTCAAATCCCTTTTTATCGCAAAGTATGGCCACTGACTTGGCTTTAGCTTGAGGATGAATAGGTTCAAGAGGAAAAAAGATAACTTTCACACTAAGTTTTCCAGCTTTAATAAGCTCATCAAGAATGGTTTCAGCCTTTTTACAGAAAGGACAATCAGGGTCAGTTATAAAATAAACATAATTAGGAGAATTTCCTACACTAAAAGCAACCACCTTCTCTAATTCAGTAAGGGTCTCCTTAGGAAGAACCTTTTTATTTAAAAAGGCAAGCCTTTCTCCAGTTAAATTTTTCCTTGTGGAAAGCTCAATGATATTTCCTGTGAGAATATATTTCCCCTGAGGATCGGTATAAAAAATTCCTTTATCAGTATCTGAAATCTTTACCACCACTTCGCATAGCCCTGAAATGGGGGATTTACTAATTTTTTCAAGGTTTATTCCCTTTTGGATAGTATCAAGGGTTTTTTGCAAATCCTCAAGTTTTGGACACTCAGAGGATTGCCCCGTTACCCCTTTACAAGCCGTTAAAAACAATAAAAAAGCTATCAAAAACAAAGAAAATTTCTTCATAAATGGCCTCCTTAAAGGTCTTTATTTTACTTTACTCCAGTTCTTTCAAAAGAAAAGTAGGAAGGGGGTTTCTTCCTGCCCTTTTACTTTTATCATCAGGATACCCCACACTCAGAAGGGCAACCATCTCATATTCCTCAGGGGGCAATCCCAGAACCTCTTTTACTTTATCCTCATTTTTCAATATCTCTCCAAGCCAGCAAGTTCCAAGACCAAGACCGTAGGCGGCAAGCATCATATTCTGAAGACAAGCCCCTGCTGACTGATGGTCCTTTATCTGATGATACATGGCCTTTTTTTCAAGGAAAACCCCAATGAGAACAGGGGCTCTACGAACAAGCTCCTTATAGATGGTTAGTTTGGAAAGTTTCTCCTTTATTTCTTCATTCCAGATAATAACAAACCGCCAAGGCTGATTATTGTGCCCGGAGGGAGCCCAAATTCCAGCCTCAATTATCTTTAAGATATCCTCCCTTTTGGGTTTTTCGGGAAGATATCTCCTTACACTTCTTCTTCCGTGAATGGCTTCAATAACGGAGATAGCCAACTTTTCTGACATGCCTTAAAGGCTCTTCACTCAGTTTTAATTCTGTTAAAACCTCTTTACGGATCTCCTCCAAAAGGGCTTTATCATCTACATAAAAGAGGCTTACCTTTTTTCCTTTAAGTAAGGCAACTGTTCTTGCAACAAGCAAGCCCACATTGATGGCATTCATGAGGTCTTTATCATCCCAGAGGGAGGCTTTACTTTTATAAGAATAGGCAATTGCCCAGGGAGGAATTATGGCTCCCATGGAATTAAGAGTGGCAATAAGATATCCTCCTGTCATTAAGGCCCCTGTATCTGCACCTACCACAATGGCGCCAAAGACCTTTCCTTCAAGATAACTTGGCTCCCCAAAGGAAACCATGTTCTCTAAACAGGTCATCCTGTCAATAAGATTTTTCATAACCCCAGAAGGAGCAAACCAGTAAATAGGGGTTGCAAAAATTAATCCATCTGCTTCATAGATTTTTTGAAGTAAAAATTTTCCGTAATCTTCAAAGATGCAAGGAAAACGGCATTCAGGCCCTTCATTCTGGATGCACCCTATACAAGGTTTGATTTCTCCATCATAAAGGGAATACCACTCTGTTTCAGCTCCTTCCTTTTCCGCAGCTCTAAGGGCTGAAAAGAGAAGCTGGGCTGTGCCTCCATTTTTATGAGGTGATCCGAGAATTCCAAGAACCTTCATGTTTCAAGAGCCTCCTTCCAGAAATTGGGAAGGGAAAAAGAGGCACGATGGATATCAAAATTATAATACTTGGTATCTGCAAGTTCAAGGCCTTTTGGTTCCTGAGGATTTTTAAAGGGACACCTCATAAGAAAGGCATTATCACTTCCGAAGGAGGGAACATTGGCCCGATAAATATAAATTTCTTTATCAGGATAAACCTTTTTGAATATTTTATAAGCTCCTACCAAAATGTTTTTCATGGTAAAGGGTGTCCCGCATTGTTGAACAATAATTCCCCCGGGGCAGATTTCCTTTAACATTTTATGAAATTGCTCTCCAAAAAGGGCATGAGAAAGCTCCTGAGTGGTTTCTCCGATATCTGGGTCTGTTGAGTCAATAATAACCAGATCAAAGGTTTTTCCCTCTTTAAGATAATTTTCAACCACCACATAGGCATCTTCTGTTATAAGCTTAAGTCTCGGATCTTTGGGATTTTCAGGAAGAAGCTCCGGAAAATATTCTTCAACTATTTTGGGAATTCTCGGATCAATATCTACTATAATTACCTCTTCCACAAAGGGGTATTTAAGCACCTCTCTTGCTGCTCCGAAATCTCCTCCTCCACAGATAAGAACCCTTTTTATAAAACCCTCAGGTGCTGACTGAACGGGAATATGCACTAAAGCCTCATGATAAACAAATTCATCTCTTGAAGTGAACTGAAGATTATTGTTGATAAAGAGCATTCTTCCCCAGAATTTGTTTTCAAGAATATATATATGCTGGAGTCCTGATTCTCCATAAATTATCCTTCCAATATAACCAAAAAGGTAATCCTCATTTACAAACTCTGCAAATAAAACCTTTACCCCTTCTCCTTCTGTTTTCAGAGCTGGAGCCATGATCTCCCTTTTCATAGACCTCTCCCACAGATAGCTTTTGAAGATTTCTTTAAATTTAAACGATCTACCCCTTTTGTCAATGATTTTAACCCTTTAAGTTAATGTGCAATCTCAAAAATGTGTTAAAATAGGGCTAAAATCTTTTGTGTTTTGACGGGGAGGAAGAAAAAATGGATTGGAAAAACACCCTCAATCTTCCCAAAACGGACTTTCCCATGAAAGCCAATCTTACAGAAAGGGAACCTCAATTTCTTTCTTTCTGGGAAAGGGAAAAAATTTATGAAAAAATGCTTGAAAAAAGAAAAAATGCGGAGCCCTTTATTTTGCATGATGGTCCTCCCTATGCAAATGGACACATTCATCTCGGCACTGCTTTAAACAAAATTCTAAAGGACATCATTATAAAAAGTAAAACCATGCTTGGTTTTTATGCACCCTTTGTGCCTGGCTGGGATTGCCATGGCCTTCCCATAGAAATCAATGTGGAAAAAGAACTAAAGATAAAACGGGGTGAACTTCCTCCCCTTAAGGTAAGAGAGGCCTGCAGAAAATATGCAGAAAGATTTATTAATATTCAGAGAGAGGAATTTAAAAGGCTCGGAGTTTTCGGAAGATGGGAAAACCCCTATCTTACCATGAGTCCGTCTTATGAGGCAACCATTGCCAGGGAATTTCTGAGATTTCTTGAAACAGGGCAGGTTTACAGAAGAAAGAAACCCGTTTTCTGGTGCCCTACCTGTGTAACAGCCCTTGCAGAGGCTGAAGTGGAATATGAACCTCACACCTCCCCCTCAATTTATGTAAAATTCCCTTTAAAAGAAGAAACCAGAGACCTTATTGAAAAAACCCTTAATCTTAAGCTTGAAAAACCTGTTTATATTGTTATATGGACAACCACACCCTGGACTCTTCCAGCTAATTTAGCCCTGGCTTTTAATCCTGAATTTGACTATCTTCTTGTGGAATGGGAAGGGGTATATCTTATCCTTGCAGAAGGAAGATTGTCCGCTCTTTGTGCGGAACTAAATTGTAATCTCCCCCCTATTCTTGCAAGATTTAAAGCTGATTTTCTTGAGGGTTATAGGGCAAAGCACCCCTTTTATGAAAGGGATTCCCTAATTATTCTTGCAGATTTTGTTACCCTTGAAACAGGAACAGGGATTGTCCACATTGCTCCAGGGCATGGTGAGGAAGACTATCAAGTGGGATTAAAATACGGGCTTGAGGTATATACTCCTGTAGATACCGAAGGGCGCTTCTATCAGGATGTTCCACTGGTTGGAGGATTGAGTCTTGAGGAGGCAAATACTGTAATTCTTGAAGAGCTTAATAAAAAAGGCCTTCTTCTTAAGGCTGATAAATTATCTCACAGTTATCCCCATTGCTGGAGATGTAAAAAGCCGGTGATATTTAGGGCAGAAGATCAGTGGTTTATCTCCATGGAGGCAAAGGAATTAAGAAAAAAGGCCCTTGAAAGTTTAAAAAATGTAAAATTTATCCCCTACTGGGGAAGAAATCGCCTTGAAAGTATGCTTGAGAGAAGGCCTGATTGGTGTATTTCCCGCCAAAGGGTCTGGGGTGTTCCCATTACTGTTTTTAAATGTAAAGATTGTGGAGAATATCTTAAAGATTTTAAATATTATGAAAAGGTATTATGCCTTTTTGAAGAAAAGGGTTGCGATCCCTGGTTTGAAGAGCCTGTTGAAAATCTCTTACCTGAGGGAGCAAAGTGTCCCAATTGTGGAGGCACCTCCTTTGAAAAAGAAAAGGATATCCTTGATGTGTGGTTTGACTCAGGGGTCTCCTTTGCAGGGGTTCTTGAAAAGGAGAAGGAGCTACGTTTCCCTGCTCATCTTTATCTTGAAGGGTCGGACCAACACCGTGGCTGGTTTCAGAGTTCCCTTCTCTGTTCTGTTGGAACAAGGAGCGTTCCTCCCTATAAAATGATTCTCACCCATGGGTTTGTGGTTGATGGAAAAGGAAGAAAGATGTCCAAAAGCTTAGGAAATGTTATTCATCCTCAGGATCTCATCAAAAAATACGGAGCAGAAATTGTTCGTCTCTGGGTTTCAGCTGAGGACTACAGGGACGATATAAAAATCTCTGAAGAAATTTTAAGCAGACTGGTTGAAACCTACAGAAAAATAAGAAATACCTGCAGGTTTTTACTGGGAAATCTCTATGATTTTAACCCTGAAAGGGATCTTATTCCCTTTGAAAAACTTCCCTCCTTTGAAAGATATATCCTTTACAGGCTTTCAGAAACCCTCAAAAAAATAAAAAAGGCCTATGAAGACTTTGAATTACACCTTGTAACCTATGAAATCCATAGATTTTGTACAGTGGAGCTTTCCTCACTGATTATAGATATTAACCGAGATTTCCTTTATTGTGAAGCACCTAAGAGTTTTAAAAGAAGGGCCACACAAACGGTATTATATTACTCTCTTGACACCCTCGTTAAGGTTATGGCCCCTATTCTTTCCTTTACAGCAGAAGAAATCTGGCAGTTTCTACCCTATCCCAAAAGGGAAAGCTCTGTTTTTCTCTCTGATTTTCCCGAATATCACTTTGAAATCTCTGAAGAAGAGCTTCTCAAATGGAAAAAAATTCTTGCTCTAAGAGAGGAATTCCTAAGGGCCCTTGAGATAGCAAGAAAGGACAAAAAAATTATAGGGACCTCCCTTGAGGCAGAGATTTATTTTGAAGGAGGAAATGACTACAAAGAAATTCTTGAAGACACCGCCTTCTGGGAATATTTTCTTATGGTTGCAAAGTTTTCTCAAGGGGCTCCCTCAAAGGAGGGTGTCTATTGTGAGGGAGAAGAAATAAAGAATTTAAAAATCTGGGTTCTTCCTACCTCCTATAAAAAATGTGAAAGATGCTGGCAAAGAAGACCAGAGGTTGGCACCCTTGAAAATCCAGAGCTCTGCAGTCGCTGTTTAGAAGTAATAAAGGCAATTCAGTAAATATATGCTAATATTTTATCTCTTTGCCTTTTTTACCTTTTTTCTTGATAGGTTAACAAAGTATCTCACTCTTCGCATGGATTATAGCATTCTTGAAATAACCCCCTTTTTAAATATTGTCAAAGTGTGGAACAGGGGAATTGCCTTCGGATTGATGGGTGGCTCTTTCAAAATATTTTCCAGTTTGCTGATTTTTATAATACCAGTGATTTTACTTTTGGTTTACTTTTTTGCCAGAAAAACCGATAAATTTAATAAAGCCCTCCTTGGGATTGTCTTTGGAGGGGGCCTTGGAAACTGGCTTGATAGGATTAGCTTCGGTGCTGTGCTTGATTTTATTGATCTTCACTACAAAAATTATCACTGGCCTGCCTTTAATGTGGCTGATTTAGCTATAACCGTAGGTCTTATCCTTTTGGTTGTAAGAAATGCTTTTAAAAATTAAACCAGTAAAACCACTTCTTCATCTTCTCTTTAAAGCAAGGAGCAAAAATTTCCTTGAAACCCTTGAAGATTATCTATCAAAGAATTTTGAAAAAAAGAGGCCCTATCTCTTTGAAATCAAAGAAGAAAATCTTCTTAAATTAAATGATTTGCTCCACACTTTAAAAGAAACCTTTTCTGCAGATATGGGAGGAGCCCCTCTTCCAGTGATATTGTTTCTTACTGAAAGGGATTTTTCACCTCCTGATTCCCTTATTTTTCGCCCAGGAAAAATTTATTTTTCCAAAGATATAAAAAATAAAATTTCAAAGGCCCTTTCTGAAAGCAAGCTTTTTTATAAACTTATCAAAATTTCTGAAGATTTTGAAGAACTTCTTTTTCCTTCAACTGTTGAGCCCAATTTCCTTTTCAATTTCAAGGATGTTCTTTTTGTACCCCTTGAAAAATCCTGTTTTTTTTGTCAAAGCTACCTGCATGAAACTACCCAATGCCCTGGTCTTAAAATTTGGGAATCCTTTGAAAGATTTAAGGAGCTTCTGAATTATTCCTTAGTTGATATTGCAAAAAATTTGAAAGAAGCCTATCAAAATCAGCAAATAACTGAAAGCTTCTGGGATTATTTTTATATCCGTCATTTTTATTTTTTTCCCTCCTTTTTGAAAATCCCCTTTTATCTTCACGAGGAAATTGATAACTGGGCCTCCCTTTGGAAACCTCTGCAAATCCCCTTAAGAGGTGGAGAACTTTTCCTTGCCCTTGAGGATTTAATTTACCAAAGATATAAAAGCGCAGAAACCAAGTTTAAGGCCCTTGGAGAAGAGGACTTTCGTATTCATCTGGGACTTATGATGCTCTCTCTTCTTGAATTGGATTTCCAAAGGGCCCTTTACCATATTGAAAATGCCCTTACCTTAACCAATAATCCCTTTGTGCTTAGCTATCTCTATCTCACAAAAGGGTTCATCTATCATTATCAAAAGGAATTTATTACAGCTTATGACAATTACAGATCTGCTTTAACCACAGATAGTTCTTGTATTCCTGCCTTTTATCTCCTTCATTTGCTTAATTATGAGGAAGAAGAAAACTTTGATAAGATTTTTCCCTTTTTCCAGCATCCTTTAAGTATTTATCTTGCCTTTTTGGAGCCAAAATTTATAAAGCATGAAAGAGAACTTGAAATTGAACTTGAAAAGGCTTTTTCAATGGCTCGGGAAGAAGCTGTAAATAGGCTGAAAGATGCAGAAGATAAGTATCATAAACTTAAAGAAATTATGACTGAAAGAGAAAAAACTGAATACTTTGAAAAGATAAAGGAAATTCAGAATAAGGTCTATCAAGGAGGTATAAGATCCATTGAAGATGCCTCAAAAAAAGCCCTTGAACTTTCCCTTGAACTAAGCGGTTATTTAATCACCAAACAAAAAGCCTTTAAAAGGGAATTGGAAAGGGCGGTAACCCAATACCGAGTCTGTGAAAAATTTTGGCAAGAATATCCCTATAAAGTAGAGGATGTTATCTTTGGTCAAAAACTCCAAACAGCCTTTGAACTCATTCAGCGCATAAATAGAAGACTTCTTCGCTCAGACCTTGCCAAAGAAATAAAATTTATTACCCAAGAAATTCAAAACCTAACAGAAAACCTCAAATTTCTTCTGGAATTGAAACCTCAACTGGAAAAAAAGTGGAAATTCAGAAAAAAACTTTTAAAATTCTTGATTCGTTTTTCAACCTTGGAAGGAGCTTTAGTAATCTTCTTTTCTCTTCCTGTTATATTTCCTTCCATTGGAGGAAAAGATTCCTTTTTTAATGTTTCTAATTTTTTTATCCTTTCTTTTGTCATACTTATACTCATTCTTCTTATGGTAGCCTTTGAAGGGGAATGACCGGTTTTCTCTGGATAAACTCTAAATCTATCCCCTTTAAGGGCTATTTTTTTCTTGACCCGCAAGAAGAAATTATTCTTGTTACCCCAGATCCCTCAGAAATTCCTTATTTTTTTGATAAAATTCAAAACCTTGTTAAAAAGGGTTTTTATGCCCTGGGATTTTTCTCTTATGAACTGGGCTATCTTCTTGAAAAAAGGCTTTTTCCTCTTTACAGAAAGCCTGAAGTCCCCTTGGCTCATTTTATCTTTTTCAAAAAGAAAAAACCCTTAGAAATTCTTCCTTTAAAGGACCAATTTTCCTTTAAAGTTTTTTCTGAAACTCTAAATATTTCAAAGGAAGAATATATTCAGGCCCTATCCAAAATTAAGGATTATATAGCCTCAGGAGATACCTATCAGGTAAATTTTACTGTTAAGTTTAAATTTTTGTTTGAAGGGAATCCCTTTGAGCTCTTTCAGGCTCTTCTTTTTTCTCAAAGATGCGAATATGCCTGTTATTTTCCTGCAGGGGATTATTTAATTCTTTCATTTTCTCCTGAGCTTTTCCTGAGAAAAAGGGGAAAAGAACTTTTAAGTTCTCCCATGAAAGGAACGGAAAAAAGGGCCCCTTCACTTTCTTTAGATAAAAAAACAAAAAACCTTTTAAAAAAGGATGTAAAAACTCAAGCGGAAAATATCATGATAGTTGACCTTATAAGAAATGATCTTGGGAGGGTATGTCTTACAGGCTCAGTTTGGGTATCTGAACTCTTTAAAATAAAAACCTACCCCACCCTTCACCAGATGATTTCCACCATAAAGGGCACTTTAAAGAAAAATAAACTCTTTGAAATATTTAAAGCCCTTTTCCCCTGCGGATCAATAACAGGAGCGCCAAAAATTAGAACCATGGAAATAATAAGGGAACTTGAAAGGGAGCCGAGAAACGTTTATACTGGAGCCATGGGCTTTATAACTCCTGAAGGGGATTTTCTCTTTAATGTAGCCATAAGAACAGTCCTTTTAAAACCCCTTTCTAAAAATTTATACCAAGGAGAGCTGGGAGTTGGCGCAGGAATTGTTTGGGATAGTGACCCCGTAAGAGAATTCGAAGAAACCAAACTTAAAGCAAACTTTTTCTTTTCACCCCTTCCCTATTTTGAGCTTTTTGAGACCTTTTTGTGGGATTCGAAAAGCCCAAGGCTTAAGTTTCATTATAAAAGACTGCTCAATTCTTCTCGCTTTTTCAGATTTACCATACCCGAAGACTTAAAAAGCTATGAAAATTTTTTGAATTTTTTAAGAGAAAGGCTCGGTGTGATGGGGCCTTCCCTCAGGGTAAAGCTGATTTTGTCTCCGGAGGGTGAATTAAAAATAGAAAGCAAACCCTTTGAATCCCCAAGCTGGGGGGATAAGGATTTAAAGGTTGGCCTTGTAAAAAGAGACACACCGAAAAATCTCTTTCACTTTCATAAAACCACACACAGGGAAGAATACGATTTTTATCGGAAAAAGGCTGAAGAGCTTGGTTTAACAGAAATTCTTTTTTACAACGATGAAAATTATCTTCTTGAGGGAACTATTTCCAATATTTTTTTAAAAAGGGGTAAATTTTTTTTAACCACTCCACTTGAATTCGGCCTATTGCCAGGTATCCTTAGGGAAGAATTACTTAAAAAGGGGCTTGCCAGGGAATATCCTTTAAAAATAGAGGATTTAAAAAAAGGAGAACTATATATAGGAAACAGCTTGAGGGGACTTGGTAAAGTTAAAGATTGGGTTATATTATAGGGTTTAAAATTTCCCATGGGGGGAAGTATTATGAGTGAGAGAACTTATAAAATTGCCGTTATTCCTGGAGATGGAACAGGCCCTGAGGTTATTCGTGAGGGAGTTAAAGTTCTTGAGGCTGCAGCAAGAAGATTCAACCTCAAATTTCAATGGAATTATTTTGACTGGGGAGGAGACAGATATCTTAAGACTGGTGAAACCATACCAGAAGGCGGAATTGAAGAACTTAAAAAACACGATGCCATCTATCTCGGAGCCATTGGACACCCTGATGTAAAACCAGGTATCTTAGAGAAGGAAATTCTTCTTAGAATTCGCTTTGAACTTGATCAATATGTAAATTTAAGACCAGTAAAGCTTTATCCAGGCGTTTGGACTCCTATAAAGGACAAAGGTCCTGAGGATATTGATTTTGTGGTTGTAAGAGAAAATACTGAAGGACTTTATGCTGGTGGAGGTGGCTTTTTAAGAAAGGGGACTCCCCATGAAATTGCCATTCAGGAATCCATAAACACAAGAATGGGGGTTGAGCGCTGTATTCGCTTTGCCTTTGAATACTGCAGAAAGAGAAACAAAAAGAAAAAGGTTACCCTTGTTGGTAAAACCAATGTGCTTACCTATGCCTGGGATTTATGGTGGAGGGTTTTTCAGGAAGTAGGAGAGGAATACCCTGACATAGAAAAGGACTATGCCCATGTGGATGCTACCTGCATGTGGTTTGTAAAAAATCCTGAATGGTTTGATGTAATTGTCACAGATAATATGTTTGGAGATATTATTACAGATCTTGGGGCCATGATTCAGGGTGGAATGGGCATTGCAGCTGGCGGAAATATCAATCCTCAAGGGGTTTCCATGTTTGAACCCATTGGAGGCTCTGCACCCAAATACACAGGAAAGAATGTCATTAACCCCCTTGCAGCCATCTGTGCCGGAATGATGATGCTTGAATGGTTGGGAGATAAGTTCAAAGATAATACCCTTCTTGAAGCCTCTCAGGCCATTGAAAAGGCTGTTATTAAAGTTTGCAGAGATCATCTGAAAAGCTTATCAGCTGGAAAAATGGGCTATACCACTCAGGAAGTGGGAGACCTTGTTGCCAAATACACCGAAGAGGGTGTAGAACTTTAGTTTACCTTTACCCCCTCCCTATACGGGAGGGGGTATTTTCCACTTTCCTTAAGCATCCTCTCTCAATAAAACATCTTTTTCCCAACCTTATAAACCTTTAAGAAATTTTACTTTGGATTTTCCTCTCTTGGTAAAAAGGATTTTACTCGTATTCTCATTCAATATTATTGAAAATATCTAAAGAACCACTTTTAACATTCCTTTAACCTATCTTTAAAAAATTTTTAATCTTGGGGAATTATCCTAATTTTCAAAAATTTGGTCAAGGAGGTGGAAAGATGAAAAAAGTTAGCAAGAAGGTGTTGGCATTAATGGCAGGGTTGGGCATTTTAACCTCATTTTCACAGATGAGTGCCTCAGAGGTCATTAAAATTGATGGGTCTTCAACGGTCTATCCCATCACAGAGGGTGTGGCTGAAGAGTTTCAGAAAGTAAAGAAAGGGGCTGTAAAGGTTACTGTAGGAATATCTGGAACTGGCGGGGGTTTTAAGAAATTTTGTCGTGGAGAGACAGATATTTCCGATGCCTCCCGCCCAATTCTTAAAAAGGAAATGGAGCTCTGCAAGGCAAACGGAATTTCCTATATTGAACTTCCCGTGGCCTATGATGGTCTTGCAGTTGTTGTGAATCCCAAAAACACCTGGGCAACCTGTCTGACAGTTGAACAGTTAAAGGAGGTTTGGAAGCCCGAGTCCCAGGGAAAAAAATTTTACTGGTCTGATCTAAATCCGAACTGGCCTAAGGAAGAAATTAGGCTCTGTGGCGCTGGGTCTGATTCTGGAACCTTTGACTACTTTACAGAAGCCATTATGGGGAAGGCCAAAGCTCAAAGAGGAGATTATCTTGCCTCTGAAGATGACAATGTGCTTGTGCAATTTGCCCAAAGGGAGAAAGGAGCCCTCTGTTATTTTGGCCTTGCCTATGTTGCGGAAAACGAGGGAAAAATTAAGCCTGTAGCTATAAAGAATCCTAAGACCGGAAAATGCGTATTACCCTCCCTTGAGACCGTTAAATCTGGTGAGTATCAACCTCTCTCAAGACCCCTTTTCATCTATGTCAATGCCAAAGCTGCTGAAAGACCCGCAGTAAAAGAATTTGTTGAGTTTTACATCAAAAATGCCCCAAAGATCTCAAAGCAAGTAGGCTATATCCCCCTTCCTGATAAGGCCTATGAGCTTGTAAAAAAGCGTTTTGAAAAAAGGAAAATTGGAACTGTCTTTGGCGGAGAACCTGAAGTAGGCCTTAC
This sequence comes from Thermodesulfobacteriaceae bacterium UBA6232, assembly GCA_002441555.1. Classification (GTDB taxonomy): domain Bacteria; phylum Desulfobacterota; class Thermodesulfobacteria; order Thermodesulfobacteriales; family Thermodesulfobacteriaceae; genus Caldimicrobium. Next base: position 111,157 of record DJWK01000033.1, read on the forward strand.
TATTGAAGAACTCTTAAAGAGGGAAGCCAAACATTAAATAAGCAAAAAACTAACAAAGACCGAGGTGGGAAGCCTTGAGAATTGAATATAAAAAGAAGATTGATTATCTCTTTAAAGGTTTTTTGCTTTTAACTGGATTGATTTCCATCTTAGTAACCATTGCTATAGTTATTGTATTAATAGATGATACTGTGAACTTTTTTATCCATCCGGAGGGAGGAGGCTTTCCCACCTCGGTAATCAGATTTTTTAGTGAAACAGAGTGGACTCCAACCTTTGTCAATAAGAAGATAGGAATCTGGCCACTTTTGTGCGGAACCTTTCTTATTGCCTTCATTGCCATGGCTATTTCTATTCCGCTTGGCTTGCTTATTGCAGTCTATCTCAGTGAATTTGCACCTCATAGCCTAAGAGAAAGCGTTAAGCCCTGGCTGGATTTTCTTGAGGCTGTTCCAACAGTGGTTTACGGATATTTTGCCCTTCTTGGAGTGACCCCCATTTTACAATGGATTTTCCGATTCTTTGGAATTGAGGTTCAGGGAATGAATGCCCTTTCTCCTGGGATTGTTTTAGGAGTGATGATTCTTCCCTTTACAGCCTCTTTGGTTGAGGATTCTTTGAGAGGGGTTCCCCAGTATTTAAGGGAGGCAGCTTATAGTCTTGGGGCAACAAAGCTTCAAACAGCTTTCCAAGTGGTAATACCTGCTGCCCGCTCTGGTATATTAGCCGCCTATCTCCTTGGCGCTTCAAGGGCTATAGGGGAAACCATGGTGGTTGCAATTGCAGCTGGGATGTATCCCAATCTAACTCTAAATCCCTTAGAACCTGTTCAAACCATAACAGGCTACATTGTTCAGGTTGCCCTTGGAGATCTTCCCTTTGGCTCCTTTGAATATCTCTCTATATTTGCCGCTGGTTTTATGCTCTTTATCGTAACCCTCTTTTTCAATCTTCTTGCCCTATACTTTAAATCCAAAATGGAGAGGTATTAAAAAATGAACTATAAGTCCTGGGAGAAAATCTTTTCCATCCTGAGCATCCTTGCCCTTCTCATTGTTTTGTTATTTCTCTTTTCCATTGCCCTTAAGCTTTTTTTGGATGGAATGCATAGAATTTTTGAGCTAAAATTCTATACCTCCTTTCCCTCAAGATTCCCAGAAGAGGCAGGAATTCTCTCGGCTCTCGTTGGAACCCTTTATGTGATGGCAGGTGCCATATTCTGGTCTGTAGTTTTAGGAGTTCCAGCGGGTATCTATCTTGAAGAATTTGGTAAAAAGGGAAAAATTGCCCGTTTAATTGAGGCCAATATTTCCAATCTCTCAGCTGTTCCATCTATAATCTATGGATTACTTGCTCTTGGAATCTTTGTTTATCGTTTTGATTTTGGTGAAAGCATACTCACTGCAGGTCTTACCCTTGGACTGCTTATGCTCCCGGTAATTGTGGTTACAACGAGGGAGTCTTTAAGGCGAATTCCTCGTGCTATAAGAGAAGGGGCCTATGCCCTTGGGGCCACAAACTATGAGCTTGTCTTTCATCATCTTTTGCCCTACTCCCTTGGAGGCATCCTTACAGGGGTAATCATTGCCATCTCCCGTGCCATTGGAGAAACTGCCCCTCTTCTAACCATCGGTGCCCTTACCTTCATAGCCTTCCTTCCACCACCTCCCTGGGAAAACTTCATTGAAATGCTTAAAAGCCCCTTTACGGTTCTTCCCATCCAGATGTTTAACTGGGTCTCAAGACCTCAGGAGGCCTTTCACAAAAATGCCGCAGCTGCTGGTTTTGTTCTTCTTGTTGTCTGCCTTCTTCTAAATTCTGTAAGTTTTTACCTTAGATATAAATTAAGAAAGAAATACCACTGGTAGAGAGTTTCTATGACCGAAGAAATAAAACTCAAGGTAGAAAACTTTAACTTTTATTATGATTCTTTTTTGGCTTTAAAAAACATCAATATTTCCATTTACAAAAATAGAGTAACAGCCATCATAGGACCTTCTGGTTGTGGAAAGAGCACATTATTAAGATCATTTAACCGCATGCATGACCTCTATGAAGGTACCCGTTATGAAGGTTCAATTATTCTTTACCCTGACGGGATAAACATTGTTTCACGAACTGTGGATCCTCTTTACATACGCATGCGCATAGGTATGGTTTTTCAGAAGCCCAATCCCTTTCCAAAAAGTATTTTTGAAAATGTAGCCTATGGCCTACGGATAAAGGGTATTACAAATAAAACGGAACTTGCAGACAGAGTAGAAAAGGCCTTAAAAGATGCCGCACTCTGGGAGGAAGTAAAGGATAGACTCAATGAAAATGCCTATTCCCTCTCAGGGGGGCAACAACAAAGACTCTGCATTGCAAGAGCCATTGCCCCAGAACCAGAGATTTTACTCTTTGACGAACCAACCTCTGCCCTTGACCCCATCTCCACAGGAAAAATTGAAGACCTAATTGTAGAACTCAAAACAAAGATAACTATTGTTATTGTGACTCACAATATGCAACAGGCTGCCCGAATTTCTGACTACACAGCCTTTATGTATCTCGGAGAGCTCATTGAATTTGACCGCACAGAAAAACTCTTTACTAATCCCTCCAAAAAATTAACTGAAGATTATATATCTGGGCGCTTTGGCTAATTTTAAAAAAGGAGGAAAGAATGGTAAGGCTTGCCCTTGACAGGGAGTTGGGTCTCCTAAACCAGATGATAAAGGACATGGCAGAAGCAGTAAATGACATGGTCAGAATGGTAATTAAGGCCTTTTCTGAAAAGGATAGTGAACTTGCAAGAAGCATTATATCCTTAGATGATCAGATTGATCACTACGAACACATGATTGTATACACAGCCCTTGAAATAATTGCTCTTCAACAGCCTGTTGCCAAGGATTTAAGAAAGGTTGTTAGTGCTATAACAATAGCCCGCAATCTTGAGCGTCTTGCAGATCAGGTCATTAACATAGCAGAAAGTCTTCTTGATGTGGCCAAAGTTCAGGATGGTCTGGAAGATCTCTGTGACATTGATTTATTACCTATGAGCAAAGAAGCTTTGACCATGTTTGAAATGTCCATAAACTCCTTTGTAACGGCTGATGTTAAGCTTGCCAAAGAGGTTATTTTAAGAGACGATATAGTTGATGCTGAAAAGACCAGATTTAAAGAGGAAATAGGGAATTGCCTTGAAAAATATCCCCATCTGCACCGCTGTGCCCTTGATTACTATGTTGTTGTAGAAAACTTAGAGAGGGTGGCAGATCTAGCCTGCAACATTGCAGAAGCCGTAATCTTCATTGAAGAGGGAAGATTCGTAGATAAAATTGAAAAGAAAGGGGAAATCCTAAGGGACCGCTTTTTACAGGAAACCTCAATCTTCCAACTCCTCAAAAAACATGCAAGACTTATAACCGAGTGTATGGAAAGGTTACCCCTTGCTTTAGAGGCCTACATAGAGAAGAATTTTGAAAGGATTGAAGAGGTAGCCAAAGATATAAGAGATATTGAAAAAGAGGCTGACAAATTAAAAACCAACATAAGAGGACACCTTCCAAAGGGAATTATTTTGCCAGTTGATAAGTTTGAGCTTTTTATGTATTTGAAGGAGCAGGACGGAATTGCCGATCATGCCGAGGAACTCCTCAATTCCTTTTTAATTTACAGAGCCAATTTACCAGAATCCTTCTTTAAAAAGCTTAATCAATTACTTATGCAGGCCATTGCACCTCTTTCCTATTTTGAGGAGCTTGTCTCAGAAACCTTTAAATATCTTATAACCTGGAATGAGGAATCAAGAGAGAGAACCAAAGGTCTAATTCGTTCGGTAAGGCACTCTCAATACCTAACAGAAGAGCTTGCCTTTAATCTTAAAAAAGAGGTCTTTCAGCCTGACATTAAGGATAGAGACCTAAATTTTGGCTTAAGACTTATTGAACTTGTTGCGAGCATATCTTCTCGCCTTGAGAACACAGCGGATTTACTCCGTGTTATGATTGCTAAATAAGTAAGGTTATTTAACCTTAACTTCACACTGGCTTAACAGAAAAATAACATTTGAACCTTAAAATTTACTCAAGAAAATTAAAAAACAGAGCAAGGAGAGGTAAATGACAAATGTTCCAGCCTTTGAAGACCTTTTACAGGAGATAGCCTCTGACATTTTTAATGAGCTTCCTGATAACTTTAAGGAGATTGACCACCATTTTCAGCCCATTGTAAATGTGAGGGATGGGGACATCTTTGGATATGAAGCCTTAGCAAGGCCTTTTAATGGTGATTCCATACTTCTTTTAATTCAAAAAGCTAAGCAAAGGGATTTCTTGGGAATATTTGATCTTTATTTGCGTTTAAAGGCCATCTATAAAGCCTATGTGTTAGGAATTTTTCCTGAGAAATACCTTTTTTTAAATGTGGAACCTAACTGCTTGGTTAAGAAAAGACCAAGTGGAGTGACCAAAGAGTTTTTAAGGGCTTTAAATCTACCTCAGGAGAAAATTGTGCTTGAAATAGGAGAAAATTCCCTGCCTGAGGACTATCAAAAATTTTATGATACTCTTAATTACTTCAGAAGACAGGGATTTAATATTGCTGTAGATGACTTTGGAGTGGGTTGCATTAGTTATAGAGTTCTCTATGAGTTTCCACCGGATTACATAAAAATAGATCGCTTTTTTGTTCAGCAAATCCCAAATCCCTTTTTTAAAAAAACTATTTATCATTTTATTGAACTGGCTCAGGATTTAAAGACAGAAATAATAGTTGAAGGAGTAGAAAAAGAAGAAGAATTCCAGGGCTTATCAAAAATAGGAATTATCCTTATGCAGGGCTTTTACTTTGGCAAACCAACACCTATTCCCAAAAGAGTAATAGAAAACTATAAAAAATATGTTTATGAATACTATGTTTACTCCCTTTGGGTTTATTGAAAGCCAGGAAAGGGGCACCGAAGAGTTTTGCTGTTTTTTTATACCCAATAAAATCCAATCTTATGCCAAAAACTTTCCCCCTATATTTCTTAATACGAAAATTACAGAGATTGTTGAGTATTTTCTGGAATATAAAGAACTAAAAACTGCACCAGTTGTATGTGAAGAAAACAGGGTAAGAGGAACCATAGAAAGAAGGCAATTTTTTGAGGAAGTAGTTATAGGAAGATTTGGTTACGGTATTCACTTGAATTCTAAAAAAAGGGCTATTGATTTGATGAAGAAAGACTTTTTTGCGATTGAAGGAGAAAAGAGTCTTGAGGAATGTGCCTTACGATTTTCTGAGAAAATAAATGAAGAGGTAGAAAAGGACATAATAGTTACTCAAGGAGAAAGATATTATGGTATAATTCATTTAAAAGCTCTCCTTTTTTGGCTTGCAAAAAGGGCTATTTTTCTTGCAAGGGATCAGAACCCTCTAACTGGTCTTCCAGGCAATTGGGCTATACGAGCTGAAGTAGAAAGACGTCTTAATAATAACGAGGCCTTTGAGGTAATATACCTTGATTTAAATGATTTTAAACCCTTTAATGATACCTTTGGATTTGCTAAGGGTGATGAGGTCATTGTGTTGCTTGGAGAAATTTTAAAGGATTTAGCCTGCTCTCAAGATGAATTTTGGACGAATGTATTTATCGGCCACATAGGAGGAGATGACTTTGTAGTTATAGTGCCTCTTGGTAAAGCTGAAGACTTCTGTCAACAACTCATTAAGATCTTTGAGACTCGCAAGAAAATCTTTTTTTCTGATGAGGTTTGGAAAAGGGGATTTTATACGGCTATTGACAGACAGGGCATTAAAAAGAATTTTCCTCTCTTAACCCTCTCTTGTGCCATTGTTCCAAGTTATCGTTTTGAATCCTACGGAGAGCTTTCAAGTATATCCTCTGAAGTAAAAGCCATGGCAAAAAAATTATCTAAGGAGGTTGGAAAATCAGCCTATTTTAGAGATAGGAGAAGAAAAGGATAAAGAGGAACTCTACTACATGCCACAATGGCAGAGTATTTATAAGCTTCATCCTGTAGTGGGGGCAAAAATTCTAAGGAATTTATCCCCTTTAAATTTTGGACACAATGATCTTTGTAGTATTGTTTTACATCACCATGAAAACTGGGATGGTTCAGGTTTTCCGAAGGGATTGAAGAATAAGGAAATTCCAGTAGGAGCTCGTATTTTAAGGGTAGCAGATGCCCTGATAAGAAAAATTGATACCCCTCCACAAGGAGAGGGGAAATCTCTAAAGGATGCCCTCTTTGAGATGCTTGAGGGATCAAAAAAATTTTTTGACCCCAAGGTGATCGCTGAACTCCTAAATATTGAAGAAACCATAATGGTCTGGTTAAATTTGGTTGAGGAGAATGAAAAAACTGAATTAACTTGGAATAACCTGGGAGATAAATTTAATGGGTCCATCAAAGAAAATACTTGTTATAGAGGATAACACTCAGATTGCAGATATTTTGAAAAAAGCTTTAGAGGAGTCAGGCTTTGAGGTTGTGGTAAAGTCCACTCTTGCCAGCACCTTTGCTGAGCTCTCCATGGGGGTAAAATACGATCTTATGGTCCTTGACCTTATCTTGCCTGATGGAGACGGACTGGATATCTTGAAATATCTCCGCAATTCCCACAAGTATAAGGATCTCCCAGTAATAATTATCTCAGCCAAGGGACAGGAACTTGATCGGGTGCTTGGCCTTGAACTGGGGGCAGATGACTATGTGGTTAAGCCCTTCTCGCTGCGAGAAGTGATTCTTAGAATTAAACGCCTTTTTAAAAAATCAGCTAAGCCCCCATCTTCAGTTCTAAGTGTAGGCCCCTTTACCTTAGACAGGGATAAAAAGGCCATTTATGTAGATGGAAAGCTTCTTGAACTTACAAGCACTGAATATAGACTTTTATCTCTTTTTATTGAACATCCTCATAAGGTTTTTTCAAGGGAGGAGCTTTTGGATCTCATCTGGGGAGACGAAAAGGAGTTTTATTCCAGAGTCCTTGATGCCTATATATGCCGTATCAGAACAAAACTTGGCGAAAGAGGAAAACTTCTTCAGACTGTAAGAGGGCTGGGATATAGACTTGTGGCAGATTGATTATAAAGACCTGCTTCTTTTACTGATCCTACTTCTTCTTGTTCTTTTCGTTTTTTCTTTTTATCTTCTTAGAATTAACCTTCAGAATAAAAGAAAAATTAAAGCCTTAAATATAGAGCTTGAGACCTTTAAGGAGATCCTCTACCATCTTCCTGTAGAACTCTTTGTCTTTCAGGGAAAAGAGCTCTATTTCCAAAACAAAAAGGCCCTTGAGGTCTTTGGAACGACATTTACTCCCGATACCCTAAAAAAGATTACCATTTATAGAGGAAAAAAGTGGCTCCCCTTAATTTACCCCCTGAGAAAAGACCTTGAGATTCTTCTTTTTCAGGATGTCACAGAAAAAGAGGGCTTCAAGGAGGCTTATCAAATGGCCCTTAGCTATCTCTCCCATGAGCTCAAAACTCCTCTTGCAGTTGCTTATCTTCACTTTGAAGCCCTTGAAAAAAAGCTTGCAGACACAGAGCTTGATAAGGAAATTACTGAAGGTTTTGAGAAGGCCAAAGAGGCCCTTGAAAAACTGAGAAACCTTATAAAAAGGCTTTTTTCAGGGCTTGATTACCTTGCCAAAGAAGTACCCATCAAAAAAGAAAGGATATCTCTAAAACAGATCCTTGAAGAGGCAATTTTCTGGGTCTCCCCTATTGCTGAGGATAAAAAGGTAAGTATTCATATGAGTTCTTTGGAAGAAAATTATTATCTTAAAGGTTCAGAAGAGCTTTTTATTCAGGCCTTCTTCAATGTCCTTGAAAATGCAATAAAGTTCTCTCCAGCAGGAGCAAAAGTAGATATAAAGGTCTATCCAACTTCAGAAAAGAGCATTGTAATTAGTGTAAGAGACTACGGCTCAGGGGTTGAACCAGATAAACTTCACCTACTTGGGTTGCCCTTTGTAAAAATTGGAAAGGGAAAGGGAATGGGGCTTGGCTTGTTTATAACAAGACGCATCGTAGAATCCCACGGAGGCACAGTTAAATTTAATCTTCCTCCAGCAGGTGGCTTAGAGGTTGAAATTATCTTACCCTTATAAAAAGGATTAAATATTGCAACTCACAGGGTTTGTCTGAAAATTGTTTGAAAATTTCTTGCAGAAGCCTTTTACCTGTGACAAATTTTTCATGTAATTTGTCAGAACTCTAACAAAGCTCTATTTTAAATTGAGGATTTTTACAAGGATCAAGTTCTCTTTTCTTACCAAAGTCTTTGAAATACCCTATATCAGCGAAAAAGTAATAAAATGAGAGGGAGCTAATGCTAACACTTCTAACCATTTCTTTAAAGGGGTGATGGATTTATCCTTAGGAATGCTGGGAATTTGAAAAAAGGGCTGAGATTCTTTTACGGGCCTGGGGGGATTTGAACCCCCGACCTCAGGGTCCGGAGCCCTGCGCTCTGTCCGCTGAGCTACAGGCCCATAAAATAAACTATAACACATCTATCAATTGTGCTCAAGTAAATACAACACAATCTAAAAAAACTCTGTGAAAGTCCCTTTTTTTATACTTCTATAGAGCTCTATAGAACTAAGCTCTTCATAAGAACTCTCTCTCAATCTCTCATAAGAAGTCTTAGGAAATATTTCAAATTTGTTTAGATTTTTACATAAGGCTATTAGAAATTTTCAGTTTAAATTTTTAATTAGGCAATTCAAAGGTTGATTTTTTTTCAAAATAACTTAAAGTTAAAATTATGGGCATCTTTGGAATTGAAATTATAGAAGAACTGGAAAAACTGGATCCTCCTTTAAGATCTGCTTTAATTAAGATACTTAAAAATATTGAAAAATTAATTGGTGAGACGGTAAAAAGGGAGGATTTTCTTAGATTAACCAAGATAGTAGAAGACTTAGGAGAGGAGGTAAAAGGGCTTGCTGAGGCCCAGAGGAAGACCGAGGAGAGGTTGAATGAGCTTGCTGAGGCTCAGAGGAAGACTGAAGAGAGGTTGAATGGACTTGCCG
>DJWK01000033.1:120263-134459 GCA_002441555.1 Thermodesulfobacteriaceae bacterium UBA6232
TTGCTGAAGCTCAGAGGAAGACCGAGGAAGAATTAAGAAAGCTAATTAAAGAGCACGAAAAAACCAGGAAAGATTTAGGAGGTTTAACTCATACATTTGGTTATTTTCTTGAAAATGAGGCTTATAAATATTTGCCAACTTTGCTTGAGAGGGATTACAATCTCAAGGTTATTGAGCCTCTTGACAGAAGGTTTATTGAGTATCCTCATAATCGCTATGATGAGATAAACATTTTTGGTAAGGGGAGGATAAATGGGAAAGAAGTTTATATTTTGGGAGAGGTAAAGAGTCAACTTTCAAAGAGACATATAGATGAATTTTTAAAGAAGATTGCGCGTATAAAAAAGTATAATTCATGGGAGACCTTTCTTATTCTTGTTACTCACATGCCTGTAAATCCTCAGGTTGAAAAATATGCCAAAGAGCTTGGTATAGCCCTCTATAAGAGCAGTCAATTCAGATAGTTTAGAAATTAAAATGATAGGAAGGATACTCAAGTTTTTAAAAGAAAAGGGGTAATTCGTCGTTTTGGTAGGGGAATGTGTATATGGAAGAGATTTAAATATGGAGAGATTTAATCAGGCCATAGAGGAGAGATTTATAGAGTATCGAGTCTTAAAAGATATGGACTTATACGGAGAAATTGACATAAAAAAGATTTTCCTTAAAATGAATAAAGGATGCTTTTTAAAGAGGAATTACTTAAAGGGATTTCAAAACCTATTTTAAAGGTTACAAAGGGGGTTTTTTTTACAGGGTCTCCCGAAGAGATATTAAAGGACTTCAATAAAATTAAGGCTATTACTTTTTCTACCTCTGTTAAAAGTGTTTTAGATCTTCTTAAAAACTATTCAGAGATTGAACTTCTCATTGGAATTGAAGAACAGGGGATACAAATCTATCAACTTTCTGAATTTCTTGATTCACTAAGAAAAGACATAGAAGGGTGCCTTCTCAATCAAAAAGTTTTGTCTGTTTATTATGTGTCTAATTGTCATTCCAAACTTTATTTGCTTTATGGTGACAAAGGAAAGATTGCCATAATTGGAAGCGGAAATCTTTCCCTTTCTGCTTGGAAGGGGGAGCAAGAGGAAATTTTCGTTCTCGTTGAGGATGAAAGTGTTGTAGCGGAGCTTGAGAATTATTATCTTGCTTTAAAAGAAAAGGCAAAGGAGGTCTTCCTTTCAGAAAAAGTTAAAAAATTGATTACAAAAAAAGCCACAGAATTAGGATTTAAGGTAGAATTTTTTGTCTCCAAGCCTGAAATTGTTCAGGAATGGATAAAGAAAAACGAGGTAAAAGAGGTAGTTTTCCACTCTTATGTGAAAAATTTAGCAACCCTTCCTGCTCTTGAAAATCTTGATAAGGCAAGGATGGAAAAGAGAAAGGCAGAAAATTCCTTTGCCATGCTTGAAAAAATTAAAGAATCTAAAAAGGAAGTTTTATCACTACAAAATCCTCAAAAAATAAATTCTCTTTTAAAAGAAATAAATACCGAGAAAAACAGGACTCCTGATGTAGAGGTGGGAGAAAAGGAGATTTTTTACAAGGGAGAATCCATAAATCAGCTGAGCATTGAAGATGAAAATCTAAAAAAGACAGTTCAGGCTTTGAAAGAATACATTAAAAGTGCTGAAGAAACGAGCGTGGAGTATCCATTATTGATTGGTGAAGCCATCACCTTTGCCTTTTATTCGGTTTTTCTGAATAAAATAAGAAAAAAGGCCTTAAAGGAAGGTGTGGATCTTAATTATTTTCCTGTTTTTGCCTTGCTTGTTGGAGAGGCAGGGGCTGGAAAAACCATGCTTTTACGCTTCATTTCCAAACTTTTAGGAATAAACCTCTGGCATTATAAAAAGATAGAAAAATTCAGAAATACTCCCGCTTATACCATTGAAAGTTATGCCTATGATGGGGAGAATCTTCCTCTTTTGATTGACGAAGTTACTCCCTCTCACTTCAAGGATACAAGTTCCTTAGGAGAGGTTTTAAAGGCCATAAGTGAAGATGCCGAAACAAAGAGAGGATTTATTTTTACAAGTAATTTGAGAGAATTCAGAGGAGAAAGACAGATAATGAGAAGGGCCTGTTTCTTGCCCTTTAAAGTGCAGATCTCTTCCCGGAAAAATGTAGGGTTACTGCTTAGTGAAATAGATACTTCCTTGTTTTTAAAATTTCTTAAATTTATGCAGGGAAAAGAATTGGAAATAAAGGAAGATCCCCTCTATTTTTCCAGAGAATTTCTAATCAACGAAGGTGTCCCTGTTCCGGAAAGGTATTATGGAAATTTTGAAAGAGCCATGCTTGAAAGATGGAGGGAGTTATATCTGACTTCCTCTGAAAAATTTGAAGAAGTAAAGGCTCTGCATAGAAAAGAAAAAGATAAAATTGTAGATTGTTTCAGAATAAGGAGTGACGAAGTGGGGTTTGTTACACCCCTTGAAATCTTTGACAATGGCTATATGTCAGGATATTATATTCTTCTTAAAGAAGAATTTTTGAAAGCCTTGCGTATGCAAGAAAAACTTCCCCTCTGGAAAAGGATTCTGCGCTTAAGCTAAGAAAAACCCAAGATATCCTTAAGAAATATGGCAAGATCCCTTATTTCTTCCTGGGCCTGAGGAATGGCTCTTTTTTCAATAAAATCTCTCCAGACAAGCTCGGGCCCTGTTGCAAGAACGGTGGTTGCTACTCCTTGAGGCACAACAAAGCGTGCACTCTCCCTCTTTATATTTTTACAAAGCTCTTCATAAATCTTCATACCGCTCCTAATGGCCTCTTCGTAAAGTTTAATATGGCTTTCTGAAAAGGCCTTGGGAATCACAAATTTATCCACCTTGGTATAGCGATGTGACCTCTGATTGAAATTCAACCAGGTATGCCTCACAAATTGATGGCTGAAAATTCTCGAAAAATTATGAATAATAACCCCAATCCAGTTAAAGGGCATTTCTTTTTGACTTTTTAAAATTATTATTTCCTTTTCTGCAAAAATATTGTCCCTTTCTTTAAGAAGCTCTTTATCAAGCTCTGAAAGCCTCCCTTTGAAAAGAATCTTAAACTCTCTTGCCAAAATAACCTCAATCTCCTCAAACCTTGGCTCTTCATTAATTAGGTGAAGAAAGGTCTGATCATCAAGGGTTTCTGCAAGATGGCGCAGATTAAAAAGGGCTAACTTCCTTTTTTCATCCCAGAAAACTTTAAAATAAGTGCTTGCAAGGGAAAACTTTTCTTCAAGGGATAAATTTGAGGTATCCACAAATAAAGGGGTATGGGCAAAAATGCTGAAATGCCCAGCCTTTTTAAGATGAAGAAGAAAACTTTTAAATCTTTCAAAATCTTTAAATTTTTCTTCTTCAAAAATAGAAAGGGGATGGGATTCAGCATAACAGATGCGGGCTCCTAAATAGCTAAAAAAAATAAATATAGGAAAACTCTTTCTATCAAAATTTTCATAAATGAGAGGAGAAAGTGCTTTTTGCTTGTCTTTTAATTCTTCAAGTTTCATTTATATCCTCCTGTTGAGCCAAAACCACCTCTTGATTTCACAGGCAATTCCTCTTTGCTTATTTCCTCAATTTCTGGGAATCCTACTTTTATAAATACAGCTTGAGCAATCTTTTCACCGGCCTCAATTTTAGCAGGCTCTTTTCCCAAATTCAAAACCGGAATCTTTACTTCATCTTCCTCTCCACAATAATCAAAATCAATTATTCCTGCAGAATTGGGCATAATAAGGCCTTTCTTTTTAAAAAGGGAGGATCTCGGAAAGATAAAAAGCCCGTAAGGAGGCTCTGCTTTGATTACAAGCCCTGTTCTTAGCAACTTGAATTCACCCGGATTTATCACTGTTTCTTCAAGGGAAAACAGGTCATATCCGATGGAACCTTCTGTCCCCCTTTCTGGAAGTTTTGCCCTTTTATCCTTTCGCCAGACCTTTACCTTCATTTCTCAACTTTGTTTCAAATTTTTGAGAAAATAAGAGAGCTTGGTTAGAGCAAAGATGAAGCTAAAGTTTTCAACCTGTATTTCCTTGCTTTCAGGAAAAAAGGGAAGGGGGCTTAAGTTAAGTATGGCTTTTATATTATGTTTAGCGAAGGCTTCGTAGTATATTTCAGGAGTTTCTTCACAGGTAATCACTGCCATATCCACATTTATAGCCTTAGTTACATAACTAAGCTGTTCCAGATTGTAAACAGAAACCCCGTTAATTATCTTTCCTATGTTTTCCTCACGGATATCAAAGGCAGCCATAAAATAAAAGCCATCTCTTTGTAAATTCTTGTTGGAAAGAAGATATTCCCCAAGGGGAGAAAGCCCTCCAAGAACAAGGTTCCATTCATGATCCCTTCCGAGAAATTTTTTAAGATGATATTTAAGGGTTTTAACACTGTAACCCACACCCTTTGTGCCAAGATTTCCCACAAAACTTAAATCTTTTCTCAATTGAGCTGAATTAACTCCGCATCTTCTTGCCAGCTCATCGGAAGAGATAGAATCTATTCTTTTCTTTTCAAGATTATCAAGAACTTTTAGATAGATCACCAGACGATTTAAAGTATTTTCCGGTAAATCCTTTACTTTAACCATTTCCCATTAATTTTAAAATATTTTCTTCAAAGGGCGGATAAATAATCCCCCTTTCTGTAATAAAGGCCGTTATATATTCAGAGGGAGTTACATCAAAGGCAAGATTTAAAGCCTTAGCTCTTTTGGGAGTTATTCTTTTTCCTGCACAATAAAGCACTTCTTTTTCATCTCTTTCCTCAATGGGAATTTTTTCACCTGAAGGAGTATTCAAGTCAAAGGTTGAAGAGGGTGCGCAAATATAAAAGGGAATACCGTGATGTCTTGCTAATACAGCAAGGCTGTAAGTTCCAATTTTATTGGCTGTGTCTCCATTTCTTGCAATTCTATCCGCCCCAACAATTACCGCCTTTATTAAACCCCTTTTCATAAGAAAACCAGCTGAATTATCTGTGATTATTATATAGGGAATCCTCACTTTGGACAATTCCCAGGCGGTAAGCCTTGCACCCTGAAGATAAGGTCTTGTTTCATCAACAAAAACCTGAATTTTTTTGCCCTTTTCAAAGGCCTTTCTGATTACCCCAAGGGCAGTTCCATAACCACCTGTAGCAAGAGCCCCTGTATTGCAATGGGTTAAAATTCCTCCTTCAGGTAAAAGTTTGCTTCCGAGCTCCCCCATTTTCAAATTAGCCAAGATATCCTCTTCCCAAATGGTAAGGGCTTCTTTTTTGATAGCCTCAAGGAGCTTTGCAAAAAGTTCTTTATCATTCTTTTCAAGACCTTCCTTTTCCCATTGGATGAGATAATTATCAAAAATTCTTTTCATTCTCTCAAGGGCCCAGAAAAGATTAACAGCAGTTGGCCTTGCAGTAGAAAGCTTCCACTCCATCTCCCTGAAATAACCCTCAAGTCTTTTTAAAGAAAGGGGAAATTTTTTCTTTCTTTCTATTTCTTTTAATCCCACATATATTCCGATAGCGGTGACTATTCCAATGGCAGGCGCTCCTCTTACAAGCATTTCTCTTATAGAACGCCTCACACCTTCAAGGGTTTCCGCTTTGAAATATACTTCTCGTAAGGGAAGCTTCCTCTGATCAAGAATAAAAAGAGCCTCTTCAGTCCAGTAAAAAGGCCTTATAAAATCAGCCCCTTTAGGCTCAATAAGGCTTACCCTGGGAAGATCCAATTATTTCTCCAAAAGCTCTGTTAGTATTTTATTCACAACCTTTGGATTAGCCTTGCCCTGGGTTTTTTTCATTACCTGACCTACAAAAAAGCCAAGAAGTCCCTTTTTTCCGGCTTTATATCTCTCCACCTCGCCCGGATTTTCTCTTAAGACCTCTTCACAAAGGCTTCTCAAAAGTTCCTCAGAGCTTTCCTGGATAAGACCCTTTTCTTCTACCACTTTTTTAGGAGAAATTCCCCTTTCATAAACTTCAGGAAAAATCTTTTGTTTGGCAAGGGTGATAGAAATTACCTCTTTTTCCACAAGCTCTAAAAGCTCAGCAAGCATTGAGGGTTTAAGCTTAGTTTCGGTGATATCTATATTATCTCTATTAAGGTATCTTAAAACCTCTGTCAAAATAAAATTGGAAATATTTTTGGGATTGGGATAAAGCTTCACCGTTTCTTCAAAAAAGTCAGCAAGAGTCTTTTCCTCGGTAAGAATTCCAGCCTCATAAGCCCCAAGGCCGTATTCTCTCATAAAGCGCTCTTTCTTTGCTTGGGGAAGCTCGGGAAGCTCTCCTCTTAATTTCTCAATAAGGGTCTCCTCAAGTTGAATTTCAATAAGATCAGGATCCGGGAAATAACAATAATCATGGGCCTCCTCTTTTCCTCTCATGGGATGGGTAGTCTGTGTGGCTTCATCATAAAGCCTCGTTTCCTGAATTACTTCTTTTCCCTCAAGAAGAAGCCCTATCTGACGCCTTATTTCATAAGCAAGGGCCCTTTCCACATGCTTAAAGGAATTCATATTTTTAAGCTCCACTTTGGTTCCAAAGGTTGTGCTTCCCTTGGGTCTTACTGATACATTGGCATCACACCTTAAGCTTCCCTCCTCCATGTTTCCATCACAAATTCCGAGATAGCGCACAATACTTCTCAAAGTTTTTAAATAAGCTACTGCCTCTTCAGGGGAGTGAATTTCCGGCTTGCTAACTATTTCAAGAAGGGGAACCCCGGTTCTGTTAAAATCCACATAAGAAAAGGGAAGTTTTTCATCGTGAACGAGCTTTCCTGCATCCTCTTCAAGATGAATTCTTACAAGACCAATGGCCTTTTTTTGACCATTAACCTCTATTTCGAGAGCTCCGCCCTCTGCAATGGGAAGTTCATATTGAGAAATTTGATAATTTTTAGGAAGATCTGGGTAAAAATAGTGTTTTCTTGCCATAACGGAGTAAAGATTGATTTTACACCCAAGAGCAAGAGCAAGCTTTATGGCATATTCAACAGCCCTTTTATTTATAACAGGCAAAACACCGGGTTGACCCGTACAAACAGGACAAACCTGAGAATTGGGAGCTGCTCCAAATTTGGTTGAACAGGAACAAAAAAGTTTACTTTGAGTGCTTAACTGGGCGTGCACCTCAAGACCTATGACAGCTTCAAACTCCATGGGCACCCCTTTTCACAGATTTTTTCTAATCTACCCTATTTTAAAAGCCTGTCAATGTTTATTTGCCTTTTCTCCCTTAAAGTCTTTTAGGTGTTTTAAGTTTGGCTCTGTTTGGAGAAATTAAAAAAGCACTAATATGGAGCAATTTGTAGACTTGCAATTTTTGATAAACTAATTAAATTATTTTTTACTTAATAACTAAAAGTTGGAGGACCTTATGGAAGAGCTTGTTAAAAAGTTTTTTACCCCTTCCAAAAAAGTTGTTGCAGACAAGGCGGAGTTTCCTGAAGAAACTATTAAAAGGGTGGAAGAAAGGCTTAGAAGCTGTCAGATGAAAATTTATAGGGGTCTACAAAGAATTGACAAAGGAAGACTCGGAATTCCTGTTTATATTAGTCTTTATGATATTCAGGGAACAGAAATTACTGGTAATTACAAACAAATGGGAAAAGGGGCCAGTGATATCCTCTCAAGGGCAAGTGCCCTTATGGAACTTGTGGAGAGATTTTCACTTTTCAGCTTTTATAGAAAGGCAAAAGAATTTGGTATTTATTCAAGCTTTGAGGAATTGGGTGATAAAGCCATACCCTGGGAGGTTTTCCTTCAATCTGTTGAAGATGAGGAAGACGAAAAAACAAAGGAAATTTCTTTAAAAATTCTTAAAAAAGCTCCTTTTTACTTTGTGCCTGCCCTTGAGGTTCGCACAAGGACCGTTAAATATTTACCTTTTCACTGGTTCTGGCTTATTTATGAATACAATGGCTCAGCAGGAGGTAATACCTATCCCGAGGCTTCAGTTCAGGCCATCTGCGAACTAATTGAAAGACACACCAATGCCCTTTCCATAAGAATAGATAAACCCATGCCTGCCATAAAAAGGGAATCTATTAAAGGGGATGCAGAAGAATTAATTAAATGCTATGAAAGATTGGGGATAAATCTCTGGATAAGGGATATGACCTATGGTATGCCTGTTCCAACCATTGCCGTTATGGCCATGGATCCTTCAACTTTTCCTGAAAGAAGCGAAATAGTTTATGCAGCAGGAACAGGGACAAGCCCTGAAAGAGCTCTAATAAGAGCCTTAACCGAGGTTGCCCAGCTTGCAGGTGACTTTGATACCGAAGGAAAATACGTAGAAAGTGGTCTTCCCAAATTTGCAAACCTTGATGAAGCCAAGGTGGTAATTGAATATACTCACGAGGTAAATCTCTCTGATTTACCCAATCTTTATGCTGAGGATCATGTAGATGAATTAATAGCCCTTTCTCAAGCCATGAAAGAGAAAGGATATGAGGTATATCTTGTGGATCTCGAAGAGGAAAATTTAAAGCTTCCTGCGGTTTATGGTGTAATACCGGGAATCCTTTTCCGTGAAAGGACGGTGATTCCATATCTTTATCAGCTCGTTAGAACCCTTCCACTTTATCTATCGCCTGAAAAAAATCTTAAAATTCTTGAAGAAATTTTGAAAGAAATTGATCATAAGTATTATGTATGGGCCTATTATGGAAATACCTTAAAAGAACTTTCAAGATTTGATGAGGCCATTATGGCATATGAGAAGGCCCTTCTTCTTGAACCATCAGAACCTGATATGGTTGCTCTTTTCACGCATCTTGCTGATGCCTATTTCAAAAAAGGGGATTGGGACAGGGTTATTGAGGTCTGTGATAAAGCCCTTAATTTTGGAGAGGTTCCAGAACTTTACAATCTCCTTGGAAGGGCCCTTTACAAAAAATCAGATTTTGCCTCAGCACTTCAGGCCTTTCTTAGAGCAACAGAACTTGATCCAGGTTCTGCCATTGATTATGCCAATGCAGGCTATTGTCTTAAAGCTCTCAATTTTATACCCCCTGCAGAAATCTTTTTCAGAAAGGCCCTTGCCCTTGATCCCAATCTGACCATGGCTAAAAAGGGGCTTGAATACTGTGAAAATATTCTTCATAATAAAAATTGAATTTCTTAGGAGGTAAAAAACTATGTTAAAAAAAGGCCTTTATTTAAGGTTCCCACCAGAAATTGTGGAAAAACCCATTGTTTATAGGCTGGTAAGGGATTATAATCTCGCCTTTAATATCCTTAAGGCAACCATTACTCCTGGAAAAGAAGGTATCATGATTATGGAATTAATAGGTGATAACAGGGAAAACCTGGAAAAGGGCCTTGAATTCTTGAAGCAGATGGGAGTTGAGGTTCAGCCTCTTGGTCAGCAGGTTTTAAAGAATGAAGAGGTTTGTATTCATTGTGGGGCCTGCACTGCTGTTTGCCCAACAGGGGCCCTTTCAGTGGATAGATCCACCTTCAAGGTGGTTTTTAATCCCGAAAAGTGCACAGCCTGCGGATTCTGTGTTTCTGCCTGTGTGACAAAGGCCATGGAAATACACATCCAAAGCGAAGCTGCATAGTAGATAGGCCTTTTGCCTTCTCCCAGCGATAGCCTCTTCTTTTAATCGATTTGTAAAGGCCCTTTTCTTTTAATTTTTTTAAAATCATTTTATAATTGATTTATTCAAAACTTTTTAAAAGGAGGAGGCCTTTTATGAAAGTGCTTATTTCGGATTCCCTATCTGAGGAAGGAATAAATATTCTGAAAGAAGCCGGTCTTGAGGTTATTTACAGGCCAGGATTGGCACCTGAAGAACTTAAAAAAGAAATCGCTGAAGTTGATGCCCTTATCATCCGAAGCGGAACCAAAGTAACCAGAGAGATTATTGAGGCTGCTAACCAATTAAAGGTTATTGGGAGAGCAGGAACAGGGCTTGACAATGTGGACATTCAGGCTGCCAATGAAAAGGGTATTGTGGTTATGAATGTTCCTGGTGGAAATACCCTTTCTGCAGCAGAGCACACCCTTGCTCTACTCTTTTCTCTTGCAAGAAAAATCCCTCAGGCCAATCTTTCTGTTAAACAGGGCCTCTGGGAAAGAAAAAAATTTATGGGAGTGGAATTAAACGGAAAAACCCTTGGAATAATTGGGCTTGGAAGAATTGGAAGTATAGTTGCTGAAAAGGCCCTCTGTCTGAAAATGAAAGTTCTTGCTTATGATCCCTTCATAAGCCCAGAAGCTGCAGCAGAAAAGGGAATTGAACTTGTAAGCCTTGACGAACTCTTTTCAAGGTCTGATTTTATTACCATTCATACCCCTCTAACCAAGGAAACCTACCATATGATTGATAGATCTGCCTTTGAAAAAATGAAACAGGGGGTTTACATTATTAATTGTGCAAGGGGTGGAATTATTGATGAAGAGGCCCTCTATGAGGCCATTTTATCTGGAAAGGTGGCTGGAGCTGCCCTTGATGTTTTTGAAAAGGAACCCGTTGACCCCAATCACCCCCTTTTAAAACTTGACCAAGTGATTGCTACCCCCCATCTTGGGGCCTCAACTGTTGAGGCTCAAAAGGTAGTTGCCGTTGAAATTGCCAAACAGGTAGTGAATTATCTTCTTCACGGAATTGTAAGAAATGCGGTAAATGTTCCGTCCATTAGTGCAGAAACACTTAAACTTATTCAGCCTGTCTTGAATCTTGGAGAGAAAATTGGGCTTCTTGCAGCTCAGATCTGTGAAGGGGCCATAAAAGAGGTGGAAATCACCTATAAAGGAGAGCTTGCCAATATTGATACTAAGCCCGTAACCCTTGCCCTGGTTAAAGCCCTTCTTACCCCATTTTTAAAAGAAGATGTAAACTATGTCAATGCCTTAATCAGGGCCAAAGAAAGGAATATTAAAGTTCTTGAGGCTAAAACTGCAGAAACCGAAGATTTCACTTCCCTTATTAGTGTCAAGGTTAAACATACTGAGGGCGAAACCTTAGTTGAAGGAACCCTTTTTGGAAAAAAAGAGCCAAGAATTGTGAATATCAACGGTTTCAGGCTGGATGCTTTACCTGAGGGACATATGCTTTATATTTTTAATGAGGACAAACCTGGAGTAATTGGAAGAATTGGAACTATTCTCGGCAAGCACAACCTTAATATTTCCCGCATGTATGTAGGGCAGGACCCTATGAAAAAACGAAATGTTATTCTTTTGAGCCTTGATCAACCCCCTACTGAAGAGGCCCTTGAAGAATTAAATAAAGAAGAAACAGTGTATCTTGTAAAACCCCTGGAATTGTAAGATGAAGCCCAATTTAAGAAATTTTGACCTTGAAGAGATTAGAAATTTTTTAAAGGACCTCGGAGAGCCCTCTTACCGGGGTGATCAGGTATATCACTGGATTACTTGCAAGGCTGCTCTCACCTTTGAGGAAATGACCAATCTTCCCAAAAACTTAAGAAAAGAATTGGATAAGCATTTCAGCCTTTCCTTACCTGAAATCATGGAACTTCAAGCTGATGAAGAGGGGACCACCAAATTTGCCTTAAAGCTTGAGGATGGAGAAATCATTGAAACGGTATTGATTCCAGAAAGAGACCATTTTACCCTTTGTGTGTCCACCCAGGTGGGATGTGCCATGGGGTGCACTTTTTGTCTTACTGCAAAATCTGGTTTTAAAAGAAACCTTGAAGTTTATGAAATTATTTCACAGGTTATCATTGCCAAAAGATATCTTAAAGAAAAAGGGGTAGAACTTCCTCTAAGAAACATAGTTTTTATGGGAATGGGAGAGCCCCTTGCCAATTACAAAAACCTCATTAAGGCTTTAAAAATTCTTGAAGACAAAAGGGGGTTTAACTTTTCAAGGAAAAGACTTACCGTTTCCACAGCAGGCCTTGTTGAAAAAATCTATGAGCTTGCTAAAGACTTTCCCACTGCCCTTGCCCTATCCCTTCATGCCCCTAATGATGAATTAAGAAAAAAACTTATGCCCGTTGCCAAAAAATACTCCCTTAAGGATTTAATTCAGGCCTTAAAGGCCTTTCCCAGAGTGAAAAATGGAAGGCACACCATTGAATATGTTTTAATTAAAGATGTAAATGATTCTTTAATTCATGCAGAAGAGCTTGCAAGACTTTTTAAAAAATTGCCTGTTAAAATTAATCTTATTCCCTTTAATCCCCATCCTGAACTTCCATATGAACGCCCTGAAGAAGAGAAAATACTTGCCTTCCAAAAACATCTTCTTTCACATGGAATTCTTACCACAGTAAGAAAAAGCAAGGGGTTGAAAATTTCTGCTGCTTGTGGTCAGCTAAGAAGAAGGGTTATAGAAAAAGTTTTAACTCCAGACACCTGCGATCTCAAAACCGCAGTGAGAACAGGTGCCGTCCTTTAATCTATTCTGAAGCACGGAAAATCCGTATCTTTCAATAAGAAGGGCATCACATTTGGGACAATAGGTATTTTCTTTGTCATGTCCTGGAACATTACCAACATAAATAAAATACAATCCTTCTTCCTTTCCAATTTCATAAGCCCTTTCTAAGGTTTCAACAGGTGTTCTTGGTCTATCAAGCATTCTGAATTGAGGATAAAACCGGGAAATATGCCAGGGTGTTTCAGGCCCGAGTTCATCTCTTATAAATCTTGCAATATCTCTCAGCTCGCTTTCGCTATCATTTAGCCCTGGAATAATAAGAGTGGTAATCTCAACCCAAATCCGAAGTTTTTTTAAATATTTAAGGTTTTCTAAAACGGGCTTAAGCTTTGCCTTACATATCTTTAAGTAAAAATCCTCTTTAAAGGCCTTCAAATCCACATTAATTCCATGAAGATAGGGTTTTATTAGATCAAGGGCCTCCTTTGTCATATAGCCATTGGAAACAAAGACATTTTTAAGACCTTTTGAGCTTGCAATTTTGGCACAGTCCAAAGCAAATTCAAAATAAATGGTTGGCTCTGTATAGGTATAGGAGATACTTTTGGAATTGGTAGCAAGGGCTCTTTCTACAACAACATTTGGGCTTATATCTTCCCCGGGGATTCTTCCTTGATAAAGCCGGGGATACTGGGAAATCTCAAAATTCTGGCAAAAGGAACACTGAAAATTACACCCCACTGTGGCTATAGAATAGGAATAGGACCCGGGAAGAAAGTGATAAAGAGGCTTTTTTTCTATGGGATCTACATTTTCTGCAATAACCTTACCGTAAACCAGGGTATAAAGGATTCCATCTCTATTTAATCTCACCCCGCAAATTCCAGTTTTATCAGGGTCAATTAAACAGTGGTGATTGCAGAGATTGCAGCAAACCTTTTTATCTTCAAGTTTTTCGTAAAGAAGGGCTTCCTTCATAAAAAATAAAATAGGACTTTTAAATCCTTTAGTCAAGGATTAAAATACAAATACCTTGTTTTTTAAAAGGCTTGAATTAAAATTTTTTTAAAATAAAAAATTTTAAAAGGAGGAATGGCCGTGCTCAAAAAAGAAATGGAGGAGGCTCTTAATGAACAATTAAAATGGGAACTCTATTCTGCCTATTTATATCTTTCCATGGCTGCCTATTTTGAAGATATAGGTCTTGAGGGGTTTGCCCATTGGATGAAGGCCCAAACTGCTGAAGAACTAATGCACGCCATGAAGTTTTATAAATTTATTTTTGAAAGGGATGGAAGGGTTATTTTACAGGAAATTCCCAAGCCACCATCTGAGTGGGAAAGTCCTGAAGCAGTTTTTGAATTTGCTTATAAGCATGAACAAGAGGTAACTTCAAGAATAAATAAGCTTATGAGCCTTGCCAAAAAACTTGAGGATTATGCCACAGAAAATTTTCTTAACTGGTTTGTTGAGGAGCAGGTTGAAGAAGAGGCCTCCTTTAAGGCACTTCTTAATAAGCTTAAGCTCATTAAAAATGATCCCCAGGCGCTTTTTTACCTTGATAAGGAACTCTCGCAAAGACCCCTTGATTTGAATTTACTTATGACACAGGTTTAAGGAAAAAGCCATGGCCTTTCCTGTAAAGATTGGACGATTTAAAAAGGAAGAAAGATCCTTTTTTGGAATGCTTGTGGGTGACTATGTTTTTGATCTAACCCAGGGATCTTCTGAAAAATACAAACTTTCTGAATTGAAGCTTCTTCCTCCTACGCTTCCCACAAAGATTATAGGTGTTGGTCTCAATTATAGAGATCATGCCGAAGAATTAAAGATGCCCATTCC
>DJWK01000036.1 GCA_002441555.1 Thermodesulfobacteriaceae bacterium UBA6232
ACACAATTTTCTTGACACTATGGAGGGAACTCCTATGAAATCACTGAAAAAGGATTTTCATCATAAAACCCACCATCATCACTCAGAAAAACACGCTCATGAGCATCAGGGGCATCATTTTCATCATGCCCAGATGCTTAAAGACTTTAAAAAACGTTTCCTTGTTTCTTTAATCCTTACAATTCCAGTTTTTCTTCTATCACCTATGGTTCAAAAATTATTTGGGTTTTCTTTAACTTTTCCTTATTCTGTCTATGTTCTTTTTCTCTTAAGTTCCGTTATTTATTTCTATGGTGGTTATCCCTTTATTAAAGGCTTGGTAAATGAACTTAAGCAAAAGCAACCGGGAATGATGACCCTTATTGGGATAGCCATAAGTATAGCCTATTTTTACAGTTCAGGAGTGGTATTTGGATTAAAGGGAAAGCTCTTTTTCTGGGAACTTGCCACCTTAATTGATATTATGCTTCTCGGGCACTACATAGAGATGAAATCTGTACTCGGTGCATCTCGCGCTCTTGAAGAACTGGTAAAAATTATGCCTTCTGAAGCTCATTTGATTATCAATGATAAAACCAAAGATGTAACCGTTCAAGAATTAAGAATTGGGGATAAGGTTCTTGTTAAACCTGGTGAAAAGATTCCTGTAGATGGAGTTATACTTGAAGGAGAATCTTATGTGGATGAATCTATGCTGACCGGAGAATCAAAACCTGTATCTAAAAAAGTTGGTGATAAAGTTATTGGGGGGTCCGTTAATGGAGACGGAGCTCTTGTTGTTCGTGTTGAGAAAACAGGAAAGGATACCTATCTTAATCAAGTAATTGAGCTTGTAAAACAAGCTCAAGAGAGTAAGAGTAAAACTCAGGATCTGGCAAATAGAGCCGCCTTTTATCTTACTATTATAGCCTTTATCTTACTATTATAGCCTTAACTGTTGGAACCATTACTTTAATTCTTTGGCTTCTTTTTGGGAAGGAATTTATTTTTGCCCTTGAAAGATCGGTAACGGTTATGGTAATTACCTGTCCCCATGCCCTTGGTCTTGCTGTGCCACTTGTAGTTGCTGTTTCAACATCACTTGCCGCCAAATCTGGATTGCTTATAAGAAATAGACAAGCCTTTGAAAGAGCGAAAGATTTGCAGGCTGTAATTTTTGATAAAACTGGGACTCTTACTGAGGGAAAGCTTGAAGTAAGTGATGTGATTCCTATTGGAATTAATGAAAATCATCTTTTGCAAATTGCTGCCTCCCTGGAAGCGAATTCCGAGCATCCCATTGCCCAAGCTATAGTAAAAAAAGCAGAAAAGGAAGGCATAAACCTATTACAACCCCATAAATTTCAAGCTCTCCCTGGAAAAGGAATAGAAGGTTTTCTTGATAACCAAAAGTATATGGTGGTAAGTCCAAATTATTTAAAGGAGATAGGTTTTGAATTTTATGATAAAAAAATTCAAAAAGTCATGGAAGAGGGCAAAACTGTTGTCTTTGTTCTCAAAGATGAGAAAGAGCTCCTTGGAGCTATTGCTCTTGCAGATAAAATAAGAGAGGAATCAAAGGAAGCCATAAAGAAACTTAAAGAAATGGGTATAAAATGCATCATGCTTACCGGTGACAATAGATTTGTTGCCCAGTTTGTGGCCAAGGAATTAGAGATGGATGAGTATTTTGCTGAAGTTTTGCCCCATGAAAAGGCGGATAAAGTCAAAGAAGTTCAAAAAAGATTTATCACTGCCATGGTGGGAGATGGTGTTAATGATGCACCAGCTTTGGCACAGGCTGATGTAGGTATAGCTATCGGTGCAGGGACTGATGTAGCCATTGAAACTGCTGATATAATACTCGTAAGAAATGATCCAAGAGATGTGTTTACTGTAATAAATCTTTCAAGAAAGACCTATTCAAAAATGAAACAAAATCTATTATGGGCAACAGGATACAATATTTTTGCCATCCCCCTTGCAGCGGGCATTCTTTATCCTTTAGGAATTCTTCTAAGTCCAGCCATAGGTGCTATTTTTATGAGCTTGAGCACCGTTATTGTTGCCATTAATGCCAAATTATTTAAAGTTTAAATTTTATTAAAGGGAACAAATATTTGTAAAGTTCTCCCCTATTTTTATTAGCGCAAATCCTGTGGTAGTAAAAACTTTTGAGAAGCAATGCTTCCTTATATATTAATGTTCATCTTTTGAGGTTTTGTTTAGAATTTTCTTAGAATCATTTTGGATTAATCACATTATCGAAAAGTGAAAAGTTTCAAAATCATAGTAGAGTTATAATAGATTTTTTAAAAAGGTGGTCTTGTGGAAAGTCAAATAAAAGAAGTAGCCAATTTAATTAAGAATTCAAAATATACAGTGGCCTTCACAGGAGCAGGAATTTCCGTGGAAAGCGGAATACCTACTTTTAGAGGTTCTCAAGGACTATGGTCTAAATACGATCCTGAGGAATATGCCTATATTGAGGCTTTTTTGAGGAATCCTTCCAAGGTCTGGAAAATGTTAAGAGAAATGTATGAAGTGATATTAAGTGCCAAGCCCAATCCTGCGCATAAGGTATTAAGTGAACTTGAAAAAGTTGGTTATTTAAAGACTGTTATTACTCAGAATATTGATGGTCTTCATCAAGAAGCGGGAAGTAGGAATGTCATAGAATTTCACGGAAACTGTAAGTGGCTTTTTTGTCTGAATTGTGGAAAACGAGAAAAAATTGATAGAAAACTTATTAGCAGGCTTCCTTATCCTGAATGTCCAGACTGTAAAGCTCCCTTGAAACCTGAAGTTGTCTTTTTCGGAGAGCCCATTCCTTTTAATGCAAAAATTATGGCTGAGGAGGAAGCCAAAAATTGTGAGGTTATGTTAATTATTGGGACTTCAGGAGTAGTTTATCCTGCGGCAGAGCTTCCCTATATAGCTAAAACCAAAGGTGCAAAAATCGTAGAAATAAATCTTGAGGAAACACCATATACTTCTTCAATTACTGACTATTTTCTTCAAGGCAAAGCCTCAGAGATCCTTGAAAAGATTTTTTCTAAATTAAAGATTTAATATTCAGCTATTTGACTTAAAGTATCACTTTAATAATCAAAAGCTTTCCATTAAACGGAATTAAAATTTCTTGACAAATTCTTAAAATTTGATATGGTAATTTTAATTACCATTGAAAAAGGAGGAAAAAATGCATATTTCAGAAGGGATTTTGCCTCTTTCCTGGGCTGGAATTTGGTGGGGGGTAACAGCCGGTGCTTTAGCTTTAAGTTTTAAAAGACTCAAAAGAGATGTAGAAACCCAGATAGAAAAAAAGGCTGTCTTTGCCTTTATCACAGCTCTTGTATTCCTCTTTTCCATGGTTCCCATTCCCGTTCCCTTTTCAGGCACCTGTTCACATCCGGTTGGAGTGGCTGTGGCTGTTTTTGTGCTTGGACTATCAGGAAGCATTGTCTCAGGTTTTATAGTTCTCCTTCTTCAAGCTCTTTTTCTTGCTCATGGAGGTCTTTCAACCCTTGGTGCCAACGCCTTTTCTATGGCTATAATGGGAAGTTTTTCTGCCTACCTTGTTATAAAGTTTACTCAAAATCTTAAGTTTTCTCTCTTCATAAAAGGCTTTTTGGCAGGTCTTTTCGCTGACTGGATAACTTACCTTACCACAGCTTTTCAACTTGCCATGGCTCTAAAAGAAGAGGAACCCTTTTTCTCCCTTTTTATTAAGATTTTGATAGCCTTTATACCCACTCAAGCCCCCATTGGAATCCTTGAAGGCGTCATTACAGGGGCTTTGGTAACTGCCATATACAAAAGAAGAAAGGACCTTTTTGCCTTTGAAAATCTAAAAACTTTAAAAGAGGTGGTCAAATGAGAAAAATTGTGGTAATAATACTCGGTCTGTGTTTGCTTTTATTTAGCGTAGTTAAAGCTGAGGAAACTAAAGAAAAATGGACAGGTCTTGATGAGGCGGTCATTGAAAAAGTGGCTGAAGAAAAGGGTAGGGCACCAAAAAGTATCTTTAATCTCGAAGGAGATACCGAGCTTTTTGTCTTTTCCCTTTTTTCAGGACTGGCAGGATTTATCGGAGGCTATTACTGGAGAAAACTTTTAAGCGAAGAAAAAAAATGCATCTTCACAGGGTCTCACCACAAGTCTTTATCACAAAGATTAACCTGAAAATAAGATTTCTATATTTTTGCGGGCTCCTTTTTTTGGTCTTACTTTCAAAAAATCCCTATTTCTTAAGCACTGTTTTTATCTTTCATTTTGTCTTTTTTCTTAGCAGAGATTTTAAAATAAAAGAAGTTTTTCATCTTTACCTTGAGCCTTTATTTGTAGCTATCCTTATTGTGCTTATTAAAAGTGTGGATTTTTCTTCCCTTGAGAACACCTTTATTTCTTTCAAAGAAAATTTTTTCTGGGGCTTCGAGTTTTGACTGCCTTTACCCTTTTTATATTTTTCTTTGTTCCACTTTCTTTTTTTGAAACTATTAAATTAATGCAATGGTTACGAATTCCTGTTCTTTTTCAAGAGTTGCTATTTCTGAGTTTTAAATTTATATCTCTTTTAAAGGAAGATATATCTTTGGTTTATCTTTCCCAAAAAAATCGGCTGGGATATTCAGGGATTGGAAGAACTATAAATTCTTTAAAATACCTTGCTCAAGCTTCATTTTTTAAAGCCATGGGACACTCAGAAAATACCCTTCAAAGTATGAAACAGAGAGGTTTTGATTTCAGTAATCTTTCCTTTTCCATTGAGCCCATTAAAAAGATTGATATATTTCTTTTTTCTGGAATTTTGCTCTTATGGATACTGCTGTGGTTAATTCTATAAGACTTAAGGTAAATTTAAAAAAATTTACCCTTGAAACTCTTTTTACCCTTCAAGATATTTCTTTTGAGCTCTGTAAAGGAGAGGGGATTGCTCTTCTTGGGGCAAGCGGAGCAGGAAAAACTACTTTGCTTAAAGTTATTGATGGGCTCTATAAAAGCTATGAAGGAGAGATTTTATTAGATGGAAAAGAAATAAAAAATTTAAGTCCTCGGGAAATTTATTCTAAAATGGGGCTTCTTTTTCAGAATCCTGAAGAACAGCTTTTTGCAGAAACCGTCTTTGAAGATGTTGCTTTTGGACCAAGAAATATGGGTTTTGATGAAAAAAAAGTGAAAGAAGCTGTTTCAAAGGCCCTTGAACTCGTTTCCCTTTCTGGTTATGAAAACAGGTCCATTCAGCATTTAAGTTTTGGTGAAAAAAAAGGGTTGCCCTTGCTGGCCTTCTTGCTATGGGACACGAAATTCTTCTTCTTGATGAGCCAACCCTTGGCCTTGATCCAATCCTTGAAAAGAATTTTTTGAATATACTTCTTAACTTAAAAAGAAAAGGGTTTTCCTTTATTATGGCTACCCACAATGTGGACATTGTTCCCTATTTTGCTGAGAAAGTGGTTGTCTTAAAAGAGGGAAAAATGGTCTTTTCTGGGAGCCCTTATGAGTTTTTCGTAGAAACTTCAAATTTAGAATTTCTAAATCTAAGAGCACCCACTCCTACTGAAATTTTTATTCCCTATAGGGCTTCTCTTGAAAAACTTCCTCTTACCAGAGAGGAAGCTCAAGTTTTGCTAAAAATTTATTTCAAAAAATCTTCCTATGGAACTCATTGAGGCCCGCTTTCTTGAAAGATTAAATAGATTTGTGGTAAAGATTGAAATTAATGGTAAAAAAGAACTTGCCTATCTTCCTAATCCTGGAAGACTCTGGGAGCTTCTTTTGCCTGGAAGAGTCTTGCTTTTATCTAAAAGTGAAAGAGGGACCTATCCCTATATGGTCATTGCCTGCAGGCAGGAAAATTTTCCGGTTTTGCTTCACACTCATCTTACCAACAACTATGTAGCTGATTTAATTCAGGAAGGCCAAATTCCCAGCTTAAGAGATTATGTATTGATAAAAAGAGAACCAAAAGCTGGAAAAGGAAGGCTTGATTTACTTCTTGAAAATCAGAAATCTGGGAAAAAACTTTACCTTGAGGTTAAAACCTGCACTCTCTTTGGGGAGAAACTTGCCATGTTTCCTGATGCAGAAACTAAAAGAGGAACAAGGCATCTCTATGAACTTTTAAGATTAAGAGATAAAGGTTATGAAGCCGGCTGTCTTTTTGTGGTAATGAGTCCAAAGGTTAAGTATTTTCTTCCGGCGTATCACATTGATTTTGATTTCACTGAGGCCTTCCTTCAAACTTATGGAAAAATTAAATTTGAGGCTATTTCTGTGAAATTTTCACCTTCCCTTGAAAAAATTGATGAAGTTAAAAGACTTGAAATACCTTTTGAATTTTTAAGAAAAGAATTTAAAAATAGCGGTGCCTATCTTTTGATACTTGAAATGAAGAAGAATGAAAGGCTTGAGATTGCAAGACTTGGAAATATTGAATTTAAAAAGGGTTTTTATGTCTATGTAGGTTCGGGAAGAAAAAATTTAATAGAAAGGGTAAAGAGACATTTACGGAAAAATAAAAAAAAGAAATGGCATATAGATTATCTTACAGAAAGGGCACACTTTTTAAAGGCTGTTACCATAGTTAGCTCGGAGAATCTTGAATGCCTTCTTGTGGAAGATATTATAAATATTGCCGATGATATAATAACAAGATTTGGGGCCTCAGACTGCAAGTGCCCCTCTCATCTTTTTTATTTTAAAGAAAACCCTCTTCAGCTTGAAAAATTTATCCATATCCTGAATTATTACCGCCTTGAAAGACCTGCTGTAAGGATTGAAAAAAATTTACAAATTAGTCTTTAAATTTTCAAGAACTTCTGCAAAGATTTTATAATGCTCTTCAAGGAAAAGAACCATTCTCACAAGCTCTGGCTTTTGATTCTCCTTTAAAAATTCAAGAATGCTTTTTAAGGCAATTTCAGCTGCTTCTTTTATGGGATAACCATAAGCACCTGTTGATAGAGCTGGGAATGCTATAGATTTAAGATTCATTTCAAAAGCCTTGGTAAGGGCACTTTTATATGCCTTTGAGAGAAGGTCTGCCTCTCCGCTTTTTCCGTCTCTATAAATCGGCCCAACCGCATGAATAACATATTTAGCCTTAAGATTTCCTGCGCCTGTTACCACAGCCTCACCTGTAAAGCAGTGAGTATATTTAGCCCGTAATTCTTCAAGTATGGCCGGCCCTCCTTTTCTGTGTATGGCACCATCCACACCCCCACCAGGAATTAGTTTCTCATTAGCTGCGTTAACAATAGCATCCACTTCCTGTTCAGTAATATCACCTTGAACAATCTCAATAATACAATTACCAACCTCAAGCCTAATCATTCCCTCCTCCCTTAAAGGGGTTTTTGTAGTTATTATTTTAAAAATTTCATCATGAAATAGCAATATCCCAGCATAGGGTTTTAAAAATAAAGAATTTTTTCACAATATCTCAAAACTTGATAAAAATTTTTTATTAAATTTAGTATCAAACAATATTAATTTAAAAGGAGGTGTTCAGATGGAGAAAGAAAAACTCATAATCAATAAAATAAGAGCCTTTTATTTTATGGCAGGGGTTCTTAAACTACAGCAAACAGATCCCAGATGCTCAGTTTGCAAATCAAGAAAGGAAGTGGCTGAAGAGCTTATAGAGGAGTTTAATGAATTCAAAGAAATTACCGATTTTGAGGCTGTTCCAGAAATTTTTAAAAATAAACTTAAAGATATAGAAGACATATTGAGTCAGATAAAACTTCCTGAAAAACCTATACCTCAGAGAAAGGTTGGGGACTGCCATTTTCCAGATAAAGAATGCCTTGTTAAAGAGTGTTTTGAAATTTTTGAGGACTTGGTTGAAGAGGAAGAGGATTAGCTTTATAATAATTTTGTGTTCCTTCCATCAATTGACCTTTTTGAGGTAAAAAAAGCAGTTATTTTTTGTCCCCTTCCTGAATGGAATTACTTTTCAAAAAAATTTGATATTTTAAAATCATTTAATTGGCTCAATATATCCATTAAAAAAGTTAGCAAAAATGCTATTTTTTGTGGACCTCTTATATCTTCACCAACACTTGCTCTACTTATTGAATTTCTTAAAAACAAAGGCATAAAAGAGATTTTACTTATTGGGTGGGCAGGTAAAAGCCCCTTTGCTTTGCTTGAAATTGGAGATCTTTTTATTCCAGAAAAAGCCTATTCTCTTGAAGGTACCTCTAAGTTTTACTATAAAAGGAAAAAAGTATTTAAACCCGAAAAAAAATTTCTTTTAAATATAGAAAATCTCTTAAAAACTTTTAACATCCCCTTTAAATTAGGAAAGATTTTAACATCAGATGCACCTCAAGTAGTAGAAAAAAATTTAAATGACTTTAAATTATTATTGAATAAAGTCCAGGCCATGGATATGGAAACTTCAGCCCTTTATGCCTTGAGTTCCTATTATAAAATAAAGGCACTTTCTCTTTTGTTTATTACCGATGAAATCGGAAAAACTCTTTATAAAAGACCCGAATTAAAAATTAAAACTCTCAGGGAAAAACTTCTTTTATTTTTAAGAAATTTTGTTGAAAATAAAAAATAACAAATTGGTTTTATGAGAAAAATTAAAAAAAATCCCTTCGAAATCTTTGGAATTACTCCTAAATTTGCCAAAGAGCTTAAGGATGAGATTCTTTTTAAAATCATTAAAGGTATCTACAGAACTCTTCAACTTTATTATCATCCTGACAGGGGGGGAGACCCTAAAAAGGCTTTGGAGTTAAATCTTGCCTTTGAAGCCCTAAACTACGAAAAAAATCCTCAGGCCTTTTCTAATTTTAAAAAAGCTTATATCCAGAGACTTTCAAGAAAAACCCTCAAAAAAGAACTTGAAGAACTTGAAAATACTCATAGAAAACTCCTTTATTTAAATGAACTTCTTAAAGAAAGATTCTGGCACTTTCTTGAAAAGGGAGGGGACTTTTTCAAAGAAATGTTTAATAGAGGATTCCTTTTGAAAGTTAAGCTTCTTGATATTGTCTCTCATATAAATTTTTCAGATTACATAAGTTTTAAAAAGAAAAAACATTTTTTCAAAGAAATAATTTTTTCTAATGAAGATTTTGTTTTAAAAAAGGGGGTTTCTCAGGATAAATATTACAAAATAAGAAACTACAAATATTTGGGCACAATTAAGAGAGAATATTTTGAGCCCTGGAATTTTCTTGAACGCTCACTTAGAGATGAAAAATTTTTTCTCAGGGATTACCTAAATAAGGATACCTTTATAAGAGAACTTCTCATTTTTTTGCAACCTGAAATTAAAAATGACTCCTATTTATTTTATTACAATCCTTTAGAACCACAGAGAGTTTATCTTGAGGGTTTAGTTTTGAAATGTGAAGAGATTACTCAACTTGAATTTTTAGAAATCTTGCAAAGGGCAATATTAACCACTAAGGATGAAGAAGTTAAAACTTTTTCAGAAAGTAAGGAACTTATCACTTAATCTATTTTTAAAAGTAAGCCCTTTAAATACTCTGTTTCTTCAATTAAAGGATTTATAGGATGATCAGGAGCTTGAAAAAGATATTTTAAAATTCTTGCCTTTAAATTAATCTTTGAAAGAATTTTTTTTATCAGAAACTTTTGTTCCTCTAAACTTAGAAAATGAGAACAGGAAAAAAGAAAAAGGAATCCCTTTCTGTTTTGAAAATATCTTAATCCTAAATAATAAAGATCTTCATATTTTTTCATTCCCTTTTCTTTATCTTTTTTAGCCTTAATGAAGGCCGGGGGATCGAGAATAAGTATGTCTCCTTCAGTGGGAGGATTTCTTAGAATCTGAAAGATATCTCCCTCAACGGGTATAATTTTGTTTTTCCAGCCGTTAATTTTGGCAATTTCAATGGCAAGATCAAGGGCAAAGCCTGAACGGTCAAATAAATAAGCCCTTTTAGCGCCTCCTTTCAAAGCATACAAGGAAAAACCTCCAATATAAGAAAAACCATCGAAAATGATGAAATCCTTGGAAAATTTCATTAAAATCCTTCTGTTTTCTCTTTGATCAAGAAAAAATCCAGTTTTTTGCCCCTTTTCAAGGGGAATCAAAAATTTAATTCCATCCATTTCCACAAAAAGTGGATCTTCCTTATTTTCACCAATAAATTCCACATATTGAGGAAGATTTTCCTCTTTTCTTTTTTCAAAGTCATTTTTCAGAAAAAAGCCCTTTAAAAAAGACAGAGCTTCTCTTAGTCCAGAAAGAATAGCTTCCTTAAGGTTTTCCATTCCAAGAGTATGAAATTGAAGAACCGCAACATCTTTATAAATATCAACAATCAAACCGGGAAGAAAATCTCCCTCCCCATGAATCAAGCGAAAAACTTCTTCAGACGGGTATAGCTTTTTTCTAATTTCAAAAGACTTTTGGAAAATTCTTTTAAAGAACTCCTTATCAATAGGGGTTTCATTTTTTGTTAGAATTTTTATACAATAATATACCTTTGGATTAAAATAAGCCTGAGCGAGAAAATGGCCTTCCTTTGTTAAAAGAGTTACAAGACTTCCTGGTTCTATTTTCTCCTTAAGCCTTTCTCCTTCAAGGGTATCTTTCAGAGTTAACCAGAGCCCTCCTGAGAAAACCTTTTTTGTGCCCTCAAAATTCAGTTTAATAGGATAGTATTTCATTTTAAAATTCTGCAAATATTTTAAGTATTCTTAAACTTCTATTAATATCGCCTTTTCCTATGGTATGGGGAACCTTACAGGCCTCAAAATAGCCTTCAAGGGATTTGTCTTCAAAAACAAGTTTTAACCTTTCTTTTCTTTTAATACAAAGTCTTTTCTTATAATCCCTTCCAATTTCAAAATTTAAAATAGTTCTATTTTCTAAAGTGCATAACCAGATACCTTCTTTTTCTTTATCAGTAAATTTATCAGACATAACATATTTTATTTTTTCCCCCTTTATAAATTTTTTTACCAAATTTTCTATCTCATAGGATTCTTGAAAAGAAAGCTCATACCAGTCCCATAAATCGGGCTCAAGCTCTAAATAGCAAATTTTTAATGCATCCTGATTAAGAAAACTTGCATGACAAACTTCACAACGGACTTTTGAAAGAATTTTCTTTTTATGAAAAATGTTTTCTGATAGCTTTTTATGGCAAGTATTACAAGAAATCCTTCCCTTTCCGAACATAATCTCCGCTTTATTATGACAGCTTAGACATTTTAACCCCTTTTCTTTGTGCACATCCTCTTTTAATTGATAAGCTTCAATTCCATAGGGCCTTTCAGGCTCTTTCCCATTTACAAAGGGAGAGCGATAATCCACAAACCACGGATGAGGAGAATATCCATAATAGTCCCAGCCAATTCTAATACTGTAATGACAAGAAAGACAGGTTTCATCATCTGGTTTAGAAATTTTATGGGGCTTATGACAACTAAAACAGCCCCTTTCTCTCTTAGTCTTAGGATAAGCCTCGCCCTTGCCAAAAATATGACAGCTAAGACACCTCCTTTTTAAAAAATCAATCAAAAGCCCTTCATCGCTTTCAAAATCTCCTTCAAGATTGGAAAATTCATAAAGATTGGTAACCTTTAGAGGAAATTCAAATCCCTTAAAAATGCTTTTAAGTTCCCTTTCATAAGTAAAATGAAGGGAATTTTTAAAATTTTTAACTGCTTCATTATGGCATTTACCACAGATTCTTTCAATCTCGTTATAAGTAAAAAAGGTTTTCAGGCCCTTATGGGCTGATTCTTTGTTAAAAGCCCTTTCAGAACCTCCATGACAAAGGCTACAGGAAAGCCTTTTATGGGGTAAGGGAATTTCAATTTTGTGACAGTCTAAACAGGTAAATTCCTTGGATACTTTATCTGTGCAGGAATTTAAAGAAAAAATTGACAAAAAAAAGACGAAAAAAATTATAGGAAACATAATTTTTGAGCAACTCTGTCAAGTCTTTGAGCAACCTCTTCAGAACTTTTTAAAGGTATATCAAAGACCTCTTCCCAGATTCTTTCACTTTCCATACAAAAATAATAAGTTACACTATCCATGGTTTCTTTTATTAATTTTTCAAAGGCTTTATAAAGGGACTTTCTTACCTCCACAAAATATCTTTTTTTCTGGTCAAGCCCCTCAATAAATTCGTAGGCATAAATGCTTGTTTCGGGGAATCGTTTTAAGGCAATTTCTTTTAAGATTTTTGGGTATCTTAAGGTGCCAAAGCTAATCCAGGCAATTTTTTCAAGGGGAATTGCATTAAGAATCCTTTCAAGCACAAGGGGATATTCCTTTTCTGCCTCGGGATAGAATATTATAGGATCAAAATGAAAGGCTACAGAAAAGCCCCTTTCTATTGCTCTTTTGGCACTTTCAATTCTTGCAGAAAGAGGAGCTGTTCCTCTTTCCTCAGTGGAAATGATTCTTTCTGTATTTACAGACCAGGCAAAAATTACTTTGGGATCTCCTGTAAATTTTTCAAAAAAATCTTTGGAAAGTGGAACCTTCGTTTTTAATTCTAAAACTCCGTAGGGAGATTTTTCTTTCCAGAATTGAATCAATTTTTCAGAAATATGGGTAATCCCTTCAAGGGCAAGGCTATCTGTAAATTCACCTGTGCCAATCCTTATTATTTTTCTTTCCTTTTTTTGTTTGTTTAAAAACTCTTCTAAAGTTTTAAAGCCTTGTTCAATAAGATTTCCCCAAACTTTAAGCCCTGGTCTGTTAAGATATAATTGAAGAATACAATAGGAACAATCAAGAGGGCAACCTTCACCAATGTGAAATATTTTATAGCCACAACAGAGATAATTTTTAGTGCCAGGACAGGCCTTAACAAATTCTCCTTTAAATACTATGATAAAAAGGCGCCTTTTACCAAGAGTTACTAACTCTTCCTCAGGTAAAAATTCCCAATTAAACTCTTCATAAGAAGGAATGATTTCATAGTGAGGGTATCTTTTGAGAATCTCTTGAGTTAGAGAATAGGATAGGGCAGCTTTTTCTACGAAGATTTGCAAGGCTTAAAGGTATTTTTCAATTAATACTTCTGCTATTTGGACAGCATTGGTTGCTGCACCTTTTCTAAGATTATCTGCCACAATCCAGAGGTTTAATCCATTCTCAACGGAAAAATCTTCTCTAATTCTTCCCACAAAAACTTCGTCTCTTCCAGCAACTTCAATTTGAAGGGGATAAATTTTGCGCTCTGGGTCATCAAGAACCACAACCCCTGGGGCTTTGCTCAAGATTTCAATAGCCTCTTCCACAGTTAATTTTTTTTCAGTTTCAATATTAACTGCTTCGGCATGACCGTAAAAAACAGGAACTCTCACTGTGGTTGCTGTAACCCTGATAGTTGGATCTTCCATGATCTTTTTTGTTTCCTCAATCATTTTCATTTCTTCCTTGGTGTATCTATTGGGCAAAAAAACATCAATATGGGGAACGCAATTGAAGGCTATGGTTTGAGGAAGATGTTTGGCAGGAGGAAGGGGTTCTCCTGAGCACCAGGCCTTAACCTGAGAAATAAGCTCGTCAATGGCCTTCTGTCCGGCCCCTGAAACAGATTGATAAGTGGAAACAACAATTCTTTTAATTTTGGCAGCATCGTGAAGGGGTTTTAAGGCAACCACCATTTGTATAGTTGAACAATTGGGATTAGCTATAATACCCTTATTTTTATACTGAGCAATGGCATGGGGATTTACTTCTGGAACAATAAGAGGAACCTCAGGGTCCATCCTCCAGGCACTTGAATTATCTATAACAATTGCTCCATCTTCTGCGAATTTGGGAGCATATTCAAGACTTCTTGAAGCTCCAGCAGAAAAAAGAGCAATGTCAATTCCCTTAAAACTTTTGGTCTCCTCAAGAACCTCAACCTCTATTTCTTCTCCTCTGAAGGGGATTTTTATACCCTTTGATTTAGGTGAGGCAAAAAGCCTTAACTCTTTTACAGGAAAGTTTCTTTCTTCAAGAACATTTATCATCATTCTCCCAACTGCACCAGTTGCCCCCACAACAGCAACAGCATATTCTTTCATGTTAAGCCTCCTAAGGAATATTAAATTAGATTAAATTAGATACAAAAATAAACTAAGAAAAAATTACCACAGACTATCCGCTTTGACAAGATTACACTTTATGTTGGAGGAGAATACCCACAAGTTCTTGCAATCTTTGAGACAACCTCAAAAGTTCTTCAGGAGGAATTTGCTTAATAATCTCGCCTGTGTCCTTTCGAAAAACCTGGACAACAAGGGTTTGATATTTTTTGTCATACACAATTTTGGCATCAAGATCAAAAAGGAAAATAAATTCTTTAAAATATTCAGCAATTTCTTTTAGCTTTTCCTTATTAAGTTTTACTAAGGGTTCTTTTAAATCCTCCTTTTTTAAAGGGTTTACCTGACTTTGAGGATTCATATCTTTTTGAGTTAAAATCTGATCAAGAACCAGATTTTTATAAAGTTCTACCTTCATAGGGGCCCCCAATAAAGATATTTTTTAAAATATATTCGGCACTAATTTAAGGTTCTTTAATTCTACATAAATCTTTAAAAACTTAAAAAACTAAAAACCTTTTAAAATTAAAGTCTAAGCCAAAAAACTCCTTATTTGACAATATTTTTCAGTGGATTAAAATAACTTTGGTTTTCAAAATACTTTGGGAGGAATCAGATATGCCCGTTGGAAATGAAAAAAGTGTTATTCTTGATCAACAAGATAAAAAGGTTCGGGAACAGCTTTCCAAAATTAAACACAAAATTATGGTGATGTCAGGAAAAGGAGGAGTAGGAAAAAGCACCATCGCGGTAAATATTGCTGTTGGTCTTTCACTTCAGGACTTTATGGTTGGCCTTCTTGATGTGGATTTGCATGGTCCAAGTATTCCCAAAATGCTTGGAGCAAGAGATTTAAAACTAACAAGACGCCCAGATGGAAGGCTTGGAGCTATAAAATACTCCCCCAATCTCAAATTTCTCTCCATTGAACCCCTTCTTCCTTCAGAGGACTCAGCCATTATCTGGAGAGGGCCAATTAAGATATCAGCCATAAAACAGTTTATAGGGGATATTGATTGGGGCGAGCTTGATTATTTAATAATTGATGCTCCTCCTGGAACTGGAGACGAACCTTTAACAGTTGCCAAAACCATACCAGATGCCTATGCACTAATTGTTACCACGCCTCAGGAAGTTTCTCTCATTGATGTAAAGAAATCCATAAGATTTTGTCAGAAAGTAAAAATGAGAATATTAGGACTTGTGGAAAATATGAGTGGTTTTATCTGTCCCCATTGTGGGAAGCCCCTTGATCTATTTAAAAGGGGTGGAGGACAAAAACTTGCAGAGGAGATGGGGATAAGATTTCTCGGGAAAATTCCTGTTGATCCAAGAATCGTTGATACAGGTGATAGAGGGAAACCCATTGTAGGTGCCTATCCAGAAAGTATTACTGCTAAAGCTTTTGAAGATTTGATAAGAAATATTGTTTCAGCCACAGAAGAAATGGTCCGCGATGTTCTTGAAGAAAAATTTATGCGAATTGCCTGTCCCATTTCTACTCCTCAAAAATTTGAGTCTGATCCAGAAAAATTTGATTTATTTGCTTTATATGATGTAGAGAATAATAAAATCCTTGTAAAGGATGTTGTGAAAAAACCAGAAGACCAAGATCTTATTGATTTTCTTAAGGAACAAGTTGCTACACACATAGTTTTATATAACCCACCTAAGGAGCTTGCCGATAAACTTTCAGCTAATCAAATAAGGGTTCTTATAACAGAAAGCCAAGAAGCCAATTCCGATAACCTAATTCAAGAATATCTTCAATCAAAGGCCTAATTTTATGGAAGAATATGTTAAATGTAAATACTGTGGTGGAAAGGCTATAATTACTGGAACCTGAGCCAAGGGAAGGGTAAGGTGCCTTACCTGCGGAATAGAAAGGCCTGTTAAAGAATATGAAGAAGAAATTGAAGAATATAAAGAGAGTTTAATTAACCATTTTGGGCAATGTTCTTTTGAGGGGGATTCTTATGAATCTAAAGAAACTCATAAAAAGGGATAAAAAAAGTAAAATAATACTTTTTGTTCTTGACGGGGTAGGGGATTTACCTGTAAAAGACGGAAGAACACCTCTTGAACTGGCAAATACTCCTAATCTTGATGAACTTGCAAAGGCCTCTGCAACAGGGCTTCATATTCCTGTTGACTATGGTATAACCCCAGGTAGCGGACCGGGGCATCTTGGAATCTTTGGTTATGAACCTTTAAAACTTGAAATCGGAAGGGGGATTCTTGAGGCCTTAGGGGTTGGCCTTGAAGTAAAAGAAACAGATATAGCTATTAGAGGAAATTTTGCAACTGTTAAATATGAAAATGGAAAACCCATAGTTATTGATAGAAGAGCTGGAAGGATACCTACTGAAGAAAATAGGCGATTAATCAATTATTTATCTCAAAATATTAAGAAAATTGATGAAGCTGAAGTTATATTATGTTCAGGTAAAGAACATCGTTTTTCTTTAATTTTAAGATTTCCTCACAAGGTCTCTTCTCTTGCAGAAAAAATCAATGATACTGATCCTCAAGGTACTGGAAAAGAGCCTTATGAACCTAAGGGGGAAAATGAGGAGGCTGAAAGGGTTGCAGAAATTGCAAGAAAATTCATTAATCAGGTTGCTGAGCTTTTAAAAAATGAGACAAAAGCCAATTATGTGCTTTTAAGGGGTTTTTCAGTTAAACCCGATATAGAGCCATTTCCAGAAAAATTTGGTTTAAAAAGTGCCTGTATTGCGGTTTATCCCATGTATAAAGGGCTTGCAAGACTTGTGGGAATGGATGTCATAACCGTTGAAGGAGAAGCCATAAAAGATGAAATTGACACCTTGAAAAGGTATTACGAGAATTATGACTTTTTCTTTATTCATATCAAAAAAACCGACTCCTTTGGCGAGGACGGGAATTACGCAGGCAAAGTAAAAGTTATTGAAGAGTTTGATAGTTTTTTATCTGAAGTCTTGTCTTTAAAACCTGATGTAATTGCTATAACTGGAGACCATTCAACCCCTTGTGCTATGAAATCTCATTCCTGGCATCCTGTTCCAGTTTTGATTTATTCCCCATATTGTCTGGGAGGGCTTTCTAAGAGATTTACTGAAAGAGAGTGTTTAAAGGGCGAGCTTGGAATTTTCCCAAGCCACAAATTAATTCAGCTTTTGCTTGCCCACTCTGAAAAACTTACCAAATTCGGGGCATAATTCAAAGTCAATGGATTAACATTTTCTTCCATAGCTTAAATTTAATTTACTTCTGATAAGATATATTATGTAAAATAAAGTCCTTGAATTAAATTCTCACGATTGATTTAAAAATTTTATTAATATTTTACTTGACAATATTAATTTATTGTGTAGAAAATTTTAATAAACAATAAAATTAAAATAAGGAGGTGGCACAATGAAAGACGTAACGAGAAGAGATTTTTTGATCGGAACAGGCCTTTTCAGTGCAGGTATGCTTCTTTCAAAGGTTTTTCAAATTGATTTAGCTACTCCTGTTCAGGCCAAAATGAAAGCTCAAAAATGGCCTTGGCCCTATGAAAAGCTTGATCCAGAAAAAACTGCTGAAATGGCTTACAATGAATGGTATCGAATCTTTTGCGGAGGAGCCGTTATAAGTTCCATTTTCTCTCAGTTGGCTGAAAAAATCGGAGAACCTTATGCTTCTTTTCCGATTGATGCTTTTATAATTCAGGAAGGCGGATTAGCTGGCTGGGGAACTCTTTGTGGGTCTCTTAATGGCGCTGCAGTTGTTGCAAACTGTATCTGTGGACCAAGAACAAGTGGTTCTCACGCTGGTCATATCATTACTACCAATCTTATGGACTGGTATAGCAACACCTCTTTACCAATTTACAAACCTAAAAATCCAAAGGCAAATAAAGATCATATTGTGCAAACTATGAGCAATTCTCCTCTATGTCATATATCCGTTGGAAAATGGATGAAAGCCTCTGGCTTTGCTCTTGCAAGCCCTGAGAGAAAAGATAGATGTGCAAGGATTACTGCAAGTGTGGCTTATAAACTGGTTGAAATGTTAAATGCATGGAAAGATGGCAAATTTCATGAAGAGGTAAAATGGTCCCCTGCTGGCATGTTTGGTATTACAGCTCAACAGAACTGTGCTGAATGTCACGGTTCAAATATCCCAGAAGCACCTAAAATGAAAAAATAAAGACTTTAATTTTCCGGGCCCTCGGCCCGGGAAGCAATTTTAAAAAAATCTTCAAGGAAGTTTAAAACATAAAAAGCAAATTTTCTCAAATCTTCTATATTTTGAAAATTTTTATAAATCTCTCTTAAATCAAGTTCTACATATTCATGCACTAAAATATTTCTAAAAGCAATAATTTTTTTTAAAGTCTCAGCGTAATCCCGAGGAATAATATTTTTTTCTGCAAGAATATCAGCAATTTCTCTATAAAAATTAGGGCTTCTTAAGCCTAATTCAGAAATAAGGTGTGTCCCAATATCAATAATTGCCTGTATGGCCACCTGGAGTTCATGTATAATAGCTCCATGAATTTCCCAGTTTTTCTCAAACTCTTCAAAGGATACACCCTTTTTACTTTCAAGTCTTTTTAAAGCTCTTTCAAGACGTTCTAATAATTTTAAAAGAATCTTTTCACTTACCAAATTTACCCTCCTGAATTCTTCTTTTTAAGGCTTCTTGATATTTTCTTAAGTGTATTTCAAAATCAAGGGCTTGAGAAAGTTTTTGAGCCATAAATGAAATTCTTTTTTCTTTATTTTTACAAAAAAGAAGTTTCCCTGTTCTCATAACCGAGTGTATCAAAAGAGGTGGAGCCTGATTTAAAATTACAAGATCAATCTCATTAAAACCGGTTATCTCACTTATTTTATCAATCAGTTCTAATTTTCTTCTAAAAATATCTTCAGGAAGTGGCTCTAAGTAAAGCGCA
The DNA here is from genome assembly GCA_002441555.1 of Thermodesulfobacteriaceae bacterium UBA6232. Lineage (GTDB taxonomy): Bacteria > Desulfobacterota > Thermodesulfobacteria > Thermodesulfobacteriales > Thermodesulfobacteriaceae > Caldimicrobium. The sequence goes on from DJWK01000036.1 coordinate 18,959, forward strand.
ATATCAAGATCACTTTCTCCATGAGTCCGTCCGATAGAATGACTACCAAAGATATAAGCAAAAAGTATATCCTTTTCTTTATATAGCTCCTTACTTAAGGATGAATAAAGCATACCCCCTACCCTTTTAGTTTTGAAAAAGCTTACTATAATTATTAATATACCCCTTTTTTAAAAGAATGCCTGGTTAAACTTTTTTTCTTCTTAAGTTCTTCTTTTGCTTCAAAAAAGAAACAATTGCTCTTTGGACTTTATCTTTACTCAAATTCATCAGAAAGTTTATTCTGGGCAGAGGCAATTAAGGAGTTTTATAAAAAATTCAAGGAAGATATTTAAGTCTTTCTTTGAGGAGTTTTTTAAGTCTTCTTCTTTCTCTTTGTCTTTCAATATATTTTTGCAAGACTGGTCTGCCAAAAATATAAATAAAAAATCCTGCTGCCATTACAGGGATTAAAAAGATAATTAATCCGCCAAGGGCATATCCAACAAAAAAGTTAAGTATGAGTCCCAAAATAAAGGGCATATTTAGAGATACCCTATGGACTACACAATTGCAATTGGTCTTCAACCTTAACCTTAAGCTTTATTCTCTTTGTCATATACCTCTCTTAAGTGTTCAGGTAAAAGCTCAGAGGGATAAGTTCCCTCTGCAATTTTATCAAGCCACCACCACCAAGCCTTTAAAGGAGGTTCTATTTCCCCAAGCACCCTTTCCCAGGCAGGTTCCGCTCCCTTTTTAAGCACATACTTGATAAGTCGTACATCGTATTCTTTTACTTTCTCATCAAGCCTTTTTTCGTGAATAACATCCCTAACCGGTAATCTCACTCCTGCAGTATAATAACAACAAGCTGATACAATATCCTGTTCACTTTCAGGTAGAGAGGTAGCTAAATCCCAATCCTCAATTAAATCTTTTTCAGATGCCTTCCTTAAAATCTCATAATAGCTTGAGTATTGCAACCCAGACCCTCTTAGCTCGGGGTTTTAATTTCCTATAGCAATTATAAAGCGGTGGATTCTCCCTTTCTCTGTCTCTCGGTTTATCAGCTTTGTATTTTATAGTATTTCTAATAGCTCTTTTATCAAGTTCTACAACCTCAGGATGATTCCCAAGCCCAAGCTCCTCTATTTCATCTCTTATGCTTAAAAGAGGCATTTGCTCCTCGTAATAAACTCCCCATTCGTCCTCTGTCACCATATCCCACTCTTCAATTAAGGTTTTTATCAGATTTTGTTCTTTCATTAAATTCAGATTTTTATCTATATTTTCTTTTTTGTAAACTTCAAATCCCATGTTGTTTCAATTCCTTTTAGGTAGGCTCAAAACCCTTCCTATTTCAACTAAACTATTAAAATCCTCAACATAGTCCTCCCCTAAATACCTTCTAACAAGCCCCCGCACCTTCTCCACATCCACAACCCTACTCAATAGAACAATATCATCCATATCCTTTTCTCTCATTGCAACAAGCTTCATTACAATCAACCACTCTGGCCTCACTATCCTCACCTCAACTCCCTCAAAAACATCTTTCTTTGCATATTTTATAGCATCTTCCTCCCACTCCTCCTCAGCTAATATCAAATCCACCTCCCAACCTTTACCCTTCACCGTGTATGAACCAACCCCAGCCTTAGCATAACCACTCACACTGAATCCTATCTCATTGAATAGGTCACGCACTTCGTCAAAATCTTCTTTCACTACAAGAATATCAAGCTCCCTTGAAGTAGGCACCCTCCCCTCTACCCAATACGCGACGGCTAAACCACCAACCAACGCACAACTAAATCCTTCCAAAATCTGAAAAATCTCACGAACAACCTCTCTACTCTCAACCAGAGAAACTAACCTTGACACCTATAACCCCACAACTCTACTTTTTAGCCTTCTTACTCAAACTCTCCCCTGTTTACCCTTTCGGCAACTTCTTTCACTTTTCCCTCAACGCCTGCTTTAATACCTCCACACAACAAGGAAACTTCTCCTTAACTTCCTTTCTCCACATCTTCCTCTTCAATAACTTACCATAACTCTCAAAAATCTTTTTCCTTAAATCTTTTGTTATTTCACCTCACCACTTTTATACATTTCTAAAGCAGGCTCAGGATTTTCAATCCCTTCCTTAGTTTCAATTCCTTATAGGTAGGCTTGCAACAAAAGCCCACGGGCACGCCTTAAAAGGGCAAGCCCCGTTTCAATTCCTTATAGGTAGGCTTGCAACGAGAATTTGTAGTCTGCCAAGGTTTTGTTTGACGGGTTTCAATTCCTTATAGGTAGGCTTGCAACGCAAGCAGAATGCTTGCAAGATGCTTGCTCAATGCTTGGTTTCAATTCCTTATAGGTAGGCTTGCAACATGGCAAAAACTATATTTTACAGAAGTGCCTGATTTCCGTTTCAATTCCTTATAGGTAGGCTTGCAACCGAACCACCTTGAAATTTTTGCAGTATCCGATTTCACCGTTTCAATTCCTTATAGGTAGGCTTGCAACAAAGATTGTGCAGGTGGCACTTGAGGAGGGAAGAATTGGTTTCAATTCCTTATAGGTAGGCTTGCAACCCAGTAATGAAATATCTTCCACAATTGTATAATCCGGTTTCAATTCCTTATAGGTAGGCTTGCAACTTCTTTTTTTCTGTGGATTTTGACTATGCTGATTGAATTTCAATTCCTTATAGGTAGGCTTGCAACGTCTTGCTGAGTTTTACAGAAATATGAAAGAGCGCTATTTCAATTCCTTATAGGTAGGCTTGCAACTTAGGTCTTCTCTTCACAAGTATGCAAGAATACTTGTATTTCAATTCCTTATAGGTAGGCTTGCAACCAAGTTTCACCTTCACTTTTTCCCTTCTGTAAGCAAAATTTCAATTCCTTATAGGTAGGCTTGCAACTTGTAAGTCTTCTTACTCAGCAGGCGGCATATACTCTATTTCAATTCCTTATAGGTAGGCTTGCAACCAAGTGGATATTGTGAAACTTATCCTGTTGATGAAAAATTTCAATTCCTTATAGGTAGGCTTGCAACCTTGACTTTTTGATTTTGTCAATTACATTTGAATTAGTTTCAATTCCTTATAGGTAGGCTTGCAACTTAGTAGTGTAAAGGATGGATTGGAGAAGGTTTTATCGTTTCAATTCCTTATAGGTAGGCTTGCAACCCATTGTAAGTATTGTAAAATAACCTTATTTCAATTGTCAAGGAACTATATACTCTTAATTAACAAATTTAACAAGTTCTTGAAATTATGCAAGTTATCCTGTCGTCGATCCTCAAGATTTTTTGCATCATCTGATGTCGACGAACTAAAAACTTGCATTGCGATATTTAACCCCACCTATTTTTGCCTTTCTATACTTAATAAATAAAATCCTCTTTCCCTTTGGCTAACCCAATAATTTCACGGTTTGTATACCAGCCTGTTTTAAAGGTATAAATGATAATAGAATCTTCCTCCTCATTAATAGTAGTTTTTAACTCAGTTTTAAGTCTTTCAAGTTGGGCCTCAGTTAACTCACCTTCAAATACCGAATTTTGCACCCAGTGAAGATATTTTCTGCAAATCTTCAAAATCTTTTGAACCCTTTTTTCATTAATATCATATACCAAAATAACTTTCATCTCACCAGGAAGTTATGAAGGGTGTATATTCCTCATCTTCCATTAAATGTTTTTCTACTTTATAAAGCTCCAATCGGATTAAACGCCTGTAAGAAACATGTCTTTTCAGTTTTTTATGGTAAAAAGTGCTCTGCAGTCTTTCTTCCATCTCCTTGATAAAAAGCTCCTTCCCTTTGTCATTAAGAACTATTCCATTTAACTTTTCTTCAAAGTGTTTAGACTTAATTATTCCTTTATTTATCACACTAAAAATAACTCTATCAGCTATCACAGGTTTGAAAACTTCTGCTACATCAAGATTGAGTGTAAATCTTCGAAAATTAGTTGTATGAAGATAACCAATTCGAGGATCAAGATGAGTGTGATATATCTCACTTAAACAATAAGTGTATAAAAGGGAATTGGCAAAGCTAATAAGAGCGTTGAGTCTATTTTTGGGAGGTCTTCTCGTTCTTTCCTCAAAAATAAATTGTTCATTTTTAAGAATGATATCCCAGGAATAATAATATTGCTCTCTTATGTTGCCTTCAAGAGCCATTAATTGCTCAGGAGTTTCACAGTTATCTAAGGATTGTGAAAGCTTCTCAATTTTGGTTAGATAATTTTCTACCTCTTTTCCTCTATTTTTGTAATAGGAAAGCACTTTCTTAATATTTTCTACTGCACCAAAAACAAATTTTTTAGCTAACTTGAGCCTTTTGACCGGATCAAGATAATGCTCTGCTTGTTTAAGAATTAAATATCCTGAGTTAAGATGCTCTCTTGGGTAATAGGAGCCCACATAATAACCGTAATAATTAAAAAAATGGATTATAATTTCTTTTTCCGTAAGAAATTCAAGCAAGCGTTTATTTAGCGTGATTTCACCAAGGACAAAAATTTCCTTAATATTTTCGATAGGTAAATATTTTTTGCCCTCCTTTGTTTCAAGATAAAGGGTGTTATCTTTTCTTCTTAGTTCACCATCTGAAGTGATGTAAACAGTTTTTTTCATGCGTAGCAGAACTCAACAAATGCGCAATTTTTACAAAAAGAAGTTTTTACTACTGGAGGAGGTATTTCTTGCGCTGTAAGATTTTGCATGTCTTTTATCGAATTAACCAGTAGTGTCTCTATATCATCGGTGAGTTCAAAAGGAACAATTTTCTTTTCTTTTGGAATTAGAATTTCGCCTTTTGCATTTATCCCCCTTTCTTTTAGCTTTAAAAGATAAAATGCAACCTGCATCTTTGCTGCCTCAAGTCCTTTGGAGCTTTTCTTTACCTCGCAAACGATAATATTTTGGTCTAATTTTTTAACAAGGTCTATTTTTATGATGTCAAGAAATATCTCTTTTTTTTCTCTTGAGTATGTATTTTCGGAAATTAATCTTCCAAGTAAAAGCAAATCGATATTAGGAGATGGATTTAATTGTCTTGCATAAAGCCAGAATTTTCTTTTGCAGATAAAGTAAGCATTAACAAGATTACCATTGATGTTCACATCTTTCGAATAACTCTTTAATTCATTCATCTTTAACTCACCTTTCTTTATGTAACATTTTAAGTAAAACTTGCATCAATATCAACCTCCTCGGTGAGCATACCAAGTTCATTATCGTAAGTCGCATTGGCAATAAAAATATTGTCTTGGCGGCTAAGTAGCCCTTTTGTGTTTAGCATGTGGAAAGTGCCGAGGGGAATTGGCACAAGTAATTGGTTTGCCAACAAATAGCGCTTTTCCTCCAAGTGCTTTGTATACTCGTCGTAAAGTCTAATCGGCAACACTTCAACGCTTTGAAACAATCCATAGAACTCCTCCTCGCCTTCGGTGAACCTGTGCAGAGGTCTCAGCATTGAGAGCACGTATTGAAATGACTGTTGTGCTTGGTTGTAGCGTTTGCGCTCTCTATTTGTCCAGCCATTTCGATAAACTTGCTGCACCCACTCTGAGGCCACTTCAACCGTGAGGGGGGTGCCATCTTTGGGAGCAACGACAAGGGTTCTCGTCAATCGCTCCTCATCGTAAACACGAATTAACCTGTCGCGGTCAAACCGACAGGCAACATGAACTTCAACGCCCCCAGCGTGTTCACCGTAACGGTTGACTCGTCCAAAACGCTGCAGCAAGTCGTCGGCAGGAGCAATTTCCGTGAAGATTGTATCAAAACTGACATCCAACGAAACCTCAACCACTTGTGTTGCCACCAATGCTTGAACAAGAACATCGGCTCGCTTACCTTGTAAAGTGGCAATGATTGTTTGTTCCCTTGAAACACGGTCTCGGCGGGTGAAGCGGGAGTGAAGCAGGTGAATACCTTGAAATTGATCTCGCAATTGACGGTAAATCTCTTGAGCCTGTGCGACCCGATTGGCGACAACCAGAACCTTCTTGCCGTCCCGGATGGCTTTGATGATGTTGGGCAGCATCTCTTCCAACGATTTATCATGACATCGCAAGATGTGGCGAACCTGTTGCAGAAACCCTCGTGTCCATTCATCTTCTTCAACACTGTCAAGCCCAAACGTTACCCCTTCCTCATCCAACGCTTCTTGCAATAATGCTTTCAGAAATGGTGGGAAGGTGGCGCTCATGAAAAGAAAACGGCCGCCAAGTTGTTTGAGAAAACGCACCATTTCAACGATCAACGCAACGGTATGGGCGTCATAGGCGTGAATTTCGTCAAAAATAAACAATCCGCCAACCATCTCACTTATACCGATTTCAAAGCGCGGAATACCAAAGAGCCATTTGAGCAACTGGAAAGGCGTGGCTACTTTAATAGGTTTATGGGCAAGCCGATTCAGTTCTGTTTCAGCCTTTGCTTGTTCTACAGCGCTTTCGTATTCCCCTGTCTGCTCAAAGTGTTGCTTGAAAGCGTAATCCAAAGCCCTTGCATGAAGGACCGCAATGTTTTCTTTGCCGAAAAGTTTTTCCAAAGTGTCTGCCATTGCCTCAATACTTGCTTGGTACGGCAGTAAGAAAAAAATTCGTTCCCCGCTTTTGCGGTTGTTTAGCGCCCAAGCAATAGCTGCGACTGTTTTACCCGAGCCTGTTGGAGCTTCAAGGAAGGCATTGCCCTTGTGTCGGCTTAGTTCACGCTGAAATGGTCGGAACGGAGGCAATTTAGGTTCCGGTAAGTGTGAAAGGAACTGAGTAATACCAGAGCTGACAGCGTGGTCGGAAGCCATAAGCCAACCTCGAGTTAGGAGCAAAGCAAATGGTTTTTGGCCTGTCAAGCAAGTCAGTTCCTCAATTGCTCTTTTTTGACGCTTTAAAAAATTGGTTGGCGGCTGGATGGAATTCAAAGTTTCTGGAAATCTCAAACCACACAGCACGGGATGGCTCTGCCAAAATTGTTTCAACCAATCCCAATTCTTCTTGAGCTCACTAACTTTGGAACGAAATTTTTCTTGGGCTTGGCGAACAATATCCGGCAACGGTAAAGCCACTAAACCACAATCCTGCGCGAGTTGAGCGTCGTTTAGGTCCCGATGATGGGTAAGCACTGCTATCGCTGCCCATTCAAGGACCTCATCGTCAGGCATTGCTGAAAGCAACAGTGAAGCCGATAAAACTTCGTGCCGAAATTCCCAGTGAAATTTACGCTCTTTCAAAGCCCTTTGAAAGCCATCAGCAGCCTTGCCCAAATCATGGGTTAACGCAGCGAGAAATAAAGCCTTTCGTGTCTTTTCTGCAATTTCATCGCCTAACAAAGTTTTCCAATGCTCACGATAAGCATTTGTGACCATACGGACATACTCAGCAACTTGCTGAAGATGATCCCGCAATGTAACAGGGACCTCACCAGACTTCGCTAAGGGTTCGTTCACCATGTAACATCCACTCCTTGCGATACAGGAGGAGAACAGTTTCACCGTCTGCATCCTTCACAAGCCAGCCATCGCCGTTTTCCAAAGAGGCGGATCGGTGACAATCCACAACTCCGAACAGGTGCATCCTAACAGGTTTCCGAATTGGCTCATCGGTGAAGGCAATAGGCAATTTTTGAAGCCATGCTGAGACATTGTTGCGGGCGACCAGTTCAAAAGGCAATAAAACTCCACTAACCATTCCTGAGTTGACTGGTATCAACTCTGCCTGGCTTATAGAGACCACGCTAGCAACATCTTGCGTTCGTCCAAGCAAGAGGGCGTATCTTGGTCGGTGAAAGGCAGGCTCCCACTCCGTAGGAAGGTAAAGGGTTAAGCGAGGCAAGACCAGGAATTCTCGCTGAATAATATTCCGGGTGACGAAACGAGCGGGTTGGTCAGGCTTGGGACGCTTAACGGTGTAGATGGCTTCCAAGTCGTTCGCCTTGCCCTCGAAAGTGCATCGGTAAGCGAGCCACTCAACTTCCTCAGGCATAACCCATCTTCCCGCTGCTGCGGAAATTAAGCCGAAGATTGTGCTGAGTGGCGGAACGGGCAAAGTGAGTTGGTGCCCCACAAAAGGCGGGACACGGAAAGATGCGGTGTAGGCAGTTAAAACGATGCGGACTGCTTTGATTGCCTCTTGGTCTCTCATAGTTCTTCACCTGCCAAACGAAGCGCCAATCAAGATTTTATGGCAGGTTTTGAAAAACAGGTGGGACAAGTTCAGCAACTCTTTCCAGCGCTTGTTGTGGAGTACCAACGATCTCAATGCAATCGCTGAAGGACGAATCTTTTTCAAACGCTGTCAGGACCTCATGCTCATTTGCCAGGACCGTCGGTCGGTAGCCGAACACAATTGCCTTACTGTTATTATCAGGTTTAAGCAGTCGGTCCTTGTAGTCCGTAAGCATGGACTTCAAACGCTCCATGTTCAAAACGACTCGTTCGTTATTCTCGTCGGGACTGAACAGCCTTTGGAATGGGGCATTGCCGCCGTCAACAAAACCAACCAGAACCACTATTGGCGTAACATCGGACAAATTCCGAGCAAGATGAGCTCCGCCCCTTAACCTTGACAATGCAATAATAACCTGTTGCACGCGTTCAATTCGCTTTTCCTTGGGCAGCCGGTAAATTCGGTCATTGTTTGCGTCCTTTTCCAATTCGTTTATGTGGGCTTGCAAAATGTCCTTGGATAAATCCCGCATTTCCCCAAGTTCAAATCGCCCCACATCCAGAAGTGAGATCGTGAAGACACCTTGAAGGTATGTGGTATAATGCTCAGATTCAAATGGGATGATGTCTGTGTCAGGTGGTAGATTACGCGAAAAGTGTCCAAAGTCGCTTGTGATGACATTGGGTAAAACGGAGATAAGAAGGCTGTTTTTCAGAGGCGAAATGCGTCGATAAGTCCCAGTGGTTCGTTCAGAGTTTTTTTCTCGTTTGCGGGCAGCCATGTAACCGAAGATGTCATCTTCTTCATAGGCGATTGGATCGCCTTTAGTATAGGCGCTTTTTGTCTTACGGGTCACCTCGCTTGGCGTCCACCCGAAATCGGCGTAAAGCACTTCCCGCCACCAGCGACGCCATGCCTGCCCTGAGACATATGGGTAGCGGAAACGACCAATGCGAATCTGTTTGACAACTATAGCATTTTCCACTCGCAAACCTTCCGCCTGTCCTGCATTGTTCAAAGCAGCACCATTAGCTTCAATAAGCACTGCGCCAGTTAGAACTGGATATGTCTTCATCCTTCACCTCCAATTTAAAAATCTTGGTTTTACCTGCTGAAATTATTCTCCCAGGCAAAACAGATACAGGCGGTGGACAACGATAGTGATTTTCTTTTCTGGAACCCGGAATTAGTTCTTTTAGATCACTCAAGTTTGCAGAGGGGTCAAAATCTGCACCAAGAATTACAGCACCAGATACACCTTTCTGAAGTTGTTGAACCACAGAATCACAATTTTTTTTAACTTCATCTTCAGGAATTTCTTGAACAGATAAACAAGTAACGAGAGAATCTTTACATCCTATATAACGAATGCTACGTAGCGCTTTCTTTACAGTCTCTACAATCCCTGTATTCGGTAAGCCCAGAAGCACGGTAAGCTTGCTGCTAAAAAGCGCATACTCACGCGTGTGGGGACGAGAGGGATAGTAACTGCCGGTTTCATCCAAACCGCCTGCAGATTCAACAGCGGGGACGCTGCGGTAACGCAAAAAGGCTTTAAAGGAAAACGCAGAAGATGGCGGAATGATAAGTACCTCTATCTTCGGGAGATGTGGAACTAAAGCTTGGGCTGACCTCTCATCACCGCTTTGCAAAAGAGAGGCTACGAGTGCCATCTTGACGGTAAGGGGAGAGGGCACAAATGGAGTAACTGCTGCAATTGCTACTGTCCCGGGCATCCTGTAATGAAATACATGGAAGTGATAATCAGCCCTGAGCCATTTGACTGGAGCTGGAGCCGAACTTTCTGTGGCCTCAGTTAGTTTTTTGGCTTTCCTCGGCATTTTTCATCCCCATTTTAGGTTTCTTTGCTTTCAGAAGCAGATAAGCTCTTCTACGCCCCTTTCTGTAATTCCGCTATAATCTGTCCCATTTTTTCCTTGAACTCGTCGGGCTTACTGAAATCCTCAACCCTAAGCGTATCCCCGCACTTCTCTTTCAGTTGCTTAATGATGTCGCGATACTGAGGATTGGATTTAATGACAGGGCGATTAGGGTCTCCCCCTTCCAGTTCAAATTTGATAGGGGAGTAGAACGGAGCTGGTCCATCGGTAGAAAGCACAATGACACCCTCAAAGGTTCCATCGGGATGATGGAGCCATCCTGCCTGCTTCGCAAAAGTGGGGGAGAGGAGCCATTGCTTTATGGCTTCCAGGAGCACCCACATGCGCTTGTATCGCTCTGCATCAGGAATTGCATATTTACTGACATTCTTGACAAGCCACCACCAGTCGTTGAAACCAATGCGATCAAGGTCAATCCGGAGAACACCGCCATAGGTTCCGATCCGCATGTTCTGGACAAAGAGATTATGCTTTTCTGGATCAGGGTCATAGGCGCTGTGCTGAGTGTAGTTCACTACTGCTGGATGCTCCGTGATGAGCCAGCCAACCTCAAAGCACGAGTCCCGCTTGAGCGTACCTTGCGCATCGTCAGCGGCTTCAAGCGCTAAGAGAAATCCGCCAATATCGCAGAGAGCACATTGCTCGAGAAGTTCCTTGGTCACCTCGGGATAGTGCGGCGGATCCAGAAGAGGCAAATCCTTATTTTGAACCCTCTTTTTAGGCAATGACGTTTTGTTGTTCTGGACCCATTGCTTGAGTGGCTCTTTTCCACGATCCGGCACAAGCCCGTGACAGCGCTGGTGAAGAGGCAGTTCATGTTGCTGACAGAGCCTCACGAAGTTTTCCAGAATGTGGTGCCGGATGATTTCACCGCTGATGCCGTCATACTCCTTGTCGCCCACGGTAATGCGGCGAGGCTCCATCACATTGGTTCCACCCGCTCCTTCATTGTTGGCGGCATGGAACCCCAACTGAATCCGAAACGACATGGCAAGGCTCTTATAGCTCATAGCCATCCCTCCTTATTGTTGAGTTGTTTCTTGAGTCTCCGCAGGCTTAGCCTGAGCACCGGCCTGTGCAAAAGTCTCCTTCTGGAAGCGTGCTCGGCTAAGCACATCCAAAAGAAAAATCGCTTTCCAGGCTCGGAAAGTCTTCTCATCACGCAATTGTGCCTCAATTCCACGAAGTATGTTTGCAAGATCCCTCGCACGGGTTAATGCATCCCGAATGTTTGGTGTCTGTCCTTGCTCCTGCTGTTCGCGGTAATATCCACGAGACACAATGTGCTCTACCTGCTGAATAAACTGAGAGAAGTTCCCTGCATTCTCCAGCCGAGTGAACTGGTTCATCCAACCTTTCTCGTCAAAGCCCAGCGCCCGGGCAACTGCTTCAGCAACTTGCCAGGGTATGTCAGGTAACTGCATGGACATCATGTTTTTCACCTCCTGCAAAATTGCTGTATTTCCCAGAAGCCGACGGGATTCAAAGGCACCCTGCAAGTTTTTAACTTGTGAGACTGCCAGTATGCGCGTCTTCAGCTGCTGAATCTTTACAAGGGCATCCACGGAGGGACTTGCCACAAACTCGGCTACCCAGCGTGCCAGATAGTGAACCTGTTCATCCACATTTTGCCCCTTTGTCTCCTGGAGAAACTGTCGGAAGTTCCTGAGAAGTTGCAGGGCATTCTGATTTTCTTTCTGAACAATCTCACTCCACCAGTAAACACAAAGCCTTTCCAGTCCAAGATAACCGCTGGAGGAGAAGATAGGTTGGCGCGTAGGACCCTTAACCTCACGAGTGTAGGCAAAATCCACCACAGGCAATCGCTTTTTAGCGAGATCCAGCAGAATGGAAAGAGCTCCCATAATAGCCGCAATCCAACCTCCGCCCGGATGCTGAAAGGAGCGCTCGTAAGTGAGGAATCCACTAATGACGAACCGTTCTCTAAAAATGGGCAAAATATACATCTCATCCGTTTGCCGCCTGGAACGACTTACCGCATATGCAGCGAAAGCTCTCCCAAGAGTAGCTGCGGCTACATTCTGAAAATAATCCTTGAATTTTTTCTTTGTTTCTCCAGTAGACCTAGGAGCAAGGATTTCATATTTACTCAAAGGATCTATGCCCCTTGTTCCTATCTGCAATGCTACATCATATTCTGCTTTTAATTCCTCCAGTCTACCTCTTTGCCCGTTAAGATCGGCGGAGAAGAACTGTTTCAACTCTTCCCAGGGAAAGTTCCCATCACTCTTTTTAAAAAGTCGCCTTTCCCTCTCAGTGGGCTGTAAACGCTCAATAGCCCAGAGGATTTGTTTTTCGTCTCGTTGAACAGAAACCCCACTCACTTCCCAGTAAGCTCCCCTATCTTCAACCTCGGCAGAAGCGGTCCCAAAGAATAGGTGAGCAACGCCGATGAGGCGGGCAGCGTCATAAAACGGTAACCCTGTCTTATAGACCCTGTAGCATTCTCTCTGGAGTGATATTGGTTTTGGCAGAGCCATAATGCTTCACCTCAATTCAATGTCAATATTCTCGGCATTTTCCCAGTCGCAGACCTTGACGAGACGATTTGTGATGCAGTAAAGAAAATAAAAGGCATCGGTCGGTCCTGGTGGTTCATCTGCTCTGGATGCTTCTTTTATCTTTTTAGCAGCCTCGATGAAGGCTTCGTGCATCTTATTGATTTCTTCTCCAGATAAGTTAAGCAATTGGCAGATTTGGTCCCGCAGCCATTCATCAGCCTTCTGGCCCTTCCACTCGTCCCATTCAAATTTGCCCTCTTCAACTGCTCCAGTAACCTCCAGACTGTGATGTCGTGCTGCTGCCAGGGCAATCATATCTAGAAAGCGGAAGTCTCCCAGGATTTTTTTTAATAATGTGCGCAGGAAAGGGTATGCAAAAGGCGAATGGGGCGGCGGGCTTGTAAGCTGATTCCTTTGCTGAACATTGCTTATGGGGCTCGTTCGGGCTATGTAACCCTCTCTGGACTTCCCGCTCAACCTTTGCTCATTTTGCCAAACCACTTCCTGCCATTGCTTATTGAGTTTTCCAACATCGTGAAGATAAACGGCTATTCGCATCGCCCATATCAGAGAATCCACAAAAGATTGAAGCTGCGTCGTTTCAATTCCAATAGCTTCTTTTGCCCATTTCTCAATAAATGGACGGTAATACATAGTAATTCGTTCTGAACGCTTCCATACACCTTGTGCATGCTCTTCCCATCTCTGGAAGCATCCTGTTGTTGTCTTCTCCCGCGTCTCGGCATCCGTCTGGGACTCAAAACCTGTCTCATCTCCCTCGCCTTCAAAAGTCAATCCTTTTTCCGGACTATAACCTGCTTCCTGAGCCAGGAGCACATAAGTAGAATTGGGGCGGATTTCTTCTTCCCTTTCAACTTTAACAAGGAAGCCCCGGTTTTCCTTCTGAGCAGATGGCTCCAGGCGGTAAACAGTTTTAATCACCCTTTCCTTGAACTTTCCAAGAAATACACCATAAGGTACCGAAATTGTTCTCAACCGTTTTCCTTGTTGGAGTTCACTTTCAGCCAAGTCCTTATCCCTAACCACCGCGATCTGCACATTCAACATCTCCCGAAGTAGCTCTTCTACTTCGCGTGGGTTGCCTGCCCGAAACGCCCTCTCATAAGCAGTAAATGCATCTGAGGGTGTGATCACTTTTCCCATATTCACTCCTCCTCTGTTTTGCCTTTGGCCTCTTCCTCTATTTCTTCCGCTTTCTGCTTCTTGGGCTTGTGCCTCTCAAAAAGTGCATTAAAGGGCTCTTCACCTTTAAAAAATTCTACATCAGTTATGCCTGAGAGATATGCCCCATACAAACGATCAAGTGCCTTTTCAATAAGTTCCTGCTCTTTCTCCCAATTTAGAAGTAGTTCCTGATTTCCTGCTTCCTTTTTAAGAACTATCTCTGTAAATTCAATTGCAGGAAACCATTCACTTGTATTGCGCTTCTCCTTGTCCTTCTTGTCGTGGCCAACTTCCACAAGACGCACTTTCTCGGTATAAGGGACATACCAATTGTCTCCTGCAGGCTTTACCACAATTACCCTACCTCTGAGTTCCTGATTTCCATCAGGCTTGAATCTCTGGCAGCGTCCTACCCTCTGTATGAGCGAGTCCATCGGGCACAACTCTGTGATGACCAGGGGAGCAGAGATGTTCAGCCCTGCTTCCGCAACTTGCGTGGTCACGAGGATCGCTGGGTCATGATTTGCGGTCTTGCCGAAAAGTTGAGATAGTTTATCTTCCACATTCTTCCGGTCATCTCTTGTGAAGCGGGAGTGGGATAGAATCACTTTTGGACCATCTTGATTTTGGAAGAAATTTTTTAGTTCATCATACACTCGGATCGCGCGATCTACAGTGTTGACAAAGACAATTACCTTCTGCGGTCCGTCAACATCTAAGCTCTTCCAGGCATTCCATCTCTCTATTACCAACTCAGCTAAGCTTTTCTCGTCTTTCTCGCCCCACACGAACTTATCGCTATCTTTTGTGCCCTCCAACTGCAAATATACCTTTCGCCAGCCATCCCGCTGTCCAATATCCTCTTGGGATGCTTCTATTTTAACCAGACCACAGAATTTTTGGAAGAACTCTATGACAGATGGGGGAAGCGTGGCTGTCATGACGCATGAGAGCAGTCCCCACCGTTTCCGCAGATAGAGTAAGGCAAATAAAAGCTGCAATCCTCTCTGAGGCGAAAGAAGGTGCACTTCGTCAAATATCGAATAACTCGTCAGCACAGCGCCTGCTGCTGCATGGCTCAAGTGAGACGCCCATGAAAGAGGAGCGCCGGCAAATGCTGTCAGACATTGGTCAATAGTCGTGATAATCGCCCGTTCTGAGAAGTACTCACTTTCGGGTTCATCACCATGATGAATCACTGGAATAACGCCGAGACTTTTACACTCATCTTCTACACCGCGAGAAAGTGCCCTAAGTGGTAAGGTATAGATAAGCCTAGTACCTAAAAGGCCACATTGAGTTCGTGAGTTTACAAATGGCTGTAATGCAGCTCTGGTCTTGCCAAGTCCAGTTGGAGCAATAATAAGGATACTCTCTCCACTGTTAAGAAGAAAATTTGCACATCTCTGAAAATCACGCAGATCACTCATGTCCTTCTACTCCCTAAGGACCTTCCTCAATTGCAAATTTCCGTGAACGATCTTACTCCTTAATAATCTCCTCGCCAAACATTCCTCTTGCTTGCTCAAAAAGGAAAGCGAGGAGGTAATCGCGAAGAAGCCAGAGCCTTTGGCGGTCTCCCAACGGTGCGAGGAAAACAAAATCGTTGAAACCCATCGCCCCTCTTTGCACAGCCGAAAGGTAAACCCCACGAATACGGTCACTTGAACGAGCTGTCTGAAGTTGCCCAACCCAGCGAGAGAGGTTCGGCAATTGCTCGCTTAGCCTTTCGCCTATGCTCTGAATGCGCTTAAGCGTCTCATCGGGAGTTAACTCAAATGGTTCTTCAAGCCTCGGAAATTCTAAACCTTCTGCCTGACAATACTGCCACTCGTAAATCACCGCCAACAGGATATCTCGAACTTCACTTGCGGAAGCATCCTCGTTTGGTGGCAGCAATGTGTAAAATTCATCGTGTTTCAACCAACCCTCACGGACATAGCGGAGCAAGATACCGTAAAGTTCGTTTGGTCTTGCGCTTCGAAACTCCATAATGCGTTTTTTGGCGTCATCGGATTTAGCAATCTCAACGCCCAAGCGCTCAAGGATGGCTAACTTACTCACTGGCATTTTTCGCACCTCCTTCAAATAGAGGCGATGCCCAACCCAACCACCCAAAAGTTTGGAGGTGTTATCATCCAGGCAATTTCCTAAGATGCGTTCCATGTTCACCAAACGCTGGGAGATTGACTGGACAAATCCAATTCGCTTCTTTTTTGCTTCATCTTGTAAATTTCCTGGTACTTGCAAAATTTCTTGCCAAAATCTCCGAAAAGCACTTGGAGACAAGATTTGCAAGCGAGCAAAGAAGATAAGCAACTCATTCGGCACAGGTATTGCGCTAATGTAACCACCCCTGTTGTCGTTTGAAAAGATGTAAGCCGTTGTAGGTAAAGGAAACTCATAAACCTGACGAAGTTCATCTGCAAATTTCTCCAGCAATTCGCAAAGCAAATAAAGCACTGTCCCAGCATCCCCTGCTGTTTCCCAGCGGCTGAAAAAGTCAAGGGCTTCATTGTGGGCAATGAGTCCGTTGAAATGTTGCCAGCCGTATTGATCGGCAATTTTCGCTGCAACGGGCAAGGCATGGGTATGAAGAAACCAAAGTCTGTTGTGAACACCCGTCCTTAAGACAGCCATAAGCAAAAAGCGAGTCGCTAAAGCACATATTCCACAAAGCCTCACCCCGTAAGCAAAGGCGGGATAAAAATTGACGATGCCTTCAAGCAGAGGCATCTTGTCCTTACGGACAGTAACCATTGCTTTTGTTGGTCGCAGTTCACCACAGGCATGACAGATTCCAGCGTTATCTTCGTTTTCTAAGCAAAGGATTGCTCTTTGCAAGTCCGCTTGAATAGCAGCCTTAAACTTCTTACGCACATTTTCCGCTTTCTCTTCTTGCGTTTTTCCTTTCCAATTTGAGGGGTTCACTAACTCGCTGTTTGGAAAAACTTGCGACATGGCACCCCGAACGAAAGCCTTATCTACCCCAATTCCCATTGCTTGATCACTGAGTAATATCCGTTCAAGTTCATTAACGGCTATTCTCAAATGATGTGGTGTTAAGTCAGGAATCTTCTCAACTTTTGTTAAAGCAGCTATACCTGCAAGCCCTGCATCCACAAATGGATGCCCTGTCCAGTTTATTTTTCCCATCATCCCTCCCAAAGTTCAATGCAGCCAAAACCTTGGCTGTTTTTGGCACCAAGGCCACAGGTAAAGGCAATCTCAAAAAGTTCTTTCGGTAAAGAAAGCTCAAAAATTCCATCCCAGGCTTTGATGACCGTGTTTTTATACAATATAACCCTCTGATTCCTCGTCCCAACTCTAAAGGGTTTAACTGCCCCCTTAAACTCTCCCTTATTGCCAAGGGCTCTCAATTTTTTGTTAAGGTTATCTATTATCAAATCCTCAAATTCTCTTTCAAAGGGGCTGTAAAAATAGGTTTTCTTCTTACCCTGAGGAGTTTTTAAAGTGCTGTAAACCGTTATAGGAGAGAGAGTTTTAACAAAAACTTTTTCCTGATAATTAGGAAGGGCTAAAACCTCAACAGCCTGCAAAAGGGCTTTTTCCTCTCCAAAAGTTATAAACTCACTCATAAGAATACTTTGTGCAAGGGATTGGATAAATTCCTTAACAGGGGAGGCAACAACCAAAGCTAAGTCTCCAGAAAAATGAATCTTTCCATTATTAAAACGAGGTCTTTGTGAAGATAAAAGCCTTGAAAAGGTGAAGAGTTTAAATTTTCTTTTGGTCTTTGGGTCTTCAAAACCGAAATCGTGAATTTTTGCAGAAAGTCCTTTCTCTAAACTTCTGTAAATAAGGCCCTGCAAGATTTCATTGTATTGAATAGGAAGAATTATCCCATCTTTATTTAGAGGACTTAATTTTATTTTCAGCCTCATCTATAGACTTAATAGAAGAAAATATTTTTTTTGTCAAGGCTGAAAATTATTATATCTATTTATAAAATTCTTGATTTTTTCTTCTATTTTAATTAACAGTGAGTATTTATTCTTTTCCCATTCGCTTTTTTTGATAAAAATAAGATCTACATCTTTACACCTTTTTGTGGCAAGATTTTTGTAATACTCTCCATAGGGTTTTTCTCTCCAACCACCATAGGTAATTATCATGAAAAGTTTTTCAAAAGCTGTATGTTTTAAAAAGTATGTGACAGGAGGACAATTAAAGGTCCATTTGGGAAAAATAAGAATTCCGTAAGAGTTTTCTTGGGGCTCA
Organism: Thermodesulfobacteriaceae bacterium UBA6232; assembly: GCA_002441555.1. Lineage (GTDB taxonomy): Bacteria > Desulfobacterota > Thermodesulfobacteria > Thermodesulfobacteriales > Thermodesulfobacteriaceae > Caldimicrobium. The sequence continues at coordinate 36,963 of DJWK01000036.1, forward strand.
AAATAAGCTTTTAAGCTAAAATGAGGAATAAAAGAAAATAGAAGCCAGATTGGATACGGAAAAGAATAGCTTTTAATTTCCTTGGGAACTATTTTAAGCTCCCTTGCTAAAGCTAAGGCAATACTTTTGGAAGTTCCCGTGTAAGAGAAGTAATAGAGATCCACGAGAAGATTTTACTAAAAAAAAAGAAGGGGGCAAGGCCCCCCTTAAGAAGTTAAAAAATTATTTTTTATAAACTTCGTAAACTTTTCCTGCAAGCTCAATACCAGGCTGTAAGGTGGGTTTTCCAGGTTCCCATTTGGCTGGGCAGACCTCTTTTCCACCAGTTGCCCTTACATGCTGGAAGGCCTTTAATTTTCTCAGCAACTCGTCTGCATTTCTTCCAACTGGGGCATTGTTTATCTCAACGGACTGGAGAACTCCATCAGGATCAATGATAAAAGTGCCTCTTAAATCAAGACCAAGGCCTTCATCATAGACTCCGTAGAGCTGACCAATTTTTCCGCCAAGATCTGAAGCAAGAGGATAGGGAACTCCTCCCTCAATCATTTTAGATAGTTCAATTTCCTGCCAGACTTTGTGAACAAATACAGTGTCAATGCTGATCCCAATAACTTCGGTGTTAAGATTTTTGAATTCATTATACTTCTCTGCAACATCTACAAGCTCTGTGGGACATACAAAGGTAAAATCTGCGGGATAAAAAAGGAGAATCACCCATTTCCCCTTGTAATCAGAAAGTTTAATTTTTTTGATCTCACCATTGGGGAAATAGGCATCCGTCTCAAAATCTGGCGCTGGTCCACCAACTTTTGTGCACATAGTTCCACCTCCTTTAGAATTATTTTTTTCTTATATTTAATCTAAAAGTTGATTTTGTCAAGTCATATTTGTTATATTTAAATATTTTTGCCAATCCTCTAAAGTATCTATATCAAAAAGTTGAGGCAAAATATAAAATTTATTAAAAGATAACCTTTTTACAGCTTTATCAAAAAGTTTTGATGTTTCAAAGGGTAAATTATCAAATAAAAGAAAGAGTCTTTCTTTGAAAGATTCATTAAATCCAAGTAAAACATAGCCTCCATCCTGAGAGGGTCCGATAACTACAGAATATTTCTCAAGCCTTTGGAAAGCCTCATGGAGATACTCAACAGAAACTAAAGGGCAATCAGACCCTATAAAAACAACTCTTTTAAATTCCAAATTTAAAAGAACCTCCCCTGCCCTTTTAAGCCTTTCTCCAAGAGTTTTTCCCTCTTGAGGTATAAATCTCCAGCCCATTTTGAAGTTAAAAAATTTTTTAATTTGGTTTAAGTGGTCCCCTTCATAAAAACCGAACAGCTTTACAGGCCTGAAAAAGGTGAACTCTTCTGCGGTTTTAACAGTGGTTTTCAATAAATATTGATAAATATTTAGCGCCTCTTCTTTTCCTATTTTTTTGGCAATTCTTGTTTTCACTTTCCCTAATTCGGGAATTTTAAAAAAGAGAGAGAGGACTTCTAAATTTTCCATTTTTTTGAGAGATACTTAAGAAAAAGAGTTAATGTGGTAAGAAAGAGCAAAACCACAATAAGAGGCAGGATTTTTCCTTCAAAGAGGATACCTTTTAGGGAATAGCCAAGGCCAGTATAAGCAAAACCAGCAGGAGCCATAAAAACAAAAGTGCAGAATACATAGGTTTTTAAATCAATAGAGGTTAAGCCAAAAAGATAGTTAACCACAGGAAAGGGGAAAAGAGGAAAAAGTCTTACAAAAGCCACTGCCTTCCAGCCGTGCTTTTTGTTTATTTCCTCAAAATATTTCCATTTTTCATACCCCAGGCGGAACTTAAGAGTGTCTCTAAAAAAATATCTTGCAAGCTGAAAGGAAAGGGTTGCTCCAAGGGTAGCACCGGTTAATGCGAGAATTCCACCCAAGATAGGTCCCCAAAGAAAGCCAGCAAGCATTGTTAAGGCAAGGCTTGAAATAAAAAAACTTGGAGCAAGAGTGTAAAGAAGTAAATAGACTGGGATAGCTAAAGGATGGCCTGACAATTTTTGTAATTGCTTAGTAAGAATTGCTGGATTTAAAAAGCCCTTCCATTGAAAATAGAAACTTAAAAAAATAAGACCTAAAAAAGTAAGAAAAAGAAGAGTTTTAGTTTTGAAAAGCTTTCTTTCCAAGGAAAGATTTAAACGATTCAACCATTTGGTTTTTGAAGAAACCTTCTTTTCAAAGGGTTTTATTCCTTTTAAAGTTTCAAGAAGATGTAAGGCCTTGGTTCCTTTACCTACAAAACGATTTTTACAGCCAAAACAAAAGGTTATAATAGAATTCTCTTTAGCTTTATCAATTGTTTTTTTTAGAAAGGCTTGAGAAAGTTCTTCATTTATATAGGCCCCTCCCCCTGCCCCACAGCAAGAGGGAATTTTTAGAATTTTGGGGACTTTTTTTCCAAATTTCTGAAGGATTTTTTCTTTAAGCTCACTTTCTTTAAAGGCAGGACAGGGTAAATGCAAAAATGAACTATAAGGAATATTTTCAAAAAGAGGCTCCGGAAGGACTTCAAAAATGTGTTTTACAACGAGATTCTCTGAATATCTTTTAAAAATCTTATAACAATTAGTGCATCCAAGGATAACCTCTTTTATACCATAATGGAAAAACCTAAGATTTAAATTTTCCCATGCCCTTTCTACCTCCACTTTTGCTCCAATCTGATAAAGAGGATCGAGACAACAATCAAGAACGAGTCCAACTCTTTTTTCAGAATCTTTATTTAAAATTTTCAATATCTTCTTGATTAAATGAGGATAGGTTCCCCAAAAACTGCAACCAGGCCAGAAGACCCTTACAGCTCTTTCCCAGTGAGAAAAAGGGAAGGCATGAATACGACTGGTAAAGGAAAGGGCGCTACTTTTCAGTTTTTGTCCAAGGGACAAGCCTTCATTTAATAATTGAATCTTAAGGCAATAAAGGGCCTCTGCCGGGTCAAGACCTTCCTTACAAAGATAAGTGCAAGCTGAACAATTTGTGCAAAAAAAGACCTCTTCTTTTTTATTAAGAATTATCTCCTTGGGTAGTCCATATTTTTCAAGAAAAGGGCAGGCTCTTTGGCAGATGCCGCATTCTGTGCACTTATGTAAGAGATCCAAAACAGCTTGTTCCATAAAGGGCTGTGCAGGCATAACAGTGGTCTCCAATCTGGATAGGCTTATTTTCCAAGGCCTCAAGCCCTTTTTCAAGAAGCTCAAAGATATTTTTGGTTTCTTTAAGAGATAATTTCAAAGCCTGATTAAAATCACAGTCATAAAGACTTCCATCAGGAGAAATATTTATTAGTTTAAGACACATCACCTTTTTAAGGGTTTCGGGATTAAAATTGGCATAAAGAAGTTTATAATAATCATCAAGTTTTCCTATTTTTTTCAAATATCTTTTAAATCTTCCTATAGGGAAATTATTAAGAACGTAAAGATCCGTAAAATATAAACCTTTTTCGTTGAAAAATTTGTAAAATTCCTTTTTTATTTCATTTTCAGGTGGTGCAAGGGATATATCTGTAGGATTTACCATAAGATAAAGAGAATAAATTCTTCCATAACCCGCCTCATTTAATTTTTTTAGAGCTAAAAAGGCCCTTTTATAAAAACCATTTCCCCTGAAAAAGTCTGCACTGTGTTCCTCAAGGCTGGGGAAGGAACCAATGATTTTTACTTTTTTTTCTGCAAGAAGAGTGATTAAATCATCCCTTTCTAAAAGGGCAGTAAAATTTGTTCTAAATAAAATCTCTTTGGTATACATAGAGGCCTGGGATATAAAATCTTTTATTAAAGGATGAAGTTCAGGTGAACCTCCAGTTATATCGAGAATTTTCCCAGGATATCTCTTTAAAAGTTCAAGAATAGCCGATATTACCTTCTCAGACATTAAACCACCCTTTGGCCCTGCTGAAAGATGACAGTGAAGACATTTTTCATTACATTTGGAGCCCACATTTACTTGGATAATATCAACAGAACCTTTGGTCAAAGTTATACCAATCTCCCTTAATTTTTGCGAAAAGGGTATGAATTCCTGAGGTGGAGAACAACAGGGACTTCCACTTACAACGGAGTCCCATTTTCCATTTTTGGTAACCTTGGGAGAGCGATAAATTATTTTTTCACCCCAGGGAAAAGGTCTTGGTGTTAAAGGTTTAGCAGGTTCTACGAAAATAAACTGATCATAGGCATATCTTTTTAAATTTTTAAAGGTCCTTTCGCAAACAGCTACTCTTTTCCCAAGTTCAAAGATATGTCCCTCTGAGTCCTCAACTTTCACAAAAGGGCCAGTGTAAATTACAGCATGCCCTTTATCTATACAGGATCCTTTTTCACCTTTGTGGGCTTCAATAGTAATTGAACGAAACTCTATTCCCTCTATAACTTGCCAAGGCTTTTCGTCATATTTTAAAATTCTTACACTGGTAAATCCAGCTTTTAAAAAGGCTTCAATAAACTTATCTTCTCTTAAAGCCCCTGAAATACAGCCCGCCCAAAGCTCAGGATCTTTTTTTAAGAGTTCAGGAACATCTTCATCAGAAACTATATCACTTATTACCGCTCTCCCCTCTGGCTTTAATACTCTGAAAATCTCTCTGAAAAGTTTCTCCTTATCTTCATCCTTTACAAGATTTAGAACGCAGTTAGAAACTACAGTATCAACGGAGTTGTCAGGAATAAGAGGTTCTTTTTCTTCGAGATATTTAATAAATTCTTCAAATTTTAATAGATCTTCAAAGGTCTTTATGGGATTTTCAAGAAGATAGCTATCTACCTTTTCAAGATTAAGTTTTAAATTTTGAATGCGGGCTTTACGAAACTCTGTGTTTAAATATCCAAGTTTTTTGGCAATTTCATTTTGATATTTTCTTGCTAAAGCAAGCATCTCATCATTAAAATCTACACCTATTACCTTACCCTTTGGGCCAACAATTTGAGCTATCATATAACAGTGTTTTCCTGAGCCAGAGCCAAGATCAAGAACTACTTCACCCTCTCTTACATAGACAGTTGGATCGCCACAGCCATAATCTTTCTCAAGAATTTCTTGAGGAATAATTTTTAATAGCTCTGGACGGGAATAAGAAACAGGGCAGCAAAGCCTTATTTCTTTTGTCTTTGCTGCCCTCTTATATGTTTCAAGAACTGCAGTTTCCATTACCATTTATTTACCCTTTTCAATAAACTCAGGATAGGGCCAACCAGACATACCTCCTTCAAGGATATAAAGCCTCGATTCAGGAACCCCCTTTGATTTTAAATAATCATAGGTATTTCTGGCCCCGCTTCTTCCTCTTGGGCAAATAATTACCACTGGATCATTGGATTGATTAATAATAGGTAAAGCCTTATCAATTCTTTTTCTTAATACATCGTTGTTTGCAGGAAAGGCGTTAGTTTCAATGGAACCTTTAAAATGATGTTTTACATATTCATCATGAGGTTGAATATCAACAATGATAACCTTCTTTCCTGTTTCAAGCCACTTTTTAAATTCCTCTGGCTTAAGATAATTGTATGCAAAGGAAACCTTACCCCAAAGGAGTATAAATAAAAATCCTAAAAAAATAACTCCCCACATTTTAAATAACTCTCTTTTCATATCTTCACCCCCTCAAATTTTTTTGCTTTAATGGGTCATAAAATTATATACTTTAGAACAAATATTTGTCAAATAAAATATTTAAATGAATTAGATTTCATTTATAAAATTTTTTAAAAAATTAGGAGAGACCCCGCAAAGAAAAAGCAAAAGGATAAAATTATTTTTAAGGCTTATCCAAAAGGGATAAAAAGGTATTTTTGAACTAAATTTTCTTGAGGATGCCAAAATCCTTCCAGGAAGCTCAACGGGAGGATAAGCTCTCCTTAGTCGTAGAACTAAATCAAAATCCTCAAGAAAGGGATACTCTTTAAAGCCACCCAGTTTTTCATAAAGCTTTCTTTCAATAAAAAGCCCCTGATCCCCATAGGGAAGATGAAAAAGTTTAGCTCTAAAATTTATTAATTTTTCAAGAATTCTTAGAGAAAGGCCATTTTTATTATAAATAAGTTTGAAAAAACCAGCCTTGATACCCCTTTGATAAAGACTTTTTAGGTCTATTTTATCAAGAATCTGTGTATCCGCATGCATAAAAAAGAGAAGATCCCCTTTAGCTACTTCTGCTCCAGCTTTAAGTTGTTTTCCCCTTCCCTTTTCACTCAAAATTACCTTTGCTCCAAAAAATTCTGCTATTTCGCGGGTTTTATCTTTACTTCCACCGTCTACCACAATAACTTCATCAGGAGAGATTAATTCCAAAGATTTTAGTGCCCAAGGCAGAGATTTTTCTTCGTTAAGGGTTGGTATAATTACTGATAGATGATGGTTCATAAGGCCTTTGTAGCTGAAATTACTACAAAGCCTCCCTCTCCATAGCCTTTTTTCACAGGCTCAAGCTCAACTATTTCTTCAAGGGGTTTAAAAATGGTCTGAGTAATATGAAATGAGGTGAAATCGGCTTTTTTAAGTAATAAAAGGATTTCTTCTGATGAATAGAATTTAGCTTCCCTATAAAAGACACTTTTATCTTTTTTGGAAAGATAGATTTTTCCAAGAAAACTCTCTTTATCCACAAAGCCAATTATTATTCTTCCTTGCGGTTTTAAAACTCTTTTTACTTCAAAAAGGGCCTTTTCAGGATCATCAAGAAAACAGATGGTAACAACCATTAAAATAAGGTCAAAACTTTCATTTTTAAAAGGAAGCCTTTCTGCCACACCTTTTATTACTTTGATTTTGCGATTTTTAGCCAATTTGAGCATCTCCGTTGAGGGATCAAGCCCAAAATCTATTCTTAAAGGTTCGGCAAATCTTCCAGAACCAACTCCTATTTCAAGGGAAAGACCCTTTACCAGATGAGGCCTTATAGCCTCAATTTCTGAGAGATATACAGGCTTATATTTTTCATACCAGAGCTCATATTCTTTAGCGTGTTCATTAAAAACTTCACTTCCCATTTTTACCCCTTTGATAACAATACTTTTTAATACCATCTACTTTACCACAAAATTTGTAATTTTTCTCTAAAGGGGTTAAAAATTGCTTCCCCAGTGAAGAGTACCAAATTTTCTCTTGACAATAAAAAATTTTCATCTATAACCAAATGAAAGTTAGTGCTTACTTAAATAGTAGGAATGACTGAAGATACCAGGGAACGAATCCTTGAGGCAGCTTTAAAGCTTTTTTCAGAAAAGGGTTATCTTGGGGCTACAACCAAGGAAATAGCCATGGCCTCAGGAATCTCTGAGGTTACCCTTTTTCGCCATTTTCAAACTAAAGAAAATCTTTTTATTAGTGTCCTTGAACACTACTCTTTTTTACCGAAATTAAAGGAATTATCAAAAGATCTCTTAGTAATGCCCCTTGAAGAGACTTTAAAAACTTTGGCTAAGGCCTTTCTTCAAACCCTAAAAAGTAGAAGAGATCTAATAAGAATCATGCTTGCAGAGCTTCCAAGGTATCCGGAAATCGTAAAAGAGTCTTATCAAAAAACCATTGAAAAAATAATTCAAGAGATTTCTCAATATTTCGAAAAATTACAAAGGGAAAGAAAAATTAAAAGTTCCATTTCGTCAAACCTTCTTGCCAGAGCTTTCTTAGGGCTTTTTTTCTCCTATTTTCATGCTGAGGAAATAAAAGGTCTAAATTTCAAAAATCAATCTGAAGAAGAGATTATTGATAATTATGTAAAGATCTTTCTTTATGGGATTTTATATGCACCTTAGGAGGTATAGTGGTGAAAAATTTTAGGTTCTTACCATTATTTTTAAGTATCCTAATTCTTTTCGCTTCTTGTAAGACCCAAAGTAAAACTCCAAAAAGTCAAAGCCAATTGAGAGAAATTCCAGTTACAGTTTATAGAATTCAGAATGCCACTTCAATAAGTTTTGAAATGCTCTATCCTGGAAAAACAAAAAGCCTTTCAGAAGTAAAAGTAGTTTCAAGAATTACAGGGATTCTTAAAAAAAGATTTTTTAAAGAGGGAGCTTATGTTAAAAAGGGAGATCTTCTATATTTAATAGAAAGGGAGCCCTATCTTGCCCAATATGAATTTGCCAAGGCTCAAGTTGAGAAGGCTCAAGCAGACTTGGAAAGATTGGAAAAAGAGTGGAAAAGGGTTTCTGAAGCCTTTAAGGCTAAACTTGTCAGTGAAAGTGAAAGAGATAAAATTTTTTCTGAGCTTCAAACCGCTAAAGCGCATCTTAAAGAGGCAAAGGCCAATCTTACCCAGGCGGAATTAAATCTATCTTATACTGAGGTTAGAGCAGAGGCCTCTGGCATAATAGGAAAAAGAGAAATCGATGAAGGAAATTTAGTTACCCCCGGAACTGTTCTAACTACTATTACCCAGACGAACCCCCTTTATGTAGAATTTTCAATTCCAGAGAGGGATTTTGAAATTTTAGGACTTTCCAAAGGTAACTTTCTAAAACTTAAGCAGAAAAAAATTACGCTTTATCTGTCTGAAAGAACTCCTTATGAGCTCAAAGGAACAATAGATTTTGTGGATAGTAAACTTGATGAGACCTCCTCTTTAAAGCTTCGAGCCATAGTTCCTAATCCAAAAAGAGAGCTTCTTCCCAATAATTTTGTAAGAGTTGAAATAAGCGGATTCCCCAAAAAAGTTCTTCTCCTTCCTCAAAAGGCTGTGATGCAGGGTCCGCAGGGCAGTTTTGTCTATGTTGTAGAAGATGGGAAGGCAAAGGTTAAACCTATAAAAATTGGTTTACCTTATAAAGAATATTATGTGGTTGAAGAGGGAGTAAATCCTGGTGAACTTGTGGTGCTTGATAATCTTATGAAATTGCGACCCGATATGCTCTTAAAGATTGAAAAAATCATAGAGGAAGCAAAGTGATTTCTGCCTTTTTTATTAATAGACCAAAAACTGCCATAGTTTTATCCATTATCATAGTACTTCTCGGGTTGATTTCTCTTCAAGTTATTCCAATTAAAGAATATCCCACTATCACTCCTCCCCAGATTACCGTTACAGTCACTTATCCTGGAGCTGATGCCGATACCATTGCCAAAAGTGTTGCTGCCCCCATTGAAGAAGCCATAAATGGTGTGGAAAACATGCTTTATATGATCAGCACCTCTTCCTCTTCCGGCATTTATACTCTTAATATCTTTTTTGAAATTGGAACAGATCCCAATGTGGCCAAAATGGATGTAAATAATAGGGTTCAACTTGTTCTTCCAAGGCTTCCAGAAGAGGTTAGAAGGCAAGGCATTCAAGTAAGAGAAAGAAGTCCGGATTTTCTAAAGGTAATAGCCTTTTATTCTGAAGGTAATCAGCGAGACCCCGTTGATCTTTCAAACTATGTCCTTCTTAATGTGGTAGATGAGATAAAAAGAATTCCTGGAGTAGGAGACGCTATTGTTTTTGATGAAAAAAGATATTCCATAAGAGTTTGGTTGATTCCCGATAAACTTTATCGTTATCAGTTAACACCCCTTGAGGTTTATCAGGCTATTGCTAAACAAAATCAACAATTTTCTGGCGGTCTTCTTGCAGGAGAACCCATTTCTTCTAAAAATTACTTTACTTTTCCTGTAAAAGGAGAAACAAGATTTTCTTCAGCCCAACAATTCGGTGAAATAATTCTCAAAGAACTTCCGGATGGATCCTCTTTAAGATTAAAAGATGTAGCAAGGATTGAACTTTCCTCTGAGACTTACAATAGAAATTCCTTTTTCAAAAAACAAAAGGTCATTCCTGTAGGGATATTTCTTTCCTCTGGTGCTAATGCCCTTGAGGTCTCTGCCAAACTTGACAATCTCCTAAAGGAGATAAGCCAGAAACTTCCACCGGATATAAAATTTTTCTTTCCCTATGATCCAACTATTTTTATTAAAGAATCCATAAAAGAGGTAATAATAACTCTTGGCTTGGCAATTCTCCTTGTGGTTTTTGTTATATACCTCTTTCTTGGTCATTTTAGAGCCACTCTAATTCCTGTTTTAGCCATTCCTGTTTCTATTATAGGCTCTTTTGCCTTTCTCTATGCCTTTGGTTTTTCAATCAATCTTTTAACTCTTTTTGGATTAATCCTTGCCATAGGTCTTGTTGTGGATGATGCCATTATTGTTATTGAAAATGTAGAAAGAATTATGAGAGAGGAAAATCTACCCCCCAAAGAGGCCAGTTTTAAAGCCATGGAGGAAATATCTTCTCCTGTTATTGCCATTGTGCTTGTCTTATCTGCAGTTTTTATTCCGGCATCTTTTGTGGGTGGATTTACTGGAAAATTTTATCAGCAATTTGCCATTACTATTGCCACTTCCATGATTCTTTCAGGATTAGTTGCTTTAACCTTAACACCTGCACTTTGTGTTCTTATTCTAAAAAAAAGAGGAAAAACCTCCCCTTTTGCCCATAAGGCTTTTTCAAGACTTTTTTGAATTAACACGAAAAGGTTTTGTAAGAAATGTTTCCTTTATTTTACGGAGACCTTTCTTTTTCTTTATTCTCTTTTTATTAGTAATCCCTATAACTTATTATCTTTACAAGAAATTACCTACAGGCCTTGTTCCTGCAGAAGATAAAAGTGCTCTCTTTTGGTTTGCCAATCTCCCACCAGGGTCCTCTTTAAAAAGAACCGAAGAGCTTATCTCAAGAATTGAAGATATTCTAATGAAAATTCCTGAAGTTGACCGTTATGTAGCCATTTCTGGACTTGATATTCAAGGGCTTACCTATAAAACTGATTCAGCAGGAGGCTTTATTGGATTGAAACACTGGAAAGAAAGAAAAAAAGAGACCCAGAGCTCTTTTGCTCTTGCTCAAAAATTAAATATGCTTTTTTCCAAAGAAAAAGATGCCCTTATATTTGTAGTTAATGCTCCGGCTATAATGGGTCTTGGAAGAACAGGAGGTTTTGAACTTTATATTCAAGACCGTCTCGGAAGGGGAACACCTGCCCTTTTTGAGGTCACTCAGAAATTCATTGCCAAAGCCAATGAAAGACCTGAACTTACTGCGGTGAGAACAACCCTTGATGCAAGAACTCCCTACTATGTGGTAAAGGTAGATAGGGAAAAGGCCTATATGTATGATGTTGAGGTTGAAGATATTTATAAAACCCTCTCAGCCACCTTCGGAGCCTCCTATGTAAACGATTTTAATCTCTACGGAAGAATCTACAGGGTTTATCTTCAGGCAGAAGGAGATTTTCGAGAAGATTTGAGGGATTATAGCAGGGTTTTTGTAAAAAATAGGAAAGGAGAACTAATTCCTTTAAGCAATCTTATCAAAATTGAGAGAACTGCTGATGTTATGGCTCTTGATAGGTTTAACATGTTTAATGCAGCAAGTGTGCTTGGAGAGCCTAAACCAGGATATTCAACTGGTCAAGCCTTGAAAGCTGTTTTTGAAATTGCCAAAGAGGTCCTTCCTGAGGGTTATTCCATATCCTTCTCAGGTGCAAGTTTTCAGGAATTAAGGGTTCAAGAAAAAACCAGCCAAAATATGCTTTATGCCATTATCTTTGTTTATTTAATTCTTGTGGCGCTCTATGAGAGCTGGTCTGCACCTCTTGCAGTGATGCTTTCTATTCCCTTTGCCATATTGGGTGCCTCTTTAACACTCAATATTTTCCGTCTTGAAAACGATATTTATTTTCAGGTGGGATTAATCACCCTTATTGGTCTTTCGGCTAAGAATGCCATTTTAGTGGTTGAATTTGCCGAAGAAAGGTTGAAAAAAGGGATGGATTTAGTTTCTGCAACGATTGAAGGAGCCCGCTTGAGATATAGAGCTATAATTATGACCTCTTTTGCCTTTATTGCAGGAGCTATTCCTCTGGCCTTAAGCTCTGGTGCAGGGGCAGCAAGCAGACACATTATAGGTTGGACCGTGGTTGGCGGAATGCTTTTTGCAACACTGATAGGCATATTTTTTATTCCCCTCCTCTATTACTTGATTAAAAGATTTACCCAAAAAATTATTTCCCTTAAAAGCCAGAAATTATTTATAATTCTTATTTCTTTATTCTTGGTCTCCTGTTCTTCCACTATTAATTATCAAAAACCACAAATTTCCCTATCCCACTCTATTTCTTCTCAAATTTTTTCAAGGGAAGCTGTCCTAAAAGAAAAATACTGGATGGATTTTAATGACCCGATTCTAAATGAACTTGTGGAAGAGGCCCTAAAAAATAACGATGACATTTTGATAGCCTCTGCAAGGCTTGAGCAGGCATTAAAACGCATAAAGTATGTTGAAGCCGATAAATGGCCTCAAGTAGGATACGGTGCAAAGGTAAGCCGTGAAAGATCAAGTGAAGAAACTTTAACCCCTCGCCCTGGAGAAACCTTTTCTAACTATCAATTAAACTTAAGTGTTTTTTACGAAATTGATCTTTTCAAAAGACTTTCCCTTCAAGAAAAAAGCTATATCCATCGCTATCTTTCAACTTTAGAAGGAAAAAGGGCTTTGGAAATCTCGCTTACTGCGCTTGTTATAAATACTTATTTTGATCTTATTTCAGCTCAAAAAAGACTGGAAATTGCTTCTCAATTTTTAGAAAATCAGAGACAAAGCTATGAATTAAGAAAAAGGAGCTTTGAACTCGGGCTTTCCTCAGAAATAGCTGTTCTTCAAGCCAAGTCTGAATGGGAAAATACTGCAATACTATTGGAAAATATTAAAAAGGAAGTCAAGCTCTATCAGGATCAGCTCTCTTTATTGCTGGGAAAAGACCCTTCAGAACTCTTTGAGAGAAAGATAAGATTTGCAAGGGATTTCCCTTCTCCTCTTAAAATTCCACCCTTTTTACCCTCTTCTCTTCTTGAAAGAAGGCCTGATATTTTACAAGCTGAACATAACCTTTTAGCAGCTGAATATGATGTGGCTCTTGCTAAGAGGGAATACTTTCCAAGAATAACCCTCACTTCAGCCTTAGGATTACAAAGTCTTGAATTATCCAACTTAATTCAAGCAAGTGCAAGATATTGGAATCTTGCTGGCCTTCTTTCAGGAACTCTCCTTGATTTTGGAAGAAGAAAAACCAAAGTTGAAATAGCGGAAGCTCAAAAAAAGGAAAGTCTTTATCAATATGTCAAAACAGTAAAAGAGGCTTTTTATGAGGTAAGTTCAGCTTTAAATGAACTTGAAACAGTTGAGGCTAAACTTAAAGAGCTTGAAAAAAGAGTAAAAACCCTTGAAGAACTCTATAAACTTGTAAAACTCAAATATGAAAAGGGACTTGTAAGCTATCTTGAAGTCCTTGATGCAGAAAGACAATTACTTTCAGCTGAATTGGAACTTATATCTTTAAAAGGAGAAAGGCTTAAAAGACAGGTTTTACTTATTAAAGCCTTGGGTGGTGGCTTTAAAGGTTCCAATTCTTAAAGTTTTTGTTATAATCATTTTTGATGAGTCTTTTCAAGTTAGAACAGGTTTCCAAAATTTATCCGCCTTATTATCGGGCTCTTCATAAAATAAATCTTGAAATTAAAAAAGGAGAATTTTTACTTTTAACAGGGCCAACTGGTGCTGGAAAAACCACCCTTCTTAAATTAATCTATGCTGAAGAAAAACCCACAGAAGGAGAAATATTTCTTGAAGGAGTTCCCTATTCAAATCTTTCTTATAAAGATATTATATCTTTTCGCCGAAAAATAGGTATAGTTTTTCAAGATCACAAGCTTTTTATGGATCTCTCTGTTTATGAAAACCTTGAGGTAGCTCTTGCCCTTTCTAAAAAAAAGATAAAAAACAAAAAGTTTTATATTTATGACTGGCTTGAAAAATTTGGTCTCTCTCATAAAGCCAAAAAACTGGTTAAAGAACTTTCAGGAGGAGAACAGCAAAAAATAGGCCTTATCAGAGCTCTAATTAAAGAACCTCCTATATTGATACTCGATGAACCAACGGGGAATCTTGATCCTTTCAGTATTGGAGAAATTATTGAACTTCTAAAGGGTTTACATAAGAAAGGAACAACAATAATCTTATCCACTCATGATCCCACTATTATTTCGAAAAAACCCGGAAGAATTATTATGTTAGAACGAGGGGAACTTGTCCCAAATGTGGATATCTATTGGTAAGCTCGAATTTAAAAAAGGTTTTGTCTATTATTTTTTATTATATCTTTTTTTCTTTTTCTGGTCAATTTTTACCCTTTTTGGCCTCTTTGTTTATAAAAATTTGACATTATTTAATAAAAATTACTTTCAAAAGGTGGGGGTTTCCATCTTATTTTATCCTAAGGAAAATATTAGTATTGAAGATCTTAAGAAAATTTTTCTAAAATTTAATTATCTTTCGAATTTTGAGATATACCCTCCCCAAAAGGTATATATTGAAATTGAAAAAGATTTACCTACGGATTTTATAAAAGATGAAGAAATTAATAAAATTTTTCCCTATTTAATAAAAATAAAACTAAAATCAATTAGTGAATTATCTAAATTAAAAAAAGATGTTGAACTTATACAGGAACTATCTAAAAATAAATTTGAAATACTGCCTGAACCTGGAATAAAAAATTTACCTTTTATTAAATACTTGCATTATGGTTTGATTATTTTTCTTTCTCTATGGAACCTCATTTATCTCATCTTTTTCATTTTTCTGAATCAGGGTTTAAATAATCATCTTAAAAATCAAATCGAAATTTTTCAACTTTTAGGTGGACATATATTAAAACTAAAACTAATTAGAGCCTTAATTATTATTATTCCTCTCCTTTTGCTCTGGATGTTATCATCCCTCTTGTATTATTTTTTTACAAAAAATTTAATTTACTTTTTCCACTTTTTGAATTTTTTTCCAAATCTTAACAATATTCTTGAAATCATATTTTTTGTTCTGTATTTTAGTTTTTTAATTTTGATTTATCCTTTATTTATTGTTTTTTTTAGTTTTAAAAAAATATGAAAAAATTTTTGTTAATTTCTTTAATCACTTTTTTATTATTATTAAACAACATTTCCGTTATTTCTGTTCATTCCGAACAAAATCTCAAAGAATTACAAAATGAGATATTGAACATTGAGAAAGATCTAAATCTTATACAAGAAAAACTTAAAATTTTGAAAGAAAATTTATTTTATACCAAAAGATTAATTGTTTTTACTTTAATTAAAGAAAAAATCTTAAAAAATAATTTCATTTTTTTCGATACCAGTGAAGAGTATTTTGAATTAAGAAAAAAATTTTTGCTTTATTCAAATCTTTATTACACTTTTTACAATAACTTAATTAAAAAAGAAGAAAATTATCAAAAATTAAATTTACTATATCATAAGAAACTTGAAGAAAGTAAAAAACTAAAAGAAAAATTATATGAAAAACTAATAAATACTAAAAATCAAGAAAACCCTCAAGAAAAAAACATAACATCTATTAATAAAACACAAAAATTTATTATTTTTGATCCAATAACTGGCAAAGCAATAAAAGAGGGTAAATACAAGAAAAAAATTCAAGTAGGCACCCCCGTATTTTCTCCCTTTGACGGTGTGATTAAAAAAATAGGTTTTTTTGATGGCATTTTAAGTATAACTGTTGAAAATAATAAATGTTACGCTTTGTTATCAGGGTTCAGTGTTTTAAGTATTTTCTTGGGAGAAGCGGTAAAAGCTAAAGAAAAACTCGGAGAGGTCGGATTTTCAGAAGAAAGTTACAATTTTTATTATGAAATTTATTGTTCAAAATAATTTAATCAAGAAGAGTCTTTATAACTTTCGTTTCAAGGTATGAAAAAATATAACCATTAAGATAAAGCCCGCATCCAAGTATCCAAGTCTCATCCCTTAAAATTACATAGCCAGGCTCAAGGGGAAGATCCATTTTTATTTTTTTACTTTCTTGTAAAATCTTTAACTGCTCTTCTGTTAACTGCACAATATTTTTTTTAGCAAGCTTTCCAAATCTCTGTAAAAACGTAGATGTAGGTTTTAAATAGTTTTTAATTTTTCTTAAAAATAAAAGCCCTACTGATTCAGGTGAGAGCTTTTTTAAAAGGTGAATATACTCTGTTTTTGGAAATAACCAGAAATGGGTAGCCCCTTTAAAAATTGTGTATTCATCAAAAATTCCAGGGTTGATTCCAAACCTTTCTTCAAGATAAAAAAGAATTTGCCTTCTTTCATCAGGGGTTATCTCTTCTGGGAAAGGTTTTTTTTTCATCGTTGATTTCCCCCAAGAATTACCTATATTATATTTTAGCATAAATCAGGATTTTTTCTGGAGGTGAAGGAAACATGCCCAAGGATTACTATGAAATTTTAGGGGTCCCGAGAAATGCAACTCAAGAGGAAATCAAAAAAGCCTATCGCAGACTTGCAATGAAATACCATCCTGACAGAAACAAGGGAAATAAAGAGGCAGAAGAAAAGTTTAAAGAAATAAATGAGGCCTATGCCGTTCTTTCTGATCCTGAAAAAAGAAGACTATATGATCTTTATGGTTCCACAGAATTTGAAAAAAGATATTCTCAAGAGGATATTTTCAGAGATTTCGATTTTGAAAGTGTCTTTAGAGACCTTGGCATTGATCTTTCAGGTTTTTTCAAAAGGGGAAGAAGAGGTGGAAGAATATTCACCTTTGATCTTGGAGATATCTTTGCCAATTTATTTGGAACCACCTTTGGAGAAGAGGCCTATTCACCCTTTGGAGAAATATATGAAACCTATCAATTTGAACTGCCATTAACCCTTGATGAAGCCATAAAAGGTGGAGAAAAAGAAGTCATTGTCCCAGGAACTTATGAAACTTTAAAAGTAAAAATCCCTCCTGGAGTGGAAGACGGAACTGTTTTAAAAATTACGAAAAGAACTGGCAACAAAGTAAAAGAATACAACTTAAAGGTAAGGGTTAGGTCACCTGAAGGAGTAAAAATTGAAAATGGTAATATTTATATTGAAAAGGAAATCCCTTTTACTACATTCTTTCTCGGAGGAGAAATTGAAATTACAACTCCTGAAGGTAAAAGGGTAAAAACCAAGGTCCCCCCTCTGGTGAAACCAGGAGCAAAATTGAGGTTAAAAGGACTTGGGATTTCCAAAAAAGATGGTGGTAAGGGAGACCTCTTTGTGATTCTTCAACCTTCCATGCCAGCCAGATTAACTCAAGAGCAAAAAGAATATTTAGAAAAACTTAAAACTCTCGGATTATAAATGTCTTGTTTTTCAGTCAAATGTTATTATATTTAAGTTAAAACCCTTTATACTTGGAGGATCTTGAGAAAAGAAGTTTTTGGTAATCTTCAGGGTTTAAAACCAAGTGAAGTAAGAAAATTAGAACGTCTATATTATCGTAAAGTTCATCCTAATTCTATTATTACAACTGATCTTGCCTGGGAAATTGCCGAACTCTCCTTTTCTCTTAATCGCCAGATTGGACTTTTAATTAACAGAAAGGGTGAAATTGATTATGTAATTGTGGGAACCTTTAATCAAATTGAAATTCCTGAACTTAAGGGATATAGAGACCACATAGCAAGACTTAAGGGACTTAGATTAATTCATACTCACCTTGTGAAAAATGGAAAAGGAAGTGGCCTTGACCAAGATGATTTGATTGATCTTGCCTTTTTAAGACTTGATCTTGTAGGAGCCCTTGAAGTAAATGAAAAGGGGGAACCCGGAAAAATCTATTTAGCTCATATTCTTCCTCATCCAGATTTTTATCAAGCTGCCTTTTCTGAAAGGGAAGATAATTTCTTTTTTTTCTTTAAGCCCCTTTATGTCTGGGATTTAAAAGAAAATTTCTTGGATTTAATCAAAAACTTAGAGGATGAATTTGAAAGGGTTAAACCTTTAAAAGGTATAGCAGAAAACGAGGATAGAGCCATCTTAATTCTGGTAAGGGAGCCAGGAGATCACTATTGGGAAGAGCGCTTGGAGGAACTCAAAGAGCTTTCAAGAACTGCGGGGGTTAATGTTGTCGGGGAAGTGGTACAAAAAAGATCTTCCCTTGATCCGAGGTATGTCATCGGTAAAGGTAAACTCCTTGAGGTTATGATTCTTGCTATGAGAAATAGAGCCAATCTTTTAATTTTTGATAGAGAACTTTCTCCTTCTCAGGTTAGAGCCCTCAATGAAGCTACTGACTTAAGGGTTATTGACAGAACCCAGCTTATTCTTGATATTTTTGCTCAAAGAGCCAGATCCAGAGAGGGAAAAATTCAGGTAGAAATGGCACAACTTCGTTATGCCTTACCCCGCTTAAGAGCTAAAGATGATGCCTTTTCAAGACTTACAGGTGGTATTGGCGGAAGAGGTCCTGGAGAAACCAAACTTGAAATTGATAGGCGAAGAATTAAAGAAAGGCTTGCCAAACTCCAAAGGGAACTTGAGAAAATTTCTCAAGAAAGGGAACTCCGAAGAAGAAGGAGAAAAAAGCTCAATTATAAAGTAGTTGCTTTAATAGGATATACCAACGCTGGAAAGACTACCCTTTTAAATACCCTTGCCAAATCAAAATATCTTGCAGAGGATAAACTTTTTGCTACCCTTGACCCTGTGACTAAAGCGGTAAGAACTCCCAATGGAAATATTTTTCTCCTTACTGATACTGTAGGATTTATCAGGGATCTTCCTGAAGAACTTAAAAAAGCTTTTAAAGCAACCCTTGAGGAATTATACAACGCCGATCTTCTTCTTCACTTGATAGATATAAGTCATCCAGACTGGGAAAATCACATTCTTTCAGTAGAAACTATTCTTGAAGAAATGGAACTTTTAAATTACCCAAGGCTTATGGTTTTTAATAAAATTGATAAACTGAGAGAAAAACCTGAATATTCCCCTTCCCTTCTTGAAAGAATCCTCAAACAATATCAAGGAATCGGAATTTCTGCCCTAAAAGGAGAAAATCTTGAAAATTTATTGCTTAAAATAGAGGAACTTCTCTTTCAAACTCCTGTTTTAACCTCTCATCATGAAGATATCCTTTTAGATACCCTCTGGGGTGGATAATCGCTCCAAAGTTCTTCCAGGGCATAAAGAGACCTTATAGGTTCAAAAAAGATGTGAACAATTATATCTTCATAGTCAAGAACAATCCAATTTCCTGTTTCTAAACCTTCAACAGAAAGGGGCTTTAGGCCCTCTTTTTCAAGTTCAAACACCACATAATCTGAAAGACCCTGAGCATGCTTGGTGGAATGGGCACTACAAATAATAAAATAATCTGCAAAATCTACCTTTGAAGAAATATCAATAACCACAATATCTTCAGCTTTTTTATCCTCAAGAACTTTGATTATCTTGTTGACTTTTGTATTCTCTGCCATTATACCTTTCCTTCCTGCACAAGCCTTGCAAAATGCTCAAAACTTCTATCATAAGTGGCTTCAGCTTCCTTTGGAAAAGCACAAGCTGGAAGTTGCCTCATTCTTAAATGATAATGAAGACATTCACAGCAAATCCCCTTTTTTGAACAAGGGTCATAGGTGCAATTACATCTCTTCAAATTGCGCTCTCTTTTGCACTCCATAGCTTTACCCCCTTTATTCTACTGTTACACTCTTTGCAAGATTTCTTGGTTTATCAACATCACAACCCCGTAAAACTGCAATTTCATAAGCTAAAAGTTGTAAAGGAATTACATAAAAAATAGGCAAAAATTCGTAAGAAGTATAGGGAACTTCCACAAAATCATCTGAAAGTTTAATCATTTCTGAAGAACCTTCTGTGAAAAATCCAATTATAGGGCCTCTCCTTGCTTTTATTTCTTCTGCATTGGAGAGAGTTTTTTCATAAATAACTCCAGTCTCTCTTGCAGCAAGAACCACCGTAGGAACAGTCTCTTCAATTAAGGCAATGGGGCCATGCTTCATCTCTCCTGCTGCATAACCCTCTGCATGAATATAAGCAATCTCTTTTAATTTTAAAGCTCCCTCTAAAGCTATAGGAAAAAGAATATTTCTTCCAAGATAAAGGGTGTCTTTAACATGATACCATTTTTCAGAAATCTCTTTGATTTTTGGATAAGCCTCCTCAATAAATTGATTTAATTGATTGGGGAGAGCTATAAGGTTTTCAAGAACTTCTTCTGAAATGTCTTCTTTTTTAAAAATTTTTTTAAGATACAAAGAAAGCATAAGAAGAACAAGAACCTGAGTCGTAAATGCTTTAGTTGAGGCAACACTTATTTCAGGCCCTGCTTGGGTATAAATTACTTTGTCACTTTCACGAGTTATAGAACTTCCAAGAACATTACATATAGAAAGTATTCTTGCCCCTTTTTGCCTGGCAAGTCTAACACTCGCAAGGGTATCTGCAGTCTCACCCGATTGAGAAATTCCTATAAATATAGTGTTTTTATCGATAAGGGGGTCTCTATACCGGAACTCCGAAGCAAGGTCAACCTCAACAGGTATTCCTGCATTCCTTTCAATAAGATATTTCCCTACAAGACAGGCATGATAAGAGGTCCCACAGGCCACAAGATAAAATTTATTTACATCTCTTAAAAATTCTTTATTCAATCCCTCCCTTGAAAAATCGATAATTTTATTATCTAAGTCAAGTCTACCAAGAAGGGTATTCTGAATAGCCTGAGGTTGCTCTAAAATTTCCTTTAACATAAAATGAGGATAGCCTCCTTTTTCAGCCTGAGAGGAATCCCATTGAATTTCGATAATCTTTAAGTCTTTTTTCCTACCGTCAAAATCATAGATTTCAATTTCATCTCCTGTAAGAATAGCTACTTCTTTATCTTCAAGAAAAATGGCTTTTTTGGTAAAAGTAAGAAAGGCAGGCACATCAGAGGCAAGAAAATTTTCCCCTTCGCTCAACCCCAGAACAAGGGGACTATGAAAGCGTGCAGCATAAATCTTTTCTGGTTCATAAGAAGAAATAAGGGCAATAGCAAAAGCTCCCCTTAACTCATTAATAGCCTTAAGAAAGCTTTGAAAAAGAGAAAGTCCTTCATTTAGATAGTCCTCAATGAGATGAACAATGACCTCTGTATCTGTAGCAGAAACAAAGTTATGCCCCTTTTTTAAAAGTTTTTCCTTGAGTTCATAATAGTTTTCAATGATTCCATTATGAACAAGGGCAAGTTGCCTTTTGCAATCAAAATGAGGATGAGCATTTAAATCTGAGGGCTCACCATGGGTTGCCCAACGAGTGTGTCCCAGCCCAGGTGCCTTTATTCCTGTATGATCAATTTGATAAAGCCTTTCTTCAAGATCATATACCCTTCCTTTAATTTTAACGATTTCAATTCCCTCATTTTTAAAATATACAACCCCTGCAGAATCATATCCGCGATATTCAAGTCTTCTTAAACCCTCAAGAAGAACCGGAAGAAGAGGTCTTTTTCCGATATAACCTATAATCCCGCACATCCCATTTCTCCTTTTTTTAATCGTTTTAAATATTCTTCCCACTCCCAAGGTGAAAGGTACTTTTTCTTTGCATTACATTCCTTACAGGCAGGAACTATATTTTCACGGGTTGAAAGCCCCCCTCTGCTTAAAGGGATTTTATGATCCATGGTTAGCTCCTCTGGGGAGACCTTTCTTCCACAATAATAACAAATCCCCCTTTCAATTTTCCTTCTCCACCAGCGTGTTTTTTTCAACTCTCTTGCCTTTCTTTTTTCCCTCTTGATATGCTCATCTAAGGACCAAATCTCCCACTTCATAGCCTTTCTTTAACTAAGTTTTCTATTTTTTCAACCACTTCTGCCAAAGTAAGATGAGTTGTATCAATTACCACTGCACCTTCAGGAATACTAAGCGGTGCAACTTCTCTTTTGCTATCTTTTAAGTCCCTTTCTATAAGATTTCTCTTAACCTCAAAAAAATCTCTATCTTTGACATCCTTTGCCCTTCTTCTTGCCCTTTCTTCAAGATCAGCTGTAAGATAAATCTTCAAATGAGCCTCTGGAAAAACCACACTTCCCATATCTCTTCCTTCGGTAATAATTCTTCTTCCCTGAGACAATGTTTTTAAAAATTGATTAACCTCGGATCTCACAATGGGATTTGAAGCAACCTCACTAACCAATTCATCCACTTCCTTTGATCTTAATTCCTCCTTTAAAAGCTTTCCATTAAAAATAATATAAGTTCCATTAGATGAAATGTTTATTTTAATTTTACTGAAATTTTCTTTTAAATATTTTTTAAGTTCTTCATTATTCGTAAAATCTTTTAAATCTTTTTTGTCCTTTAATAATCTCCAAGTTATATATCTATAAAAACTTCCAGACTCAAGTAGGTCAAGGCTTAACTTTCGTGCGAGTGCTTTTGCAACCGAGGTTTTTCCAGACCCAGCAGGTCCATCAATTGTAATGATAAAATTCTTCATTATAGCTCTACTTTATAGCCGAACATTTCAATATTATTTTTAACTTCATCAAGAGAAAGATCCTCTTCTTTTTCAAAGACTACCTTTCCAGTAGACAGATCAACCTGAACATTTCTTGCTTTACCGGTGCTTAAAATAGCCTTTTCAACTCTTTTCACACAATGCTCGCAGGTCATACCCCTTACCATAATTTCAACCTTTTCCATTATAAAACCCCCTTCTTTTCTTTATTAATAAACATAGCTCCTATTCTTACTTGAGTTTTGGTTTCTATATAGCCATTTTTTTCCTTTTCTTTCAAAAAATCTATTATTTGTCTTTCTTTTCTTTTACTTATTTTGTAACCTTTAGAAGTTAAACGAAACTTAAATCTTGTCCATACTTTTTCAAGGGTAGATCTTCTTTCAAAGAAACCCTCGTAAAACTTTATATCTCCTGGATAACCAAGAGTATAAAAATAATTGAAAATTAAAAGAATTCCGGGATTTTTATCAGGCTTAATTTTTCCAAAAAAGGTTTTTTCAATTTCCTCGAGAAGGAAATTTTTTCTTAGTCCTGCCCAGGTCACAATAATTAAAAACTTTTCCGCTATATCAAAGAGTCTTTTAACCTCTTTGAGGTCTCTCAAGATAGGTGTCATTGACACAAAAACGGTATCAAAGTTCCTCTCAGGTCGGTATTTTCTCCAATCAGCTTCAATTACCTCAACATTTTGGATATTTGCCCTTTTAAGTTTTTCCTTTAAAAGATTTAACATGGCAGGTGAGATATCAAGGGCATAAACCTTTGAAACCTTGGGAGCAATTTTTACGCTATAGTTTCCCGTTCCACAGGCTACATCAAAAAAGGTAAAATTTTTATTTAAAGCCCCTCTTTTTTCCATCTCGGAGATAATATCTTCCTGCATAGCCCTGTAAAAAGAGGTTTCCTCAAGGGCATCATAATCACTTGCAATTACTTCCCAAAAATCCTTTTTTAAAAAAGGAGAAACTCCCTCTTTTTGAGAGCTAAGTTTTACCCAAAAAGAGGGAGTAAGAATTTCATTTAAAGAAAGCTTTTTCTTTTTTGAGAAGTTCATGCTTGTATATACTATCAAGAACTCCATTTACAAAAGAAGGAGATTCATCAGTTCCATAAATCTTAGCAAGCTCAACAGCCTCATTAATACTAACAATGGGAGGTATATCAGGTCTAAAGAAAAATTCATAAATAGCCAGCCGTAAAATGTTTTTATCAGTAAGATTTAATCTTTCCAAGGGCCAGGAAGGAGTATATCTTTGAATAAGATTATCAATAAAATCAAGATTTATAAAAACTCCTCTAACAAGTTCTTCGCCAAAAGAAAAAGCCTTTTCATCCTCAAGATTTAAGTGTTCTTTATAGGCCTTTAGGGCTGTTTCAGGGTCAGAACCAGTAATGTCTATCTGGTAGAGAACCTGAAGGGCGATTTCCCTTCCCTTTCTTCTTATCATTTACAACATTTTCTCCGCAATATAAACAGTTAGATCTCCCATAAGATGAGTATAAGAGGCAAGCTCATTATCATACCATCCATAGATAACAGCTTGGGTAATAGGAATCTCGATTTTTTCTACAGGAATCTGAGCACCCTCAGGAGCTATACCACAAATCTTTCTTGCATCAACCTTGGCAGTAGCAGTCCTGGTGTGGGTTTCTCTTCCTTCTATAATAGCTGCTGCCTTTGGATATCCTATTATATCCGTTGAAACATTTTGCTCCATAGAAAAAATAAGATATCCTTTATATTTGGTTTCAGCAGCTTCTTTGTAAATTTGATTTATAAGGTCTTTGTTAATGTGGCTTTCAATAGATTCGTCTTGTATATTTATAGTTAAAATAATAAGGCTTCCTGTAGTTAGAGGGACTCTTACGCTTTCTGCCATAAAACCTATTCTTTTCATCTCGGGTATAACTAAAGCCAAAGCCTCAGCTGCACCAGTGGTAGTAAGAATAATATTATTAAAGACACTTCTTGCTCTGCGAAGATCCTTTTCTCCATCTTTGGGGACTCTGTCCAATATGGATTGAGAAGAGGTAGTTGCATGCACAGTTACCATTGAAGCTGAAAGAATACGGTCTGCACCAAAGTAATCAAGAAGGGGTTTCATCATATAGGCAAGGCAGGTAGTTGTACAAGAGGCTGAAGAAATAATGTGATGTTTATCAGGCTGATACATCTCTTCATTAATACCATAGACCATAGTAATAGTATCTTCAGGAAGTCCCTTTTCTTTGTTTTTTACTTTAAAGGGGGCTGAAATTATTACCTTTTCAGCACCTGCCACAAGATGCCCCCTAACAGAGCCCTTAGGGTCATCTGGATCAACTGTTGGGTCTCTAAATTTTCCTGTGCAATCAACAACAAGTCTCACTCCATGTTCTCTCCATTCTATATCTTTGGGATTTCTATGATTCATTAAAAATTTTACCTTTACCCCATCAATTACCATGGTTTTTTCCTTATCATCAATCTGTTCAATAACTCTATTAGCTTTGTGCCCATACAACCACACTGGAAGCCAGCCATAGGTGCTATCCTTTTCAATATATTCTGCAAGATCAGTAAAAGAGGTACCCACATTTCTACCAAGATTTACCACAATTTCTGAAAAATATTTTCTTGCTATGTGATGCCAGAGAGTAAGTTTCCCGATTCTTCCTAATCCATTAATTCCTAACTTCATAGGCCCCTCCTTTATTTTGAATTTTACCTTTATAGATATCTCCAGTTATTCCATTAAGGGTGATCCATTCTCCGAGTTTGATTACTTCATTTTTTAATTTAGCGAATTTTTCAATTTCATCAATTCTAAGTTCCTCACATCCAACCACACAGACCTTTCCAAGGCGACTGGCAACGATGGCTGCATGTGAGGTTTGCCCTCCCCTTGCAGTCAAAATTCCATCAACCATGGAGATCTCCTTTATATTATCAGGAACCGTATCATACCTTAAGAGAATAAGTGGTTCTCCTTCCGCTTTTAGTTTTAAAATATCCTCCAAATTAAAGACAACCCTTCCAGATAGTATACTTCCAGAAACACCTATCCCTCTTCCTAAATAGATAAGATTTTCAAGGGAGCGTTTTTGAAAACTCGGAAGTATCTTCTCTTCTCTTAAAATAATGTCTCTTACCTGAAGAATATACAAATCTTCTGGTTTTTCGCTTTGAAAGGTAAATTCAATTTCCTGATGGTCCCATCCCTCTTCATAAACAAGTTTATAGGCAAGTTTTAGTAAGGCCTCATAAATTTGGGGGAAAGCCTCTTCAAGAGAGGGACCTTCCCTGTTTTCTAACCTTTTTTGTTCAATGGATATGGGATAGGCATTAACAAGCCCTGAAACAATGTCTTCTCCCTGATTATAAGGTGTATAGTCCCCCCAAAGAAGTATTCTTGGGAATTTTCCGTGTGGTGAAGTGGTAAAGGTAACACCTGTTCCAGACTTAGGCCCCATATTTCCAAAAACCATTTCTTGTATGATTACCGCTGTTCCCCATTCTTCTGCAATTTCCATAATTTCTCTATAATAAACTGCCTTTTTATGATACCAAGAATTCAAAATAAATTCTATACTTTTGAATAACTGTTCCCAGGGGTCATCTATTATATGTATCCCTAATTTTTCTATTTCTTTTCTATATAATAAAGCAAGTTCCCTCATTTCAGACCCAGTAAATTCTCTTTTTAGTTTAACACCGTATTTTCTTTTATGTTCTCTCATGAGTCTGTTAAAGAAATCCCTGGGAACACCTAAGGACATAGCCCAGTTTTGAATAAACCGTCGATAGGTATCCCAGGCAAACCATATATTTTGTGTTTTTTCAGCAAGACCTTCTGCAATTTCGGGATTTATCCCTACATTAAGAATAGAAGTCATCATTCCAGGCATAGATATCGCAGCCCCTGAACGAACACTTAAAAGAAGGGGATTATATTTATCTCCAAATTTTTTGCCTGTCTTTTCTTCTAAAGCCTTTATAGCCTCAAGTATAACATTTTCATACTCCTTCCAAAGGGAGGGATATTTTTTAAAAAACTTATAACAACGGAAAATTTCTGTGGTTAACACAAAACCAGGAGGAATTTTCAAAGGTTCTGGCAAAAGATTAGATAACTGAATAAGATTAAAGGCTTTACTTCCAAGATATATAAGGTCATTTGCAAGTATATTAGGCTTATAAAGGAAACTTATGCTCTTTCTCCAATCAAAAGTTAATAATACATTTAGGTCTTCACTATTTACCTCCTCTTTACACTTGATAAGTGCTTGATAAACCTTTTTCAAAAACTGATCCAAATATAATATTATAAAACCTGAATTTAGAATATCTCTCAAAACCATCTCACTTAGACAATAATATTTTTCGACATCTTGTTTATTAATTATTCCTTTCTTATACTTTTCAATAAGGGCCTCCTCTTTTAATACTTCATAAACTACAGGAAAAACATTAAGATATGGAT
Organism: Thermodesulfobacteriaceae bacterium UBA6232; assembly: GCA_002441555.1. Lineage (GTDB taxonomy): Bacteria > Desulfobacterota > Thermodesulfobacteria > Thermodesulfobacteriales > Thermodesulfobacteriaceae > Caldimicrobium. The sequence goes on from DJWK01000036.1 coordinate 63,800, forward strand.
TAATATAATATGATTTAATTATATGTTGAACGCCGTCAATTAATCCTTTGAAAATATCAAGATATTGATCAAAAGATAAAGGATAACTTTTTAAAGAGCTTTCAAGCAAATCTAAATAAAGATTGAATTTTTTGGATGAAATTCCATCTATCTCCAGAGCTCGTTTAAAAGCTTTCAAAGTTTTAAGTATCTTATAAAATTGGTTTTTAGTTAAAAAATCAATTTTAAAATCATTAATAAGCTGAGCAAAAATTTTATCTACAATATATTCAAGTCTGTAGGTCAATCCTAAAGCATCAAATTTTTTTTCTTTATACTTTCCATACATAGAAGGAATATCAACAGCTATATGTCTTTTAATAATTATCTCTTCAATAGGCTCAAATTTCCTTTCAGACAGTATATATTTCTCCTTTAAATCCTCTAACCATTTTAAAAGGGTATTTAATTTTTTGTATTCATTTTTTTCTTTTAATACCTTAGGAATATCTTCAATAAAATCAAAACCTGATTCTTTATATTGTGAAATAAATGTTTCTAAATCAGTTAAATATCCAAAATATTTTTGTTTTTCAAGATTATAAAGTTTAAAGAGATAAAGTAATTTTGTTTTATATTGTTCATCAAAAGAAATATTGGACAAAGTTTTAGTTAAAACTTCTATATCAGTTTCAAGTAAATCTTCAATTTTATATTTTGAAAAAACTTTGAATATTTCTATTAAAAGAGTTTGCATTGGTATATGATAAAAAAGTTCATCTTTTACTACTCGTTTCCAAATAGGTTCTGGCAAATATTTTTTTATGTACTTTCCATCTAAAGTAAACCAAAAATAAAAAATATCCTTAATAAAATCTATAGCAAGACTTGAATTTTCTATATGAATAAATTTTCTCAAAAAATGAAGAAGGGTATCCTTTCTTTGAAACATTTCATCAATTTCTGTTGAGAGATCTCTAATTAACCCCTCTGCACCGATTTCGTTAAAATAAACAGGAAAAATCTTACAGAATTGTTTGACCAAATTATAAATAGGTCTAATAGGGGCATTAAGAAGTGCTGTTATTTCTCTTTGAAAAAGGTCAGTATCTTTTATGGATAAACCATAAAGCCTGAGATTAAGATGAAGGGCGGAAAGTAAGCTTGAGCACCACTCTGGATGAACCCTAAATATTTCAAGCCAATATTTGATATTTAATAAATGATGGGGATTGTCTTTTATTCTCCAACGCTCGTCAATTCCCTCAATTTGAGGTGGAAAAAATCCGTATTTAATAATTTCACTTATTAAAACCTCAGCAAGATAAACGGCCCTCTTATTTAAAATGGAAATCGCTGTGTTTTTTATACATTCAAAGGCTGTTCTTGGATAGAGAATTTTTTTCTCCTTTAAAATAGCAAAAAATTTTATAAGGAAATCTTCAAGTTTTTCAGAAGGCTTCTTTTCAATCATTTTTATAAGAATTTGATTAATTTCTTTAAGTAACTCTTCGTGAATCAATTGAAGAACGGGATTTTCAATTAAATTAAAAAGAATGGAAATCTTTTCCTCTTCAGGTATTACTTCTTCATCTTCAGCACAGATCTTTTGAATATAGTTTTTGACTCCCCGCAAAAGGTCAAGGTGATCTGGTAAATCTAAAAGTTCTGAAAGAGTAAGCCCCTCCTTGATAAGTTTGCGTTTATAGAGCTCAATATCAAAAATATTTAATTTTCCGTCTTGACCCCAAAAATCGTAAATCAATATATAATATCTCTTTAAAAGCCCAAAAAGAATCTTTATAAATTCTTCATCAAGGGAAAATTTGAGAAGTTTTTTTGCTAATCTTTTAAAGGAATAATAACTTTCCAAAAAATTAGAAAAGATTTCCTCAGGAAGCTCAGCTCCAGCTTTAAGTATTTCCTTCAAAATGGGAGAAAGGCTATGAAAACTTTTTTCATCAAGTATTTCAACAGTTTTTTCTAAGAGAGAATAATATATTTCACTAGCTTTAATATTGGTTGCTTTGTCACTACCAAAAAAATTAAAAAGAAGCTCAAAAACAAAATATAAACCTCTTTCTCGGTAAGGACTATTAAGAATGATAGTGAGATTTCTCAGAAAAAAAGCCCTGAAATCTTCCAAAACCAGTTGATTGTTTCTGTATGGATGAAAAATTTCCTTCAACAAAAAGGAAATTTGATTCTTAAGGGCAGGAAAATCTTTAAATACAATCTGTAATAGATCATATTTAGGATCATATTTGATTTTAGAAACTTTGGTTTGCTGTAAATTAGCAAGTAAAGCTTTGGAGGTAAAGGTTACCGTCTCCATTCTTTAAAGGTATTCTTTATTAATCATATAGTTTACCAAATCAAGGAGTCTAACTGAATAACCCCATTCATTGTCATACCAGGCTAAGATCTGTAAAAGATCTCCACCCACCACCTTGGTGGATAATCCGTCAATTATAGCACTATGAGGGTCTCCAACTAAATCCATAGAAACGAGAGGTTCTTCAATATATCGGATATATCGATTCTGATTTTCTTTAAAAATTTTATTCAATTCGTGCGGTTTTGTCTCTCCCTTTATTTTAATCACAAGTTGTAATAAAGATACATCGGGGGTAGGAACTCTAATTGATAATCCTTCAATTTTGTCAGAAAGTTCGGGAATTATCTTCCTAAGGGCTTTCATAACCCCGGTGCTTGTGGGAATCATATTTAGGGCTGCTGCCCTTGCTCTTCTGAAATCCTTTGGATGAACCATATCAAGAAGACGCTGATCATTGGTGTATGCATGGACAGTAATCATAAAACCCTTCTCAATCTCAAAATATTTTTTTAGAAGGGCAAGGATGGGTGCAAGACAGTTGGTTGTGCAGGAGGCATTGGAGACAATATAGTGCTTAGTGGGGTCATACATATCTTCATTTACACCCATAACAATGGTTACATCTTCATTTTTGGCGGGAGCTGAAATAATAACTCTTTTAGCACCAGCCTTAAGATGCTTTCTTGCAAGCTCTCCATCAGTAAAAAACCCAGTAGATTCAATTACATAATCCACACCGACTTCTTTCCAGGGAATGTTTTCCGGGTCCCTCTCTTGGAAGATGCGTATCTTTTTTTCATTGACAATGATATATTCTCCCTCTACATAGACATCATAAGGAAGTCTTCCAAAAATGGAATCATATTTAAATAAATGCGCAAGCATTTCTGGAGATGAAAGATCGTTTATAGCAACAATTTCAATTTTGTTAAATTCAGGATATTTAAAACGTGCTCTAAGAACTGCTCTTCCAATCCTTCCAAATCCATTGATTCCAACTTTAATCATGGCTTACCCTCCTTTTTAGATTTCACAACTCATAACCACTGCCGAAGTATTTCCATAATACTCTTTACGAAAATTAACAGGTTTAAATCCAAATTTTGTATATAGGTTATAGGCCCTTTTATTATTTTCTTCAACCTCCAAAAAAATTTTTTTTATCCCCAATTTTTTTAATCTCTCAAGAAAGCCTTTCAAAAGAAGACTTCCAATTCCCTTATTTCTAAAAGCTTTTTTTACAGCAATTCTTAAGAGCTCCCCCTCATCCATAATAACTCTTCCAAGAAGATATCCCATTAAAATATTTTCCTTCTTTGCTAAAAGGCATATTGAATAAGGCTTCTCAAGTTCTTCCTTTAACATAGCTTCTTCCCAGGCCTTTTCTTCAAAACATTCTTTTTCTAAAAGAAAAAGATCTTTTAAATATTTTAAACCTTTGTTTTCCTCAATCACTATCTCTTTCAACATCCCTTAAAGTTAAAACAATTTCCACATCTTTTAAATCTTTCAATCTTTCATAAAGCATAAAAATTATAGCAGGGCTTCTGTGTCTTCCGCCTGTGCATCCAATACCAATTGTAACAAATTTTCTACCCTCTCTTTGATGAAGAGGAATTATCCATTTAATGAAATTAGAAATTCTTTCTATGAATTCAAGTGTTATGGGTTCTTTAAGAAGGTATTGCCTTACCGGTTCATCCTTTCCGCTCAAAGATTTTAATTCAGGCACAAAATAGGGGTTGGGAAGAACTCTGGCATCAAAAAGATAATTAGCCTCGTAGGGAATACCATATTTATAACCAAAGGCAATTAAATGTAAAATAATTTTGTCAATCTCTTCCTTTTTTCCAAAAAGTTTAAAAATTTCGTGTCTCAGTTGATGAACATTAAATTGCGATGAATCAATGAAGACTGTGGCATATTCCTTTAAAAAGGCTAATCTCTCTTTTTCTGCTTTGATAGCCCTATTTAAGTCTTTAAACTCCTTTAAAAGAGGATGGGGTCTTCTTGTTTGACTGAATCTTGTTATTAAAACCTTTAAATCAGCATATAAATATAAAATTTCAAAGGGAATTCTTTGCCTTTTAAGCTCTTCTATAGCTTTGGGAAATTCGTTAAGAAAGGAAGGATCCCGAATATCAGTAACAAGGGCAACCTTTTTGGCAATTCCACCCCTTTCAACCTCCTCAAGAAAGGGAAAAAGGAGTTTTATAGGAAAGTTATCAATAGCTAAATAATCTAAGTCTTCAAAGGCTCTTAAAGCCGTGCTTTTCCCTGCCCCGGACTCCCCTGTAATTAAAACAAGAAAAAGATTCATTAGGGTAATTCAGGAATATAAAGATAGATTTTGTCATTTTCTTTATAAAAACAGCAAACCTTGTCTTCATCTGTATTGTAAAAGAAAAACACCTTTGCTTTGTCTTTTTTGAAAAGATTCAAGGCATCCTGAGCAGAAAGAGGTATAGCCTCAACTCTTGTGACCAAAACTCCAGCTTCTTCAGTTTCTCCTGCCGAAATAGGCGTTCTTGGAGGTCTATGTTCCTGTCTCTTTTCTTTTAATTTTTTAACTTGTTTTTCAAGGGATTCATAAGCAAAATCAATTGAGGAATAAATGTCATCTGTTTCTTCTTTCACAACAAGGGTTTCTCCATCCCCGTTTAAAATGACCTCACATATTTCGCGAAATTTTTCCCTTCTAAATACTACCTGAGCCTGCACAGGGCCTAAAAAATACTTTTCAAGCTTAGAAAATTTTTTCTCTGCATACTGAGCAATGGCAGGTGATGATTCCATCCCCTTAAAAGTGAAATTAAACTCCATAGACTCCCCCCTTTATTTTTTTCTTTCCCTTATGGATGGTATGTTTAATTCTTCTCTATATTTAGTGACAGTTCTTCGGGCGATTTTAATACCATATTTTTCCTTTAAAATCTTGGCTATCTGGCTGTCACTATAGGGTTTTTTCGGATCTTCATTTTCAATAATCTCTTTAATGTAATCTTTAATGGCTACAGCTGAAATGCTTTTTCCACTATCAGTATTATATCCAGTGGTGAAGAAAAATTTAAGAGGAAAAATTCCTAAGGGTGTATCCACATACTTATGGCTGATAACTCTGCTTATAGTTGATTCATGAAGCCCCGTTTTTTGGGCAACATCTCTTAAAGTAAGGGGTTTTAAATATTTTGCCCCTTTTTCAAAAAAATCTTTTTGTGTTTGAAGTATCACTTCTCCCACTTTGTAAAGGGTGGAATATCTACTATCAAGGGCCTTTAAAAGAGATTCAGCAACTTTCAACTTTTCTTTTAGGAATTCCTTACCCTTGGAGTTGTTTAACAGCCTCTTATTTTTTGAAATTTTATAATAAAGAGAACTTAAATAAACCTTGGGAAATTTTTCATTAATCACTTCTACCTTCCATTCATCTTCTTCTTTATAAAATTTAAGATCAGGTTCAATATAAAGACTTTGAGGATTAAAGAAATTCCTTGCTGGATAGGGTTCAAGATTTCTTATTATATATAAAGCTTCTTCAAGAAGGTGTGAATCATATCCGTATTTTTGAGAAAGATATTCAATTCCTTCAGGAATTTCCTCAAGATGTTTTTCCACAAGGATGTAGGGTAAACTTTCCTTGGAATAACCCATAAATTCAAGCTGAGTGAGCAAACATTCCTTTAAATCCCTTGAAGCAACCCCTACGGGATCAAGTTTTTTAAGAAGATTCCTTACCTTTTCCACTTCCGAAGAGGAAACTCCAAGATCTTTCGCAATTTCTTCTACAGATATAGCAAGATAGCCTCTTTCATCAAGATTGCCCATAATAAAGTTTGCAATTTCTTTCTCCTTTGGTGTGAGGTCTATGAAACCCAACTGCCAGAGAAGGTGTTCTGAAAGGGTTTCTTCTTTGCGAGCTGTTTTCTCAAGTATTGAGCCCTCTTCTTCAGGTTCTTCATATAAAAAAGATAATTTAGCTCCCTCAAAAAGAGCCTCATTTGACCAGTCAAATTCATCTGTAAGGGTAACCTCTTCTTTTTCTGAAGAGGGTGTTCTTTCCACAAGATCATTGAATTCCACTTCTAAAAAGGGATTACTTTGAACCTCTTGAAGAAGATATTCATTCAGTTCAAGGTTATTTAATTGTAAAACTTTAAGTAAAAGTTTTAACTGAGGAGTTAAAATTAATTGTGGAAGTAATTTAAGCTGATTTTTTACTTCTATCATCTTTAAATCTGAAAATCCTTTCCAAGGTATTTTTCTTTAACTTCACTTATGTTAACAATTTCCTCAGGGGTTCCGTAACCGATTATCTTACCTTCAGCTATAACATAAGCCCTATCACAGATTTTTAAAGTTTCCCTTACATTATGATCAGAAATTAATAAGCCTAAGCCCTGGGCTTTTAAAGTTTTAAAAATGTCTTTTAATTGAGAAATCCCGATGGGGTCAATTCCAGCAAAGGGTTCATCAAGTAAAATAAAATCTGGTTCAATTAAAAGGGCTCTAAGGATTTCAACCTTTCTCTTTTGTCCACCTGAAAGAAGATGGGCTTTGAGATTTAAAACCTCTTTGAGATTGAAAAGTTCTATATATCTTTCAAGTTTTTCTTTTAGGTATTCTACCTTTTTATTCCATTTTTCTAATACAACCAGAAAGTTTTCTTTGACTGTGAGATTTCTGAAAACTGAAGGTTCTTGAGGTAAATAAATGATGCCAAGTTTAGCCCGTTCGGAAACATCGAGTTTGGTAATTTCCTTTTCCCCGTAATAAAGTTGTCCATCATCAGGCTTAATAAACCCTGCAACCATATAAAAGGAAGTAGTTTTCCCTGCTCCATTCGGGCCAAGAAGCCCCACTATTTCTCCCTTTTTCAATAAAAGGGATACATTACTTACCACTTCTCTATTTTTAAAACGCTTTTTCAAATTTTTGGCCTCAAGAACTGTCCCATTAACTCTCATGGATTTTAACTCGCACTCTTCCGCCAGATTTAGAAATAACCTCGCTTCTGTCTTCGTTAAAATATATTACTATAATATCCCCCTCAACAAAATTTTTATCGTGCCAAACCTTAGGATTATCCTCAAGAACTAATTTTTCCTGAGTCTTAAAATAGGTAGCTTTCCCAGAAACGGCTTTCCAACTTCCCTTTTCCATTTTAACACTTCCCAAGGCGATTACTCGCTGAATTTGTCTTCCTTCTTTTCCTTTCGTATAATAAACATAAAGAGTATCAGCCCAAAGCCTCATTCCCTTTGTTTCGGCAAAGACCTTTCCTTTAAAAACAGCAATTCCATCATCTTCATAAACTTCCATTTTATCAGCTGTAATATTTATATCCTTTGCAAAGGCCTTAAAAGAAATTAAACTGATTATAATTAAGAGCCCAAAAAAAATAAATTTTTTAAGCATCAAAAAAATTATAACTCAAGAGGTGTGTTTAAACAAGAGCCAAAATAATCGAGAAGATATGTTGCCAATTTTGAAAGAATTATTAAAATTATCCTCCCAGAGAGAAAAAAGATGAAGAATAAAAATAAACGAGCTTTACCAGTATATTTTTTTATTCTTTCTGCTCTGCTTTTAATATCTGCTGAGCTTCTCTTAAATTACTTTGGAAAAAGTTTATGTCAAGCCAAAACCTGTGAAATTGCCTCAAATCTTCTAATAATTCCTAAAATTTATCTTCTTTTTTTAGCATTAATTTATTTTGTGTTATTATTTTTATTGACAAAAATTTATCTTTATACTGAAGGAGCTCTTTTTTTAAATTTATTGCTTTTTGCAATTATTGCAGGATTTTCTGGAGACATATTATTCATTTCTAAATTAATTTTTGAATATCAATTAATTTGTTATTTTTGTGTTGGTATTTTTATAATTCTTTTTTTTACAATTCTATCCTATTTATATCTTTTCAGAGGATTTAAATTTAATACCTCTATCCTTTTTTTTATCATCTTTGGGCTCATTTTCGGAATCTTTGCAGCATACAAAATTACAACTCCGGACCTTATTTCTCTTAATACCTTTTCAAAATCGCAGTTTTTTATTTATTCCCAGGACTGTCCGCGTTGTAAAGAACTCTTATCAAAGATAAATCCAAAAAATACAGCTACTATTCCCTTTTACCAAATCTATCCAATATTTAAAGTCTTTGGCTTTAACACTGTTCCTATTCTTATCGAAAAACAAAATAGCACTTGGATTATATATACAGCGCCTGAAGATATTGAAAAAAAACTTTCAATAAAAAATTCTCATTTAAAAGAAATTCCCTGTGATAACGAAACTCAAGGAGGGCTTTGTGTCTTACCCTGATTTATCTCTTAAAACTACACATATTGGAAGTCTTCCCTATGAAGAGATTGACAAAGCTCTTGAGGTCTCTTTTTCTTTTGACATCCCTGCCTGGCCTCAACTTCCCAAATTTAAAGAAGAAGGAATGCTCTGGCAATTTATCAAAAATTTCCCAGGTTTTTCCTTAGAAAGGGAACTTATTATTACCGAAAGTAAAGATTTTGAAGAAAAGGTCTTAAAAATTTACGAAATCTATCTTGAACTCATAGAAAATCAAAACTTTGAACCCCTACTTAATTATTTCGATTTAACTTTTTCAAGGGCTTTTTTATCCTTTCTTGAAGAAGCTGAAAAAAGAAATCTTCCCGTATTAAAGGGGCAAATAACAGGCCCTTTCACCCTTGGAACAGCACTTAAAACCGAAGATAATGAAATTTTAATTTTCAGGGATGATTTAAGGGATTTATTACTTAAATTTTTAACCCTAAAGGCTCTATTACAGGCTTATTATTTAAAACAAAGGGCTGAAAAGGTAATTATTTTTTTTGATGAACCTGGACTTTCTGGTTTTGGAAGTAGCGCTTTTATTACCTTATCAAAGGAATTGGTTTTAGAACTTTTAAAAGAGCCTATAGAGATTTTGAAATCTCAAGGTGTTCTTGTGGGAATACATGTATGTGCTAACACCTCCTGGGATCTTCTTTTTGATTCTGAGATTAATATTGTAAATTTAGATAGCTTTTCTTATTTTGACAAATTCATTATTTATGCTGAAGGTTTAAAAAATTTTCTTTCTAAAGAAAATACCTTTATTGCCATGGGAGTCGTTCCTACAGATAGGGAGACCCTAATTAATACATCAGAAGAGGAAGTTATTGAAAAATTTGAAAAACAATTGTTTGAACTTTCTAAAATAACCTCTTTGGATGAGACCTTTCTTCTTAAAAGGATTATTCTAACACCAGCCTGCGGAATGGGAAGTTTAAATGAAGAATTGGTCTCAAAGGTAATTCTTCTTCTTACAAAAATAAAATCTCATTTCTTTTTGAATTAATAATAATTATAGTTTAGTAATCCCCAGCCCCTTCAAATTATGGAAATGCTAAAAAAATCAAAAAAACAGAGAGCACAATCCTTCTTAAATTCAGAGTGGGTAAACTTTATACTGAAAGGATATTTCAATATCATTATCTTTTTCAATTAATAAACTGCGGTAATGATTTTTTCTTGTAATTTTTTCAAATTGTTTTAACATTAGATTTATAAATAAAAAATTACTTAGGAGGGTTAGAGAATGCCCATTAGAGCTTATGTATTGATTAACACCCAAATTGGGCAGACTCAAAAGGTAGTTGAAGAACTTAAAAAGATTCCTGAGGTTAAACGCATGGATGTAATTATGGGGCCCTATGATATTATTGTAGAGGTAGAGGTTCCTCATTATGAAGATATCTCTAAACTGCTTTTGGAAAAATTTCAGAACATTCCTGCCATTAATCATACCATGACTTGTCCGGTGGTGAGTTAAAAGTTGGGGCAAAATTTATTACAAGAAAAGGTTCTTGTTTTAAATAAATACTATCAAGCCGTTCAGATAACCACTCTTCAAAGAGCCATATGCCATCTTGTTAAAGGTACAGCCAAAGTTATAACACCTGATTGGACAACTCATACCTTTGAAGAATGGATTCACATCAGTAAATTTTACGAAAATGGAAATAATGGAGAATTTAAATTTATCAAAAGTCCCTCTATAAGCCTTCTTATTCCTGATGCAATTTATCTTCCCTTTTTTGAATCTCTTCCTCAAAATGAGGTTGTCTTTACGAGACAAAATCTTTTTTTAAGAGATAAATTTACCTGTCAGTATTGTGGAAAACTTTTGAAAAATCCAAAGGATAGAACCATTGACCATGTTATTCCAAAAAGCAGGGGAGGAAAAACTGTATGGAGTAATGTAGTTCTTTGTTGTAAAAAATGCAATTTAAAAAAAGGGAATAAAACCCCAGAGGAAGCCGGCCTCAAACTTATTAAAACCCCTCGGGCCCCGAGATGGCAAGCTCTAATTCTTGAAGAATTCCCTACTCACAAAAAAGAAAAATGGAAAACCTTTTTAAACTTTGCAGGTATCTACGAAGAAAAAGATTAAAAATTAATTTTCAAAAAGCTTTTCCACATTAAGAATGGCAAGAAGTTTATCAGGCAATTGATAAATTTTTTCCACATATTCTTTATCAAAACCTTCAATTTTCTCAGGCGGATCCTCAAGGTTGGCCTCTGGAATTTCAAGAATATCACTGATTCTCTCAATTAGAAATGAGGCAGCCTCATCTTTATTTTTAATAATAAGATTAAGCCTCGGAGTCGTTTCAACTTTGAAATTTATCTTTTTGGCAAGGTCTATAACAGTAATTATTTGTCCTCTTAAATTCATAATCCCTAAAATATACGGAGCAGAAAGAGGAACTGGGGTTATATCCAGGTCTTTGTTTATTTCCATTACCTTTTCAGCATAGATTCCAAAGAGATAATCTCCCAGGTAAAAGGTAACAACTGGAATGGTCTTTTGAAGTAATATCACCTTTTTGGTCTCACCAGCAAGAACAATATCCTTAGCCTCCATTTTTTTCCTCCTCTAAAAGTTTGACAATTTTTTTTAATAACTTTTTGGCTTTTTCATTTATATTTTCAGGAAAGGTTATTTTTGGACAAATTATTAAATCACCCCTTTCCCAGAGCTTATCTTCAGAGAGATAGGGACCCCTTCTGGGAAAAATAACGGGCTCTCCCCTTTTGAAAACCTCAGAGGGGACCTTTTCCCAACCTTCCAGAGTTTCAATTAAAATATAATCCTTCAATAACACTTCGTAAAACTTTATTTCAGCTTCATAGATAAGATTATCCCCCTTTAACTTAAAATGAGCATGGGGCTCTAAATTAACTTCAATATAAAAATCCCAGGGAGAATCAAAAAGCTCTCCTGAAATAAACAAAATGTCTCCTTCTCTTAATCCATAAGGCAATTTTATTTCAAGAACCTCTTCTTCTTTTATTTTGCCTTTACCCATACATTCCGGGCAAATCTCTGTAAATAAATAGCCTCTACCTTCACAAAAAGTGCACTTAAGTTGAATAGTTTCACTATTATTTACAAGATTCAAAAATCCTTTACCATTGCACTTTTCACAAATTTTTTTATCCCCTGAGGGGGATTTTTTAATCCCTTTACAGATTGGACAAACTCTTTCTCTTACAGGTAGTTTAAACTTTTTAATTAATCCTAAGGAAACTTCTTTTACAGTAAAGGTTTCTATTCTATAGCAGAAATTTCCTTCGGGGAAAGAGTTTTTTAAAACTTTGATTAGAGGCTTTTTATTTATTTTATTTAAGGCCTTTTGATACCATTCAATAAATTTTAAGTATTCTTCTCTATCTCCTCCTCTATCAGGATGAAGTTCTTTAATTTTTGTTCGAAAAAATCGTTTTAAATCTTGAGAATTTTGAAAATAAAATTTTTTATCCACGATTTACCCTTCTTTCGGCCTCTTTTTTATGTAATAACTCAAGGGCTGTTGAAAGCACTTTCTCTCTATCCAGTTTCACCTCGTAGGCATTGGCACCAAGTTCAAATACCTTTCTTTTGATATCTTCACCGGTAAGAGAAGTTAAAACCATGATGGGAATATCTCTATATTCAGGAATGCTTCTCACATTTTTAATAAATTCAAAGCCATCCATAACAGGCATTTCAAGATCTGTAATGATTAAATCAGGCTTAAGCCCTGCCTTAAGTTTTCTCAAGGCCTCTTCCCCATTTACAGCAAGCTCAACATGAAAACCCGCTTGCTCTAAATAGTTTTTAACCATGTTCTGAAAGAAAGGAGAATCCTCTGCAAGTAAGACAAGATAAGGAGTTTCCTCTTCCTCTCTTTTTACAATAAACCATTCGGGATCATACATCTCAATTATTTTATAAATGTCAAGGAAAAGCACAGTCCTGTTATTAATGATTCTATGGCCAAGAATTCCTGGCTGTTGATAAAGATCGGTTTCCACATCTAAGGTTGTTTCCAGGGTATCCACAATTCTTGAGCAAAGAATGGCACAGGTTTTTTCTCTCTCTGTAAAGAAAAGCAGATTATACTCTTCTTGATGTGGAACACCCTGAATGGGAAGATAATTCTCGAGTCTAATGACAGGAATCACTTTATTTTTATAAATTACCACTTCTTTACCACCAACAATTTTTAAATCATCTGCCTTTACTTTGTCAAGCCTTGAAATAAGAGCAAGAGGTAGCGCAAAGGTATCCTCACCCACATCAAAAATAAGGATGAACTGGGTTTCCTCAGCGGATTTAAGAACTTTCTTTTCTTCAAGGGCTCTCTCCACTTCTTCAGTTTTAAGACCTGCAAGACTGGAAATACCAACTACATCAAGAATGAGGGCTAATTTACCATCTCCCATTATAGTTGCACCACTGTAGAGAGGGATACCCTTAAACCATTTACCAAGGGGTTTTACTACAATTTCTTCGGAATCAAAGATTTCATCCACAAGAAGCCCTATAAATCTCTCACCGGTGGTGAGTATCACAAGGGATTTTTCATTTTTACCATTTTCCAATCCAAGGGCCTTTGATAGTCTGACCACAGGAATAATTTCTCCTCTTAACCTGTAAAATTCTGTATCTCCCATTTTCAAAAGATCCTTTTCCGGTTCAATGCTTACCAGTTCTCTTAAGCTCACCTGAGGAATGGCATAGCGCTGACCATGAGAAGTGACTATAAGGGCAGGAATAATGGCAAGGGTTAAAGGAATCTTTATTCTAACTGTGGTTCCTTTTCCGAGAACAGTGTTTATTTCAATAGAACCACCCAGTTTTTCAATATTGGTCTTTACCACATCCATTCCAACGCCACGGCCTGAAACCTGTGTTACCTTTTCAGCGGTTGAAAATCCTGACCTGAAAATAAAGGATAATATCTCTTTCTCTGAGAGGCGCTCTGCCTCTTCAGGGCTAACAAGACCTTTTTCAATGGCTTTTCTTTTGATTTTTTCAATATCTATTCCTCTTCCATCATCTTCTATTTCAATGATTACCTGTCCGCCTTCATGATAGGCCCTTAAAACAAGGTTCCCTTCAGGGGGTTTTCCTGTTTGCACCCTTATTTCAGGAGGCTCAATTCCATGATCAATGGCATTTCTCACAAGATGGGTAAGGGGGTCTTTAATAGCCTCAATAATGGAACGGTCAAGTTCAGTTTCCGTACCTTCAAGATGCAAATTTACCTTTTTATTAAGAGAACGGGCAAGGTCTCTAACAATTCGTGGAAATTTATTAAAAACCACCCCTATAGGCTGCATACGGGTTTTCATTATGGTTTCCTGAAGTTCTGTGGTGACCATAGAGAGAGACTGAACACTTCTGGAAAGCTCTGGGTCATTTAACCTGTTTGCAAGCTGGACTACCCTATTTCTTGCAAGCACAAGCTCCCCTGCAAGATTCATAAGCTGGTCAAGAAGTTCTATGGACACCTTAATATGTGTCTCTGTAAGAGTTATCTGCGAAGTTTGAATTACCCGCTCTTCTTTCTTCTCTTCTTTAACAGGTTCTTTTTTCTCTTCGGGAAGCTTTTCAATTTTTTCCTCCTCTTTTTCTATAGCTTCATGTTTTTCTGATACTTTTTCCTCAAGGCGTGCCTCTTCTTTAGGCTCCTCTTCAGAAGTTTCTACTTTTTCAGGGACTTCCTTAATTTGGGCTTTTTTCTTTAGTTTATCTGTAAAATTAGAAAGTTCTACAAGAAATTCAAGGATTCTGTCATCAAGAGGCTCAGCTTTATGTTCTTCAAGATAGGCCACAATATACTTAATTTCGTCAAGGCACCTTAAAAGAATGTCAACCACCTCTTCAGTTGCCTCAAGTTCACCGTCTCTTATTTTTCCAAGAATATCTTCTGCAAAATGGGCTATCCCTTCAAGAGACTTAAAGCCAAAAAAGCCAGAAGCCCCTTTAAGGGAATGCATGGTCCGAAAGAGGCTTTTTATAATTTCCAGATTGCTCCTGTCCTTTTCAAGCTCTATGAACTCTTCTTCCATTTTTGAAATTCCCTCTTTGGCCTCAACCAAAAAATCTTTTAGAATATCCTCATCAATCATCCTGTCCTCCTCGTAAAGGAAGTGTTAACTTATTTTTTAATATTATATCTAAAACTATTTCTTAAAACAAGGCCTAATCACATCCGTATCTTTTACAGGCCTCTCTCAAATCAAGAAGATGCTTCATAACCTCCTCAAAAGTTGGTAACAACTCTTCTTCCACAAAACGAACGATAGAGTCTCTGTCCTTTAAGTCAACCTCTTTCTCAAGTTTATCAAAAAGCCCGTGAAGCTTCTCGTGGGGCTCCTCTAAATCCTTCAAAGTGGTCTCAAGTGCAGTTCCCTTTACCCGATAGCTAAGAACAGCCATGGATCTTCCAAGCAAACATCTCTTCGGATTCCTTTCAACCTTGGGAATAGTTCCCTTACTTACTGCATCAAGAAAGCCCATCTTCCAGTTCACATGTGCAAGAATGGAAAGATTCGCCAAAGCCTGAACCGAAAGATTCTGAAGTTCTTCATCACTTAGGTCCTCCTTTGAAACCTCGAAAAGATTCTCGCAGATCTTACTTGTAAGAGCTATCTCTGAAAGAATGTCCGTATTTGTCTTTAAATATTCAGAAAGATGGATTAACCTTTCAACCACCTTTCTTAAATCTTCAATCTCAGAAATCAAAGCAAAGCTCTTTTCCTTAGTCTGAAGAGCATTTTCCACAATGGAGTTTGTCACAGCAGTTTGTTCTTCAACGGCCCCTGCAATCATAGAGGTTGCGTTTTCAACCTCGTCAACCATCCTTTTGGTCTTTTCCGCCTTATCAACGGTTAGTCTAACCTCTTGAGAAAGATTATCAACTATTTTTTCTATCTCTCCAGTAAACTCTGAAACCTTTTTGGCAAGTTCTTTCATCTCATTGGCAACCACTGCAAAGCCCTTTCCTGCCTCTCCAGCACGGGCTGCCTCAATAGAGGCATTCAAAGCCAGTAAATTGGTCTGCTCTGCAATTCCCCTTATAGTCTCTGTTATACTTCTTATTTGCTCCATGGATTTCTCAAGGTTAAGCACAGTCTCCTCCATTTCCACAGCTGCGCCTCTAACAAGTTTTGCTCTGTCTGCTGTCTCGTGGGTGTTTTTGGAAATTTCAGAAATGGCAAGCCTCATCTCCTCGGTTGACCTCTCTATGGAAGAAAGAAGGTCCGTTAACTCAGAACCAAAACTTCCTGCCTTTTCAACGAGTGCCTGAATCTGGGTAGAAAGAGGCGCTATTTCTTCCACTTCCTCTTTTTCCTGCTTTATGACCTCACCTGTAACATTGTTGGCTGTTAAAATCCCGTTCAACAAGCCTTCCAAAACCTTTTTCACTGCAGTAAGGGAGGTCACAATAGGCTGGAATTCCACCCACTTTGAAGTCAGTTGGTAAGTGAAACTTCCCTTTTCAAAATTTTTTAAGGCAAGAGTTATCTCATCAAAGGCACTCTTAAAAGCTTTCCTCGTAACAAAGTAAATTCCAAAGGAGAGGGCTGCAATCAAAAGGACAGACAAAGGAACAATAACAGCAAGAAAGTTCATCTCTTTTGTGTTTTCCCTGGCAAGAAGCGGGGTTAGCTCCATAGCTTTGGAAAGAGTTCTTTCAGAAACCTCGTCTATTTTTGTAAGAAGCTTTTCGTCACAGGTCTTAACAAGGCTGTCAATGAGGGAAAAGAGCTCCCTGTATCCCTCCTCAACTTCGTTGAAAAGCCTTTTTGCCTCTGGATTTCCTACACTTGAAATGGATTTGGAGCCGTTTTTACCGAACTTTAAATCCTCAAGGGCTAAAAAGACATTTTTTCTTGACTTTTCAATTCTTTCCAAGTAATTTTGAGCACCTTCCTTATAAAGGCAGGCCTTTTGATAATAGAGATAAGCTGCTGCCTTGAGCCACTGGGAGTTGAATCTCAGCCTTCCTGCATTGTCAATGGCAACTCCCCAGCCTTTAAGGCTTGCCATCTCGTAAAAAACGAAAAGACAAACTAATAGTCCAAGAAGAAGAACACCTATATTGGTAATCAAAAATCGCCTAAAAATGGACTTCATAACCTTCCTCCTTCACTTGAATTTTTATCTTTTCTAAACTTTTATACAAGAAAATTTTTTAAAGTCAAGTGAATTAGTTAATTTTATTAATTTGTTTTAATTTATTTTATATTAATCACCATTACTCCGTAATGCCCCATTTAAAAATCTAAACGAAATAAATTTCGATGCCTCATTAATCTTAAGTTTTCACATCTTAAGTGTCCCCTTTTCAAGTATTCACTTTTTAAGTGTTTTTAAACATCTTCTTGCAAGTTCTTTTGTAAGTTCTTTTTTAGCGTTTATGCTCAAGGTCAACATCTCCCCCAAGTTATTGAATTAACTCAGGGGATATTTTAAAATTTTAGCTTAGATTTATACACGAGGCAACGATAAAATTTCATTTAGATTTTTAATATTTAGATTTTTAATGAGGCAATTCGTACTCTTGACAAATTTTTTAAAAAAGGTAATGTAAGTAATTACTTGCATAATAAAAGGAAGAGGTAAATGCAGCTGAAAAGGATTTTCTTTTTAATAATAATTTTCTATGCATTTTTAATATCTGAGGCTTTTTCCAAAAAGATATTGACCCTTTCTGAGGCTGTAAGCCTTGCTATAAAAGCTAATCCGCAAATTTCTTCTGCCCTAAAGCAAAAAGAGGAATTTTTCTTTCAAAAAAATGTTATAAGAGCAGAATTTTTTCCTAAGCTTTATCTAAATTATACCTATCAAAGGACAGATCTCGGAAAAACTCAGCCTGAGATTGATACCCATCTTTTTGGACCAACACTTACCTGGAATGTCTTTTCCGGGTTTTCTACATATTTTGCCTTTAAAGAGGCTCTTTATTATTTATCTTCCCAAGATGATTACATAAGAGCAAAAATCAATGAAATAGCCCTTGCAACCATTAAGGCCTATATTGAATATTTTAAGGAAAAAGCACTCCTTGAGGCAGCGCTCAAAGATCTTGAAGATGCTCAAACAACTTTAAAACTTGCGCAAAAGCGTTTTGAGGTTGGGCTTTCCCCTTATGCTGATGTGCTTGATGCTGAGGCAAGACTCAAAGAAGCAGAATTCAAGGTTACCAATTATAAATATTCAGCAGAGATTGCCAAGGCCAAACTTCTCACCCTTCTTAATGAAGACCTAACCAAAATGGAAGAATATGAACTACTTCCTGTGGAGGAAAAAGAGCTTTTATTAAAGCCCTTTTCTGAGTATATTGAAAAGGCTCTAAAACTTAGACCAGAACTTCTCTCCAAAGAAAAAGAAATTTTAGCTCAAGAATCCCGAGTTAAAAGTGTAAGGGGTGAATTTTTCCCTTCAATTGATATCTTTGCTAACTATTATCGTGAAGATTCCAAATTTTTTCCTGACTCTGATTTCGAATTTCAGGCAGGTATAAAAATTACCTTCCCATTGTTTACAGGGTTTTCAACGGTATCAAAACTTCAAAAGGAAAGGGCAACTCTTGAGAAAAAAAATTTTGAAAAACGAGATTTAGAGCTTGCCATTCAACAGGAGGTTTTCAGCAATTACAAACTCTTTGAAACCTCAAAGGAAAATCTTTCTGCTTCAAAGGCTCTCCTTGCAAAGCTTGAGGAGGATTATCGTATAGTACAAAAAAAATATGAAAATGGTTTGGCAAGTATTGTGGACTTAACAACCATCATGGCAAGACTTTCTGAGGCAAGGGCACAAGTTGCTGTTTCAAAATATAATCTTATTTTAAATTACTATAATCTTATTAAATCAACAGGGGAAATTCCAGGGCTTTAATTTCTATGCAGAGGCTCTTACTTATTTTTTTAAGTATTCTTTTTCTCTTTTCCTGTAAAGGCTCTTCCAAAAAGGAAAATATCTATCCTCAAAGGACTGCCAAAGTTGAAAGAGGAACCATATATCTTGAGGTTGCGGCAACAGGGGCGGTTAAACCCCAGGTGGGAGCAAGTGTTAAGGTTGGAGCAAGAATTTCAGGTAAAGTTGAAAAACTCTTTGTTAGACAGGGAGATTTTGTCAAGGCAGGACAACTTATTGCTATCATTGAACACGAAGATTTAAAAAAACAGTATGAGCGCTATCAATACGAATACAAACAGGCTTTAAGCGAGCTTGAAAAGATTAAAATCACCTATCCAGAGCGCATAAAAGCCAAAAAGGAAAATATTTTTGCCCTTGAAGCGGAGCTTTCTCAAATTGAAAAAGAACTTAGGAGGCTTGAAAAGCTTTACAAAGATGGTCTCATTTCTAAAACCGATTTTGAGCGTATGGAAAGGGATAGAGCTGTAAAACTTCACCAAGTTGAAGGTGAACGCGCAGAGTTAAAGGCCCTTGAAGAAGAATACAGAAAAGAGCTTGAAAGAGCAAAAGCCAGTGTGGAAGCTGCCAAAAGACAGGTTGAGGAAGCAAGAGTTAGGCTGAACTATGCCTTTGTGTATTCTCCCATAAATGGCTATGTATCTGAGGTGACAACCCAGCAAGGAGAAACGGTGGTTGCAGGGCTTAATGCCCCCACCTTTATTACAGTGATTGATCTTTCCCGTCTTGAAGTCCATTGTTACATTGACGAAACCGATATTGGAAAAATAAAGCCTGGATTGGAGGCTTCTTTTAAAGTGGATAGCTTTCCTGATAAAATTTTTAAGGCCAGGGTGAGAACCATCTATCCAGGAGCTATAATTAAAAACAATGTGGTTTTTTATGATACTGTGCTTGATATTTTAACTCCCTACGAAAATTATCTAAGGCCTGAAATGACTGCACAAGTGACAATTATAGTAGATAAAAAAGAAGGGGCTCTTCTTGTCCCGAGCAGCTCTGTAAAAATAGACAATGAGGGTAAACACTATGTGATGGTTAAAAAAGAAGATAAATGGGAAAAAAGAGTGGTTAAAGTAGGCTGGGAATCAAGAGGTAAAACAGAAATTCTTGAAGGCTTAAAGGAAGGAGAAGTTGTAGGAGTCTGGTAAAGTATTGTGTCTGAAATTCTTATTCAATTAATAGATATAAAAAAGAGCTTTCAAATAGGAAAAATTAAATACGAAGTTCTTAAGGGAATAAATCTTGAGGTTCGTAGGGGAGACTTTTTAGCCATTATGGGACCCTCTGGAGGGGGGAAATCAACCTTACTTAATATTCTTGGGCTTCTTGATAGGGCAGATTCAGGGGTTTATCTCTTTGAAGGAAGGGATGTAACCACCCTTTCTGAAAGGGAGCTTGCAAATCTAAGAAATCAAAAAATTGGATTTATTTTTCAGGCCTTTCATCTGGTTCCCTGGGCAACAGCTTTAGAAAATGTTCTTCTGCCAGCCCTTTACAGCGAAAAAATAACAGAAGAAAAGATTGAAAGGGCCCATAAACTGCTTGAGAAACTCGGACTTGCTGATAAGAAAAATCATAGGCCTTCTGAACTTTCAGGGGGTCAGCAACAAAGGGTTGCCATAGCCCGCGCCCTTATAAATAAACCTTCCCTTTTGCTTGCAGATGAACCAACGGGCAACCTTGATTCTCAAAGTAGTAACGAGGTTATGGAGGTTCTTGAAGATTTAAACAGAGAAGGTTTAACCATTATAATGGTGACCCATGAAAGAGACATAGCTCAAAGGGCAAAGCGAATAAAATTTTTAAAGGATGGTCAGTTTTTAGAATGAGATTAAACAGATTTTTCATAATGGAGGTTTTAAAGGAGCTTTTGGCAAATAAGGTAAATCTATTTTTCATTATTCTTGCACTGACTTTCAGTCTTACAGCTCTTAACACCATTTACGCCCTTGGAAAATCAGCAGAAAAACAGATTCTTGATTATCTTGCCAATCTCAATTTCGGAAAGGATGCTGCCCTTGTTCTTGCTGGTGGAAGAAGAATTATGGGTCTTATGGTAACAAGAACGGACACCCTTAAAATGGAAGATGTCAGAGCCATTGAAAAATTTGAGTTTGTAAAAATGGTTTCTCCTTTTCTCGGTGGTGTAATTGAAGTTTCCTCACGAGGAAAAGTTGAAAAGTTAAGAGTTGACGGAGTTTTACCCATATACAGTATAGCCAATAACTGGCAGGTTATAAAAGGAAGATTTATCAATGAAGAAGATGTAAAAAAGCTTAAAAGAGTTGCAGTTTTGGGGGCAGAGATTGAGAAAAAAATGGGTTTAAAAAATCCTATAGGAGAAAAAATAAAAATTGGGGATCAATATTATACAATTATTGGGGTGCTTGAAAAAAAGGGAAGCCTTGGAAATTACCCTCTTGACGAGAGAATACTTGTTCCTTTAAGCACCGCTCAGAGAAGAATTTTTAATGTAGATTACATCAGAGGTTTTAAAATAGTCTTTTTTGAAGGAACAGATTTAAATCAGGCGGTAAAAACCATAAGAAAACTTTTAAGAGCGAGGCATCACATTGATGAATTTGAGCCTGATGACTTTCGCATTATAACCCCAGATATGGCAGTTGAGAGATTCACAAGAACTTCAAGGACCCTTAGTGCCTTTTTATTAAGTATTGCTTTAATAAGTCTTGTTATTAGTGGGGTTATAATTATGAACCTTATGACCGCAAGTGTGGAAGAAAAGGCAGGAATTATTGCCTTAAGGATAGCCATTGGTGCTACAAAAAGGGATATTCTCTCACATTATCTTTTCTCAGCCCTTTTTATCGCAGGTATTTGTGGAGTTATAGGTTGGATTATTAGCCTTTTTTTGATGAAGGTAATCAGCCTTTTTACCTCCTTAAAACCCCTTTTTTCTTGGGGGACCTTTTTTTTAAGCCTTGGTTTCTCCTTTTTTACCTGTATAATTTTTAGCATTTTTCCAGCTTTAAAGGCAACAAAAGTTGAACCAGCCATTCTATTAAAAAGTCTATGAAAAAAATAACATTAAGGCTTCTTTTGGGAGGGATTCTTTACAAAAAATTAAGGCTTTTTCTTTCGGTTCTTGGAATAATTATTGGAGTTTCTGCCCTGTTTTTGATGAATACCTTTGGAGAGGCAGCCAAAAAGAAAACCCTAAAAGAAATAGAAACCTTTGGGCCTGATATTTTAATGATAATTCCTGGCCAGGTCAGAGTAAGAGCTGGAAGAGCAATTCAAACGGAACAGACCGTTACTTTGAAAATGGAAGACGCTCTGGCTTTGGAAAAAATTTCTCACATAAAGGCTTTCTCTCCTATTTATACTGGGATGGGAACAGCCCGTTATTCCTTCAAAACCATAACAACTACTATAAACGGAGTTAATGAAGCCTACCTATTCATAAGAAAATTTGCCCTCCTTGAAGGAAGAAATTTCCTTAAAAGTGAAATTACTGGTTATAAAAAAGTTGCCATTCTCGGCTATAAAGTAAAAAGGGAATTATTTGGTGAAGACTCAGCAGAAGGTAAGGTGATTCTAATTAACAAGCTACCCTTTAAAGTCATCGGAGTTCTTAACCCCATAGGAATTGATGCCAGCAATCAGGATCAGGATGATCAAATCCTTATTCCTGTCACCACTGCAACAGCAGCAGTTTTTAATGTGGATTATCTAACAGGAATATATGTTTCCGTGGAAAATCCCTCTCTTATTTCACAGATAGAAAAAAACATAGAGAGCCTTCTTATGAAAAGACACAAAGTTTCTCAACTAAACAAGGATTTTAATATTGTTAAAGCTGAAGATATACTTAAATTCAGAACAGAGGCCTCCAAATTATTTACCACCCTGGTTCAAAGTATTTCCATAATCTGTCTCGTAGTAGGAAGCCTTGGTGTTACTGCTATAATGTTACTTTCTGTAAATGAGAGAAAAAAAGAAATTGGTTTAAGACTTGCAATTGGGGCTTCAAGAAAGAAAATCCTTTTTCAATTTTTAATGGAAAGTATCTTCATTACTTTTATAGGGGGCTTGATAGGTCTTTTTTCAGGAATTTTTCTTTCTCTCATTTTTCTTCCCATACTTAAATATCCTTTTGTTTTCCCTTTTAAACCCATTATTGTGTCTTCCCTTTTAACCATTGTTTTCGGACTTATTTCAGGGGTCTATCCAGCCTATAAAGCAAGTAAAATAGATCCAGCCATTCTTCTTAAAGGCCTTTAACATCTTGGATTCTTTATCCAAAGCCTTATATTAAAAACATGATGGAAAAATCTCTTTATTACAGCTTGAATCAATTTTTAAAAGAAAGATTTGGTGAAAAGGTAAAAAAGATTCCCCTTGATGCGGGTTTTACCTGTCCCAATAGAGACGGAACCAAGGGAAAGGGTGGTTGTATTTATTGTGATGCTAAGGGCTCAGGAACAGGACTTGGTCAAAGCCTTTCTCTCAAAGAACAGATTGAATTTTTTATAGAAAGGTTCAAAAAAAAGGGCTTTAAAAAATTTATTGCCTATTTTCAGTCTTTTTCAAATTCCTATGGACCTTTATCAAAATTAAGAGAAACCTACAGTATTATTTTGAATTATCCTGAAATTATTGGCCTTGCCATTGGCACAAGACCTGATTGCATAGATATAGGGGTAATCAATCTTTTAAAGGAATTTCAATATCTCGGGTATTATCTATGGGTTGAACTTGGCCTTCAAAGCAAACACAATCAAACTCTAAAATTTATAAACAGAGGCCATACCTTTGAAGATTTTCTTTCTGCCTTTTATCTCCTTAAAGAGCACGAAATCCCTGTTGTAGTGCATATTATCTTTGGATTGCCTGGAGAAAGCAGAGATATGATGTTGGACACTGTAAAAACCCTTTCAGAATTAAAACCCGAGGGTATTAAGTTTCATGCTTTATATATCCTTGAAGGGTCCCCCCTTGGAGAACTCTATAAGGCCGGAAAAGTAAAGGAACTTTCTCTAAAGGAATATGCAAGCCTTGTTGGAGACTCTTTATCTTTTCTTCCTCCAGAGACAGTAATTCATCGTTTAACTTCTGATCCTCCGAAAGAGGGGCTTCTTTCACCAATGTGGCTTTTGAATAAAAATCAGGTCATAAAGAGTATTACTGATTATATGAAAGAAACGGGGCAATATCAGGGTAAATTTTATCATAATTTATCTTGAGCTCTTAATTTGAATATTAACTATAACCTGTTTAACCCCTTCAACGGATTTGGCAAGTCTCACCGCCCTTTCCCTTTGAGATTCCCTTTCAACAACCCCTGTTAGAGTAACCACTCCATTTAGAGTATCAACATCAATAGAGAGGGCCTTTAATTCTGGATCAGCAATAAATTTAGCCTTTATTCTTGCAGTAATTTCCTTATCATCAAGGTATCTACCAATACTTCTTTTACCTACTCTCAAATTATTAACTACTTTTTTAACACCTGGGACACTTCTTGCTATTTCTATCGCCCTATTTATTTCTTTTTCACTTTCAACAAGACCTGTTAAGGTTACAACTCCGTTTACAGTATCCACATCAATTTTTCTTGCCTTGGTTATAGGATCTTCAATGAGTTTGGCTTTAACTTTGGCTGTAATTATGGCATCATCAACTTGGGTTCCAACAGTTCTTGGGTCTGTTGCAACTTTATAGCCCTCATAGGCCCCTCCCCCCACAAGCACCCATCCACACCCACATAAATTAAAAACAAGCAAAATCAAAGTCAAACTAAAAAGCCCTTTACTTTTTCCGATATAAGAATTAAAATTTTTCATAAGGAGGACCTCCTATGAAGATTGATCCCAAAAATTTTTTCAATATTAATTTTATCACTCCTGAAGCTATTTCAAAGCAGGGAAATAAAATTTTTGAAGACTATTTAAAAAGTGCACTTCTTGAACTTGAGAAAGCAGAATTACTCAAGGAGGAGGAAAGGGAAAAAATTAAGTTTTTACATGATAAGCTTACCTTTTCCCTTGAACTCATGGATAAAATCGCAAAAACTCCCATAAATCAGGCCACTTCATCCACAGTGGGAGATTTTCTTCTTGCCCAGGCCCTTGAAATGGAAAAGATAGCAGAAACTCTTCCTGAAGGTGCCTTAAGAAATCTTTTTAAAGAATCTGCCCTTTATATTGGGATTGAAGCTGAAAAACTTCGCCAGGGATATTATAATATTTAACTTCAATTAATATTGAGCTTTTATAAGTAAAACTCCTTTTTCTTCGGCAAGTTCTTCTACTTCTTTTTTAACCTCAACTGCCACAACCGTTGGAATTACTTCTTTTTTCAATATTCCTGCAAGTAAATCTGCCCTCTCAATGGCTCTTTCAAGATCCTTTTCATATAGACTGTAGGAAATCTCCACTGCTAAAACCACTGGTTTTTTCGTAGCCTTTATCTCACCCTCCACAACCAGATCAAGCTCAAGAAGGGATACAAATTGATCTTCAGCAAGTTTTCCCTCTTCTTCTGCTTGTTCTAAGAGAGGTATTAATTCTTTGTCTTCTAACCTTCTTGCCTTTCTTAAAACTCTTCCAAAATAGGCATAAAATTTCTCTCTTATCGTTCTTTCAAAATCTTTTCCCTTAAATCTCCCAAACTCTCCCTTAAGATAAGCCACATCTTTTTTCAATACTTCCACATCTTTTTTCAATACATCCACATCTTTCTCTATTTTATCTACTCTTTTAATCAGTTCATCAAACTTTCGTGGTAATTCTAAAAGTTCTGTAGTTAAAATTATTTTCCTAAGTTCTTCAAGCCACTCTGGATGTGCTTTTAAGGCCCTTAAAATATCAGCAAAAGTTTTAATGGAATACCCTTCTGCTTCTTTTTCAATCTCTTCAGAACTTTTATAAACACTTACTCCCATAAACTCCTCCAAAAATTATTTATCATTTTACATCTTAGATCTTATCTTTAAAAAATCAATATAAAAGGGGCTTTTGAAAATGTTATTTTTGTATGCTCTTTCTCATTTAGCCCTTATAAAATCTTGAAGATTATACTCTTAAGAAGATTTGCAGCCGTTTTTTAAAGCTAAGTCAAGTAATTTTTGAATAAGCTCTTTAAAGGAGTATCCTGCTACTTTGGCAGCAAGAGGTAAAAGGCTTGTTTCAGTCATTCCCGGTATGGTATTGGTCTCAAGAACATATATTTCATTATCTTTTAAAATCATATCAGTTCGGCTATAATGCCTTAAATAAAGGGCTCTATGAGCTTTTAAGCCATAGTCCTGGGCTTTTCTGGTTATTTCTTCTGATAAATTGGCAGGGCATATTTCTTCTGCCATACCAGGAGTATATTTAGTGTGGTAATCAAAGAATTTGGCTTTGGGAAGAATTTCAACCACAGGAAGGGGTTTTTCATCAAGAATACCAACAGTTAGTTCTCTACCTTTAATATATTCCTCAATAAGAATCTCTTCATCAAACTCAAAGGCCTTCTCAACAGCCTCTTTTAATATAGCTTCTTCCTCAACCAATGTAAGTCCTACACTTGAACCCTGAGTTGCTGGTTTTACAATCAGAGGATAACCGAGGGTTTGGGCAACTTTATGGATGTTTTTAAAAGGAGCAATTTTTCTAAATAAGAAGCCCTTTGGCACAGGAAGGCCTGCCTTTTGATAAAGAAACTTAGATAAACCTTTATGCATGGCAAGGGCACTTCCAAGAACTCTTGCTCCCTGATAGGGAAGCCCTATCATTTCAAGAAACCCCTGGAGAGTTCCATCCTCTCCACCAGGACCGTGCACGCAAAGAAAGGCAACATCAAATTCCTTTGCTCTTTGAACAAGCTTCGGTAAATCATATGCAGGATCGAAAAACTCAACTTTATGGCCCAAATCCATTAAAGCCTGTTTTACAGCTTTTGCTCCTTTAAGGGAAACTTCTCTCTCCGATGATGTCCCGCCAGCAAGTAGTGCAACTCTCAAGACACCTTTTGAGGACATCTTTAACCTCCTTTATTTCATTCAAAAGAAGAAAATCTTCAGGCCTTATTTTAAGGTTTTTAAAGAGCCTTTTTTCAAGAAGAAGGGTCATTTCCTCAAGAAGGGTCATCCTGATAAGGGATTTAAGAGTTCTTCCGTATCTTTCTCGAAGATCCTTAAAGCGCTCTTTAAGAGTAACGATTTCATCATGTTTCACTCTCTTGTCTGCATAAAAAACAATTTCTTCCTCTGAAATGGGTGCTCCTGGCTTAGGTGCCTTAAAAAAAATATGAGCATAAATAATTTCTCCTGCTCTTTCAAAACCAAGATTTTTCATTAATTTATATCCAGAAAGGGCATGATTCATACCTGTTTTAATACTTTCCATTTTTTTTATATCATGAAGTAAGGCAGCACAAGTAAGAAGATTTAAATCAATAGGTTCCCCCCTTTCTTTCAAAAAACACCCAAGAAAAAGAGCAATCAAGGCCACTTTTTCTGAATGGCGAATTATATGTTCAGGCACTTCTTCTTTTCTTAAAAGCTCATAAGCCAGATCAAGGGTTAGTTCCATAATGAAATACCTCAAGTAAAAAAAGAAAAACCGGTGAAGCAAAAAGAACCCCATCTATTCTATCAAGAAGACCGCCATGCCCAGGAATTAAAGCCCCTGAATCTTTCTTCCCTACCGCTCTTTTAACCGCTGATTCAAAGAGATCACCAAGCACCCCAAATAAAGATAATATTGTTGAGATAAAAACTGTTGTTTTTAAATCCCAAAAATAAAAGTAATTATTTAAAAGAAATCCTATTAAATTTGCTAAAACTATTCCACCAAAAAAGCCTTCCCAGGTCTTTTTGGGAGATAATTTTGGAACAAAATGCCTTCTTCCCAAAAATTTCCCAGTTAAATAAGCCCCTGAATCGTTGGCAAAAACTACAGAAAAAAAGAAAATGGTAAGTTCTCTTGGATATTCAAAGGGAAAAGTTTTAAAAGGAAAAAAGCCAATAAAAAGATAAAAAATCCCTAATACAAAAGGGAAAAATCTCTGTAAAAAAAATTTTGAATCAAAGGTGAATATAAAAGGGAAAAAGGCCATAAAAAAAATAATAACAAAAAGATAAAAAAAATATATTTTAAAAGAAATAATAAACCCCATGTATAACAAAAGCAAACCCCAGACAAAATAAGTTCTTTCGAAATCAAAAAGCTTAGACCACTCAAACCAAGCTATAAAAACACATATAAGAATTAAAAAATTTATTAAAAAATGGTTCCCTTTAAGAATAAGAAAGACCAATAAAGGGAAAAGAATTAATGCAGAAAGAACTCTTTTCAAAAACTCAAAATTCATATATTTTCCCGAAGCGTCTCTCTCGCCTTTGATAAGAAAGAAGGGCTTGAAGATATTCTTCTTCGGTAAAATCAGGCCAGAGTGTTTCTGTGAAGTAAAACTCTGTATAAGCCAGTTGATAAAGTAAAAAATTAGAAATTCTTAACTCCCCACTTGTTCTTATTAACAAATCAGGATCTGGAAGTTCTGGAAAGTAAAAAAAATTTTTAAAAAGTTTTTCATCTATCTCATGGGATTGGATTCTTCCATTTTCTATTTCCTTTGCAATAAATTTAACAGCCCTTAAAATCTCTGCTCTTCCGCTATAACTTAAAGCCAAAACAAGGGTCATTTTATTAAACTTTTCTGTTTCTCGCTCAACTCTTTCTATGAGTTTTGTTAGGTCCTCTGGAAAATCCTCCCTGTCCCCAATAATTTTAAGTCTTATTTCCTTTTCAATCATAAGAGGCAGTTCCTTTTGGAGATATTCCTTTAAAAGGGAAAGAAGAGTATCAACTTCTTCTTTTGGTCTTTGCCAGTTTTCTTTAGAGAAGGCAAAAAGGGTTAAGTAAGGAATATTTAAATTTCTTGATTTGATAATTATTGACCTTGCGGTTTCAACACCCTTTTTGTGACCAAAGACACGGGGAAGGCCTTGTCTTTTAGCCCATCTGCCGTTACCATCCATAATAATGGCCACATGGCGGGGAAGTTTTTCTGGATCCAATTTCTGCTCATATTGGGAAAAAGACATTCTTAGGGAGTGAGAATTTCCTTTTCTTTTTCCTCAAGAAGTTTATCAATGGATTTTATAAATTCATCATGAATTTTCTGCACTTCCTTTTCAAGTCTTTGATAATCGTCTTCGGAAATTTCTTTATTTTTCTTTGCAGTTTTAAATTTTTCAAGGATCTCTCTTCTCAGATTTCTTATAGCTATTCTTGCTTCTTCTGCAAATTTATGAGCAACCTTTATTAATTCTTTTCTTCTCTCCTCAGTAAGCGGAGGAAGAACAAGTTTAATGGTTTTTCCATCACTTGTTGGATTGATACCCAGGTCTGATTTTTGAATGGCCTTCTCTATTTCCTTTGTTAAATTTGGATCCCAGGGCTGAATTATAAGCATTTTTCCTTCAACTACATTAACTGTTGCCACCTGAGTTATAGGAAGTTTCTGACCATAACAATCCACTTTTATACCCTCAAGAAGGCTTACAGAGGCTCGGGAAGTTCTTATATGTGCAAGCTCTTCCTTAAAGGCCTTTACACTTTTTTGCATTTTCTTTTTTAGGTCCTCAAGGGCTTCCTTCATGGCCTTACCTCCTAATTCTTAATGAGGGTCCCTACCCTTTCACCAAAAAGTGCCTTTTTTATATTATTACTTTCAAAAAGATTAAAGACAAGAATGGGAAGATTGTGATCTCTTGCAAGTGAAAAGGCCGTTGAATCCATAACCTTGAGGTTTCTTCTAATAACTTCATTAAAAGAAATTTCTTCAAATTTTTGGGCATCTGAATAAAGCATGGGATCTTTATCATAAACACCGTCCACTTTTGTTGCTTTAAAGAGAACTTCACATCCTAATTCCAGTGCCCTAAGGGTTGCTGCAGTATCAGTGGTAAAAAAGGGATTTCCGGTTCCACAGGCTAGAATAAGAATTCTTCCCTTTTCTAAATGTCTTATGGCTTTCTCCCGAATATAAGGCTCGGCAACCTCAATAACTTCAAGGGCTGACATGGTTCTTACTGGAAGGCCTTCCCTTTCAAGGACATCCTGAAGGGCAAGGGCATTAATTAGAGTAGCAAGCATACCCATATAGTCTGCCCTTGCTCTATTAAGACCTTCTCTTTCTCCAGCAACCCCTCTGAATATATTTCCTCCACCTATAACAATAGCAAGCTCAACTCCCAATTCATGAGCTTCTCTGAGGTCTTGGGCTATTTTTTTTAAAAATTGATGATCAATGCCGAACTCTTTTTTACCTAAAAGGGCCTCTCCAGATAACTTAAGCAAAATCCTTTTATATTTCAGTTCCCCTTCACTCAAAGCTATTCACCTATCTGGAATCTGGCAAATCTTCTTATAACTATCTTTTCACCAGTTTTGGCAATAAGCTCATTTAAAAGATCCTGAATAGTTATTTCCGGATTTTTAATATAGGGCTGTTCTAAAAGAACGGTTTCTTTATAGAATTTTTCAAGCTTTCCTTCAAGAATTTTGGGAATTACGTTTTCAGGCTTCCCCTGCTCACGCAGTTGCTCTTCATAAAGTTTTTTCTCCCTTTCAAGAATGTCCTGAGGCATCTCTTCACGGCTTACACAAATTGGATTAGTTGCTGCAATCTGCATGGCCACATTATGGGCAAATTCCTGAAATTCTGAGGTTCTTGCCACAAAATCGGTTTCGCAGTTTACCTCAACAAGTACACCAATCTTTTTATTGGCGTGAATGTAAGCTTCAATAATACCTTCCTTGGCCTCTTTTCCTGCTCTTTTAGCTGCAATAGCCAACCCTTTTTTCCTTAAAATGTCAATGGCCTTCTCTATATCGCCATCTGCCTCCTCAAGGGCTTTTTTGCAATCACTAAATCCTGCAGCAGTTCTCTCTCTCAATTGTTTTATAAGATCAAGGGATATCTTAGACATCTTTTCCTCCTTATGCCTTAAATTATTCTTTCTCTAAAAGTTTTTCTGCTTCTTCCTCAAATTTGGCCTCTTTTTCTTCCTCGGCAAGAATTTCCTCTAAGATTTCTTCAGCCTTTTTCTCCTCCGAGGCTTTAAGCATCTCTTCTTCAAGGCTTACCTCTTTATCCGATAAAGCCATCATTTTTTCTCTGTATATTTCTTGACCCTCAATACAGGCATCAGCAATTTTAGAAGTAATAAGCTTGACAGCCCTTATAGCATCATCATTCCCAGGAATGATATAATCTATAAGATCGGGATCGCAATTGGTATCAACAATTGCGACAATGGGAATCCCAAGCTTTTTTGCCTCTTTAACTGCTATTTCTTCATAAACAGGATCAACGATATAAACTGCCTGAGGAAGACTTTCCATATTTTTAATTCCAGCAAGGTTTCTTTCAAGCTTGGCTTTAAGTCTTTCAAGTTTGAGCCTTTCTTTCTTCAGAAATCTATCAATAGTTCCATCTTCAAACCAGGATTCAATTCTTTTAAGTTTTTCCACACTTTGCCTTATTGTGCGAAAGTTGGTAAGGGTTCCACCAAGCCAGCGAAAATTAACATAGGGCATTCCACATCTTTCAGCCTCTTCCTTGATAGCATCCTGAGCCTGCTTTTTGGTTCCTACAAAAAGAACTTTTCCTCCTTCAGCAGTGACATTTACCACAAATTCATAAGCAATCTCAAAATACTTCAAGGTTTGTTGAAGATCAATAATGTGAATTCCATTTCTTTCGCCAAAAATAAAGGGCTTCATTTTGGGATTCCATCTGCGGGTCTGATGCCCAAAATGAACCCCTGCTTCAAGAAGCTGCTTCATGGTAATGTGACTCATTTCTCCTTCTCCTCCTTCTGGGTTTTTATCTTCCGTCTAAGGTGGACTAAAACCGCACCTCCCATGTAAGGAGGCACCCTTGCCCTTAGACGTGCTTATTTTTCAAAATATTTAAGAAACAGGATATACGCTTACGACCTTTCTTCCGTGTCTTGTTTCAAATTTAACCACACCGTCAATTTTGGCAAAAATGGTGTAATCCTTCCCAAGGCCCACATTAAACCCAGGATGGAATTTAGTTCCCCTCTGCCTCACAATAATTTCTCCGGCTTTTACGTATTGGCCTCCAAATCTTTTAACACCTAAACGCTTTGATTCTGAATCTCTTCCGTTTCTCGAGGATCCTCCAGCCTTTTTATGCGCCATATATCCCCCCCTATACTTTTATTTCCTTTATTTCAATAGTTGTAAAATGTTGTCTGTGTCCCTTTTTCCTTTTATAGCCCTTTTTGGGCTTCTTTTTAAAAACTATAATTTTTGGGCTTCTTCCCTGTTCTATAATTTCTGCAGTAACAACCGCTGAATCAATAAAGGGAGTGCCGATTTTTAGATCTTCTCCACTATTAACCAATAAAACCTCTTTAATCTCCACAAGTTCACCCGGATTTCCTTCAATTTTTTCAACTTTTAAACGATCTCCAGGTTTTACTACATATTGTTTTCCACCTGTTTTAATTACCGCAAACACAATATCCTCCCCCTTAAAAGTTTTTCCCTAAAAATATAGCAATTTTCAGGATTGTCAAGCACAAAAAGAACTATTTGAAAAAAGCTCTTCAATGGTGCGAAAAAGGGCAAGACACACATTGCCTGCCAAAAAGCACAACCCAAAGGTTATAGCTGCTTTATTAAGTTATAATAAAACTTATGAAAAAGGAGGCCAAAAAGTAAGAAAGTTTTTTAAATTTCGATTTTTAGTTTATATTAAAACTATGGACTATAGGTGGCTTCCACCAAGTTCAAGACATAAACCACTCTGGGAGGGAAAAATGATTGAAAAAATTGAACTTGAAAATGGTCTTATTCTTGAAATCTGGGATTACTCTCGTAAAATTGCAGGTGATCGCTGGCTTGTCGGTTTCCTTGCTCAGGTAAGCGTCATACCCTCAAGAGAGGACTTTTCAAATGAATTCTATTATGAGTATTTTCTGCAAAACACTGATGGAAAACTCTATTACCGTTACCACAAAGAACGCACCTTCGTTCCGGAAAAAGATGTCCCTGAGATTTACAAAACCATAAAAGAAAACTTTTTAAAAGCTGTTCTTCCTTATATATCAAGACCTAATTTCAAAGAAAACTTAATAAAAACCGAGGTTGCCCTCTTTGAAAAGAAAACAGACTGGGAATTAATGATAAAACAAAAAGAAAAAGAAGAGGAAGAACTTGAAAAAGAATGGGCAGATAAAAAATATTTTTAATAACTTGAAAGGTTAATAGGTAGAATTGGTGGTATTGTCATTTAAGCTTGGTTTTTCTTCCTTAAAAGATTTTGACTCATCGGTTTCGGTTTGATTTGCCTTTTCCACAATATCAGTTTTTTCTTCACTCTCTAATTCTCGTTCATATTCCTCCTTAATTACTCCTCTTTTTTTCATAATGAAATAGATTAACCGAGAACGTTTCTCTATATAAGGGGAATTCGAAAGAGGATTATACTTTAAAGGGTTAGGCAATACTGCTGCCAGTCTTGCAACCTCCCAAGGAGTTAGAGTTGAAGCTGGTTTGTGATAATAAAATCTTGAAGCGGCCTCAATGCCAAAAATCCCGGGTCCCCATTCAGCAATGTTGAGATAAATTTCAAGGATACGCCTTTTACTTAAGGTTTTCTCAAGACGATACGCTAATATGGCTTCCTGAATCTTTCTTATAGGATTTTTTGAAGGGCTTAGAAAAAGATTTTTTGCCGTTTGCTGAGTTATAGTGCTTCCACCATATTTTATTTTTCCTTCTTTTAAGTTCTTTTCAAGAGCCTTTTGAATGGCTTCAAGATCAAAACCTGAATGTCTATAAAATTTATCATCTTCTGCTATAAGAACAGCCTTTATAAGATAAGGTGAGATTCTTTTAAGGGGAACCCAGCTTTGTTTAATTTTTATCTTCTTTCCTTCTTTTTCCCATTGTTTTAAACGATATTTCATCATAGCTGTGATTTTTGGATTTTCCTTTTTAAGATGCTCAAGGGGTATTAAAAGGGGATAAAGAAAAACATATCCTCCAAACAAGACGAAGAGCAAAATCAAAATCTTTTTTATTTTCTTAAACATTCCACTTAACCTGCTACAAAAATTTTTAAAATTTTATAAATATAGTACGGTGCTTTAAATTTTAAATTCTCATCTCTCGCATGGAGTTCTGACAAATTTAATTTGCTTTTTATATAAATAAACCGTTAAGTGAATAACAACAGAGGAAAAAAATTTTTTAAATTTATTAGGTTCCTTTTATTTCCCATGATAAAGAAATTTATAAAATAATGATTATATTAAAATTAAAAAACTTTCAAAAAGGAGAAACAGCTATAATAAAAAAGGAGTTGATAGAAGTTTTATTAGATAAAGGTTGGATAAATAAGGCTTTAAAGGGGGTAAGCTTCCTTGGAGAAAAAGAAAAAACAGAACTTCTTGAGAAAATATTTGATAAATGCATTGAGAAAGGATTATTATCCAAGGCAAAAACTATTTTAAATCTTCTTCCTGAATTAAAAAAGAAAGAAGGGTTAGAAAGGATTTATCAGAGATATATTGATATGGGATTGATTGATGAGGCTGAAAATTTAGCTAAAGCACTTAATAAAGAATTAAATGAGGAAGAATTGGTAAGGAGTTTAGTTAAATGCCTTGAAGAGGGATGGCTTCCTAAAGTTAAAAAAATTTTGGACCTACTTCCAGAAGCCAAAAGGGAAGAATTAATGGATGAAATTTTAATCCATTTAGATTGGGTGGAAAAACTAATAAGAAAGGCTGTAGAAGAAGAATGGATTTTTGAATTAAAAGAAATGGCGAGATTACTTCCCGAAAAGAAAGAAAAACTCTGGTTAAAAAATCTTTTAACTTCCACTAACTGGTTGGATGTGGCTTTAGAAAAAAGTTTTGATGAATATTTTATTCATAAAATAAGAAAAGGTGTTGAACTTCTCCCTGAACTTGAAAAAACACACGGGTTAGAAAGGATAATAAACAAGTGTCTTGAAATGGGGTGGATTCTTCAGGCTAAAAAGACAGCAGAGCTTTTCCCTGAACCTAAGAGAAGCGAAAATTTAGAAAAAATACTTGAAAAATGTCTCGAAAAAGGCTGGATTCATAAAGCTGTTGATATAGCGGAAATGTTCTCAGAGTCAGAAAGTACAAACAAATTGGAATATATTCTTAACAAATGTGTAATGGAAGGATGGATTTTTGAAGCAGAAGAGGTTGCTTACACTCTTCAAAGAGAATTGTCTTCTGAAGAATTGGAAAGAATGCTTGAAAAATGTATAGAAAGTGGATGGTTTGACGAAGCACAAGCAATAACAAAAATAATGGGAAGAGAATTAACGGTTGAGGAAAAAGGAAAAATATTAATAAGCTGCGTTGAGGGAGGTTGGTTTTACAAGGCCAAAAAACTTATAAATTCTCTTATAGAAGCAGAAAGGACTGAGGATTTAGAAAAGGTGTTAATAAAATGTGCAGAAAACGGATGGATCTTAGAGGTTAAAAAAATTGCCGATCTTTTACCTGAACCTAAAAGAAGTGAAGAATTAGAAAAGGCGCTGATCTCATGTCTTAAAAAAGGAGATGCCTTTAT
Organism: Thermodesulfobacteriaceae bacterium UBA6232; assembly: GCA_002441555.1. Lineage (GTDB taxonomy): Bacteria > Desulfobacterota > Thermodesulfobacteria > Thermodesulfobacteriales > Thermodesulfobacteriaceae > Caldimicrobium. The sequence goes on from DJWK01000036.1 coordinate 99,000, forward strand.
TCAAGCTAAAGAGATAGCCAAGCTTCTCCCAGAACCACTAAAAACGCAATACCTGGAAACTTTAAAAGAACCAGAATAAAATGGAGGTGAAACCATGAATGAGAAAAACTTGTTAGAGGAGGCCCTTTTGAAAGCTGAAGAATTGGAAAAAGAAGGCAAAAAATTTTACCTGGATGCCTCTGAAAAAGCGCATGTTCCATCAGTTAAAGAATTATTTAAACAATTAGCTGAGGCAGAGGATTTACACCTGATAAAAATAAGAGAAATTTATCAAAATATTCAACAGGAAAGAAAAATTCCTCAATATATACCTCGAATTTCCAAAAAGAAAATAAATCTTATATTTGATCCTAAAGAACTTGAAACGGTGGCATCTGTTGAAACAGAACTTACTGCATTAGAAAAAGCTCTTAATTTTGAAAGAAAGTCAATTGAATATTATCAAGATCTCTCTGAAAGAACTAAAGATTCAAAGGTTAGGCGTTTCTTTCTCGCTTTAGTTCAAGAAGAATGGGAGCACTATCTTACTATTTTTGATATTATGGAATTTTTAAGAGATCCAAGTTCCTGGTATACCTTTAAGGAACACTGGACTCTTGAAGGAGTTTAATTTAACAAGCGCGCCCGGCAGGACTCGAACCTGCAACCTTTGGATTCGTAGTCCAATGCTCTATCCAGTTGAGCTACGGGCGCTCAGTTAAAAATCGGGGCGGGCAGATTTGAACTGCCGACCCCCTGCTCCCAAGGCAGGTGCGCTGCCAGGCTGCGCTACGCCCCGATTCCTTCAATTATTTCATTATAGAACATCTTTTTATCTTTTCAAGTAAAATTTATGAGTCCATTAGATTTAAGACTTTCTATAAGCTTTAGTTATTTTGTAGCCAGCCGCGGGTTTTTTACCCAGCGCATGAAACCTAAAATCATACAAGGCTAAAACCTTGCTTTCAAAAATTTTAAAAATTTAATAAGATACTTTACTATGGCCTTTAGCCTGCATTAAAATTTTTAGGAAGACGAAAGTTTTTTCAAAAGGACTGACTATATGCAGATTAAACAGATTCCATTTTATGGCACAACATCCGTTAAAAGTACTATATACCCATAGGGATAATACAAATCTTCTAAAGAAAAACCTGCTCTTTCAAGTAACATTCTCACCGCTTCAGCTCTACTTTTGGCAAGTCCGACCATATCTTTGGTTAATTCACAATATTGCCTTGCTCTCTCAGGTGAGGTTTTGATTAACACAGGACATCTTCCTCCGCAATAAAATTCAGCCTCACATTGATTACATCCAAAAGAAAATTTATAGGAGACTAAATTTAGAAGCTCTTTTTTAACTCCTTCGAAAGGTTTTTCTCTATCTCCTTCCAGATTAAATTTTATCTCAATCTCTTCTCCCAAATCCACACAAGGAAAGAGTTTCCCTCCTAAAATGTCAAAATTTCTCAATTTTTCAATCCCACATCCTGTTTGACCTCTTTTTACGCCCTTCAAAAGAAAATAAAAAAGTTCACAGAAAGGAAGAAAAGGTAGAATTTCTCCTCTGGAAAGAGAGGTCTCAAAAAGATCAAAGAGAAATTTAAGCTCTGCAAGGTATTTCCTTCGGAACTCCTGAAAATTCCTTATGGGCTTTTCTGCTTCAATAAGATGCCAGAAAAAATAATCACAAAGAGCTTCTTCTCTTAACAAAAGAAACTCTTCCACGCAATCTTTAAGACTCATTTCCTCTCTTATGGTTGACCACATTAAAACCTTTGCCTTAGATTTATTCCTAAAAAGGCTCAAATTGGCTATTATCTGATCAAAATCTGTTCCTCTTCTAAAACGCTCGTGCTGTTCCTTTTTTCCATCAATAGAGATAATCAACAATTCAAGATTTTTAAAGAATTCTTCATTTTTCTGCAAAGCTTTGTGAAGCAACATCCCATTAGTAAAAAGAACAAATTTTATTTTCTTTTCGGGAAATTCCTGATTGATAAATTGGTAGTATTTCAAGACTTTATCAAAAACAAGAAGAGGCTCACCTCCATAAAAAGAAAGGAAAATCCTTCCATTTTTGGATTTTTTAATCAAAAAACGCAAAGCAGAAATATTTTTTTCAAAACCATCTTCCCATTTCTCTGCAAAAGAACCTCTCTCTCCATAAATAAGGCTATTTATACAACCTACACAATTGGCATTACAGCGCCCAGTTACTGTTAGGTGAAAAATTGTGGGAAATTCTATACCTAAAAGCTCACTTAGTGTTATCATAATAATTCCTAAATAGCAAGTAATATAATTTATATTATTGCAATTTGTAATTAGATCAAGAGGTAGTTTAAATTTTTTCTTTTTTTGGTATTGTTAAATATTATGATTATTGCTACCTATCAAGACAAATGTTACGACTCCTCTGGAAATGAAATTCCCTGCTTTAATACCGGGCAGGACGACGAATTTAAAATTGGATTAATGATAAAACCAAGATTTAAGGTTGAAAGAGCTCTTGTTCATGACTTGTTAACAGGGTTGGTCTGGCCAAAAAGAGCAGACCTTTTTGAATTTCCCATGACTTGGGATGAGGCTTTAAAGGCTGTTAAAAAATTAAATGAAAAAAATTTTCTTGGCTACTCTGATTGGAGGCTTCCTAATAGAAGGGAATTGAGAAGTCTTGTTTACTATCAGGCCAAAAATCCAGTTTTACCGCCTGATCACCCCTTTGAAGGGGTTTTTCACGGCTGGTATTGGACATCAACCACAGCAGCCATTAATCCTCGGTATGCCTGGAATGTTCATTTCGGAGGTGGAAGAATGTTTTACAGCCACAAAGAAGATGAAAGAATGGTATGGCCTGTAAGGGGAATTTTTAAATTTCCATCAACCGGTCAAGTTTCCTGTTATGATTCAAAGGGCAATAAAATCTCCTGTAAAAATACAGGACAGGATGGTGAAATTAAAAGCGGAATTTCCTTTTCTAACCCACGCTTTAAAGACATGGGGGAAATTGTTTTTGATAATCTGACCGGACTTTTTTGGACCAAAAAAGCCGACCTTGGTCCAGGGCTTGTAACTTGGGATGAAGCTTTTGAAATAATAAAAGAGCTTAATAGAAAAAAATTTGGAGGCTTCTCTGATTGGCGGCTTCCTAATATAAACGAACTTGAGAGCCTTGTTGATGCTGAGTATCATTCCCCTGCCCTCCCCTTTAATCATCCCTTTGAAGATGTAAAAGAATTTTACTGGTCCTCAACCACAAGCTTTTACGACCCCCTTTGGGCCTGGGCCCTTTATCTTCATAAGGGTGCTGTAGGGATTGGCCTTAAAAAAGGACCTCATTTTTATGTTTGGGCTGTAAGAGGAAAACCTAAGGAAATATCATGACTCTCAAGGAAACCTCTTTACTACTTCTTGCCTTATACGGAGGGTTATTTACCTTTTTACTTACCGGAGTTGGAAGCCTTGGGGTTCTTTTTCTGAAAAAAAACAATCCGAAGGTATTTTCTGTCTCGCTTGGCATGGCAGGGGGAATCATGATTGCTGCCAGTTTTTGGTCTCTTTTAACTCCTGCTCTTGAAATAGCCAAGGAAACTTATACTTTTCCTTTCATACCTGTTGTGATTGGTTTTATTCTGGGAGTCTTTCTTTTAAGGGTTCTTGATCTTGCCGTCCCGCATTTGCATTTTGCCTCTTTACCCAATGAGCAAGAAGGCCCTAAAATTCCCCTTAAAAAGAGTATACTCATTCTACTTGCTATAACTATTCACAACATTCCAGAAGGCCTTGCCATAGGAGTTTCCTTTGGAAGTGTGGAGGAAAATCAGGCTCTCCTTGCAGGGGCCTACAATCTTACCCTTGGAATAGGTTTTCAAAATATTCCAGAAGGGCTTGCCCTCTCCCTTGCCTTAAAACATGCGGGGCTTTCAAGAATTAAAAGTTTCCTTTATGGATTCCTTTCTGCCCTTGTAGAACCGATCTTTTCCTTAACAGGCGCAGGGGCTACCCTTATTAGTAGTTATTTACTGCCTTACGCCCTAAGCCTTGCCGCTGGTGCTATGATATTTGTGACCATAGAAGAGCTTTTGCCTGAGGCACAAAAGTTTGGCAATTCTGATCTGGCAAGCCTTGGTTTTGGAATAGGCTTTCTCGTTATGATGATCCTTGATACTTCATTGGGCTAATTATTTGATTTGTTTAAGGTTACCATCTTCTAAATAATAAATCTTTTCGCAGGTTTCCTCCAAAAAATCACTATCATGAGAAACAATAAGATAGGTATTAGCCCTTTCCTTTAAAAATCTATAAAGCCTTTCTTTATAAACCTCGTCAAGCCCTGCTGTTGGTTCATCAAGAAGATAAACCTGAGGACACATAGCCATAACACTTGCGAGAGCACAAAGTTTTTTTTCTCCGCCAGAAAGCTGAAGAACAGATCTTTCAAGAAGATGAGATATGCCAAGGTATTCAGACACTTCCTTTATTATTTTCAAAACCTCCTCTCTTTTCAGCCCAAGATTTAAAGGCCCAAAAGCAATATCCTCTTTAATGGTGGGACAAAAAAGCTGGATCTCTGGATCTTGAAAGAGAAAACCAAGCTTTGTTCTAACCTCTGCAAAGTCCTCTTCCCTTTTTCTTGGTTTTTCAAAAAGAGCAATCTCACCACTTTGAGGTTTTAGAAATCCCATAATTAAATACAAAAGAGTGGTTTTACCTGCTCCTGTTTTACCTTTAAGCCCGACTTTTTCACCTTCATAAAGCATAAATTCTAAATTTTCAAATAATGGTTTTTCCCCGTTGTAAGAAAAGGTAAGATTTTTAACTTCAATAAGAGGCTTTTTCATTTTTATTTCCAGATATAAACTATAATAATAAAAACTAAAGCAATAAATGTAAAAAATAAATCAACGAAATGTAAATGAAAATGATGTAAAAGGGGATAGGTATTTCTATAACCCCTTGCAAGCATTCCCCTGTAAAGGTCTTCTGCCTTTTTAAAACTTTTCAAAAGGAGCATCCCAAGAAGATAGGCATAGGTTTTATAAGTGTTGATATTTGTCTTGGGATAAAACCCTTTGGCTTTAATTCCCAACATTAACTTATCATATTCCTGATGAAGTATTGAAAAATAGCGGTAAGAAAGAAAAAAAATTATAACTAATTTAGAAGGAACCTTCAAATGTATTAAAGCATGAGTTAGAGCAGGAAGGGGGGTTGTGGCTATAAAACCAAGGGCCCCTAAAAAAAGGGCATTGCTTTTAAGGGTAATCTCGGTGGCTAATTCAATGGTATCTGATTTTATATAAAGAAACTCTCCAGAATAAAGCTCGCTAAATAAGTCTCCCAAAATTAAGCTTATCCAAAGAAGTAGATTAAAAATATTTATTAAAACTATTCTTTTTAAAAGTCCCTTGAAAGGCACCTTTCCCAACAAAAGAAGAACAATTGAGAAAAAACAGTAAAATAAAAGTGCTTTATTTGAAGAGGTTAAAACACAAAAAAAAGAAAAAATAATAAATGTGATTATTTTTATGCGGGGATCAAGTTTATGAACGAAAGAATTTCCATAGGCAAATTCTTCAAGATGCATCTTTTTTCGGGTTATTTTTCTTCTTAATAAAATAAATTATAGCAAAAATTCCCAAGATATATCCTATGGCTCCAATTATATCCCTGTAATAAATTTTTTGTATTTCCTTTCGCATATTCAAAACCTCTTCTCTCAAAGCTTTCACTTCATCCTCCAATTTGGAAATTTTTTCTTCAAGATTTTTATAAACCTCTTTTTCATCTCTTGATATTGGTTTGGTAAGAAGAAAGGGCCCTTTTAGGGTTTGGCTATTTAACAAATCTCCTTTCTTTTGATAATTGGTCTTTAAAGTTAGCCTTTTTTCCACAAGATGTCCCTCTCCAGCTGAAAGAAGAATTTTAATTTCAGAGACTCCAGAAGGGATTGAAAAACTAAATTTTCCCTTTTCATCGGTTTTCCTTTTAAGGATTTCCTTACCATTTAAATCTAAGACTCTTATCTCACAACTCAGACAAGGTGAACCATCAGCAAAAAAGGCCTCTCCCTCAACTCTATTACCCACTTGATTGGTAAAAAGATTTATCTTATGTCCAAAAGAGGTTGATGAAAAAAGAAAGAATAAAATAAAAAAAAATAAACCAAGCTTTTTTATTGACAGCATATTAACTCTTCCTTTTTAATTTTTTTAAGATAACTTACCACTAAAGCTGTAATAATCCCTTCAACGATACTTAGTGGCAAATAAGTTCCTATAAAAGCTGAAGAAAGAACATAAAATTTGGGATTAGCTATCCATAGAATCAATGCCATTAAAAGCCCCGAAAAAAGCATTGAGAAACCTCCTATTAAAAAGACCATTATTTTAAATATTTTTGATTCATTTTTGAGAAAATTTCTTAATAAACTTACCAACAAAAAAGGAGGAAGAGCCATAACTAAGGTGTTTACTCCAAGCACAGTAAATCCTCCATATTGAAAAAAAAGGGCTTGAAAGAAAAGGGCAGTAAAGATAGCAGGAAAAATATCCAGGCCAAGAAGTAAGCCAAGAAGCCCATTTAAGGTAAGATGAACTGAGGCTGGTCCAATAGGTATATGAATAAAACTAACCAGGAAAAAAAAGCTGCTAAGGATGGCAAGCCTTGGCAATTTATCTCCTGAAACCTTTCTTAAAGACCAAAAAAGAAAAACACCTATAGCACCCCATCCTGCAATAAGAATCGGGGCTGGTAAAATGCCCTCTGAAATGTGCATACTTATCTCTTTTTCGGTTTGGGATAAACCTTTAACCAGAACACCCCATCAAGCTCAAGGGGATAGTCTTTTCCATCTTTACCTTTTATGGTCCCCCTTTCAGTTAGAGCTGAAAATCCCCAAAGACCTGGAAAAGGAAAGGTATAGGAAAAAAAGCCATCTTCGTCAGCTTTAACCACCTGAGGAATAAACCCAGCATGAGGAGGCTTAAGGCCCAAGGTGTTGTAATATTCCACTTCAATCTCAATATTAGAAGCAGGCTTTCCATCAATCAAAACTCTGCCAATAAAGGTATTTCCCTCATAAAGTGCAAAGGGTTTCACATAGGGAATAATTTCAACGGGAAGACCAAGGGGTTTGTCCCATCCCTCTTCAAGTCCATAGAAAGAAAAAACAGCTTTGGCTATCTGCTGGATAAATTTACCTTCTGAGGCCTCAAAATAAGGCTCTTGCTTGACATAAAAAAGACACAGAGAGGGTTTTTTAGAAGAAAAAGTTAAAATATAACTATTTCCTTTAACTCCTTTTAAAGGTTTCAGTTCTTTTTTATTTAAGTTAAGAAAAAGTTTTTCCTCTCCACAGATCATCGCATTTTCTGAAAGACTAAAAGGCATGTGAGGACCTTGCTCTATAGGATGAGTAAAGAGAATTTCTATTTTAACCGCCTTGGAGGGTTCTTGGATATAAAAATCCTCTGAAAATATAGTTAAGAAATGAGCTAAAGCAATCTGAGAATATCCAAAAGTAAAACATAATAGAAAAAATAAAAGTTTAATCAATTTTAACATTTTTAACCTCCTCTTTTTATTTTTTGTTACTAATTTTAAAATTATAACACAAAAATTATAACTGTCAAGTCTTTAAGAGAAGGTAGTATAAATTTTGGGTATGGATTGGCGGTAAAGATGTTTTTAAAAAAGAGGATTGAATTAAGGAAAAAACAGGAGGAATGTTTTGAGTAAAGAAGAAAGAAATACCTAAAAGATATTATAGTTGATAACGCCAAAACTTTTATTTTTTCATGGCTTCAATTTGTTCCTGAACTTTCTTTCTGAATTCTAATGGAGCTCTGATATTATGAAAAGGTGTTTTTGTTCCACCAGTCCCATTAACTATTATGGTTCCATAGTTCAATATTCTTCCTAATATTCCTTGTTTTACAAAAATTCCTTCAACATGAGTCAAAAAAATTTCCAGAGACTTTCTTCTAATAAATCCCACTTTTATTAAAACCCTTCTGTTTGTAATTCCGAATTCCGAAGTTTTATATGAAATAAAAGTAAAAATTCCAGAGATTAATGCTAATAAGAAAAAAGGTCCAGCTAATACGGCTTCACCTCCTTTACTGCTTAAAAACAAAAAGGCAAATAAAAAAAGAATTATTGGGCGCACAAAAATTATCCAATGTAATTTTGAACGATCAACAAACTCAGGACATCTTCCCTTAAAGAAAGTGAATCCTTAACGAGAACCACCATCTTTTCCGCAGCCTGAAGATGAGGTTCAGATGGAGGAATATAAAAATTTGTCTTCCTATTCTGAGAAAGATTGCCAGAATCGTAAAGCAGAATTCCCACCTCGCCGTCAACATTTTTTGGTGTTCCATGGCTTGAAGCAAAGAGAATGAAGACATCGCCATCTTCTAAATTAGAAGTAATATCCCAAAGAGCTTCTTTTACTTTGGTCTTGGGTGCATTCTCATTAATTAAGTAAGTTACCTTAAAACCTCTACTTTCAAGGTATTTTGCCCAAATTTTTGCATCACTATCAGCTCCTGGAACAGGGTTTATCGGAGATGAAAATCTACTAACCCCAATGACCAGTGCATATTTATCTGGTCCAGAGACTACCTCTTTTTTTTCTTTCGTAATTGGCCCTTTTTTTGTTTCTTTTTTCCAATAGGGGCATTCCTTTCCCATCACAACATAAGGCAAACACATCTCTATAGGTGTGTGAATTATTACAGCATGCTTTATACTGTAAGCTGGTGAAACCTTACTAACTCCAGCATATACCTGAGCTATCATATAGGCATACAAAAATTCATCATAATTTCTAAATTTTCCCTTTAACTCAAACAATTTATTTTTTTCATCATATTGAACATAGGCATCAAAAATGGAAGCCCTTTGAAAGGCTTGATTAATTCTGTCAATTAGCTCACTCTCCTTGGTATATCCCTCCTCCTGACAATAACCCTTGACAGTGAAAAAAAGAAAGCTGAATAGACAAATAAAGAAACTAAATCCTATTGAATATAACAATTTTTTCATCTTTCATACTTCCTTTTTCTATGACAAATTTTATAGTGTGTTCACCCTTTTTAAAAGCTTCACAAATGGGAAAAACGTAGAGAAAAGGAGTGCTTCCAGGTGGAATATTGTAAGTTTCTTCTGCTACATAATATTCCTGATTATCTTTAAGATAATAAGCTTTAATAGTAATTTCATGAAAGATTGATGATGTTTCCTCTTTATTTTCTTTAAATCCGAAGTTTAAAATTGCAAAATTTTTAGATTTATTAAGCTTTTCACTATCTACAGCTTCTGGAAACAAATAATCTACTCGGAGAATCAATCTTAAACTTTCACCTATTTTAAAATTTTCTTTATTAAGTTTTATCTCTCTTATCTTCAAGTAAGGTCCCTGAGAAGGTTGATAGCCTACTTTACGGGCAACCTTTAAAGCGTCCTCTTCAAAAAGATCTTTTTTTGTCCACAATTCATATCCTGTTGCAGCTATCATTCCTGCTATAGCACCAAGAATAGCTCCTTCTTCTCTTCTTTTTTTACCAGCAGCTGCTGCTCCAACTGCTGCCCCTATTGCTGCTCCTGCAAGAATTTTCTTTCCTGCAGAGGCTACAAGAGATTCCTTGTCCTTCTTCATACTTTCACACTGAATAAGTATGGCATCAGAAACAACATCTTTATCCTTTAAAACATTTTGATTTAGAAATAATTCTTCTGCTTGTAAAATACTTTGATTTAAAAAAAGTAAAATTATAATAATAATAATAATTTTAGAAATCCTCATAGTATAACTCCGTATAACTTATTGATTTTTAAACTTATTTAAATTTAAAAGTTAACACACTAACAATGATGTCTCCAACTCCTCCTTTTGAAGTTGTCATTTTTTCTTTATTATTTGAAGAAAAAGCATAAAGGGACTCTTTTTCGTCAGAAACAAACCTTATTGATCGGGAATAGTTTATAAATTGTGTTTTTTCCTTCTTAATATTTTCTTCGCTGTAATAATTTATATCAGCCACACAGGTAGGTAAATAGGTGTGAACTTCTTCCTTTAATTGAACTTTTTGCGTTGAAGCTGAATCTACTAATCTTATACTTCTGCTGTATGAGGTTTTCTTTTCAAAGGTTGACACAATTTCAGGGTTTACTTGGCATGGCTTAAAAATCACATATAATTTATCCTCTCCTTTTACTCCATAAAATTCAAAAGAACCTTCATAGGGAATTTCAACTGTGCTAAAGGCTTTTTCAATAGGCCAAGCTCCAAGATAATTTTCGTTTCCTTTGGGATCTACATTATAAAACATAACTACCCCTGGAAGATTGACACGTACTCTAACTTTAAATTTGTCTCCCTCTTTGAAAACATAGGAATAGGGGTTCACAGGTTTTAAAATATTATCACCTGCAAGACGAAGCACTTGAATCTGCATTCCTGTAGTGAAATTATTTTTACTGGCATATTTCATTGAAGGCTTTGCAGTGGAAACTTTTTTCTTAGGCTCTTTATTCTTATCATATTGTATAACACTTCCTGCTGTGCTCATAAATAATGACCTGGCATAAGATGAACTTACCTTTTCGGGAGCTTCACTTGCTAAAAGTTGACCTGATAAAAGGGCAAGGAATGTACCAAGGCTAATAAGCTTTTTTTTCATGGCCTCACCTCCAATTGGTAGTATTATAAATTTTGTG